>NZ_BJNF01000073.1 GCF_006539545.1 Nitrobacter winogradskyi
TGACCTAAACCGAGGCTCCCTATGTGGACGCTGCCGCCACGACGGCGCGAGACCCTCGCGCATGGCAAGGCGCCGGAGCGGGCCGACCTTGCTGATCGCGTGCAGCCCGAGCGAGCGCGCGGTCTGGATCGGCAGGAAATCGCTGAGCAGCGACCGGTTCGCCATGTCGATCGCGAAGGTCCGGCTCAGGACGTCGCTGCGCCGGGCCGTTTCGAATCGCGCAAGAACGGGAGACGAGCCCGGGTCCTCCCCGGAGGACAGAGCGTCGCGGACAATGTCCGCGATATCGGAGGCGTCACGCAGGCCGAGATTCAGCCCCTGCGCGCCGATCGGCGGCAGGACATGAGCGGATTCGCCGACCAGAACGATGCGGTTGCCTGCAAAGCGCGCGGGCCGCTCGATCCCTAACGGAAACTGATTTCGTCCCTGGCCGACCTCAAGCCGTCCCAGGATCGAATGCGATCGTCTTTCGGCGACTTCGGCCAGTTCGCCGTCACTCAGGGCAGCTAGCCGCTCCACCTCCTTGGGGGAGGCGACCCAGACGACACTGGAGCGGTCTCCGGGCAGCGGCACGAAAACGCAGGGGCCATGCGGGGTATGAAACTCGGTCGAGGTGTCCTTGTGCGGCCGGCTATGCGCGACGTTAAACGTCAACGCAGCCTGATCGAGCGCGCGACGCGTGATGCCGATGCCCGCGGCTTTGCGGCAAAGCGACTGCCGTCCGTCGGCGCCGACGGCCAGACGCGCGGTCAGCGTCTCTCCCTGCCGGGTGGTGATGGTGACCACGGTATCATCGGGCGTGACCTGTTCAGCCTCACCATCGATCCACGTGAGGTTTTCCGCTTCCGCGGCGCGCGCTTCCATGGCGGCCATCAGCGTACGGTTTGCAATATTATAGCCGAATGCGTCGCGCCCGATCTCTGCGGCGGAGAAACGGACCTCCGGAGCCCGGATAAGACGTCCGGTATCGTCCACGAGCCGCATGACACGGAGCGGGGCGGCATCGGCCTCGCAGCCGGGCCAGACGTCAAGCTCTCGCAGCAGATCGATGGAACCGCCGAGCAGGGCTGTCGTCCGGTTATCGCCATAACCGACACGCCGCGCGATCAGCGCCGTCCGGGCGCCGGCATGGGAGAGGGCGATCGCCGCGGCCAATCCGGCAGGCCCTCCGCCCACGACCGCGACATCAAAGATTGCAACCGGCTTCGCGCTCTCGTTCATGGATCGACAATCGCCATTCGCAGCGCCATTTTCAAGCCCGCAGGCGGACATTGCCGGGACCGGCTGAAGCCGTTCCCGACCGCTCGCGCGGCGGCACGCCGCAACGACCATTATGCAAAGCTGTCCGATTCCTGATAGCAGGATGTGCAAATGAGCCAACCAAGCCGGCAGGACCCGCTACCCGGACCCGAAGCGTCGCGGACCGCCGCGCTCCTGGTCCATGTTTTCACGGCGACCGGGGCCGGAATTGCGCTGCTCGCCATGCTGGAAGCCGTGCGTGAGCACTGGGCGGCCATGTTTGCCTGGCTGGGCCTGGCGCTCCTCATCGATGGCCTGGACGGACCGATGGCGCGGCGGCTGAATGTCCAGGCAGCGCAGCCAAACTGGTCCGGTGAGATACTGGACCTCGTGGTGGACTTCCTCACCTACGTATTCGTCCCGGCCTATGCCATCACCGCGAGCGGCCTGTTGCTTCCGCTCGCCGCGCCTTTGCTGGGCGTAGGCATCGTCATCAGCAGCGCGCTTTATTTCTCCGACCGCCGGATGAAGACAGATGATAACCACTTTCGCGGTTTTCCGGCGCTCTGGAATGCCGCGGCGTTCTACCTGTTTCTTCTGCGTCCATCGCCGGTGGCTTCGACCCTCGCGATCGCCGCGCTTATCGTGCTGACCTTCGTTCCTCTCAAGGTTCTGCACCCGGTACGGGTGAAGCGGTTTCGCGGTTTTAATCTGTCGCTGATCGCGGTATGGGCTGCGCTTGCAATGACGACCGTTGCTCACGACTTCAATGTGGCGATGCCGGTCACGGCCGTACTTTGCGCCATCGCATTCTACATCGTTTGCGGCGATGCCGTGATCCGTCTCCTGAGGCCAGAGAATCAATGATCGAACTGCTGACCAGCCCGGAAGCATGGGCTGCACTCGTGACGCTGACCGCGCTCGAGATCGTGCTGGGCATCGACAACGTCATTTTCCTGTCGGTGATCGTTTCGCGGATTCCGCCGAAGCAGGCAAAACGCGCGCGCCAGGTCGGCCTTGCGCTGGCCGTGATCTTCCGCATCGCGCTGCTGACCGTGCTGGTCTGGCTGATCGGCCTGACCACGCCGGTGCTGACGGTACAGGACTTCGCGTTCTCCTGGCGCGACATCATCCTGATCGGCGGCGGCCTGTTCCTGATCGCCAAGGCTACGCACGAGATCCACGGCGAGGTGGAGGCGCGTGAACACGAGGCGGGCGCCACACCGAAACCACGCGCGTTTCTTCTGGTCATCGTGCAGATCATCATCATCGATCTGGTGTTTTCTCTGGACTCCATCATCACCGCGATCGGGATGGCGAAAGATCTCGAGATCATGATCGCGGCCGTCATCATAGCATGTTTCGTCATGTACCTGTCGTCGGGGCCAGTGTCCCGGTTCGTCAGCGAACACCCGACAACCAAGATGCTGGCGCTGGCGTTTCTCGTGCTGATCGGCGTCGCGCTCGTCGCGGATGGCTTCCACTTCCATATCCCGCGCGCCTACATCTACTTCGCGATGGCGTTCTCGGCGGCAGTGGAAATGTTCAACGTTCTCGCCGGGCGTAATCGCAAGAAAGCAAGCCGCTGAGCTTCCCTTGAAGCGGTTCGCTGGTTGACAACGCCGGCCCTATGGCTTTCGCTCTCCTTGATGCACATTGCAGGGAGAGGGGACAATGACCAGGGCGGTACGCGTTCATCAGGTCGGCGGTCCCGAGGCGCTTGTCTATGAGGCCGTGGACTTAGGTGCGCCGGGGCAGGGCGAGGTCCGCATCAGGCAACATGCGATCGGCCTGAATTTCATCGACGTGTACTATCGCAGCGGGCTCTACAAAACGCCGGCCACCCCGTTCATCGTGGGCAATGAGGCCGCCGGCGAAGTCGTTTCCGTTGGACCGGGCGTCACCAATTTTCACCCCGGCGACCGCGTCGCTTATTATTTCGATCTCGGCGGTTATGCGACCGACCGCAACATCCCGGCGGACAAGCTGGTTAAACTACCCGACCACATCACCTACGAGCAGGGCGCGGTGCTGATGCTTAAGGGATTGACGGTCTGGTATCTCCTGCACAAGACCTTCAAGGTCGAGCACGGCCATCGCGTGCTGATCCATGCCGCGGCGGGCGGTATCGGGCTTCTCGCCTGCCAGTGGGCGAAGGCGCTGGGCGCGAACGTCATCGGCACCGTCGGGTCGAAGGCCAAGGCGGACCTTGCGCTGGCGAACGGCTGTGATCACGTCATCCTCTATGAGGAGGAGGACTTCGTCGCGCGCGTCAAGCAGATCAGCCGGAACGAATTGTGCGACGTGGTCTACGATGGCGTCGGCAAGACGACGTTTCCGGGCTCGCTGTCCTGCCTGCGGCCGCGCGGACTGTTCGTCAGTTTCGGCAACGCGTCAGGCCGGGTGCCACCGTTTCCATTGGCCGAGCTTTCCCATCACGGCTCGCTGTTCGCCACGCGCCCGAAGCTGAACGATTATATAGCGACGCGCGGGGAGCTTCTTGAAGGCGCCGATACAGTGTTCGCCGCCGTCATCACCGGCAGCCTGCACGTTCCGATCAATCATGCCTACGCGTTGAAGGACGCGGCGAAAGCCCAGACCGACCTCGAAAGCCGCCGGACCACGGGAGCCATCATTCTCAAGCCGTGAAAGATCGCCTCGCGCATCCGCAGCCGCGAACAGAATTTCTTCGGGGCAGGGGGAGAGGAGAATTTCCGTCCGGATATCCGGAAAATTGAAGAATCCTATCGCTATTTTCGTCACCTATCTTGCCGCCGACCGGAACCGTCGTTCATTGTAGCGCGTGTTGAGCCGGAGACCGACGATGCAACAACGATCCGACGACACTCGCGTAACCGTCAACGCCCGTGGCCTGACCGAGCAAACGGTGTTGCGGCTCCAGACCTTCGCACTCTATGGCTCGCTTGTCCTGATCGCGGCCGTGGTATTCGGCTCGCTCGGCATCCATCCATTCTGACAGAACGCTATTTAATCAGATTGAAAGGCGCGACGGCGATGCCATTGTCCTTGAGGGACTGGCGCAATGCACGCGCGATACGCACCGCGTCCGGCGTGTCGCCATGAATGCAGACGGTATCCATACGCATCCTGATTGGCTTGCCGGTAACTGAAATCACTTCTCCGGATTGAATCATTTTCACGACGCGGCGAGCGATATCGTCAGCATCATGAAGCACCGCGCCCGGCTTGCGCCGCGACACCAGCGATCCGTCATCTTCATAGGCGCGGTCGGCGAACACTTCATGCACCAGCGGCAGGCCAGCGGCTTCGCCGGCCGCCACGAGACGCGAGTTCGCAAGCACCACGAAGACGAGACCGGGGTCGACGGCTTTGATCGCGGAGGCGATCGCGCGCGCGGTCGTGTCATCCTCGCAAGCCGCGTTGGACAGTGCACCGTGGGCCTTCACATGCGTGACCCTGTGCCCCGCCATAGTGGCGATCGCCTGGAGCGCGCCGATCTGGTACGCGACAAGGTTTTCGATTTCCCTGGAGGTAAGGCCGGCGATCGGCCGCCGCCCGAAGCCGTGCAGGTCGCGATAGCCGGGATGCGCGCCGATGCTGACGCCACGCGTTCCGGCAAGATCGACGGTCCTCCTCATCGTGTCCGCATCGCCCGCATGAAAGCCGCAGGCGATGTTGACGGACGTCGCGAGTTCGATCATCGCAGCATCGTTGCCCATCGGCCAGACGCCGAAGCTTTCGCCAAGATCGCAATTGAGATCGATCGTCATGGTTCGTCCGATATGGCGCGGGGCCTTTATGGCTCCAGGGGCGGCCAAGTCTGCCACATCCCGCTATGTCTGCCACGTCCCGCTGTCGAATGCATTCACCGCGGTTCCGGCGATATTGGCGTTCCGCAAGGCATCGTTGATGTCGGTATTTCGCGCCTCGCGCACCCGGTCGGGCAGCGTCCGCAACAGATCCGCCATGGCGCGCGCCTCAGTCTGCGCTTCGGCGACGGTGACCGCCTTGAACCGGAAACCGCGGCCGACGGGAATCTGGGCGAAACGGCCGAGATCCGCTGTCATGACGGTTGCGATTTTCGGATAGCCGCCGCTGGTGCCGCGATCCGGCATCAGGACGATCGGTTGTCCGTTGCCGGGAATCTGAATGCTGCCGTTCACGGTGCCATCGGAGACGATGTTATGGCCGTGAAGGTGTTCGATGATCGGGCCTTCGAGGCGATAGCCCATGCGATCGCTCGTCGCCGAGATTTTCCACTCGCTGCCGAGAAACAGTTCTGTAGCCTCTCCGAACTCATCGTCTTGCGGACCCATCACGATGCGGATCGGGCCGTCGTCCTGGCCGGGAAGTTCAATCCCATGTTCGGCCCCGGTGGTCGCCGCCTCCACATCGAGCACGTCGCCAGCCTGTAACGGTCGGGGAAACGGACTGCCGAGACCAGCGCGTGCATGAACGGCCAGGCTGCCGAACATCGGTTCGCCATTCACGCCGCCTTCGATCGCAAGGTAGCTGAAGGTGCCATCGCGTGCCGCGCCGAGCGTCAGGCTGTCGCCGTCACCGAGCGTGCAGGATCGGTTGAACGAAACCGGGCGGCGAGAAGCTTCTGCACTCCGCGCCGCACCCGTGAGAGCAACGCGCACCTTGCCTTCACGAACAGTGAAGCTTGTACCGAAGGGGCCGATTTCAATCGCAGCCGTAAAGGGCGGATTCCCGACCAGACAATTGCCGGTAGCCAGCGCGAGGCGATCCACCGCGCCGCTCGGCGTCAGCCCATAGCGCTGCGCGCCGTAGCGGCCGCCGTCCTGAACCGAGGTGACGGGCCCGACAGCCGTGACGACAAGTTTGCTCACGAAGTCACCAATTGCGCGACCCACTCGCCACGCGCGGCAGCGCGGTCCTGTTCCGCGAACTGCTTGCCGTCGATCGCGTAAAACGTGATGGCGTCTCCGGGTTCGAGCAGGAAAACAGGATCGCGATGAAGCTGATAGGTACGCACCGCCGTTCGTCCCAGCAGACGCCAGCCGCTGGGTCCGGCAAGGCACTGGATCCCCGCCTGAAGGCCGCCGATGGAGATCGTGCCGGAAGGCGTCAGCAGGCGCGGGCTCTGCAGCCGCGGCATCTGCAGCGAACTGTCGAGACCGCTCAGATAGGACCAGCCCGGCGTAAATCCGATCATGGCGACACGGTAATCGCGGCCGACATGACGCGTCACGATATCGTCAGGCGTCATGTTCAGCGCCGTCGCCACATCTTCCAGATCGATGCCGTGCTCGCCGCCATAGGCAACGGGGATTCGCCAGCGCCGGGCGGGAGCTGCCGAAGCAACGGGCAATCGCGCGAGCGCCGACAGGCGTTCCGCAAGTTCCTCGAAACCGATCCGGACAGGATCGTAATGAACGAGCAACGATCGATAGGTTGGCACCGTTTCCGTAACGCCCTCGATCGGATCCTCCGCAAGCGCACGATCGAGCGCGAGCACGCGGTGGTTGGCCAGCTCATCGATGATGCGGCCGAATTCCACCGTAATGGCGGCATCGCCGCTCGGCAGCAAGCGAGGAGGGGCTAGGGACGGCGCAGCCATGACCGATGACAGGTTTCGTTCGTGACGGGACAGGCAAAACGTTTCAGACGCCGAGTTGACATGAAGGATGTATGCAATTCCAATGAATTCTCGGTGGCGGCGTGCGCGATAACTCAGGAGGTCAGAATGGATATTCATCAGGCAGGTTCGCGGCCGGCAAAGCCTGGACCCGGCGAGTATTTTTCCGGCACGGTTTCGGTTGAACCGATCATCGCCAGCGTGAACGCGCCCTCGCGCGTCCTCGCCGCGAGCGTCGCCTTCGAGCCGGGCGCGCGCACCGCATGGCACACTCATCCGCTCGGCCAGACGCTGTATGTGGTTTCCGGCGTCGGGCTGGTCCAGACCGAGGGCGGGCCGATCCGCGAAATTCACCCCGGCGACACGGTATGGTTTTCACCGGGCGAGAAGCACTGGCACGGGGCGGCGCCGACGAGCGCCATGACTCACATCGCGGTGCATGAAGCCCTGGACGGAAGCGCCGTGACCTGGATGGAGCAGGTCACGGACGAGGAATATGCCGGCAAGATCAACGGCTGACGGCATCGAAGCTCGACCATTTCATAAACTCTGGTTGAGCCGGGTCCAGGTTTGCCCGCCGCAGAACATGCCGCCGAATGCGCAACCCTGGACGCGCAGGCGGTCCTTGCCCTTCATCGCAACAGTGGAGCTATAGGTGCTTCCGCTGTTCGGATCGTAGATCTTTCCGCTCCATTTCGAGCCGCTCGGCTTCATGTTGATCAAGATCTTCTCCTTGTTCCGGCCGCTGCGGGAATCCACGGAGTATCCGCAGAGGTTCGAGCCACACGCCTCGATCCTGACGCGGCCTTCCTTCTTTTCGGTCACCCACATGCCGAGGGGCCCGACCGGTTCGGCAATATGGGGCGACGTCTCGGCTGGCTCCGCAGCCGGCAGGTTACTCGCCACCGTTCTCGTGTCCTGACTCGGGGCAGCCGGAGTTGCCACGACAGGCTCCACCGGCGCCCCAGTCGAGGCGGACGGCGTAGAAGCCGCTATCGAAGGCGAGGGCTGTTGCGCGGAAGCCGGCGCTGCCGCCGGAGCCGGGACAGAAGCCGGCGCGGATGCTTGCGCGGGTGCTGGGGGCGGCGTGATCGGGGAAGAGGAGGGCGTCTCGGCGGCGTCGGCCTGAGAGTCGTCAGAATCTGCGTCGTCAAACCGTTTGCGTTTCGCGTTGTACAGGCCGGGGATCGAGATCGAGATGCAGGACGGCGAGTCGCATCCCCGCGGGGCATGGATCCGCACGGTGCGTCCACCGATATCAAATGAAAAATTCTCACCCGCCTGGGCGGTCGAGAGGGTGAGCAACAAGGCGGCGGCGACACCGAGCGCTTTCATGGGATCCACTCCGGTTCGGAATTTCATCCCTGACCTTAGTCATGCGGAGGCTTCCGGAATGTGATCTAAATCACTCTCGACGCATCCACTCTCGGCGCATCGAGGTGGAAGCCGCGCCTTCCCGACGCAGGCGTCGGGCTCCGAGGAGAGAAAGGTTTATTCTTCAGCCAGCCGCCTATTCGCCAGCGCGCGGAGCGGTTTCGCCGCCTGCCATCTCGCTTCGTAAAGCTTCAAAGCGCTCGCGGGCGGCGTGCTCGCGGTCATCGACGAACTTGATCGCGGCTTCTTTGGTCATCGGACCGCTGACGAGAGGGTAGGAGCTTTCCCCGATCGTTTCATCGACAAAGTAATCGCCGTTGTCGCCACGGCGCGTGCTCCACTTGAACCGGACAGCGGTGAGGGGGCCGGGACCATACCTGGTGTAGGTTTCGGCCTGCTTCGAATCCGGAGAGTCAGGGATGACCGTCGCCGTTTCCGTGGCCGTTTCGGATACTGCTTGTTCTGCCGGTTCAGGCTCGGGCGCGGCTTCCGCGTCTGCTTCGCCCGATATATCCGGCTTGTCGATGAAACTCGCAATCGCCGCGAGAGCGTGGTCGGTCGGGTCGTTTTCGCTCACCTGCCTGTCCCCGTGTTGAGACGGGGACGGCACGGACGCCAGTTACAACGCGTCCGTCCCCATACGCATCGGAGCGCATGTATCCGGGCGCAAATGGGCGGTTTTTTGTCTATCCGGAAACACTTTCCCGTAAGGAGATAAATTATTGTATATCATATACGTAGAGCGTCTTTTGCTGAAATCACTTGAATAAATGGGGCATTTCTGCGCGCCCTCACGAACACGGATGCCCGCGCGCTCAATCTCTTTTCGCGATCTCTTTAGGCGTCTCATCCTCTTCCCGGATCGGAGGATGAGATCGCACGTAGCGATAGCTGGCATAAAAGAGCACACCGCAGCCGATGATCGCGCCAAACATTAAGAGGGGCATATGTTTTTGCCTCCAACAGCAACAGAGCAAACTTGCTCATCGCAGAACCCGGTGCCGTCTTCGGCAAATTGGATTGCGACAGACAGCAAAGACAATATTGGCGTTCGCTGGCTCCGACGCGAGATGTCGAACTAAATAATTTTAGCGCGGCAGGGGAGACTTTGTCGGATTCTCCAGTGGCGCGGCTGCCAGTCACCAGAGTCTTTCACCGCTTCATGGAAACGGTGAAAGACTCCGCCTTTATGTTTTGACGCGTTTTCTTCACGCGAACCGGATTCCATCCTTAGGGCTCAAGCCCGAGGACATGCTTCGCTCGAAAACGCTCTATTGAACCCGCATAGCGTGGCCTCCGTCCAAGGGAGGCAGGCCGGTCAAGGACTGCTGAATCCTTTGGAGGAACGAAGATGATCAGACGTAACCTCGTGACAGGAGTGCTCCTGATTTTCGCTACGGCGGCGTCGGCGCAGCCGATGACCAAGCCCGACCCCGGAGCGACGATACGCTCCGAGCCACCGCCGACCTCAACCGCGCAGGCCGTCGGCAGTTGCAACAACAAGGGAGACAAGCCCAACAGCAACTTCAGCTGCGCCCGACTCAAGGCGGCCTGCGAGGGCGCCGGCTATAAATATTCGCCGAGCAAGCCGGATGGTTCGTCGGGCGTTTGCACCAAGTCATCGCAAGCAGGGCAGAACATGGGGCTTGTCGCGGACATCGGTCCGCAGGAGGACGCATTCTGCAACGACAAGGCGCTCTGCGCCAAGCTCAAGACCGGGTGCAACGCCAACGGCGGCACCTACAAGCCTGGCACCGGGCAGTCAGGCACCTGTACCCAGAACTAAGTTGTCCAAGACGTCACATCGTGAGTGGTGGGCCCCCGCCCCTAGATGGTCAGGGTGGCCTGCCGCTGGTTTCGTGGACACCGAGATAAGGTGTTTGACGGAGATAAGGTGTTTGACGGAACTGGAGAGTGGGAATGCAGAGACGAAGTTCAGCCGCGAGTTCAAGCTTGAGGCGGTAAGGCTGGTGAAGGATCGGGGTGTTTCGGTGGCTCAGGCCGCCCGCGATCTGGACCTCCATGAGAACGTGTTGCGCGAGTGGGCTCGGGAGGCTGGCGGCGATCCGCAGCATGCCTTTCAGGTCACGGGCGATCTCCTTGATCGTCTTGCCCTTGATGAAGTGTTCGCGCCGTATCCGCGCAATCGTCTCCACGATCAGCATCCCCGACCACCTGCTTCATGACAAAGCAGGCAGCGCAACAACCAATCTATAGGGGGTCAATTTTGAACGCCGATCCCCCGGCTCAACGGGCTGCGCTATGTGGTGCGCAACGGCATTCCCTGGCGGGCGATGCCGAATGATTTGCCGCCTTGGGCCGCGGTTTATCAGCAGGCGGCGCGATGGTTGAATGCTGGCTGCTTCGCGGCGCTGGCGCACGACCTGCGTGCCTGCTGCGAATGGCGGCCGGTCGGCCGGCAGAGCCTTCGGCTGCGATCTTGGACAGCCGGACGCTGCGCTTGACGCCGGAGAGCGGTCATCGTGCCGGCTATGACGGAGCCAAACGCAAGAAGGGCTCCAAGCTGCATCTGGCGGTCGATACGCTCGGGCATCTGCTCGCCCTTCACGTCACGCCCGCCGCGGCTGACGATCGCGCCGAGGTCGGCAGGCTCGCCGCCGCCGTGCAGAAAGCCACTAGACCCGAGGATGGAAACCGGTTCGCGCGAAGAAAACACGTCAAAACAATAATCTAGTTTCTGGACGCCGTCGTCGCATAATGCGGACGATACTCAGTCCAGCCGTCATGGCCGGGACGAAGCCCGGCCATGACCGTGGCGCACTTATCGTTGATGCATTCCGTTCTACGCCATCGCCTGCTCAAGATCGGCCATGAGGTCTTCTTTGTCCTCGATGCCGATCGCCAGACGAACAATATCGGGGGCGGCACCGGCTTTGATCTTCGCAGCATCGTCGAGCTGGCTGTGCGTGGTCGATGCCGGGTGGATCACGAGTGATCGGGTATCGCCGATATTGGCGAGGTGCGAGAACAGCTTGAGTTTCGACACCAGCTTGACGCCGGCGTCGTATCCGCCTTTCAGGCTGAACGTGAACACCGCGCCGGCGCCCTTCGGCGAATATTTGCGCGCGAGGGCATTGTACTGGTCGCCGGGCAACCCGGCATAGTTGACCGCCGCGACCGCGGGATGGGCCGCCAGCCATTCGGCGATCGCCTGGGTGTTCTCGCAATGCTTCTGCATCCGCAGCGGCAGTGTTTCGATGCCCGTCAGGATCATGAAGGCGTTGAACGGCGACAGCGCCGAACCGAGATCGCGCAGTCCCAGTGCGCGGCATGCAATCGCGAACGCGAAATTGCCGAACGTCTCCTGTAACCGGATTCCGTTATACTCCGGGCGCGGTTCGCTCAGTATCGGATACTTGTTATCCTTCGACCAGTCGAACGTGCCCGCATCGACGATGATGCCGCCGAGCGAGTTGCCGTGGCCGCCAAGGAATTTCGTGAGCGAGTGAAGCACGATATCGGCGCCGTGCTCGATCGGCCGAATAAGATAGGGGCTCGCCATCGTGTTATCGACGATCAGGGGGACGCCCGCCTTGCGCGCGATCGCGGCGATCGCTTCGATATCGGTGATGGCGCCTCTGGGATTGGCGACCGATTCGATGAAGATCGCCCGTGTTCGCGGCGTCACGGCCTGCTCGAAGGTGTCGACATCGTCCGGGTCCGCCCACGCCACGTTCCAGCCGAAGCTCTTGAAAGCGTGTGTGAACTGATTGATCGTCCCGCCATAGAGCTTGCGGGCGGCGATGACCTCATCGCCGGGTTTCATGAGTTGCTGGAGCGTGATGACCTGCGCGGCGTGTCCCGACGCCACCGCAAGCGCCGCGGTGCCGCCCTCGAGCGCGGCGACGCGCTCTTCCAGCACCGCGTTGGTCGGATTTCCGATGCGGGTATAGATGTTGCCGAACGCCTGCAATCCGAACAGCGAAGCCGCGTGATCGGCATCGTTGAACACGAAGGAGGTGGTCTGATAGATCGGCGTCGCGCGTGCGCCGGTGGTCGGATCAGGCTGGGCGCCGGCGTGAACGGCAAGCGTTGCGAAGCCCGGGGTGCGGTCGGTCATCTCGTATCCTGTCTGCTCGGTCGGATGTGACGCCGATGATGCTGATGGGATCGCGCGTTGACGTCAAGGCGCTGCCGGACAACCCTGGATTATGCCACGTAGGCCCGTGACGGCGGACGCGGTTCTTCAACCAAATCCGTGCGCTCACGCCGGGCCGTCCTTGTCCCGCAAAAGTCACGCGGGGATCGTGCACGGAACAATGACCTATTCTATTCCGAATCCTTGTAGTTTTCGCAGGTAATATAGAACCATTTTAATAAGCCAATGATTACTCTATAGAAATATCATCTGAATGACATTGACGGGGAAAGGCCGCTTCTCTAGAAACCCCAACAGTTCGGCGCGTGCGCGCCGAGGTCTCTTTCACGGATGTCTCACATGAAAACGTTTTCGGCAAAGCCCGCCGAAGTGACGAAGAAGTGGGTGCTGATCGACGCCAGCGGACTGGTGGTCGGACGCCTCGCCACCCTCGTTGCGATGCGGCTGCGCGGCAAGCATCTGCCGACCTACACCCCGCACGTCGATTGCGGCGACAATGTCATCATCATCAATGCGGCCAAGGTGGTTTTCACCGGGCGCAAGCGTGACGACAAGGTCTATTACAACCACACCGGATACATCGGCGGCATCAAGCAGCGCACGGCGAAGTCAATTCTCGAAGGGCGCTTTCCGGAGCGTGTTCTCGAAAAGGCCGTGGAGCGCATGATCCCGCGCGGCCCGCTCGGACGCGTGCAACTCGGCAACCTCCGGGTCTATGCCGGCGCGGAGCATCCGCACGAGGCGCAGCAGCCGGAAGTCATCAACGTCGGTGCGATGAACCGTAAGAACATGAGGGCCGCATAATCATGGCCGATACCATTCAGTCTCTCGACCAGTTGTCCGCGCTCAAGCCGGCCGAGTCGGAAGCGCCGAAGCACACCAAGAAGGTCGACAAATACGGCCGTGCCTACGCCACCGGCAAGCGCAAGGATGCGGTTGCCCGCGTCTGGATCAAGCCGGGCGCTGGCAAAATCCTGGTCAATGCCCGCGAGGTCGACGTTTACTTCGCGCGTCCCGTGCTCCGAATGATGATCCAGCAGCCGCTTGTCGCAGCCGCGCGCGCCGGTCAATATGACGTGGTCTGCACCGTTGCCGGCGGCGGCCTGTCCGGCCAGGCGGGAGCTGTCCGTCACGGCCTGTCCAAGGCACTGACGCACTTCGAACCCGAATTGCGTGGTGTGCTCAAGAAGGGTGGCTTCCTGACCCGCGACTCGCGCGTGGTCGAACGCAAGAAGTACGGCAAGGCGAAAGCCCGCCGCTCGTTCCAGTTCTCGAAGCGCTGATCAAATTCGACCTTCGCCGCAGCCAGCGGCGAAGGTCGAGCTTCGAACCTCGGAACTCTCGCTCAATTTTTCCTGACAGAGCAGGGGGCTATGGAAAGGTTCTGCAGAAGTCTGTTACCTTTGCAGAATGTATCCGGCTTTGCTGCCGTCGTGGAAAAGAACTATAGCGTTTTTGAGCGAAGTGGAATCCGGTTCGCGTGAAGAAAACGCGTCAAAACATAAAGGTAGAGTCTTTCACCATTTCCATGAAGCGGTGAAAGACTCCGGTATCGTCCCGCGCCTGTCCGGTTGCATATGCTGCGCATTGGCCGCGTTTCTGATCGTGGTGCCCGGTTTGGCCTTTGCGCAAGTGGGCGCGGAGACGGCCGCCACCCCCGAACCCGCCGCCAAACCGGATAAGACAGACAAGCCCGATAAAGCAGCCGAGCCGGATAAGGCAGACAAGTCCGACAAGGTCGATCTCGACACACGCGAGGCGATCTGCCTGATGGTCGAATCCGCGGCCAGGGCCGAGAGCTTGCCGCTGGAGTTTTTCGCGCGCGTGATCTGGCAGGAGAGCCGGTTTCAGCCCGACGCGGTGGGACCCATGACGCGCAGCGGTCAGCACGCGCAGGGTATCGCGCAGTTCATGCCGGGGACGGCGAACGAGCGACGGCTGCTTGATCCGTTCGATCCGGTGCAGGCCCTGCCCAAGTCGGCGGAATATCTGAACGAGCTGCGTGGGCGCTTCGGCAATCTCGGACTGGCGGCCGCGGCCTATAACGCCGGTCCCCGCCGTTTGCAGGACTGGCTTGACGGCAAGGGATCGATGCCCGCCGAGACACGCAACTATGTTTTCGCCATCACGGGATCGTCCATCGAGGACTGGGCGGCCACCGGCAGGAGCGGCAAACCGCCAGCCCATTCAGACACCACAAGCTGCCGCGAATTGATGGCGCTGTTGAAGCGCGCGCCTAATCCGTTTGTCACCGGCCTCGAACAGCACGTCAAGCTCGGTGCGGACAAGCCCTGGGGCGTGCAGCTCGCGGCCGGCTTCAACCGTGGCGGCGCGATGGCGATGTACGCGCGAGCCATCCGACGCCTTGGCGCTGTGATCGGCGATCGCGATCCGAGCCTGCTGGGCTTGCTATGGCGCAGTCGTGGCACGCGGACATTCTATCAGGTGCGGATCGGGGCCGATTCGCGTATGGAGGCGGACGATCTCTGCAACCGGATCCGGCGCGCCGGCGGCGCCTGCCTCGTGCTGCGAAACCCGCGCGTGAAAGGCTAGAATGGCAAAGTGGTGGCTTGTTGCGGCCTGCGCAAGCTGTTTCTTATGCGGCGGGTAGCTGCCCGGATCTGGAAAAGAGGGCCGACGGCAATGGCGCGAGAAAACGAAGTCCGGGCGGGAGAGGTCGCAGTCGAGCCGCCGCCGCCAACGGATGCCGGGCTGGTGTTCGTCGGCCGCATTCGAACGCCGTGGGCGACCCGAGCGGAAACACCGCGTCAGGGGCAGCCTGACGGACCGGTTTGCCGCCTCGAGATTTTCGATCCATGGAAGCCGGCATTGCAGGGGATCGAGAGGTACGAGAACATCGAGGTGATTTACTGGCTTCACCTGTCGCGTCGAGACATCGTGCTACAGGTTCCCAAAAGCAGCGGCAGGTCCCATGGAACCTTTGCGCTTCGGTCCCCGGTGCGGCCCAATCCGATCGGGACGTCGACCGTGAAGCTGGTGGGAATCGAGGGCTCCACGGTGCTGGTGCGCGGACTGGATTGTCTCGACGAGACGCCGCTGCTCGACATCAAGCCGATCCGCTGTCCGTTCGCGCTGGCGCCAAAGGGCGGTGCCGAAGCGAACTGAACGCCGCCATAGGGTTTCGAGTGAAAGACTTTATCTTTATGTTTTGACGCGTTTTCTTCACGCAAACCGGATTACATCCTCGGGTCGAGCCCGAGGACATGCTTCGCTCGAAAACGCTATATCCGCGTCAGGCGGCGCCGTCTCCGGTCTTGCGAAATGGACCGGATTCTGTCAGTTCCCGAGCCGCTTCGGCGACGTAGTGACGTTCGCGATTGAGGAAGTCACCCACCGCGCGTCGCAACCCTGGATCGGCGATATAGTGCGCCGAGTAGGTGGTTTGCGGAAGATAACCCCGCGCGATCTTGTGCTCGCCCTGCGCGCCGGCCTCCACGGTTTTCAGGCGATGCTGGATCGCAAAATCGATCGCCTGATAATAACAGACCTCGAAATGCAGAAAGGGATGATGCTCGATGGCGCCCCAGTGCCGCCCGAACAGCGTATCCGACCCGATGAAGTTGATGGCGCCCGCGATCCAGCGGCCGTTGCGCCGGGCCATGATCAGAGCGATATCCCGGCTCATGCTCTGGCCGATCAGCGAATAGAACGACCGGGTCAAATAGGGCCGGCCCCATTTGCGCGTCCCCGTTTCCATGTAGAACTGAAAAAAGGCGTCCCAGATCTCCTCGGTGAGGTCGCTGCCGGTGATGACGTGGATGGTGATGCCGTTGGCCAGCGCATCGCGACGTTCGCGGCGGATCGCCTTGCGGTGTCGCGAGTTGAGGCTGGCGAGGAAGTCCTCGAAGCTGGAATAGCCGTCGTTCCGCCAATGAAACTGCTGGTCGGTGCGCCGGAGGAATCCCTTCTCCGCGAGGAACGCCCATTCATCCTTGCGAGCAAAAGTGACGTGGACCGACGATGCGCGGGTCGCATCGCACAGGCCGACGAGACCGCCGGCCAGCGCGGCGCGGACATCCGCTTCGTCGTTGCCGGGTCGGATCAGAAGCCGGGGGCCGGTGGCGGGCGTGAACGGAACCGACGCCAGCAGCTTGGGATAATAGCATCCGCCAGCGCTCTCATAGGCATTGGCCCAGCCGTGATCGAAGACATATTCGCCCTGCGAGTGTGATTTCAGATAGCAGGGGACGATGCCGACGATCGTTCCGTTTTGGCGCGCGACCAGATGGCGCGGTCCCCAGCCGGTCCGGGAGCAGGCCGAGTTCGACGCTTCAAGAGCGATGAAAAAGGCATGTGAAACGAAAGGATTATAACGGCATTTTGAACTTGAAGATGAGTCCGGGAGAGGCGCAGGGATTGCGCTATCGGATGCTTCGCCCGGAGCGGAGGCCGGATTTGCGCAAGCGTCCCAGTCCGCAGCCGGAATTTCGCTGACGGATCCGACAGCTTCGAGCGATATTTCAGACGGTGGTATCAAGGAGTTGAACCGGTCCCGGTTTGAGAATTCAGCCACTGCACGCCGTGACTCTTGCGGTGTGGCGGTGCTGCGATGTTGATCCGAACCCGCCAGAGATTGGACATGATGCCTGGCGACATCAAGGGTCGCTGGATCATGCGTTCGGGTAGAAACCTTCGAAGATCATCTGTTCGGCATGTCTTGCGGCACGGGCACGCTGTTCCGCGGTGCGCACTGTCCATGTCAGCAAGGGACAACCAAAAATGTTTCTTGCAATCCAGGGCGCGAGAGCAGGAAGTTCGTTCACATTGTAAGCGATAAAATGCGGCCGTGTTCGGAAGGCATGACGCAGATGGGTCATCGCGGCGCGCTGGCGCGAAGTCGCCTCCGGCCAGTGGTCTTTCGTGTAATCGCGCTGGGCGACGATGCCGCGCGGGAGCGACGGCATCAACTCGCGCATCGCCATGACCTGATCCGGATCGAATGACATTCCAGCCGCCGGCCCGTCATAGCCGGACAGCACCTCCGCCATGCGCCGCACCAGCCGTGTATTGCCATCGAAATGACTTTTGACCTCGATGACCAGTGGCACGCGGCCAGCGACCAGCGCGCAGAGATCCGCAAGCGACATCATTCTTTCTGACGTGCTCTTGAAAACGACCCGCTTGAGCTCGGCCGCGGTCAGGGTTCGCAACGCCCCCGATCCTTCCGTCAGCCGGCCGAGTTCATCGTCATGGTAGACCATGGCCTCACCGTCGGCAGTCAGCTGGATGTCCACCTCGATGCCGAACTTTCCGGCGATGGCCGCCCGGATCGCTCCGGGCATGTTCTCCATGATCCCGCGAGCGTGGTCATGCAGGCCGCGGTGAGCGATCGGGCGTGCTGTCAGCCAGTCGGGCGCGCGCATTCGGGGTCAGGCGACTTCGAACAGGCCTTCGATCTCGACCGCCGCATTCGCGGGAAGGGCGGCGACGCCGACCGTGCTGCGCGAGTGGCGACCCTTCTCGCCGAACGCCGCAACCATCAGATCCGATGCGCCGTTCAATACCTTGGGACCATCGGCGAAATCGGGAGCGGAGTTGACGAAGCCGCCAAGCCTGACGACACGGGCGACCTTGTCGAGATCGCCGAGCGCGGCCTTGACCTGCGCCAGCAGATTGATGGCGCAGCCGCGCGCGGCCGCGTTGCCTTCTTCAACGGTGACATCCGCGCCCAGCTTGCCTTTTGCGATCAGGTTACCCTCCGGGTCCAGGCAGAGTTGTCCGGACACGAACAGCAGGTTGCCGGTACGAACGAAGCCGACGTAATTCGCCACGGGCGATGCCGGTTCATGCAGGATGATGCCCTGCGCGGCCAGATTCTGCTCGATCACTCCTGCCATGTCAGTCCCCTAATAGCGTTTTCGAGCGAAGCGGGTGCCGGTTCGCGTGAAGAAAACGCGTCAAATCAAAATCATAGAGCCCGCTTCTGATTCTATCAGAAGCGGAAAGGCTCTAATAGACGTTCCATCGAAATTCGTTGAGGAGTCTATCTCGCCTATCGTCTTGCGACATGCAAGCAAATGCCGGATTCGAGCCGTATCTCCTAGCGGCCCGACGGGCAGCCGATCAAACTTTCGAGACAAGCAGCAAATAAGCGGGGTTGCGGCGGGCCTCCCCAATTGCGGCGCAATTGAGCGGTGACTATGGTCGGATTCAATCCCATCGAGAGATGATATGCGCCACTATTCTCGTTGCCGCGCCTTGCGGCTTTGGCCCTGGTTTCTGACGACAATTGTCGCCGCCGCGACCCTGCCGGCACCTGGTAGCGCTACGCATGCCGCCGCCGGAGTTTCGTTTCTTTCTCATCAGGCGCTGTACGATTTGAGCCTGGTGAAATCTCGCGGCAGCTCGTCGATCAACAGTGCGAGCGGACGAATCCTCTACAAGTTTTCCGGAAGCGCCTGCGAAGGCTACACGTCCGACTTCAGGCAGGTTTCGGAAATGAACAACGGCGAAGGCGAGACGACGCTGAGCGATATGCGGTCCACGAGCTGGGAGGATGCGGAAGGAAAGGCATACCGTTTCAAGATCGTGACCCGCACGAACGACAGCGATCAGAGCGAGGTCGATGGAATCGCCGAACGCAAGGGTGGCAAGATTACCGTAAAGTTGAAGCGGCCGGTCGCCAAAACGGTCACCATCGACGGCAAGGCGGTGTTTCCGACCGAACAGATCCAGCGCATCATCGCGGCCGCGAGGGCAGGAAAGTCGGTGCTCGAGCTGACCGTGTATGACGGATCGGACAACGGCGAGAAAGTCTACAACACGTTTTCGGTGATCGGAAAACCCATTCGAGGGGAGGCGAGCGGCTCATCGCCTGATCCATCGACCGCCAATGATCAGATGAAGACCCTGACGCGATGGCCGGTCACGGTCAGCTACTACGAACGCGGCGCGGCACATGCCAACGGTGAACAGACCCCGAACTACTCCATGTCATTTGAGCTGTTCGAGGATGGCGTCTCGCGAGCGTTGGTGCTCGACTACAATGACTTCGTGATTTCCGGAAAGATGGACAAGTTCGACCTCAGCGATGTCAGGAGCGTCAGGCCCTGCAAGTGACGTTGGGCTGATATACTTCGGAATGGAGATCCTTTGATCCCGCACCCGGATTACCGGGGTGGCTTTTCCGGCCCGTCATAGACCAGGCCGCGGATGACGGCCGCGCTCCCGAACTTCTTGCGCAGGTCATCCATTGCCCGTTCGGCATGAGCCGAGCGGAGATCCAGCATATCGGCCTCGCCGGCTTGCGATGCCGCCCGAAGTGCGCTGACGCCTGTTCCCATCAGGCGGAAAGCGGTGCCGTCGATTTCCTTTGTCAGCATCTCCCGGCACGTGGCGAAAATCTTCGACGCGAGCTGGGTCGAAACGGAGATCGATTGCGAGCGCGTTCTTTGCCGGAAATCGGCGGTCTTGAGTTTCAGCGTGATGGTCGATCCCGCCAGTTCACTTGCCTTCAGTCGCGAGGAGACCTTCTCCGACAGCCGCCACAGCAGACGTTCGAGCGTGGCGAAATCGCGGATATCGGACTCGAACGTCGTCTCGCTCGAAATGGTCCTGGCGCCGCGATCCGCGATCACCCGCCGGTCGTCGATGCCCTGCGCCAGCCGCCACAACCGGCGCCCGTCGGCAGGAAACTGCTTCATCATTTCGATCTCGCCGGCATGTTGCAGATCGCCGATGGTCCGAAAGCCACGCTCCGACAGTCGCTGCTGGGTGGCCGGGCCGACGCCGAAAATGAAACCGACCGGCTTGTCCGCGAGCATGATGCGCGCTTCGTCCTGGTCGAGTGCCGCGAAACCGCGCGGCTTGTCGAGGTCCGAAGCGATCTTCGCGAGGAACTTGTTGCACGACAGCCCGACCGATACCGTGATGCCGAGCTGGCGTTCGATGCCGGTTGCGAACCTCGCCAGCACCTTGGCGGGAATCATGCCGTGAACGCGTCGGGTGCCGCCGAGGTCAAGGAAGGCTTCGTCGATCGACAGCGGCTCGACCAGCGGCGTCAGCGCCTGCATGGCGGTGCGCACGTCCCGACCGACCCGAACATATTTCGCCATGTCGGGAGGGACCACCGCCGCGAAGGGACAAAGCGCAAGAGCTTTGAACATCGGCATTGCGGAACGCACGCCGTACGTCCGGGCGGTATAGCAGGCGGCCAATACCACGCCGCGCCTGCCGCCGCCCACGATGACGGGCTTGTCCGCCAGCGCCGGATTATCCCGCTTCTCGACCGCGGCGTAGAACGCGTCGCAATCGATGTGGGCGATGGCCAGCGCCGGCAAGGTGCGATGCCGCGCCAGCCGGGGCGAGCCGCACCCGCCACAACGGGGCGCCGTCAGGCTGAGATCGTTGAGACAATCCCGGCAGAAGCACAACGGACCATCCGACGTATCCGCGGTCACGGGAGGTCGCGTTCCGGAAAAACATCGCCAAGCGCCTGCCGGGCGGCCGCGATCGTGGTCGGATGATGCCCCGAGGACTCCGAGAACGTTTTCACGGTTGCGTCGTCGCGCAGCACGAAATCGAGCACGGCGGTCAGAAAATGCGGATCGGAGGCGGAACTGCGCAGAGTTTCCGGACCGATGCCGGTCTCGGCCAGAAACCGGCCTAAAAGCTCCGCGTCGGCCGCGATAAATGAAAGGGCCTGAATTGCCACAAATTCAGCGGCTTCGCGCGGGTTATGCACACGCTTTGTCATCGCGACCATTTGCCTTTCCGTAACCTATCGATTTTACTTTGGAACCAGAGCGGTCGAGTCTCGAAACCGTCAAGCAATCACTAATCCGCTCGCATAAAGATCGTCTTATGTCTTAACGACTTAGAGCGAACTCTGGTGCAAATCTAACTCCAGTTTGCGGATAAGTGTCGAGGTGCCGGCATATTATCGCTCAGGACGGACGAGCACCGAGTCGACTGGAGGGCCGGAGTGGCCAAGACGGTCCTGATCGTGGAAGACAACGAGCTCAACATGAAGCTCTTCCGCGATCTGTTGGAGGCTCATGGTTATCACACGTCCGGGACCAGCAACGGTTTCGAGGCGCTCGATATGGTTCGCAAGCTCCGTCCCGATCTGGTCCTCATGGATATTCAGTTGCCGCAGGTATCCGGTCTGGATGTCACGCGCTGGATCAAGGACGATCCCGAACTGCGCGGGATTCCCGTGGTTGCGGTGACGGCGTTTGCGATGAAGGGCGACGAGGAACGTATCCGCGAGGGCGGCTGCGAGGCTTACCTGTCGAAGCCCATTTCGGTCGGCAAGTTCATCGAGACCGTCCGCCGGTTCGTGGGTTAAGGAGGCTGTAGTGTCTGCGCGTGTTCTGGTCGTCGACGACGTCCCCGCCAATGTCCGGCTCCTGGAAGCGCGGTTGTCGGCGGAATATTTCGACGTCTTGACCGCGTCCAATGGCGCGCAGGCATTGGAG
Source organism: Nitrobacter winogradskyi (assembly GCF_006539545.1). GTDB lineage: Bacteria > Pseudomonadota > Alphaproteobacteria > Rhizobiales > Xanthobacteraceae > Nitrobacter > Nitrobacter winogradskyi_A. The sequence goes on from NZ_BJNF01000073.1 coordinate 21,758, forward strand.
ACCTGCGCCCGCGTCGAGTGCGACATCATCCTCCTCGACGTGATGATGCCTGACATGGACGGTTTTGAGGTCTGCCGCCGGCTGAAGGCCAACCCTGCAACCCATTTTATTCCGGTCGTGATGATTACCGCGCTGGACAATCCGTCCGACCGCGTGCGTGGCCTCGAGGCCGGGGCCGATGACTTCCTGACCAAGCCGGTATCGGATGTCGTGCTGACCGCGAGGGTTCGCTCGTTGACGCGACTGAAGATGATGACCGACGAACTCCGCATGCGGGCCATGACGTCGCTCGAAATCGGCGTGCAGGCACCGGAGCGCGAGGCGGTTTGCGATAGCGGGAAGGGTGGGCGCATCCTGCTGGTCGATGACCGTCCCTCGTCGTATGAGCGGCTGGCGTCGATGCTGAGCGCCGAACATGCCGTCGACGTCGAAGTCGATCCCTCCGAGGCGCTGTTTCGTGCCGCCGAAAGCAATTACGATCTCCTTATCGTCTCGCTCGGGCTGGAAAATTTCGACGGCTTGCGGCTGTGCAGTCAGGCGCGCTCGCTGGAGCGGACGAGACACGTTCCGATTCTGGCCGTTGCCGACGCCGACGGCAGCCCGCGATTGCTGCGTGGTCTCGAGATCGGCATCAATGATTATCTGCTGCGGCCGATCGACAGGAACGAGCTGCTTGCCCGCGTGCGCACGCAAATCCGCCGCCGTCGCTATACCGTTCACCTGCGTGACAACGTGACGAGCTCGATCGAAATGGCTGTCACGGACGGACTGACCGGGCTGCACAACCGGCGCTACATGGAAAGTCATCTGACGACGTTGGCCGAGCAGGCCTCGCTGCGCGGCCAGTCATTGGCGCTCATGATGCTGGATATAGACTACTTCAAGGCGATCAATGACAATTACGGCCATGATGCCGGTGATGATGTTCTGCGGGAGTTCGCGCTTCGAATCCGCAAAGCTGTTCGAGGCATCGATCTCGCCTGCCGTTACGGCGGCGAGGAGTTCGTGATCGTGATGCCGGAGACCGACCTGCATGTCGCCGGCATGGTGGCCGAGCGCCTGCGCCGCGCGATTGCTGGCGAACCGTTCTCCATCCACAAGGGGACGAAGCTGATCAAGGTGACCATCTCGATCGGATTGTCGACCCTGGAGCGGAAGGGGGAGCCTGTCTCTGACGTGGTAAAGCGCGCCGATGTCGCGCTTTACCGCGCCAAGCATGACGGCCGAAACCGCGTCGTGTCAGAGGCGGCTTGATCTTCGGCCACCCGACTCTCGCCGCGGATGAGAACCTTTCCGCTTCTGATGAAATCAGAAGCGAGGCTCTATGATCTGACATGTCCTCGGGCTTGACCCGAGGATGATACCAGGTTCGCATAAAGAAAACGCGCAAAACAAGACGGAGCGCGAAAACTCCGCACCGATTGCACAGGCCCGATCTTACTCGGTCCCGCTTACTTGATCTTGGCTTCGCGGAATTCGACGTGTTTGCGCGCAACCGGATCGTACTTTTTCTTGACCATCTTGTCGGTCATGGTGCGCGAGTTCTTCTTGGCGACGTAGTAGAAGCCTGTGTCAGCGCTGGAAACCAGCTTGACCTTGATGGTGACCGCCTTGGCCATGTGTAAACCCTTGATGTCGGGAAACGGAAAGCCGGCCCGCATCAGGCCTGCATCTGGCCGGCAAACTAGCCACGAAACGTCGAAAGTCAAGGATTTCGAGGTCCGCGACGCCAGAACCAGCTCATGATGACAGGGATCGTCGGCGGCAGGCGTTATGGTTTTCGACGCCGTTCCGCGTGCTCGTTACATAGCTCTTTGGATGACGTCGATTGTCATATTAGGCAAGAACCATCGTCATAGTATTGTCTGCTTTTATGTATTTTTCGGATGGTTCATCCGTTGGTTCCGTGAAAGGCAAGGAAGTTGCGGGGATGAGCGTGTCCGTTGCTGGTTAGAGTCCTTCAAGTATGATCGAATCGGCAAGTGTGGCTTCAACGCTTCAACTTCAGAGTTTCCGCCGAGACGGCTCGCAAGGGGTTCCTTAGCACCCCGGCGGCGAATATGTTCGCGTGGGATAAGTTACTTGAGGGGATGATCCGGCGTGGAGGCTCCGCCTCGTTTGCGTCTTGTGATATGAAGAATGGAATTCTGCGGATGGGTGGTGTGAGACTGGTGGCGGGGGCCGCCGTGTTGGCTTTTGCGACTGCGTGGCCGGGGACGGCGACACGGGTCTTCGCCGACACCATCGAATCTGCGTTGGTGCGTGCCTACCAGAGCAACCCTCAACTCAATGCCCAGCGCGCCGCGGTCCGTGCGACCGACGAGAGCGTACCCCAGGCTCTGTCGGGCTATCGGCCCAAAGTCGCCGTAACCACGAGCGGCGGCCGCCAGTATACCGACATAACCTTTAGCCAGGGTCTGCCGGGTCAGGGAAACGTCCAGGGGAGGCTCAACGGTAGTCAGACACCGGTGACTCTCGGCGCCACGATTTCACAAACGCTCTTCGACGGTTTCCAGACCGCCAACAGAACCCGTGCGGCGGAAGGACAGGTGTCGGCGGCGCGCGAGGGATTAAGGGTTCTCGAGCAAACCGTACTGCTTGCTGCGGCGACCATCTATATGGATTATCTGCGGGATGCCGCCATTGTGGAGGTTCAGCGCAGCAATGTCCGCGTGCTCGAGGAGACGCTCAAGCAGACACGCGATCGTTTCAATGTCGGCGAGGTGACCCGCACCGACGTGGCGCAATCCGAGGCGCAACTCGCTGCCGGACGCACCCAGTTGATGGCCACTGAATCCACCCTCATAACCACTCGCGCGAATTATCGGCGCATTGTCGGCAACGAACCGGGGCAATTGGCGCCGGGGTCGCCGGTCGATCGCTTTCTGCCGTCAACGCTCGCGGGTTCCGTGGATCTCTCACTTACCCAAAATCCCAATGTGACCGCGGCGATGTATGGCATCGACGTCAGCCATTTGCAGGTCAAGGTTGCAGAGGGCGTGCTGTTCCCGACGGTGACGTTTCAGGCAAATGTGCAAAAGGGTTACAACCAGCAACTCACGGTACCGAGTCAACTCATCGCATCGGCGATCGCGCAGGTCTCGGTGCCGATCTATCAGGGCGGCTCTGAGTATTCGCTGATCCGCCAGTCCAAGGAAACGCTGGCGCAACAACGTCTCAACCTCGAGCAGGTCCGCAATCAGGCGCGCGCCAGCACGGTACAGGCGTGGGGCCAGCTCGAAGCTACCAAGGTGCAGGTGAAGTCGGCGCAGGCGCAGGTTGAGGCATCGGAGATCGCGGTCAACGGCATTCGCGAGGAGGCCAAGGCCGGTCAACGAACCACGTTCGACGTGCTGGTCGCGCAACAGACGCTCGTCAGCGCGCGCGTGGCGCTGGTGACGGCTCAACACGATCGCGTGGTCGCGTCTTATTCAGTTTTGAACGCCGTTGGCCGGCTGGCGCCGCAGGTGCTCAAGCTGAACACCACGGTGTACGATCCGAGTGTCCACTATCATCAGGTTCGCGACAGTTGGATTGGTTTGCGTACGCCGGATGGACAGTAATTGCGCCGGCGGCGCTAGAGCGCTTTCAAGCGAGGCGGGCACCGGTTCGCGTAAAGAAAACGCGTCAAATCAAAATCATAGAGCCAGCTTCTGATTCTATCAGAAGCGGAAAGGCTCTAGCGGTCCGTTGCTTGCAATCAATTGATGCCATGACATACCTTTGCACGAGGTCGTGAAGCGATTCGGACGTCGTCGGCTGCCGGTCCTGCTGCGAAAGCCGGCCCGGAATGGATGTCAGCACCGGCTCGCAGCGCTTTCTTGGGAAATAAATCCGGTTGCGACCGACATCGGCGCCCGCATCTGGACACCGGATGAATCTTAAGTATCGCTTGAAGCAGGCGCTCTGGCGAGGGACGTGACAGATGTGGAGTTGGACATGACGCAACCTGCAACAGTCCAAGAGCCCTCCATGGAGGAGATTCTGGCGTCGATCCGCCGCATCATTGCGGACGATGAAAAGCCCGCAGCGGCCGGAAAAGCAGTCGCCGCTGACGCAGTGGAAGCGCGGCCTCGATCGACCGCTCCTGCCCCTAAGCCGGCCGCTCCCGCGAATGCTGACGCCGCCAATAGCCAGGACGACATCGACGCGATGCTTGCGAACCTCGACGCCGCAGCCACCGGGAAAACCGGGAAAGAAGGCCGGTCCGCCGAGGCAGAGGAGGTGTTCGAACTGACGGACGAAATGGCCGTGCCGGATGCAAGGCACGCCTTTCAGAAAATCGAGCCTCAGGACGATCTGGAATTCGCCGAAGTGACGCAGGTCGCGGCGGCTCCGCCGGATCCCGCAACCATCGCTCCGTCCAATCCGAATGCCGCGCCGGCGGCGCGAATTCTGTCGCACTCGACCGTTTCAGCGGTCGAAACGGCCTTCAACTCGCTTGCCAGCACGGTGTTGACCAACAACGCCCGCACCCTTGAGGATCTCGTCAAGGAGATGCTGCGCCCGATGCTGAAGTCCTGGCTCGATGACAATCTGCCGGGACTGGTGGAGCGCATCGTCAAGGCTGAAATCGAGCGGGTCTCGCGCGGGCGTCCCTGATCCGTTCCCCGCAGCCGGGAATGCCACGGCCATCGGAGAGCGGAAAGCCGAACTTTCTCCAGGCGTCATGAGAAACTCACATCTGCGCTATGCGGCCGGTTTATTCGGTGCTCTTGTTGACTCGATGCGCCCTGAAAGGCTTTTAGCGGTCAGGGGATTTATTCCGTGAACTGACCTGAAACGCCCCGACTGTGATTGCATTGCCATGATCGAGAAAACCTATCAGCCATCCGATATTGAAAGTCGCATGTCCCGCGTTTGGGAAGAGGCCGGCGCGTTCAAGGCCGGCCGGCCCGAACGCCGCGAGGCTGAGCCGTTCACGATCGTCATTCCGCCGCCGAACGTCACCGGCTCGTTGCACATGGGGCACGCGCTGAACAACACCTTGCAGGATGTGCTGTGCCGCTTCGAGCGGATGCGCGGCCGTGACGTGCTATGGCAGCCAGGCACCGATCACGCGGGCATCGCGACCCAGATGGTGGTGGAGCGGCAGTTGGCGGAACGGAAGGAGCCCGGCCGCCGCGAGATGGGCCGCGCCAGGTTTCTTGAACGGGTCTGGCAATGGAAGGCAGAGAGTGGCGGCGTTATCGTCAACCAGTTGAAACGGCTGGGAGCGTCCTGCGATTGGTCGCGTGAGCGTTTCACCATGGACGAAGGGCTGTCACGCGCGGTCGCCAAGGTTTTCGTCGAGCTGCATCGCGCCGGTCTGATCTACAAGGACAAGCGGCTGGTCAATTGGGACCCGAAACTGCTCACCGCGATCTCCGATCTCGAGGTGAAACAGGTCGAGGTGAAAGGCAGCCTGTGGCATCTGCGCTATCCGATCGAGGGCAAGGCTTTCGACCCGAGCGATTCCTCGACCTATATCGTCGTCGCCACCACGCGGCCGGAGACCATGCTGGGCGATACCGCTGTCGCGGTGCATCCGGAGAACGCGAAGCTCGAATACCTGATCGGCAGCAATGTCGTGCTGCCTCTGGTTGGCAGGATCATTCCGATTATCGGCGACGACTATGCCGATCCGGAGAAGGGCACCGGCGCGGTCAAAATCACCCCGGCTCACGATTTCAACGACTTCGATGTCGGAAAGCGTCACCATCTGCCGCAGATCAGCGTGCTCGATCGCGAGGGACGGCTGACGCTATCCGAGAACGAGGATTTCCTGCGCGGCCTTCCGTCAGGCGCGTTGATGCTGGCTGAGGAATTCGACGGCATGGATCGCTTCGCCGCGCGCAAGGCGATCGTGGCGCGCCTCGAAGAGTTCGGTTTTCTCGACAAGATCGAGCCGCATGCGCACATGGTGCCGCATGGCGACCGCTCCAACGCCGTCATCGAGCCCTACCTGACCGACCAATGGTACGTCGACGCCAAGGAACTGGCGCGGCCGGCAATGGCCGCCGTGCGTTCCGGCGAAACGGCATTCGTGCCGAGGAACTGGGAGAAGACCTACTTCGAGTGGATGGAGAACATCCAGCCCTGGTGTATCTCGCGGCAGCTCTGGTGGGGTCATCAGATTCCAGCCTGGTACGGGCCGGACGGAAAAGTGTTCGTCGCGGAGACGGAGGACGAGGCGATCGGCCATGCCCTCGGCTATTACGTCGAGCAGGGTGTGATTACAGCGGAGCAGGGCGCCGAGATGGCGCGTGATCCGGCGAAGTGTGATGGCTTCATCACGCGAGACGAGGACGTGCTCGACACCTGGTTCTCTTCGGCGCTGTGGCCATTCTCGACGCTCGGCTGGCCGGACGAGACGCCGGAGTTGAACCGCTATTATCCGACCAACGTGCTCGTTACGGGTTTTGACATCATCTTCTTCTGGGTTGCCCGAATGATGATGATGGGTATCCACTTCATGAAAGAAGCCCCGTTCTCGACGGTCTACATCCACGCGCTCGTTCGCGACGAGAAGGGCGCCAAGATGTCGAAGTCGAAGGGCAACGTCATCGACCCCCTGAATCTCGTCGATAAGTACGGCGCGGATGCGCTGCGCTTTACGCTCGCCGCGATGGCGGTGCAGGGCCGCGACATCAAGCTGTCTCCGCAGAGGGTCGAAGGCTATCGTAATTTCGCGACCAAGTTCTGGAACGCGTGCCGTTTCGCGGAGATGAACGATTGTGTCGTTCCCGCGCGGTTCGATCCGACGGCCGCGGCGGAGACGCTCAACCGATGGATCGTTCATGAGACAGCGCGCGCTGCGTGCGAGGTCACCGAGGCCATTGAATCCTCTCGTTTCAATGACGCCGCGGGCGCGATCTACCGCTTTGTCTGGAACGTCTATTGCGACTGGTATCTTGAGCTCGCGAAGCCCGTCATTCTGGGTGAGGACAGCCCCGCCAAGTCCGAGACCCGCGCGATGGTCGCCTGGGCGCGCGATGAAATCCTGAAGCTTCTGCATCCGTTCATGCCGTTCATCACGGAAGAATTATGGGCGGTGACTGCGGAACGGACGCAACTGCTGACCCTGACGGAGTGGCCCAACAAGGCCGATCAGACCCGCAAGCGGCGGACGTTGATCGCGGCCGCCGACCCCTTCATCGGGTCGGAGCCGATAACCGATCTGCTGGAACCCTACTTCCGCGATAATGCCGCCGAAGCCGAGATCGGCTGGGTGGTCGATCTCGTCACGGCGATCCGCTCCGTCCGCGCGGAGATGAATATTCCGCCCGCAACTCTGGCGCCGCTGGTGCTCGCGGGCGCATCCGACGAGAGCAGGGCGCGGGCGCAGCGCTGGAGCGATGTCATCAAGCGGATGTCCCGGCTTGCGGATATCTCGTTCGCCGACCAGGCGCCAGCGGGGGCCGTGCAATTGCTGATCCGCGGCGAAGTCGCCGCGCTGCCGTTGAAAGGCATCGTCGACGTCGCCGCCCAGCGCACGCGTCTGGGGAAGGAGATCGCCAAGGCTGACGTCGACATCGCTCGCGTCGACCTCAAGCTCGCGGATCAGAATTTCATCGCCAACGCGCCCGGAGAAATCGTCGAGGACGAAAAAGAAAAGCGGGAAGCAGCGGTCGCGCGCAAGGCGAAGTTCGTCGAGGCGCTGGAGCGTTTGAAGGCCGCTGAGTGAGTGTTGAGCGATCGTCGTCACTCCGCCCCTTGAGTCTGCTATGGCTTGGGGGCGTGGGGCTGCGGCTCACGATCCTTGCGGTGCCGCCTGTACTGGCGCTTATCATTTCCGATCTTGCGCTGTCAGGAACCGAGGTCGGGATCCTCAATGCTATTCCGGTCAGTTTGTTCGCGCTTGTCGCGGTGCCCGGATCGCTGCTGATCGCGCGCGTCGGCGCCGTCAGGGCGCTCGTCTTCGGCCTTTTGATCGCAGCGGTCGGGTCGGCGCTGCGCGGTTTCGCCATCGGCGCGATGACGCTGTTCGCGGCGACCGCGCTGATGGCGGCGGGCGTCGCCCTGATGCAGCCGGCGTTGCCGCCGCTGGTTCGGCAATGGGTCCCCCGCCGGGTTGGTTTCGCCACGGCCGTCTACACCAACGGTTTGCTGTGCGGCGAGATCTTTCCGGTGGTGCTTGTCGTGGTGACCGTGCCCTTGCTGGGAGGCGGGTGGCGCGGAAGTCTCGAACTCTGGTCGATCGCAGCGGCAGCGATCGCGTTGATCATCTTCGTTGCCCGGCCGGGTGGCGACCAGGTATCCACTCAGCACAGCCGCTGGATGCCGGACTGGCGCGATCCGCTGCTGTGGAAAATCGGCCTCGTGGCCAGTGCGAACAACCAGCTCTATTTCTGCACGAATGCGTTTCTGCCAGGCCTGCTGCTGCAAAACGGCCAGACCGAGCTGATCGGGCCTGCGCTATCGGCGCTCAATCTCGGGCAGTTACCGGGGTCGATCATTCTTATTCTGATGGCCAGCCGTCTTGAGCGGAGGAGATGGCCGCTGGTTCTTTGCGGCGCGCTCGGCCTGCTCGCTGTCCTCGGCACCGCGACGAGCACGAGCTTCTGGGGGATCGTCGGTTCGGCGGCGCTGGTGGGCTTCACCTGCGCCGTGGGCCTCACTCTTGTACTGACGTTGCCGGTCCTGCTGGTCGCTCCCGATGACGTCCCCCACAACTCGGCCGGAATGTTCACCATCGGTTACGGGATCGCCATGCTGATCTCCATCGTCAGCGGGATGGTATGGGATATCACCGGGAATGCCGTCTTTGCCTTCGTGCCGATCGGTCTTGCCGTCGTGCCGATGGTCGTGCTGCCGCTGGGGATCGATTTCAGAACCCGGCGCTCCTGAACGGCTTGCTCAGGAATTTCGATCCTTTCAATCCGTACCGCCATGGCAGGTCGGCGGCCTTGGTAATGCCGATGCGCACGCCGGCGACGACGTCAACCTCGTCGGTCCGCTGAAAGACCGCGATCGGCGGCGCATCGAGCGGCAGCGCGTTATGCGCGATCGATATGCCGAGCGCCTGGCATAACCTGCCTGGCCCTGAGCACAAAAGGCGCTCCTCATGCAGTCCGCGCCGCTGCCGCATCGCCGGAATGCCGTGGGTCGGCTGTAGCGCGCGGATCAGAACCGCGGCGGCGGAGCCATCCATTTCACAGACGAAGTTCACGCACCAGTGGATGCCATAAGAGCGATAGACATAGGCGAATCCCGGAGGACCGAACATCACCATGTTTCGCGGCGTCGGTCCCCGATGGGAATGCGCCGCCGGTTCGGTGTGATGATAGGCCTCCACCTCGACGATGATGCCGCCGACGCCGTCGACCAGCAGGGTCGCGCCGATCAGGTCGGGAGCGACCTCATGCACGCTGCGCCCGAAAAACGCGCGCTTGAGGGGGTTGCCGAGAGCAGGTGGATCTGGGCCATCGGATGTCAGGTCTTGAGTCAGTTTCATGCGGCAATCGGAGCGGGCGGGTGGATTCGGGATATGTTACATATCTGGCTGATCCGGCGAAGCGGGTTGCAGCCCCGCGCCGCGCGGATTACCTAAAGCGTTTCCGCTTCTGACAGAAATCAAAAACGGGGCATACGATCTTGATCTGACGTGTTCTCTTCACGCGAACAGGTCGTTCGTTCCGCTCGAAAACGCCCGAAAGTCTTCTGGATCATTCAATGGTCGTCATCCTCGATACAGTTTCCGCCAATCCTGTCCGGCCGCGGCATCCGGAGAAGGCCAACCGGCCGGATGCGTTGTCGCCGCCGAAACCCGACTGGATTCGCGTGCGCGCGCCGAACACGCGCGGCTATGCGGATACGCGCCGGATCGTCAAGGAGAACGGACTGGTCACCGTATGCGAGGAGGCGGGCTGCCCGAACATCGGCGAGTGCTGGGACAAGAAACACGCCACCTTCATGATCATGGGCGACACCTGCACCCGCGCCTGCGCCTTCTGCAACGTCAAAACGGGAATGCCCGGCGCGCTCGAGTCGTCCGAGCCCGAATACGTGGCTGAAGCGACGCGCAAGCTGGGGCTGGCGCACGTCGTCGTCACATCCGTTGATCGCGACGACCTCGACGACGGAGGCGCGGAACATTTCGCGCAGACCATTCGCGCGATACGCGAGCGCTGCCCGGCGACGACGATTGAAATCCTGACGCCGGATTTTCTCCGCAAGCAAGGCGCGCTGGAAAAGGTGGTGGCGGCGAAGCCCGATGTCTTCAACCACAATCTCGAAACCGTTCCGTCGCGCTACCTGACGGTACGGCCGGGCGCGCGCTATTTCCACTCGATCCGTCTTCTGCAACGGGTGAAGGAGATCGACCCGGCGATCTTCACCAAGTCCGGCATCATGGTCGGGCTTGGCGAGGAGCGTCATGAGGTCTTGCAGGTGATGGACGATCTGCGGTCGGCGGATGTCGACTTTCTCACCATCGGGCAATACCTGCAGCCGACCCGAAAGCATCACGCCGTGATGCGCTACGTTACGCCGGAGGAGTTTTCGAGCTATGAGACCGTCGCCTACACCAAGGGTTTTCTGATGGTGTCGGCAAGCCCGCTGACGCGCTCGTCGCATCACGCCGGCGAGGACTTTGCAAAGTTGCAGGCCGCCCGCGCCACGTCGTCGCGGTAAGCGCTACCGGTATGCCGTCGTTTTCAAGCAAGCGCCGCGTGCGTCACAGCGCGAGCGAGATGTTCGATCTCGTGGCGGATGTCGAGCGCTATCCGGACTTCGTGCCGCTTTGTCAGTCGTTGAAGGTACGGCAGCGTACGCCCGCGGCCGACGGCAAGGAAGTCGTGGTTGCTGATATGACCGTGTCGTTCAAGCTCGTGCGCGAGACCTTTACGAGCAAGGTGACGCTGGATCGGCCGAACCTGAAGATCGTCGTTGAATATCTGCGTGGGCCGTTCAGCCACATGGAGAACCGCTGGACCTTTGAACCCAGGCCGGATCAAGGTTGCGATGTCGGGTTTTTCATCACGTATGAGTTTAAGAGCCGGATGCTGGCGATGCTGATGGGCGCGATGTTCGACGCCGCGTTCCAGCGTTTCGCAGCGGCATTCGAGAAGCGCGCCGCCGCCGTTTACGGTCCGCCGGAGGCGAGAACCTGACGCGACATGTTCAGGTTTTCTTTGGAGAAGGTTTTACCGGCGCTGTGGTGCGCCGCCGCTCGGAAGTCCGGCGCGTCGGGGCTCGCGCTGCGCGTGGCCGCAACCGGCTGATGCTTTCGCGGCGGACCTTCGCAGGCGGCTTGGGGCCGCGCGCCAGTTCCATCAGCATCCGCAGGGCTTCGACAACTGAACGTTGCCGTACTGAACTGCGGCCGATGGCGCCGAAGCGGCATTCCCGATGGATCAGGCGGCCATCACGCGCCGCGGCCGCGAAATGAACGAGGCCCACGGGCTTGCCCGGCGTTGCGCCGCCGGGACCCGCGATCCCGGTGATGGAAACGGCCAGATCGGTGTCGGCGCGCTCCAGCGCGCCTATCGCCATCGCGGTCGCGGTTTCCTTGCTGACAGCGCCGAAACTGTCGAGGGTGACGAGCTTGACGCCAAGCATCGCGCGCTTAGCGTTATTGGAATAGGTGACAAAACCGCGATCGATGACGTCCGAGGAGCCGGGAATCTCGGTCAGCGCCCCGGCGACCAGTCCGCCGGTGCAGGACTCGGCCGTTGCGATCGTGAGCTTGCGCATCCGGCAAATGTCGAGCAGCGAACGCGACAGGGCGCGTGCGTCGCTGCCGCCCATGTCAGGCGTTCCAGCCTTTGTCGTTCCAGGGCAGGCGGATCGTGGCGCTGGCGGTCGCCGCGATTCCTTCCTCACGCCCGGTGAAGCCGAGCCGTTCGCTGGTCGTCGCCTTCACGGCGATACGCGAGATGGCGACCCCGGTGATGTCAGCGATGCGGGCCCGCATCTGGTCGCGCAGAGGTCCAATCTTCGGCTGCTGGCATATCATGGTGACCTCGAGATTGGCGACGCGGCCGCCGCGCGCCGTAACCCGGTCGACAGCATACTTCAGGAATTTGTCGGACGCCGCCCCCTTCCATTGCGGGTCGCTCGGAGGGAAATGCGAGCCGATGTCGCCGTCCGCGAGCGCGCCGAGAATGGCGTCGACCAGCGCGTGCAAACCGACATCGCCGTCGGAGTGCGCCAGGAAGCCGCGATTGTGCGGCACCTTCACGCCGCACAGCATGAGGTGATCGCCTTCGCCGAAGGCGTGCACGTCGTAGCCGGTGCCGGTTCTGATGTCGCCGAGAGCGGCCGCGAGACGCGCTTCCTCACGCACGAAATCTTCGGGAGTGGTCAGTTTCATGTTCGCAGCATCGCCCTCGAATGTCGCCACCGTCAATCCCACCCACTCGGCGAGCGCGGCGTCGTCTGTGAAATCGTCGCGGCCCTCGCGCGCCGCACGGCGGTGCGCATCGAGTATCATATCGAAATGGAACGCCTGCGGCGTCTGCGCGATCCGCAGCTTTGCGCGGTCGGGGGTCGCGTTGACTGCACCGGATGCATCGACCTGTTTGATGGTGTCGGTAACGGCAATAGCGGGCACCGCCGCGCCGGCTTTATCCGCGGCGTCGATGGCGCGCGTGATCAGCGCCGGTGTGACGAACGGGCGGGCGGCATCGTGGATCAGCACGATATCCGGTGCGTCGGTCGCCAACGCCTCAAGGCCGGCGTGAACGGAAGCCTGGCGCGTGGCCCCGCCATTCGCGGGCGGGCGATAGTGGAACTCGGCGGCGGCCTGATTGAACATCGAGAGGTCATCAGGATTAAGCACCGGCTGAACCGCGAACACGCCGGGATGCTGGCAGAACGCCTCCATCGCCCGCGAAATCACGGTTCGCCCGCCAATCGTCCGGTATTGCTTGGGGCCGCCGGCGCCGGCGCGGAGACCGCGACCCGCGGCAACAATGATGGCGGCAGTTCGTTTTGAGCTGGGCATTGGACTCGCTGTGAAGGAATCGGGTTGTTGAGCAGGCCCTTACCATGCCGTTAGCAAAAACTGCAGGAGTCCAGACCAGGCCGCGAATTATTCGGTACAGGCGCAGTTGGCAAGATACCGGGAACTGGCTATTGTGTAGGCATAAATTCATCATGCCTAATAAATAAGCTAGTCAGAACGTAGCGACGGAATGATTGGACCATGAGCACAAGCCTGACAGGTCCCCCACCGTCATCAAGTCTCGGATCGTTCGCGGTTGGAGATATTTCCATCCGCAACCGCGTTCTTCTTGCGCCGATGTCGGGGATCACGGACAGGCCGTTCCGGCACCTTGCCGAAGCGCTGGGGGCGGCGCTCGTCGTATCCGAAATGACCGCGAGCGACGATCTCGTCCGCGGGCGTCCGATGTCCGTGCTTCGCTGCGAAGCCACCGGTCACGGGCCGCACGTCGTTCAGCTTGCCGGCTGCGAGACGCGCTGGATGGCGGAAGCCGCGCGGATCGCCGAGGCGGCCGGCGCGCACATCGTCGATATCAACATGGGTTGTCCCGCCCGCCACGTGACAGGCGGCCAGTCGGGTTCGGCCCTGATGCGCGATCCCGACCATGCCCTCGACCTGATCGAGGCGACGGTTGGCGCGGTGAACGTGCCGGTCACACTCAAAATGCGCCTCGGATGGGACGACCACTCGTTCAATGCGCCTTCGCTGGCGCGGCGAGCCGAATCCGCCGGCGTGCAGATGATTACCGTTCACGGCCGGACGCGCTGCCAGTTCTACAAAGGCCGCGCCGATTGGCGGGCCGTGCAAGCCGTGAAGGAAGCGGTCCGCGTTCCCGTCGTCGTCAACGGTGACATCACCTCGTTCGACGCAGCCGTTGCTGCGCTGGAGGCGTCGGGGGCCGATGCAGTCATGGTGGGCCGCGGCGCGCAGGGCCGTCCCTGGCTGCCGGGTCAGATCGGGCGGCGGCTCGAAACCGGCATCGAAGAACCGCATCCTTCGCTCACGGATCAGTTGGCTTACATCCGCGCGCTTTATGACGAACTGCTTCTGCATTACGGCCTGCGCATCGGGCTTCGTCATGCGCGAAAGCATCTTGGCTGGGCGCTCGATACGGCGGCGGCGCTTGGCGCCGTGCCGACACCGGTCCGGAAATCGTGGCGGACGAAAGTTCTGACGGCCGATGATCCCTCCGGCGTACAGCGGTTACTGGTGGATGCGTTCGACGATTTCGCGTGGAGGGCCGCGGCATGATGTCGATCGCGCAGCATCCGCGGGTCCCATCTTCCGATGGCGAAGCCATTCTCAATGCGCTTCCAAACCCTGTGCTGCTGATCGCGCCCGACGGCCGGATCGTTGACGCCAACATGGCGGCGGAGTCCTTCTTTGAGATGTCGAAGCAGTTCCTGCAACGCGAGCCGTTGAAGCAGCTTATTCCCTTCGGCAGTCCGCTCCTGACCCTGATCGATCAGGTTCGCGACAGCGGCGCGCCCGTCAACGAGTTCAGGGTTGACCTCGGCACGCCGAGGATCGGCCGTGACCGTCAGGTCGACCTGCATGTCGCGCCCCTGACGGAACGGCCGGCCCACATCGTGGTGATGATCCAGGAGCGCACCATCGCCGACAAGATGGATCGGCAGTTGACCCATCGCAGCGCGGCGCGCTCGGTGACGGCGCTTGCAGCCATGCTCGCGCACGAAATCAAGAACCCGCTCTCCGGCATCCGCGGCGCGGCGCAGCTTCTCGAACAGGGGGCGACGCCGGACGATCGAATGCTGACCCGGCTGATCTGCGACGAGGCGGACCGTATCGTCACGCTGGTCGATCGCATGGAGGTATTCGGCGACGAGCGGCCGATCAGGCGGGACCCGGTCAACATTCACGCGGTGCTCGATCATGTCAAACGGCTCGCGCAGTCGGGCTTCGCGCGAAACGTCAGGTTCACCGTGGATTACGATCCGTCGCTTCCGCCGGTTCTCGGCGATCGGGATCAACTGGTTCAAATCTTTCTGAACCTTGTCAAGAATGCCGCCGAAGCTGTTTCTGATCTCGGAGAAGAGGGAGAAATCCAGTTCACGACCGCATTCCGTCCCGGCTTGCGCCTTTCTCTTCCGGGCAAGAAAACGCGGGTTTCGCTGCCACTGGAATTCTGCGTCAAGGACAATGGTCCCGGCGTGGCGGAGGATCTGCTTCCAAACCTGTTCGATCCGTTCGTCACCACCAAGCAGACCGGCAGCGGGCTCGGTCTGGCGCTGGTCGCGAAGATCGTCGGGGATCATGGCGGCATTGTCGAGTGCGAGTCGCAGCCGCGCAAGACCAACTTCCGGATCCTGCTGCCGATGTTCGATTCCGGTCCGGTACACCGGCAGGGCGATGACGCTGCGGCGGCCGGAATGCCGTCACGCTCCGCACGCCATCCAGCATGAGGACAAAATGTCTCCAGCAAACATACTTGTCGCCGATGATGACGGGGCCATCCGTACGGTGATCAATCAGGCGTTGTCGCGCGCCGGATATGATGTGCGCCTGACCGGGAATGCCGCAACGCTGTGGCGATGGGTCAGCCAGGGTGAAGGTGATATCGTCATCACCGACGTGGTGATGCCGGACGAGAACGCTTTCGACCTTCTGCCTCGCATCAAGAAAATCAGGCCGAACCTGCCGGTCATCGTGATGAGCGCGCAGAACACCTTCATGACGGCGATCCGCGCCTCCGAGCGCGGTGCGTACGAATATCTTCCCAAGCCGTTCGATCTCAAGGAACTGATCGCAATCGTCGGCCGTGCGCTTGCCGAGCCGAAGGAGAGCGCGGCCAGCCGCAGCGACGAGAATGAAGGCGATTCCCTGCCGCTGATCGGTCGATCCCCCGCCATGCAGGAAATCTACCGTGTGCTGGCGCGGCTGATGCAGACGGACCTGACCGTGATGATTTCCGGTGAGTCCGGCACCGGCAAGGAACTTGTCGCGCGCGCGCTTCACGACTACGGCAAGCGTCGCAGCGGCCCTTTCGTCGCTGTCAATATGGCGGCGATTCCCCGCGACCTGATCGAATCGGAGTTGTTCGGTCACGAGCGCGGCGCTTTCACGGGCGCGAACGCCCGCGCGTCTGGTCGTTTTGAGCAGGCAGAAGGAGGGACTCTCTTTCTCGACGAAATCGGCGACATGCCGATGGAGGCGCAGACACGTCTGCTTCGCGTACTTCAGCAAGGTGAATATTCCACCGTCGGGGGAAGGACGGCCATCAAGACGGATGTCCGTATCGTTGCCGCATCCAACAAGGATCTTCGTGTCCTGATTCAGCAGGGGCTGTTTCGCGAGGATCTTTTTTTCCGCCTCAACGTGGTGCCGCTGCGCCTGCCACCGCTCCGCGAACGCATCGAGGATCTGCCGGATCTGATCAGGCACTTTTTCGTGCTTGCCGAAAAGGATGGACTGCCGCCCAAGAATCTGGACGCGCTTGCGCTCGAACGCTTGAAGAGGCACCGCTGGCCCGGCAACGTCCGCGAGCTTGAAAACCTCGCGCGCAGGCTGGCCGCGCTCTACCCGCAGGATATCATCACCGCTCCGGTGATCGATTGCGAGCTTGCATCTCCCGAGGTGACCTCAGGAAGCACCGGACAAAACATCAATAGCCTCGGTGGCGCCGTCGAGATCTACATGTCGTCGCTTTTCTCAGACTCCCCGAACGGGCTTCCGCCGCCGGGCCTGTATCATCGCGTTCTCAGGGAGATCGAGGTCCCGCTTCTCACCGCCGTGCTGGCGGCGACCCGTGGCAACCAGATTCGCGCCGCCGAGCTTTTAGGCTTGAACCGCAACACGCTCCGCAAAAAAATCCGCGATCTGGATATCCAGGTCTACCGGTCCGGAGGGTAGAGCGTTTTCGAGCGAAGAATCCGTTGTCGGTCGCGGCTGCCGTTAGCGCCGCGGAAATGTCCCAATTGTGCAACATTGTTGTACGATTGCATCAGTTCGCTGGTTGCACCAACGCCAGCCTAAACGCCCAGCTTTCACGCGGATGACCACAGCAGACACGCCGGTTCCCTCGCACGATCCGACACTCGCCGAGTCGCGTGGCTGGACGATCCGCCGGCTATTGGCGCCCGTCGCGATCGGGCTGGCGCTGCTTTCGGCATTCCTTACCTTCGTGGTTTTGGTCGGCCTCACGCCGATCGAGCCGACGCACCGGGTGGTCATTACGTTCCTGCTGGTCGACGCCGGCATCATCCTTCTGCTTGTTGGCATCATCGCCCGCGAGGTCTGGCGTGTCGTGCAAGCCCGCCGCCGGGGTCGCGCCGCGGCGAAGCTGCATGTTCAGGTCGTCGGTCTGTTCTCGATCATCGCCGTGCTGCCGGCGGTCGTGGTTTCGGTCGTCGCCAGCGTCACGATCGACCGCGGCCTCGACCGTCTGTTTTCAGGACCGATCAAGGAGGTCATTGAAAACTCGCGGATCGTCGCGCACGCCTATGCGAATGAGCACGCCCAACTGATCCGGGGCGATATCCTGGGCATGGCCAACGACATTTCCAACGCACGGCCGCTGTACGATCAGGACCGCGTGACATTTCTCCAGCTCCTGACCTCGAGCGCCAAGGCTCGCAACCTTCCCGGCGCGATGCTGATCGACAAGGACGGCCACCTGCTCGTATCGGCGCAAACCGGCATCAAGCGGGCTTACGACACACCGAATCCCGACATTCTCAAGAATGTGAACGAGGACGATCCGCAGATCGCGCTCATTCCGGAGGCGAACTACGTCGCCGCCGTCATTCGCCTTCGCGCGTTTCAGGACACGTTCCTTTACGTCGCGAGATTGCTCGATCCCTATGTCGTCTCGCAACTGAAGCAGACCGAGTCGAGCATTGTTGAATACGCCACGATCGAGGCCCGGCGTCTCGGCATCCAGGTGGCGCTCGCGCTGATGTTCGCTGTGATTGCGCTGACCATTCTGATGGCGTCGGTATTGCTCGGCCTGAATTTCGCGGACCGGTTCGTCGCTCCCGTCCGACGCCTGATGAACGCGGCCAACCTCGTATCCACCGGCGACCTGAATGTTCAGGTTCCTGTTTTGAAATCCGAAGGCGACCTGGCCCAGCTTGGCGAGACCTTCAACAAGATGACCGCCGAATTGCGCACCCAGCGCGACGAACTCGTTAATGCGAGCGGCCTGATCGACAGCCGGCGCCGTTTCATCGAGGCGGTGCTGTCGTCGGCCAGCGCCGGCATCATCGGTGTCGACGGCGCCAATACCATCCGCATCCTGAACCGCTCGGCGGAGAAGCTGATCGGCCATTCCGAATCGGAAACGCTGGGGCATCCGTTGTCCGAAGTGATTCCCGAGCTGAGTGATCTCATGCAGACGGCGAGGGAAGGGGCGCAGCGGCTGGTGCAGGGCCAGATCACGCTTAATCGCGACGGCAATGAGCGCAATATCTCGGTGCGCGTCAGTGCAGAGCAAACCAGTCAATCGCGTGACAGCTACATCATCACCCTGGACGATATCACGGAGCTTGTGACCGCGCAGCGCACGTCCGCCTGGGGCGACGTGGCGCGACGAATCGCTCACGAAATCAAGAATCCGTTGACGCCGATACAGCTTTCGGCCGAGCGCATCCGCCGCAAATTCGGCAAGGTGATCACTCAGGACAAGCCGATCTTCGAGCAATGCACCGACACGATCGTGCGTCAGGTCGAGGATATCAGGCGGATGGTCGATGAGTTCTCGCGTTTCGCGCGAATGCCGAAGCCTGTGATGGAAGGAGAGGATGTCGCCGATACGGTCCGCCAGACAGTTTTCCTCATGCGTGTCGGGCATCCCGAGATCGATATCGAAGCCGACATCAGGCAGGAACCGATGCGCGCGCAGTTTGACCGGCGGCTGATCTCGCAGGCGCTGACCAATATCATCAAGAACGCGGCCGAAGCCATCGAAGTCGTGCCGCCGGAGGTGCTCGGAAAAGGCCGGATCGATGTCATCGCCGCGCAGGAAGAGGACGACATCATCATTGACGTGATCGACAATGGTGTCGGCTTACCGAAAGTCGCGCGCGCGCGGCTGCTGGAGCCTTACGTGACGACACGCGAAAAAGGTACCGGCCTTGGTCTTGCGATCGTGGGGCGCGTCCTGGAAGACCATGGCGGAAAGCTCGAGCTCAACGACGCGTCGGCGATCAGGCCGGAAGCGCGGGGAGCCTGGATGCGGTTGCGGTTTGCAGCAACGGGGCCAGCGAATGCGGGAACCATTGGAGATGATGGAGCGACTAACGGGGATACCCTGACCGGAGAAGATACAAAGACTGAGGTTGCTACCGGCGGCTGACGAGGCGGATCCAATTCATGGCACACGACATTCTGATTGTTGACGACGAGGCGGACATTCGCGACCTCGTCGCAGGCATCCTGGAAGACGAGGGGTTCACGACCCGAACCGCGCGCAACAGCGATGAGGCGTTGGCGGAGGTTTCAAGCCGCCGTCCGCACATGGTGTTTCTCGACATCTGGCTGCAAGGCAGCAAGCTCGATGGGCTCCAGCTGCTGGAAATGATCAAGCAGGACAGCCCCGATATGCCCGTCGTCATGATCTCCGGTCATGGCAACATCGAAACGGCGGTCGCGGCCATCAAACGCGGCGCTTACGACTTCATTGAAAAGCCGTTCAAGGCCGACCGCCTGATTCTGGTGGCGACGCGTGCGCTTGAAACCTCACGTCTCAAGCGCGAGGTTCGTGAATTGAAGCAGCTTGCGCCTGCGGCAAGCACACTGGTCGGGCGTTCGCCATGCATGAACCAGCTTCGGCAAACCATCGAGCGCGCGGCGAAGGCGAACAGCCGCATCATGATCGTCGGCCCCTCCGGATCCGGCAAGGAACTGGCGGCGCGAACGCTTCACAATCAGTCGGGCCGTGCCGAGGGTCCGTTTGTCGTCATTAACGCTGCCGCGATCACGCCGGAGCGAATGGAGACCGAACTGTTCGGCGTCGAGCAGAGCGATGGTCAGCAGCCTCGCAAGGCAGGCGCGCTGGAAGAGGCGCATGGCGGAACGCTGTTCATCGACGAAATCGGCGATATGCCGCGCGAAACTCAGAACAAGATCATGCGGGTTCTGGTCGATCAGACCTTTCAGCGCTCGGGCGGCGCGACCAAGATCAAGGTGGATGTGCGCATCATCTCGTCGACAGCGCGCAATCTGGAGGAGGAGATTGCAGCGGGCAGGTTCCGTGAAGACCTCTATCACCGGCTGTCGGTAGTGCCGATCCGCGTTCCGCCATTGTCCGAACGCCGCGAGGATATTCCCGAACTGATCGAATTTTTCATGGACCATATCTCCGCCACGAGCGGTTTGCCCAAGCGCCAGATCGGCGATGACGCGATGGCGGTGCTGCAATCGCATGTCTGGCCGGGCAACGTCCGCCAACTCCGAAACAATGTCGAGCGCGTGATGATCCTGGCCGGCGGGGGACCGGAGGTCGTCATCACCGCGGATATGTTGCCGCAGGATGTCGGCTCCATGGTTCCGGCGATGCCGTCGGGCGTCAATGGCGAACACATCATGGGCTTGCCGCTGCGCGAGGCCCGCGAGGTTTTCGAGCGCGACTATCTGATCGCGCAGATCAGCCGCTTCTCCAATAACATCTCCCGGACGGCGGAGTTTGTCGGCATGGAGCGCTCGGCGCTGCATCGCAAACTCAAGGCGCTCGGCGTGAACTAGAACTCCGAGACGAACTCACCCCATGTCGCGCATCGCTTATGTCAACGGCCGATATCGCGATCTGCGCGATGCCTGCGTCAACGTCGAGGATCGCGGCTATCAGTTTGCCGACGGTGTTTATGAAGTTTGCGAGGTGCGCGGCGCGAGGCTGGTTGACTTCCCCCGGCACATGGCCCGATTGCAGCGGTCGCTGCGCGAACTGCGGATCGCCGAACCGATGCCGATCGTGGCGCTCGGCATCATCATGCGCGAGGTCGTGCGGCGGAATCGCGTGACCTACGGCATCGTGTATCTGCAGGTGACTCGCGGCGTGGCCCGGCGCGATCACGCGTTTCCGCCGCACCCGGTCAAGCCGGGCGTCGTCATCACGGCTCGTGCGCTGGATTATGAGAAAAAGCAGCAAGCCGCCGCCGCCGGCATTACTGTCATTACGCTGCCGGAGAATCGTTGGCCGCGGGTGGATATCAAGTCGGTGTCGCTGCTGCCAAATGTGCTGGCAAAGCAGCAGGCGCGGGAAAAGGGAGCCCATGAGGCGTGGTATGTCGATAGCGACGGGTTCGTCACCGAAGGCGCGTCGAGCAACGCCTGGATCGTGACGAAAGACGGCCGGGCCGTCACCCGGTCGGTGGACCAGGGCATTCTGGCGGGCATCACGCGGGCTGTTCTCGTGGAAGTCCTGAGGGCTTTTCAGATCAGGCTTGAAGAGCGCCCGTTCACGCCGGCGGAAGCCCGCGAGGCGGCGGAAGCGTTTGTAACCTCGGCTTCTCAGATCGTCATGCCCGTGGTCGCGATCGACGGCCAGGTGGTGGGGGATGGTCAGCCGGGCGGTATTGCAAGGCGGATTCGGGAGGAATTCCACCGCTTTTCGGCATTTTCCTGATGGTTTTTGTGTATCCGGGTAAACCTGCGGACCCGAACCGGCTTGCGTAACATCATACTCTGCCTTCTAATCCGAAGGGCCGGGTCCATGAGGAGGATCTCAAGGGGGAGCCGGCGGGCCATGAAAAGCTCGGGAGGGCTGCTTCCGGCTCCAAAAAGCAAAGTTAAACTGCGGGATAACAAAAATGGCGATAGACCGCGCACAAAACCTACAGGACACTTTCCTCAACCACGTTCGTAAGACGAAAACGCCTCTGACGATCTTTCTGGTAAACGGAGTCAAGCTCCAGGGAATCGTGACCTGGTTCGACAATTTCTGCCTGCTGCTCAGGCGCGACGGTCATTCACAACTGGTCTACAAACACGCGATTTCGACCATCATGCCGGGTGCTCCGATCCAGTTGTTTGAAGGCGGCGAGGACGCTCCGCTTTGAGCACATACTTGAAAGTTTCCTGATTGGACCCCCGCCAGTTCGAGGGGAGCACCGACTCATCAGGGTCGATGCGGGGCGAGCCCACCGGACGAGCGATCGTCATCGGCCCATATGTGCGGACGCGGGGCGGCGATGCCGAAACGCCGCGACGATCCGTGCGCAATACCGATGCCCGGCTGGATGAAGCCGCCGGTCTCGCCCGGGCGATCGACCTTCATGTGGTTCGGGCGATCGTTGCTCCCGTCAGCCAGATCAGGCCCGCGACATATCTGGGCAAGGGCAAGGTCGAGGAGTTGAAGGGCTTGATCGCCGCCGATGGAGTCGGTCTCGTGGTGATGGACTGCGCGCTGTCGCCCATTCAACAGCGCAACCTTGAAAAGGCCTGGAGCACAAAGGTGCTGGACCGCACGGGCTTGATCCTCGAAATCTTCGGGCGCCGCGCCAAGACCAAAGAGGGCGCGCTTCAGGTCGAGCTTGCTCATCTCAACTATCAGCGTAGCCGTCTGGTGCGCTCCTGGACTCACCTCGAGCGGCAGCGTGGTGGTTTCGGCTTCATGGGCGGGCCCGGCGAAACCCAGATCGAGGCGGATCGCCGCCTGATCGGCGATCGCATCACGCGACTGGAAAACGATCTTAAGAAGGTGCAGGCGACGCGGCGGCTGCATCGCGCCGGTCGGCAGCGCGTGCCCTATCGCATGGTTGCGCTCGTTGGCTATACAAATGCCGGAAAATCGACGCTGTTCAATCGATTGACGCGCGCGGACGTTCAGGCCGCCGACATGCTGTTCGCGACGCTCGATCCCACGCTGCGCTCGCTTGCGCTACCCCACGGCGGAAAGGCCATGCTGTCGGACACCGTCGGATTCATATCCAATTTGCCGACCCAGCTCGTCGCTGCTTTCCGCGCGACGCTGGAGGAGGTGATGGAAGCGGACGTTGTTCTTCATGTTCGTGATATTTCGCATGAGGATACGGAGGCGCAGCAGCACGATGTCGAAACCGTGCTGCATCAACTCGGCATCGATCCCGACGGATCCGCTCGCATCATCGAGGTCTGGAACAAGATAGATCGTTTCGATGTCGATCAGCGCAAAGACCTGGAGAACGTGGCTGCGCGCCGTTCAACGGATGTGCCGCGTTTTCTCGTTTCCGCCGAAACCGGTGAAGGGGTTGAGACGCTGCTTGCGGCGATCGAGGATCGGCTGGCGGCAACCCGAACCACGCTGGACCTGTCGGTCGATGCCTCGGATGGCGCGGCAATCAGCTGGCTGCATCGGAACTCCGAAGTGCTCGCCAAGGAACTGCGCGACGGCCGTTACGACATGACCGTCAGGGTCGATGAGACAAAACGTGACATACTCGTCAACCGGTATGGCGCGGCGCCACGTCCGCTTTAACTTTCGCTCCCGAACCAGGGCCGCGCAAGGATGGTCTTGACCGGCGGAACGTCGGACTATTCCATGTTCATCAAATCGCATGAAAGCCGCAGGAGATTTCCGTGAGCTATCAGGATACATCGCTGCTGATCGACGGAAGGTGGCGCCCCGGCGCCTCCGGCAGGACGATCGCCGTCCTCAATCCCGCGACCGAAGAACAGATCGGAACGGTCGCTCATGCCGATCGGGCCGATCTCGATGAGGCGCTTGCCGCTGCCGACAAGGGATTCAAGATCTGGCGGGCGGTCGCGCCTTTCGAGCGCGCCAGGATCATGCGTAGGGCGGCTGTCTTGATGCGGGAGCGAGTCGAGCGCATCGCAACGCTGATGACGATGGAGCAGGGCAAGGTTCTCGCTGAAGCCAGAATCGAGACGCTGGCCGCGGCCGACGTCATTGAATGGTTCGCGGAAGAGTCCCGGAGGGCGTATGGCCGCGTGATTCCTGCGCGGGGCCCGGGCATCTACCAGATTGCGATCAAGGAGCCGGTCGGTCCTGCGGCGGCTTTCACGCCGTGGAATTTTCCCATCAATCAGGTCTGTCGCAAACTGTCGGCCGCGCTTGCCGCTGGTTGCTCGATTATCGTCAAGGCCCCCGAGGAAACGCCGGCGTCTCCCGCCGAACTGCTCCGCGCGTTTGTCGACGCGGGCGTGCCCGACGGCGTCATCAATCTCGTTTTCGGCGTGCCTGCCGAAATCTCCGAATATCTGATCCCGCATCCGGTCATCAGAAAAATATCCTTCACAGGCTCGACGGCGGTGGGCAAGCGGCTCGCAGCGCTCGCCGGACTGCACATGAAGCGCGCGACCATGGAACTCGGCGGTCATGCACCGGCCATCGTGTTCGACGACGCCGACATTGCAAGCGCGGTCAAGATCATCTCGGGCGCTAAATTCCGCAACGCCGGGCAGGTCTGCATCGCGCCGACGCGCCTTCTCGTGCAGGACAAGGTGTACAAGGATTTCGTCGACCAGTTCACGGAAGCCGCCAAGGCGGTTAGAGTCGGCAACGGGCTCGACCCCGATTCAACAATGGGATCGCTCGCTAATTCGCGGCGCGTTTCCGCCGTGGAAGGTTTTGTTCAGGATGCGGTCGGGAAGGGCGGCAGGCTTGCGACGGGCGGGCATCGCGTCGGCAACAAGGGATATTTTTTCGAGCCGACAGTTCTGGCCGACGTGTCGAAGGACGCCCGCGCCATGAATGAGGAGCCATTCGGCCCCCTGGCGCTGATTTCTCCGTTCTCGAGCCTCGACGAGGCCGTCGAAGAATCGAACCGCCTGCCATACGGCCTTGCGTCTTATGCGTTCACCAGTTCGACCAGGACGGCAACCGCCATTGGCGCTGCAATTGAGAGCGGCATGGTTGCCATCAACAATGTCGCTCTCGCTTTGCCGGAGAATCCATTCGGAGGCGTCAAGGACTCCGGCTATGGTTCAGAGGGTGGAATCGAGGCGATGGAATCCTACCTCATCACCAAGTTCATCAGCCAGACCGGCGTATAAGCAGCGACTTTCCGTCCTGATGCTCAACCCGTTTCCTGCTGCTTCGCCTCGTTCCACAGCGCATCCATCTCGGCAAGAGAGGCATCCCCCAGCGAGCGGCCCTTCGCGGCAAGCGCCTGTTCGATGTAGGCGAACCGCCGCTCGAATTTCGCGTTCGTCGCACGGAGAGCCGTTTCGGGATCAGCGTCGATATGGCGCGCGAGGTTGACCAACGCAAACATGAGATCGCCGGTCTCAGACGCGATGTCGGACCTGTCACCGCGATCGAGCGCCGCCTCGATCTCGTCGGCTTCCTCGCGGATCTTGTCGAGTACGGCACGGGGATCGTTCCAGTCGAAGCCCACCGTCGAAGCTTTTCGCTGCAAGGCCATCGCGCGCGTCAACGCAGGCTGACCGGCCTTGATGTCCGCGAGCAGACCCGAGGCCGGCGTTTCCCTCGTCTGTTTGCGCGCGGTGCGCTCCGCCTTTTCTTCCGCCTTGATGCGTTCCCATGTTCCTTTCACATCGGATGGCGCGATGAATCCTGCATCGTCGGGAAAGACATGTGGATGCCGCCGGATCATTTTGCGCGTGATCGCTTCGACCACATCTCCAAACGAAAAGGAGTCCTGCTCTTCGGCGATGCGCGCGTGAAAGACGACTTGCAACAGCAGGTCACCGAGCTCGTCGCAGAGATCAATCAGATCATTGCGCGCGATCGCGTCCGCCACCTCGTAGGCTTCTTCGATGGTATAGGGCGCAATGGTCGCAAACGTCTGTTCGAGATCCCACGGGCAGCCGGCGCCGGGCGTTCTCAATTGCTTCATGATGTCGATCAGGCGTGAAATATCGCGGGAAGGGGTGGTCATCGGTTCACCGGTATCGGGATGGACTTGCTTTCTCTATGCCGGAAGCAGCGCCGTCGTCCCAGCAAAAAAGGCAAGGGACCCGGCCACGCAATCCCCACCGATGGCGCGGGGAGCCGTGGGATGCTATTGCGTCGCCATGCCTGATGAAACCACCTCACATACCGCACTGGTGCTGTTTTCCGGAGGCCAGGACTCCGCGACGTGCCTTGCGTGGGCGCTGCAACGGTTCGCGCGCGTCGAAACGCTGGGGTTCGATTACGGCCAGCGCCACGGCATCGAACTCGACTGCCGCGACAGGCTGCTCGCGGGCATGGCGTCCATTCGCCCGGATTGGGCGAAAAAACTCGGCGAAACCCACACGCTCGCCATTCCAACACTGGCGGAGATTTCCGATACGGCGTTGACCCGGAACGTCGCGATCGAAGTAAGCGAGGGCGGATTGCCCAATACGTTCGTGCCGGGGCGCAATCTGGTGTTCCTGACTCTCGCGGCGGCACTGGCCTACAGGCGCGGCGTGACGGATATCGTCGGCGGCATGTGCGAGACCGATTATTCCGGATATCCCGATTGTCGTGATGAAACCATCAGAGCCCTGCGCATCGCGCTCAATCTTGGAATGGCCAGACAGTTCGAACTGCATACGCCGCTGATGCGGCTCGACAAGGGGGAAACCTGGTCGCTTGCGCATGAACTCGGTGGGACGGGGCTGGTCGATCTCATCCGTGAACATTCGCACACCTGCTATCTCGGCGAGCGCGGTGCGCGGTACGCCTGGGGCTACGGCTGCGGCGAGTGCCCGGCGTGCGGGTTGCGCGCAAAAGGCTGGCGCGAATACGTGGCGCGGACCGCTTGACCCCCGTCATGCGGCCGGACCGGACGGCGGCACGAAACCTGACGACTCCAACCGGCCGTCCGATTGGAAGCCGTCTGACGCGTTATAGTGTTGCAGTCGACTTGATGTCCGCGAGCGTGCTATAGCGTTTTCGAGCGAAGCATGTCCTCGGGCTTGACCCGAAGATGGAATCCGGTTCGCGTGAAGAAAACGCGTCAAAACATAAAGACTCCGGACAACGAGTGCCGACTTGAGACGGGTGCGCTTTTGATCCTCACCGCAAACGATGTCCGAACCTATTGCCTGCGCGCACTGCGTAGCAGGGTGGCGGTTGTGCTTCTGATCGTGACCTATCTATTGTCGGGCGCGTCGCATCATTGTTTCGATATGAATGTGCCTGCGCCTGAAAGTCGGATCGTTCTCTCGATGACCTCGGCTCACATGGACAGCGACTCGCCGGGAGTACTCGCGGATCATCACTGTCACGGATGCTTCCAGGTCTCGCTGCCCGATCCGCCGTTATTCTCTGTTGCGATCGAGCATCAAACCGCCGCCGTGCCCCGGGCGATGACGCAAGCCTCCGATCTTGTCCCCGGTATCGATACGCCACCACCGAAACTCCTGGGCTGAACGCATTCACGGGCGCATCGACGTCCTGATTCCGTTATTCGCCAGGATCTTCCATGCTATTAAAGTCCGCCGCGCATCTTGCGTGGGCGACGGTGCTGCTGATCAGCCCCTGGCTGATGGCGCCGTCGTATTCTCAAACGCTGACCTTGAGGGCCGCGCTTCAACGCGCTCTCGCTGCTAACCCGCGCTTGAACGCCGCCGGGCGCGATGTCGGCATCGCAACCGGCAGGGGTATCCAGGCCGGGATGCTTATAAATCCCGAGGCATCCTATCAGCAGGATAACTCGCTTGGTTCCGGAAATTATCGCGGAACGCGGTCGGCGGAAACCACGCTCCAGATCAGCCAGTTGTTCGAGCTTTTCGGCAAGCGCGACGCGCGAATTGCCGTCGGCCGGGCCGGCGTGGAGACTGCGGTGATCCAGCGCAAGGCGGTTCGCCTTGAAGTCCTGTCCGAGACGGCTGTCGCTTTTCTGAGCGTTCTCGGTGCCCAACGCAGGATCCAGATTCTGGACGAGCAGATCGCCGCGATCGATGCGTTGACGCCATTGCTGCAGCGGCGGGTGGAGGCTGGTGCGTCGTCATCCGCGGAGATCGGCCGGGCGGACGTCGCATCCGCATTGATGAAAGCAGACCGCGAGCGGCTTCGGGCGAGGCTTGCCAGCACCCGGCGCGAACTTGCCGCGTTGATGGGAGATACCTCCGCCAGATTCCAGTCCGTTGCGGGACGGTTGGACGACCTGGGCCGGCCTCCGTCTTTTCAGGCGGTGGTTGCCGCGATCGACGCGAATCCGCAGTTGATGCGTTGGACCGCCATCTATGCTCAGCGCAACGCCGAACTTCTGGTGGCACGGCTGAAGCCCTATCCCGACGTTCGCGTCAGCGCAGGTTGGCGTCATTTCAACACGACCAATGATGACGCCGTCATACTCTCGCTTTCGGTTCCCATCCCGGTATACGACCAGAATCAGGGCAACATCCTTTCCGCGCAGGAAAACCTTGCAAAAACCAGAGCCGAACGGGAATCCAACCGCAACACGCTCATTGTGCTGGCAGGGCGCGCCTATGACTCCCTGCAAGGTTCGTTACGCGAACTGAAGGTGCTGCGCGAGGTTGCGATTCCGAAATCGCGCAGCGCAGCCGACGCGATCTTCGAAGGATACGGGCAGGGGCGCTTTTCGTTGCTCGAAGTGCTCGATGCCCTGGCAAACGTCGCGCAGGCGCGCCTGCGTGAGCAGGAGGCGCAACAGAACTTTCACGTCGGCGTCGCGACGATCGAAGGTCTCGTCGGCAATCCGTTCGCATTGGCGCGAGGAGTCCCTCGATGAAGGCACTCACGATAATCATATTGGCTGTCGCGGTGCTTGCGGTCGCAGGGATCGGCTATCGCATGCTGGGTCTGACGGACCCCGATGTTCCCGCATTGCGTGAGGATCACGATCACACGATCAATGAGTTCAAGCGGGGGCATGTCGAGGAGGATGAGCATGGCGCCAAGCGCATCCTGATCAGCGACGTCAAACTTGCGGCCGCCGGGGCGGTGCTTGCCGAGGCCGGAGAGGTCACGCTCAGCGACACGCTATCGTTCAACGGCGTGTTGCGGGCCAATCAGGAGACTGTGGTTCAGGTTACGCCGCGGTTTCCGGGCATCGTCCGGTCGATCAGGAAAAGGATCGGGGACACCGTCGCAGGTAACGACCTGCTTGCATCGATCGAAAGCAACCAGAGTCTCACTGTTTACGATCTGAAAGCGCCGATCAGCGGGACCGTGATCGATCGCCAGATATCGCTCGGCGAGTATGCCTCGGAACAGAAGCCTGCCTTCGTAGTCGCGGACCTGTCGACGATCTGGGCTGATCTTTCGATCTATCGTCAGGACCTGAAACGGGTTCGGAGCGGTGATGAAGTGCTGATCGATCCGGATGACGGCGGCGCGGACATCAAGGGGCACATTTCCTATGTCGCGCCGATCGGATCGATCGACACGCAGACAGCCATCGCCCGGATCGTCCTGACCAACACCGATGGACGCCTGCGTCCGGGCCTGTTCGTGACGGCCCGGCTTGTGCTGACAAAACGCAGCGTGCCGGTTGCCGTTCGCGCGGGAGCAATCCAGACGCTGGACAACAAGACCGTCGTTTTCGTCCGGGAGGACAAAGACAAGATTGAGGCTCGTCCGGTCGAGGTCGGAGAATCCGATGCAAGGTTCGTGGAGATTCGAGCCGGCATGGCGGCGGGAGAGCCCTATGTCGCCGAAAACAGCTTCGTTGTGAAAGCGGAGATGGGGAAGGGCGAGGGCGAGCATGGTCATTGATGCAGTCCTTGCCTTCTCCATTCGCCAGCGATGGCTGATGATGCTGTTCGTGCTGGGGATCGGCGTCCTCGGAGCGTGGAATTTCACGAGGCTTCCCATCGATGCCGTACCTGACATCACGAACGTACAGGTCCAGATCAATACCCGCGCGCCGGGCTATTCGCCGCTGGAAACCGAACAGCGGATTACGTTTCCTGTCGAGACCGCGATGGGCGGTCTGCCGAAACTCGACTACACGCGATCGAGCTCACGCTACGGCCTGAGTCAGGTCACGGTCGTCTTTCTCGATGGCACCGACATCTATTTCGCGCGCCAGCTCGTCAACGAGCGCATCCAGCGCGTACGAGATCAATTGCCGCCCGGCGTCGAAGTCGCGATGGGGCCGGTGTCAACCGGCCTCGGCGAAATCTTCATGTATACCGTGGAAGCGAGGACGGGAGCCCGGACGGCGGGAGGTGGCGAGTTTACGCCGAGCGACCTGCGCACCATTCAGGACTGGATCATCAAGCCGCAACTTCGCAACGTTCCCGGCGTGATCGAAGTCAACACCATCGGCGGCTACGAGCGCCAGTTTCACGTGTTGCCGGATCCCGGACGCCTGATGGCCTACAATTTCGGGTTTCGCGACGTGATGACGGCGCTTGCCGCCAATAACGCCAACGTCGGCGCGGGCTACATCGAGCGCAACGGCGAACAATATCTCGTCCGCGCGCCGGGGCAGGTCGCCAACATCGCTGAAATTCAGGAGATCGTCATTGGTTCGCGCGGGGGCATTCCCGTTCGTATCCGTGACGTGGCGAGTGTGAAGGAGGGCAGGGATCTCAGGACCGGCGCAGCCACGATGGACGGGAAGGAAACCGTGCTCGGTACGGCTATGCTGCTTATCGGAGAGAACAGTCGCGCCGTCGCAAGACAGGTAGCTGCAAAGCTCGACGAGATCGTCAGGTCCTTGCCTGAAGGCGTGATCACGCGGACCGTCTACGATCGGACCGTCCTGGTCGATGCGACCATCAGGACCGTCCAGAAAAACCTGATCGAAGGCGCGCTTCTCGTCATCGCGGTTCTGTTCCTTATCCTCGGCAACATTCGCGCGGCGATCGTGACGGCGTGCGTGATCCCGCTTTCCATGCTCTTCACCATCACGGGGATGGTCGAAACGAAAGTCAGCGCCAATCTCATGAGTCTCGGCGCCATTGATTTCGGTATCATCGTCGATGGCGCCGTCATCATCGTCGAGAACTGCCTGCGGCTTCTTGCTGAAGAGCAGCGGAGGAAGGGCCGGATTCTAGCGCTCAATGAGCGGTTGCAGACTATCCTCGATGGATCCAGCGAAGTCATCAAGCCAAGCCTGTTCGGTACGATGATCATCGCGGTTGTGTACCTGCCGGTGCTGACCCTTACGGGCATTGAAGGAAAAATGTTCACGCCGATGGCGCTCACGGTACTGATGGCGTTGCTGGGCGCCGCGATTTTCTCCGTGACGTTCGTGCCGGCGGCGGTCGCGATCGTCGTCACCGGCAAGGTCTCCGAAAAGGAGAACATCTTCATGCGCGGAGCAAAGCAGGTTTATCTGCCATTGCTTGATGGTGCGATCCGGTATCGGCACATGGTTGTGGCCGTCGCCGTGGTCATCGTCCTCGCCAGCGGAGTGGCGGCGACGCGCATGGGTGGCGAATTCATTCCGTCACTCGATGAGGGAGATATCGCGATCGCCGCGATCCGGATACCCGGGACCAGCCTGACGCAATCGCTTGACCTTCAGATGGCGCTTGAGAGGCGAATAAAACAGCTACCCGAGGTGAAGGACTTCTTCGCGCGAACCGGCACGGCGGAGGTCGCCACCGATGCCATGCCGCCGTCGATCTCGGACGGCTACGTCATGTTGAAGCCGCGCCAGGAGTGGCCTGATCCGTCGAAGCCGAAGTCCGATCTGGTGGAGGAAATTGAAGTCGCCGCGAATGAAATTCCGGGCAGCAGCTTTGAAATCTCGCAACCGATTCAGCTGCGCGTCAACGAATTGATTTCAGGCGTGCGGAGCGACCTCGGCATCAAGATCTTCGGCGACGACATGGATATTCTGCTGGGGGCGGCGGAGCAGGTGAGGGACGTCATCAGGGGCATTGCTGGCGCGAGCGACGTGAAGGCCGAGCAGGTGTCGGGACTGCCAATTCTGACGGTCAAGCTCGATCGTCAGGCGCTGTCGCGCTACGGCCTCAGCATCGCCGACGTCCAGAACGTCGTGGAGATCGCCATCGGCGGCAAGAGTGCCGGGAAGCTGTTCGAGGGCGACCGGCGTTTCGATATCGTCGTTCGGCTTCCCGAAAGCCTGAGGGGCCGTTTGGAATCGATCCGCGCCATTTCCATTCCGCTGCCTTCAGCCGGGATCGCGGCAGCGGAGGCGACGAAGGTGGCGTGGGCGACGCCGCCGGTGCAGATGCGTTACGTGCCGCTGTCTTCGGTCGCTGCCGTGGATGTCGCGCCGGGCCCCAATCAGATCAGTCGCGAGAATGGCAAGCGTCGCATCGTCGTTACCGCCAACGTTCGTGAACGCGACCTTGGGTCATTCGTGGCTGACGCGCAGCACGCCGTTGCGGAAAAGGTCAGGCTGCCGCCGGGATACTGGATCGGCTGGGGAGGGCAGTTCGAGCAGCTCGTTTCGGCCACCCAGCGGTTGACCATTGTGGTGCCGGTCGCGCTGGTGCTCGTGCTGCTGCTGTTGTTCATGAGCTTCGGATCGGTCGCTGATGCGTTGCTGGTCTTCAGCGGCGTGCCGCTAGCCCTGACCGGCGGCGTGCTGGCGCTGCTGCTGCGCGGCCTGCCGCTCTCGATCAGCGCCGGGGTGGGTTTCATAGCGCTGTCCGGTGTCGCGGTGCTGAACGGCATGGTCATCGTCGCGTTCATCGAGCGGCTACGGCGCGAGGGAAAGTCGGTGTGGGATGCCGTGCATCAGGGCGCATCGACCCGGCTGCGTCCGGTTCTGATGACGGCGCTAGTCGCCTCGCTGGGGTTCGTTCCGATGGCGATCGCGACCGGGGCTGGAGCGGAAGTCCAGCGGCCATTGGCGACGGTCGTGATCGGCGGCATCGTCTCGTCCACCATCCTTACGCTGCTGGTGCTGCCGGCGTTATATATCCTGTTCCGGAAAGATTCCGACCCAGAGCATTATCGCTTCTGATTGAATCACAGGACGGGTGACTGGTGCCGGTGTCCCGCGCCCGGGTTGGAGGCGGGCGCGGGCGTATCAAAACGGCCTATCGCGCGCCTTCGACCGAATCTACTGCGTCGAGTACTCTTGCCGAAAAGACGACGGCGGCCCCGGTGTTCATTGCGACAGCAACACCGAGCGCCTCTGCAATCTCTTCGCGCGTCGCACCTTCCTGCACCGCCTTTGCCGAGTGAACGGCGATACAGCCATCGCAGCGCGTCGTGACCGCGACGGCAAGCGAAATAAGCTCGCGCGTTTTTTCATCAAGATGCCCGGTCTTTGCGCCCGCGCCGCCGGCCATACGATAGGCATCGACGGTGTCAGGTGAAAGTTTGCGCAGTTCGCCGACGCGTGACGACAACTTGTTCCTAACACTAGCCCAATCAAGCATACACTATCTCCGTCAGTTAATGTTCGATGCTTCCTCCGAGGATAACGGAACGACCTCATTACAGATCCGTTCCTAAATGCTCCTCGTTTCTTCGAGGCCGCCAATGTCTTCATTCGAAGCTAGACAGACAAGTCTGTTCAAGCTATCGCATCGTTTGCTCCTGTCAACTTTGTTCTACGATCGAACCTCACAAGGTGTTGATCATTTCACGCAGAAAGAGAAGAGTGTTCGTGCAGCAATGGCTTGCAACTTATGCGCCAGCATTGATCTGGAGGATTGGATGGGAAAAGGACTGACTACTAATAAGGTAGAACTCTCGCCTCGCGCAGGTCGCGGCAGGCTGCATTTTGACAGATCAAAGCGTCGAGCGCTTGGGGTGAGGGAGCGCGTACTCGCTACGGCTGACAATCTTTTCTTTAACGAAGGAATTCATGAAACGGGTATTAATAAACTGATTGATCAGGCTGGTGTCGCGAAAGCCTCATTCTATTCCACCTTTGCAAGCAAAGATGATCTCGTGGAGGCCTGTCTTGAATCGCGTCACAAAGCCTCTCTCGTGCGACTACGGAAAATAGAAAGCCAGACTGCATCGTTAGAAACAAAAATCGGCGACGTGTTTGATTTGTTGGTGGAAGCTGCGTCGAAATCGACCTTCCGAGGTTGCATATTTGTGGTTGCCGCAATTGAACAGCATGGTCGAAACTTGCCCGCGTTTCGATGGGTTCGAATTCACAAGTTAGCGGTGCGCGATACTTTCGTACGGATGCTTATCTCCGCGGGAGTCAATTCGGCAAGAGAAATTGCTGAGCAGCTTTCCATCATCTATGATGGCAGTTTGGTCACTGCGGCGGTTAGGCCTAGGTCTGGTGCGATTCAACGAGCGCGCTTTATGGCGATCTCGCTGATCCGTAGCAGGTCGTCGGCTCCTTAAATTTCAAACTAGAGCATCTTTGATGAACGCCCCTTCATTCTGGGGTTCATCAAGGCGACGCCGGACATCACGCTTGCCGAGATCGGGGAGCGCCTTGCTAGCGATCGTGGCGTGGAGGCTGCGCCGTCGACGGTCTGGCTGTTTCTCGACCGGCGCGGCATCACGTTCAAAAAAAGACGGCGCATGCCGCCGAGCAGCAGCGGCCCGATGTCCTTCGCCGCCGCATAGATTGTTCGAGGGCCAGTTCGATCTCGATCCTGAGAAGCTGATCTTCATCGACGAGACCACGGTATCCACGAAGATGGCGCGGCTGCGAGGGCTAGCACCTTGCGGCGAGCGATACCGGGCGGCCGTTCCTCATGGCCATTGGAAGACGACCACCTTCACCGTTGGCCTGCGACTGTCCGGCGTGGCGGAGCCGATGCTGCTCGACGGCCCGATGAACGTGAGTGATAAAATTAAACGCGGGCGACAATCCGCTCAGGTCGCGCTGCTCGTCGTATAATTCGCATAAGGTATATTATGGAATATTATTGGTGATATTTCGCCGTCGGACTTTTAATCGAAGGATCAGAGGCTTATTCAGATTTCGCGCGGCCCGAACAGGATGACCACGGCTCCTATAAGGCAGATCAGCGCGCCAGTGAGATCCCACCTGTCCGGCTCAATGCCTTCCACGGACCAGAGCCAGCCAAGCGACGCGGCGATGTAAATGCCGCCATAAGCGGCGTAGGCGCGCCCCGCCGCTTCGCTGTCGACCAATGTCAGCAGATAAGCGAACAGCGTCAGGGAAGCCATTCCCGGCACGAGCCACCAAACCGACTTCCCAAGACGCAACCAGGCCCAGAATGCGAAGCAACCGGCGATTTCCGCGATGGCGGCGCCAACATATGCAGCAGGTGTGATCACTTCGTTCCGAGTTGCTGTGCGGCTGTTTCCGGTCCTCTCCGAAGGAACGCGTGTCGGGAGCGGGCGTCGATCCGGTCATGATGTCGATAAGATGCCGCGTAAATATATCGATATTTCATCGGTGCTTGGCGGAGTTTTCTGAGAGCAGCGGTGAGGTCGATCTTTCAGTCCGAGAACGGGATTCCCTCGCAGGATAACACACGCGGAGCGCTCGCTTTCCTCCGGTAAGGGACATCTCTCGCTTGCCCCCATCAGGCCGTATCGATCGTGAGACGCATCCCGTCATACGCCGGCGTGACATTCGCCGGAAGCTCCCGTCGCAGTATCTCGTAATCCAGATCGGAATGCATGTTGGTGATCACGGCGCGCTTGGGCTTGAACCGGTCGATCCAGGACAACGCATCGGCGACGCTGAAATGAGTAGGGTGCTGCGCGTAGCGTAGCGCATCGACGATCCACAGATCGAGATGTTCCAAGGCAGGCCAGCTTTCCGGCGGAATATCGCAGAGATCGGGCGTATAGACGGCATCGCCGATCCGATACCCCAGCGCCGTGATTTGACCGTGCTGCACCAGGAAGGCCGACAATGTGAGCGCGCCGCCGCGGCCGTTGATGGTCCTGCTCTCGCCCGCCTCAATCGAGCGTTGCTCCAGTATCGGCGGATAGAAGCTGCCTTCGGGTGTCTCGAAGCAGTACGCAAAACGCTGCATGACATCCACGGCCGTGGACTTGTTGAGATACACCGGAATCCGCCGGCCCTGATGCAGGACGACCGAGCGGAGGTCATCGATCCCGTGAGTCTGGTCGGCGTGTTCATGACTCAGGAACACCGCGTCGATATGATCGACATTGGCGTCGATCAACTGCTCACGCAGGTCGGGCGAGGTGTCGATCACAACGCGCGTCGTGCCCTCCTCCGAAATGCGTTCGGCCATGAGCGAGCAGCGGCGGCGGCGGTTCTTCGGATTCGCGGGATCGCAGGCGCCCCAGCCCATTGCCGGACGTGGCACGCCGGCGGACGAGCCGCAGCCGAGAATGGTCAGCGTCAGCGTCATGCGGCTGCATCCGGATGCGGTACCTTGGAGAACAGCCGAAAGAAATTCTCGGTGGTTTGTCGCGAGATCTCATCGAATGAAACGCCGCGCGCGTACGCCAGCACCTTCGCGGTCTCCACGACATAAGAGGGTTCGTTGCGCTTGCCGCGAAACTTGCCGGGCGCAAGATACGGTGCATCGGTCTCGACCAGGATGCGATCCGAGGGCAACTCCGCGGCGAGCGCGCGCAATGCATCGGATTTCTTGAACGTGAGAATTCCGGTGAAGCCGATATACAATCCGAGCGCGACCGCTTTCATCGCGAGTTCGCGGCCACCCGTGTAGCAATGCAGCACGGCGCGAAAAGCACCCTTCGCCATTTCCTCATCGAGGATGTGACCGCAGTCCTCGTCCGCCTCGCGGGTGTGGATCACCAAGGGTAAACCGGTCTCGCGCGCGGCTGCGATGTGAGTGCGGAATCCCCGTGCCTGCGCAGCGTGCGAGCCGTGCTCGTAGAAATAGTCCAGCCCCGCCTCTCCCAGCGCGGCGACTTTTGGATGGCGTGTCAGCGCGATGAGCTCGTCGATCGAAATGCCGTCCTCTTCGTCGGCATGATGCGGATGGGTGCCGACCGAGCAATAGACATTCGAAAACCGTTCCGCGATGACGAGCAGTTTCGTCTGCTCCCTCACCCGGGTCGAGATCGTCACCATGCGCCCTACCCCCGCCGCTTCAGCGCGCGCGACCACGGCGTCGAGTTCATCGGCAAAATCGGGAAAATCCAGATGGCAATGGCTGTCGACAAGCATCGGCGTTTAACGGTTCAGGCTGAAGGCGGTTCGACATAGCGCGGAA
Source organism: Nitrobacter winogradskyi (assembly GCF_006539545.1). Classification (GTDB taxonomy): domain Bacteria; phylum Pseudomonadota; class Alphaproteobacteria; order Rhizobiales; family Xanthobacteraceae; genus Nitrobacter; species Nitrobacter winogradskyi_A. Next base: position 58,581 of record NZ_BJNF01000073.1, read on the forward strand.
ACACCGGGACCGGCGCCGGCAGAGCCGAACCCGGTCTGATGCGGACGTCGCCGCCAAGCGTCGCGAAACTCCGCTCGTCCGCGGGAATGCCGAGAATGTCGAGAAGCTTCGCGCAGGCCATTGGCATCGCTGGCTGAGCCAGGATCGCGATCTGGCGCACGACCTCGGCGGTGACATACAGCACGGTCTTCTGCCGCGCCGGGTCGGTCTTGGCCAGGGCCCAGGGCGCCTCGCCCGCGAAATAGCGGTTGGCTTCGGCGACGACGGACCAGGTGGCATTGAGAGCCTGATGGATCTGCTGCGTATTCATCGCCTCACGCGCGATCGCGATCATGCCGTCTGCCTGTGCAAGGATCGCCTTGTCGGACTCGCTGAAATCTCCGGGCTCCGGCAGAACGCCGTCGTGCTGCTTGGCGATCATCGACAGCGAGCGTTGCGCGAGGTTGCCGAAGTCGTTGGCGAGGTCGGCATTGATGCGCGCCACGATCGCCTCGTGGTTGTAGCTGCCGTCCTGTCCGAAGGGCACCTCACGCAGAAAGAAGTAGCGCACCTGATCGACGCCGTACTGCGCGGCGAGGCTGAAGGGATCGACGACATTGCCGACCGACTTCGACATCTTTTCACCGCGGTTGAACAAGAAGCCGTGCGCATACACCCGCTTCGGCAACGCGATTCCCGCCGACATCAGGAAGGCTGGCCAGTAGACCGCATGAAAGCGGATGATGTCCTTGCCGATGATGTGGATATCGGCTGGCCAGAAGCGCCAGTTGCTCTCGTCCTCGTCTGGAAAGCCAACGCCGGTGATATAGTTGGTCAGCGCATCGACCCAGACGTACATGACGTGCTCGGGATCGCCGGGAACCTTGACGCCCCAGTCGAAGGTGGTGCGCGAGATCGACAGATCCTTCAGGCCGCCCTTCACGAAGCTGACGACTTCGTTGCGGCGGGAATCCGGACCTATGAAGTCCGGCTCGCTTTCGTACAAGGCAAGAAGCCTGTCCTCATAGGCTGAGAGCTTGAAAAAATAGCTCTTCTCTTCCACCCATTCGACGGGCGTACCTTGCGGGCCACGCCGCACGTTGTCCTCGCCGACGACCGTCTCGTCCTCTGCGTAATAGGCTTCGTCGCGCACCGAGTACCAGCCTGAGTAGTTCGACAGATAGATGTCGCCGTTCTCGGCCATGCGCTTCCAGATTTCCTGGACCGAGCGATGATGTGCGGATTCCGATGTGCGAATGAACCGATCGAACGAGATGTCCAGCGTCTCGTCGAGTTTCCGCAACAACTCGGCGTTTCGCGTGGCGAGTTCAATCGCTGATATGTTTTCCCGCTGCGCCGTCTGCACCATCTTCTGGCCGTGCTCGTCAGTGCCGGTCAGGAAGAACACATCCTTGCCGTCGAGCCTCTGGAAGCGCGCGAGCGTGTCGGTGGCAATAGCCTCATATGCGTGGCCGATGTGCGGCGCGCCGTTCGGATAAACGATGGCTGTGGTGATATAGAACGTTTTGGCTCGCGATGACGCCGGATTCGAGGGGAGCGATGCAGTGGTCGTATCGACCTTGGCGTCAACCTTGCGCGGCGCTCGCGGCCTTGTCTTTTTCACCGGATGCGTGGCGGCGGATCGCTTCGGCGCGGCCTTTTTCGGTGTCGTTTTCTTCGGTGCGACTTTCCTCGGCGTTACCTTCTTCGGCGTAACTTTCTTCGTCGCGGCTTTCCTCGGCGTCCCCTTTTTCGGCGCTGTTTTCTTAGACGCGACCTTTTTCGGGGTTCTTGTCGCCGGTTGCTTTTTAACTGCCTTCCTGACGGTTTTCCGGGCGGTCTTCCCGATCGCTTTCTTGACTGTCTTTTTCTTCGTCGCCTTTTTGGCCGTCTTCGGCGCGCGCGCTTTCGTCGTCGCCTTCGCGCTCGTCTTTTTGCGCTTGGTGGTCTTCTTGACCGCCGTCTTGCTGCGCGTTTTGGCTGCCGGGTTACGGCCGGTGGCGGCGGAACGCGACTTGCGGGTTTTCACGCGAGGTTTCTTGGCCGGTTTCTTCTTAGCGGGAGCCACCACGAATTCCTTATGAAGCAGGCTGGAGGTCGAGAACAATGTCGAGAACAATCATGGGCGGAATGTCTTACCGCGTTGCTTCTGCGAGAAGCCCGAACACCGAGAAAACCAGGGGTTTTCGCTCGAGATTATAGGTCTCCGTCTCGCGCGCGGTGTTGTTGATCTTTTCCCATACCTCCGCGAGCCGTGCAAGACGAGGAAGATCGGCGTTCGCATCGCCGATGCGAAGTCGCTCGCCGATCCAGCGGTCCACACTGTCGACGAAGGCGCCAAGCGTGGCGCGATCGCTGCCGCTGATGGCGTCGCCGAGCGCATGGAGTTCGCCCGCGTCGACGTGCGGAAGGTTGTTCAACAACGCCGTCGTGCGTTGATGGAGCTTCAGCGCGCCGCCTCCCAGGAGCGCCAGCGCCCGCGCGACGCTTCCTTCCGCCGCTCCCGCGGCTTCCTGCAAGGAGGCATCGTCGGGCGCGATCCCCGCCGCCGCCGTGGCCGCGAGGATCACATCATTCGTCGCCAGCGGGCGCAGCATCAGCTTGCGGCATCGTGATTGCATCGTCGCCAATACCCGCGCCGGAGCATGGCTGATCAGGAAGAACAGCGACCGGTGCGGCGGCTCCTCAAGCACCTTGAGCAGCGCATTCGCGGCGTTGGGGTTGAGTTCGTCCACAGGATCGACGATGCACACCCTCCACCCGTTTCCGGTGGCGGTCGATCCGAAAAAGGCGATGGTCTCCCGCGTCTGCTCGACGCTGATGACCGTGCGCATGACCCCCTTTTCGTTGGGCGTCCGCTCCAGCGTCAGGAGCCCGCCATGGGTGTCGGCCGCGACGTGGCGTACAGCCGGATGCGTCGGGTCCAGTTGGAGCGTTTCGGCCGATTGCACCTGCGGTATAGCGGGATCGGCATGAGCGAGCACAAATCGCGCCATCCGATAGGCCAGGGTCGCCTTGCCGATCCCCGGCGCGCCGCCGATCAGCCACGCGTGCGGAATGCGGCCGCTGCGATAGGCGTCGAGCAATGTTCGTTCCGCCTCGTCATGGCCGAAAAGCGCGGTGGTTTCGCGCGGATGTGGAAATGGCGTTTCCGTGGAGGCCGGGCGGGCGATCATGCGCGTGAGGCTTTCGTGTCGGTGTCAGCCGTGAGCACGCGGTCGTGCAGGGCCGCCCACACTCTCGCGGCCACCGTGTCGAGGTCGGCGTCGGCATCGATCACCACGCAGCGTTGCGGATCGCTCGCGGCGATCGCGCGATAGGCGTCACGGAGTTTGCGGTGAAAAGCAATATCCTCCGCCTCGAAGCGATCCGGCGCGCCGCTGCCACGGCGAGCGGCCGCGCGCTGTAAGCCGACCTCGACGGGGACATCGAGGATCACCGTCAGGTCAGGCTTGAGATCGCCGATCGTGACCCGCTCCATCGCGTTCAGCACGCCGGGCAGCACGTTCCCCAATTGACCCTGATAGACACGGGTCGAATCGGCAAACCGGTCGCAGAGCACCCAGATGCCCTGCTCCAGCGCGGGCTTGATGACGGCGTGGACATGGTCATCGCGGGCCGCCGCAAACAGCAAGGTCTCGGCGTCGGCGCCGAGCAGCTTGCCCACGCCCGACAGGACGAGGTGTCGAATGATTTCGGCCCCCGGCGATCCTCCGGGCTCTCGCGTGACGATGGCGCGCAGCTTCGCCGCCTGAAGACGTTCGGCTAGAATCCTGATCTGCGTGGATTTACCGGAGCCCTCCCCGCCCTCGAAAGTAATGAAACGTCCGCGCTGCGGGTCGGCTTTGGGCGTGGCCTGGGCCATCAGAGTCTCGCGGCGCCCGAGCGCACCGTCCCGACGACAAGCTCGATCGCTCCATCGAACGCGCGGCGCATGGTCGAGCCGACACCAACCGCTTTCGTGGCATGAACCGGCATCTCGACCGCTACTTCCTTGCCTCGCCACACCCTGACGACGCCGATCGGCTGCCCCGGCGCAATCGGCGCGCGGACCGGCCCGGAATAAACGATGCGCGCGATCAGTCTGTCGCCGCCGTTCTTCTGAACCATGACCTGGACCGGGTCTGACACGGCCACCTGAACGGAGCCGCTATCGCCGCCAAATACCTTGGCGTAACCGATCGGCTGTTCCGCGGCGAACAGGGTCCTGACCTCGAAGTTTCGAAAACCCCATTCCAGCAGCTTCCTGGCTGCGGCCAGCCGGTCGTCGGCGCTCTCCAGACCGTTCACGACCACGATCAGCCGCGTGCCGTTCTGAACCACCGAGCCGACCAGGCCGTATCCCCCCTCCTTGGTGTAGCCGGTCTTGAGCCCGTCGGCCCCATCCATCGCGGCCAGCAGCGCGTTGCGGTTTGACTGGCGGATTTTGTTCCAGGTGAATTCGCGTTCGCCGAACAGCTTGTAAAAATCCGGGTACGTCAGCATGATGTGGCGCGCCAGCGACGCAAGCTCCCGAACGGTCATCTTGTTGTCGGGATGTGGCAGGCCGTTGGAATTCGCGAAGGTGGAACGGCTCATGCCCAACTCGCGCGCTCGCGCCGTCATCTTCTCCGCGAAGGCGCTTTCGTCGCCCGCGATGCCCTCCGCAAGCGCCATGCAGGAGTCGTTTCCGCTCTGGATGATCGCGCCGCGCAGGAGGTCCTGGACAGGGACGCGGCTGTTGATCGCCGCGAACATCGTTGATCCGCCGGAAGGCGCCCCGCCCTTTCGCCAGGTGTTTTCGCTGATGACGTATTCGTCCGTGAGCTTGATTTCGCCTTTTGTGATGGCGTTGAAAACGACTTCCGCCGTCATCAGCTTCATCATGCTGGACGGTGCCCGCAGTTCATCTGCGTTCTTCTCGAAGAGTACGCTACCGCTTTTGGCTTCGAGCAGAATAGCGGTCGGGGCGCTGGTTTCGTAGATGTCTTCTTTCTTCGCCCCCTGGACGCTGTTGTTGGCAGCGAGCACGATTCCGCCGAGGCCGATCGTGAGGACGGCGACGGCTACCAGACCGCGCCAGGCGAGCCCCCCGCGTCTGTCGTGCGTGGAAGATCTGGTTGTCATGATACGGTCCCGGGCAGACCCTTGTATCAGTTGGGGTGATCGTGAACAACATAGGGCCGCGCGTGAAGCGACTGGATAGAGAATCAAAGCAGGCTTCGGGATTTCCCGGGAAGTGAGCGGCGCTTAATAAAGCCCTCGGCCCGATAGGAATTCGCTCGGTCCGCTCTGGTCTGCCGGCGCATAAGCGGCGACCGGGTGGACGCGGCCCGTAACATCACCCTCACCGTACGAAGCCTCTCGCGGACCTTCGGATTCCTGCCGATGCGCCGGGATGCGGCCGGACGCGGAGGTTTCGCCGATCGACGGCCGGAGTTCAGGAACAAACGGCCGCGCCGAGGCGACCCTGACGGTGGACGGCGACGGCGCGGGCACGCCCGTTCGCAGGGTCGCCATCAATTGCCGATCGTCAGAACCTTCAAGCGGCGCGCGGCCGACATATTCGACCCGCACCGGCGCGACGCCATTTCGCTTGAACTCCAGCAATTCGGCCGCCTTGTTCGAGACATCGATCAGCCGGTTGCCATGATACGGCCCGCGATCGTTGACGCGGACGACCAGGGATTTGCTGTTGCCGAGATTTGTGACCCGGACATAGCACGGCAACGGAAGAGTCGGATGCGCCGCAGACAGTGACGCCATGTCGAAAACTTCGCCGTTGGCTGTCAGGCGGCCATGGAAGGCGTCGCCATACCAGGATGCGAGCCCTTCGGCTTTGTATTTGGTGTTTTCCTGGGGAACGTAAACACGTCCGGCGACCGTATAGGGTTTGCCGATCCGGTAAGTCCCGCCGCCTTTTGGCACCGTGTCGCCGGAGACAACGACCCGAGGACTGCTCGAAACGCCGTACTTCGGGTCAATCCGGCTGAGTTTGCTCGATGAGCCGCAATTGGCGAGCATTAGACATGCGCCTGCGGCGGCTAAGGCGCGCGCAGCAAGCCGGATTCGATCTGAACCTGATTTCCCCATCCGTCCCCAAGACCCGATCCCTGGCGGGACTGCCCCACTTCACAGCGCCAGTCAGCATGATCATGATACGGTCATGACCATACCAAGTCGTGAACATATCGCAGCGCAAAGACGGCGGAAATACGGTAACGGGACGGAGGGACAATAACGAGTGGTAAATCAAGAGTTGCGGCCAGCGGCGTCAGAAACCGCGTCGGTCGTGGGCTGATCGAATGCAACCCCGATCCGGTTCTGTTTGGTCCAGATGACCCGGCAGCCTCGAATAACCCGATCCTTTTCGGTCATGAGTTGGAAACTCAATGGGACAGAGGCGGGATTGGGGACTTCAAGGGCGGCTCCCTCGGTAGATACGTTCAGCAGCCGGCACCGCATGCTGAATCCGCCCATCGAAATGTAGGCCGGTTCGTCGATCTCGACGCGCGGATATTTGCGGCGTTCTTCAGGTGCGGAGTTCATGGCCTGTACGTCTGATTATAGCGTCATCATAGTCGTTATCCGAACGCCCCGCTGCATTCTGCCGTTGGAATGATTCTATCTCAGGCCAACTCTATGACGTTTTTGAGCGAGGTGGATAGCGGGTCGCAAAGAAGAGCGTCAAACTCAAGGCCGTCGAGCCTCGCTGCTGATTTCCTTACGAGCTAAAAGGATTCTGCGATGCGCGGCCACCCGTAGACGTTTCGACAGTACATCCCTCACCTCGTACGGGTCGCGACAGGTTCAGTGACGACTTAGGGGTACAGGAGGAATATGGGGAGCGGTTTAAGATCCAGATCTACAATTTAGTATATTTCTGTAGGGTCTTTCGTTTCGAAGTTGCCGGAAGCGCAGCTTCCCCTCACGGTTTTCATTCCGCTATCAGGCATGTTCGACGTTGGTTTCGAGCAACGGTTTCGAGCAACCTCTCCGTCTGCGATTGCGCTCTGGCGGGGTGTACGCTAATCGGTCGAAGTCTTGGAGTTGGAAGGGTGGCCGAGTGGTTTAAGGCACCGGTCTTGAAAACCGGCGTGGGTGCAAGCCCACCGTGGGTTCGAATCCCACCCCTTCCGCCAAACACCGTCGATTGCCGTCTACGGCGCGATATTACCGCCGATTGCCACATTCCATCGGGTAAGAAAGCAAACCACCGTTTCTACGCTACAGCCCGATATCGTGAGAAACAGCGATGTCGGTTCCCGACCCCATTGAGGTCATTCAGTTGCGCAGACTGAACGGGCAAAAAGGTCACGAAGCCATCAGTGGAAACGCATTCCGTATCGCCGGCCTGGCTCCTACTGCATGCTGTAGATGATGAGCCAAATTCCATTGTAGACGAAATGCGTCACGAATCCTGGCCAGATTGAATTTGTCTTCCAGAAGAGGTAGCCCGTCAGGACGCCCATCATCAGCGCGTTGAAGAAAATGACGCTCGGCCCGTGTGCGGCGGCAAAGATGACCCCGCTGCCCAGAATGCCGGCCCACGGGCCATATCGGTTCAGCGCGTTTGCCACCGCGCCGCGATACAGTACCTCTTCGCCGAAGGGTGTGAGAACGGCGCCTGCAAAGACCGTCAAAAAAAGCGCCAGCACGCCGGACTTTGCCGCAGCCTGGAAATCGCCTTGCGTGTTCGGTTCTATGATCAACGAGAAATAGACGTGTTCAATGCCAAAGCTCAGCACCACGGCGATGAGCCCCAGAACAAAACCGATCAGCAGCCATTTGCCTTCGACAGCGCGGAAGCCAAAGGCGTCGAGTGTGCGAATGCGGAACATCAGCGCCACAATGAAAGCGCCGGTGCAGGCCAGGCCGCCGGCCGCCAATCCGACAATGCCGCGCAGTGGCGCCTGCTCATCGGGAATACTGACAAGCACCGCAGCGACCATCGCAAGCAGGACAAAATAGCCGATCAGGCCGATGGCGACTTCGGGCCAGCCTGGGCGGGCCATGGATGCATTCTGCATTTCCATATCTCTGTTTCCCGCGATCAGTTAGAGGGCATTGAATTAGAGGGATAGATGTTCGCTCTCTCCTCACCATCGGCTTCAGGCGTCAACATAGAGCCTCTCTAAGCCATTGACTCTATGTAACTCTTCGGTGGCGCGCCCTCTCCTCAGAGTGATGCTTGAAGCTGGTCCGGTAGCTGGGAGGCTTCTATCCCTACTTTGGCAGATTTTCTGCGATTGCAGGGCGGTTCAGG
>NZ_BJNF01000074.1 GCF_006539545.1 Nitrobacter winogradskyi
CAGATCGCGGATAGGGATGCCGGCGGCTTTGGCCTCGTCGAGAATGCTCTCCAGATCCTTCTCGTAATCGGCGATATCTTCGTCGTCATCTTCGTTGCGTCCAAAGAAGTTTGTCGGCGGCAACTGCTTGGGGTCGCCGACGATGATGGTCTGGCGCGCTCGCGCGATGGCGCCAACAGCGTCCCAGGTGGTGATCTGCGAGGCCTCGTCGAAGATCACCACGTCAAAGAGCGCCTGATCGGGCGGGAGGTATTGTGCGATGGAGAGCGGCGACATCAGCATGCAGGGCGCGAGCCTGGAAAAGCTCTGCGGCATCCTGCCGATCATGTCGCGTATCGACTGGCTCGGCCGCTGCAATTCCATCTGGTGGCGGAGCAGCCCGAGCTCGGAATTGCGCGGGACGCTCTGCACGGGCGGCAGACCATGCGCGATCGCGCCGATCACGCGACGGCTGGCGTGCGCGCGCACGAGATCGTCGATCTCACGGAATTCCTTGATGGTGTTTTCGTGCTGGAAACGCCGGAAATTCCGCAGGACGGGATCGGCGTCGAGGATTTTTGGGAGCCACCACCGGGCATAACCGAGGCGAAACGCAACGCGCGCTTCACCGGGCCGGACCTCTCCCTTCTCGATCTGCTCGACCAGCGAAGCAAGGCTGGATGCCAGCGCCCGGTTCCTGACGCGGCACCAGGCCGCCCAGTCGCGCAGCAGATGCTGCGTGTTCGCGAGGGCTACGAGATTCTCCCGCACTGTCGTGAGGTCGCTTCCGTTCTCTCCGGGCTGGATGTCGCGGCCTGAGAGGTCCGAGAAACGCCGGCTCGCGCTCTCCAAACCCTGGATTGCCGCGAGAAGCCTGTCCCCGGCTCGCCGCACCCTGTCGTCTTCCGCCGCGCCGCGCAGGCAGGCGGCGACGGAGCGGCCGATCGAACGAAGGTCATCTTGCTCTATATTCGGCAAGCACAAGGCATCCCGAAGCTCCCGCGCAAGTTCAATGATGTTCGCGACCGCTTCAAGATCGGTCTCCAGACCATTGACCGGCAACGGCTTCGTCACCAGCAGGTTTTCGTCGATTGCCGAAAGGCATTCCTTCATGCGCCGGAGCAGCGGAAGGTCTTTTTCAGGATCAGCGGTCCCGCCAGCGGCATAGGCTTGCAGCAGCTTCTGGATCTTGCGCTTGCCGAGCATCGCGCCGGGCCAGAAGGAAGCGTTTGCCTCACGCCACTGCCGCTGCAAGTCAGCCGGGTCGAGATCGCGAATGGCGGAGCCGCCATATGAAGCACTGAGGCCTCGCTCCGCTTCGCGGTAATCGCTGATGGACCTGCCTAAACCGTCTAATGCTTCGGCGCACAAGGCAAACTCGCGATCGGAAGCGATCGTGATGTCGCGGCCGCGACTGTTCTGAAGGGCAGTTGCAAGGGCCGCCAGATCCTGAAGCTCGGTTTGTGACAGCCGTTCCCGCGGCTTCAGACCAAGTACGGCGGCATAACCCTCGAACGAACTGGCCAGCAGATCGATCGCGTTCCGCAGGGATGTTGCCGCCGTCAGCAGGCTGTCCTGCCAGCCGGAACTCCAGTCGGCGACGTCGACGAGATCCAGCGATGGCTGCCGCTCGATCGACGCGAAGACAAGGCCGAGTTCGGCGGCGAGTTCTTCAAGGGCACGCAGAGTCTGAGCATCATGAGCATCCCGTTCCGGCCATGAGAAGGCCGGCGCCGGAGCGTCCGCGACCTTGAGCGCGATTCCCAGCGCATGATAAGGCGTCCATCCGTTCGGATAGCGCTTGTGCAAGGCCCCGACATAGGCATTGAGCTCGTCACGGCGCAATCGAAGATGCTCGTTGATCTCCACCCATTCGGATGCATCGGTGCGGCCGCCATGCTCCCAGGCGGCCTTGAGCTGTCCGAGGAAATGCCTGCGGTCAGCCTTGTTCGAGTGCAATTCGATGCAGTGATTTCCGAGGCCATGTTCGCGCAGCCGTCGATAGACGACGTCGAGCGCGGCGGTCTTTTCGGCCACGAACAGCACCGTCTTTCCGATCGCGAGGCAGTTCGCGATCATGTTGGCGATGGTCTGGCTCTTGCCTGTGCCGGGCGGGCCGACGATGACGAAATCGCGTCCCTCGGCCGCCGCGAGGCTCGCCGCCGTCTGCGACGAATCCGCGGGAAGAAGGCAGATGATATCTGCCGGCGCATAAACGCGATCGAGTTCACGTTCGTCGCGGAATGTCGGTTGTCCGTCGCTTTCCGGAAAGGCCTGTTCAGGCGTGTCGATCAGGTGGCGGACCACCCGGTTCTCGCGAAGCGCCCCGGTGCGCTCGACCAGATCCTTCCACATCAGGAATTTCGCGAAGGAGAAGGTCGACAAAGCCGTCTCGTCGACGACCTCCATGCCGGGCACGTCGCGGATGGCCTGGCGCATCATGGCGAGAAGGCGCGGCACATCCACCCCGTTATCGTCGAGCGGCAGGTCGCCGCCGAACTGGGGGAGCATCAGGTCGAAATCCCGCTCCAGGAATTGCAGCAGGGTCGCGTTGAAGCGTGGCTCATCCTCATGGAAGCGAATGGTGAAACGCGAACTGGCGCTGCGGCGCTCGAGCTTCACCGGGACCAGCAGAAGCGGCGCGCGATAGCTGCGCTCGTCTTCCGGCTTCTTCTTCCAGCGCAGGAAACCGACGGCGAGAAAGAGAGTGTTCGCTCCACCTTCGGCAAAATCGTTACGAACCTGCCGATAGAGATCGATCAGCCGCGCCTCGAGTTGGTGCGCCTCCAGCGGCGAGGGAAGCTCGTCCCTGAGCAGGGCTTCGGCCGCGAAGCCGCGCTGAAGATCACGTCCGTGAACCTCACGATAGATCGTCGCGTCGCGCTCGCCGAGCGGGTTCTGCTCCGGCAACGATATGATCCGGATGGCCGCGCTGTTCGCGAGCCGGTCTTCAAGATAGGCGATGTCGGTGCAGAGAAACGGAATCGTCTTCTTAGTGTCTGGAAAATTGAGAAGCCGGTTGCGAAGGGTCAGGTCGAGCAGCTTCTTCTGCCAGCGGTCGATGCGGCCGGCGGCGGTGGTCGGCTTCACCTCGATCGCTTCGACCGGCAGCTCGTCAGAAGTCGGGGCCGGGGGAAGCGGCAGATCCGGAACGGGAGCGGTTTCATCATCGATGGCATTGCGCGCGATCGGCTCATGCGAGGCGAGCGGCGTGATTCCGCCGCTTCGGGATCGCCTGATGTCGATCGCCGCGACGAAAGCGTGGGCTTCTTCCTCCGCGAGACGGCGATCCAGCGCCTGCTGCGCGCTGTCGAAGGTCAAAGCAGGGCGATGGGTGACGCCGGTGGTCTCAAAGACGATCAACTCGCGTGACGCCAGCGCCTTGCGAACCTCCATCTGGTCGGTCTCGATCGCCTGGGCGAAGGTTCTCCTGGTCAACCACACGCCGGCTGCCGCATGTCCACGGAACATCAGGATGATAGGGTGCAATCCGGCGGCTTCCAGCGCGGCGGAAAAAAGCAGCGTGGTGTCGAGGCAGGTCGCCAGCCGTTGCTCGGCGATCGTGCCCGGACGCCGGATCTTCTGGCCAAGGCTCTCAAAGCTCGCGGGTGGCTCGGCATAGTGCAGCCCCATCCCGGCAATCGCTGAATAGGCGGCCGCGGTCAGCATATAGGCACGCTTGGGGTCCTGCGATTGGTAGCCATCCAGTCCGCTCGGATGGCCATGCGCGGCAAGCCGTTCCGCCGCAGCCAGCAGGATCGGGGCCACAGCCGGGTCGTTCGGCATCGCGAAGGCCGGCAGCAGTTGCGCCATATCGGCGACGCCGCCCCATTCATCACGCGCAAGCAGCCTGACGGGAAGGCGCCGCTCGTCGAGGATCTCTTCTCTCAAGGAAAGACGCAGCGTGATCTCGCCGCGTTCCGCCTCGTTGAGGCCCGCAAGATAGCCGGCATCGAGTTCGACCTTCCGGTCGCTTAAAGGGAGCCTGTCTCCCGGCAACAGCCGATCAATGGTCCACGTTTTCGGCCTTAGAAACGACGGCGAAGAGGTCAGCTCGAGCGTGCATGTCTCGATATGCCGGTCGCTTACGTTCTCGATCAGCAGGGATCGGATAACCGGAATCGCATTCTGATAGGATGCATATGTAAAGCTGGCTGCGACATCCGCAACGATCACAGGAGCCTTGCGTATCCTCCGCAACATCGACCCCGACCTCGTGTCGATCATCGCTACTTGCGCTTTGCATTGGCGTGCCCCCCTGAAGGAGCCTAGCCAGATTTGGCGCGCTTAAGAAGTCCCATTATCATTCGTACGTAGAATCGCTGGGGAAGGCGACGTGCGGCATCTGCCAGCCGCTGAACGTGCTCGCCGCCGCTATCGGCTCGTCCGTTCGATGACGGCCATCAACTCGGAAATCTTGCGCCGCTGATCGGTCTTGTTGCCGCTGGTGATCGCGTGCTCGACGCAATGCGCGACATGATCCTTCAGCACTTCTTCCTCGACGCGCCGGAGCGCGGCGCGCACCGCCGATATCTGCGTCACGATGTCGATACAATAACGGTCTTCTTCCACCATCCGGGACAGCCCGCGTACCTGGCCTTCGATCCGGCTGAGGCGCTTGCGGCAGGATATCTTGATATTGTCGCGCATGCCGGATATATACCCCCATGGGGTATGTACCGCAAGAGGACTGCGGAGGTCCGGATGAACACGGCAGGGCGACCAGAGTCCAGGAATGGGAACGGCTGCGGCTGCGCGGCGGAAAAGCAGGCTGCATCACCCGCCGCTGCATCGCCTGAGTCGAGTTGCTGCGGCGGGGAATCCGCGACGGCGCATGCCCACGACGGGGATAACCATCACGAGCAGCACCATAGTCATGCCGCTGAGACGACCGATGGAAAAGTTCTCGATCCGGTCTGCGGCATGACGGTCGATCCACGGACCAGCAAGCATCGCTTCGATTATCAGGATACGACGTATCACTTCTGCTCCGCCGGTTGCCGGACCAAGTTCGCCGCCGCGCCGCGGTCCTATCTCGACAAGTCCAAGACGCCCCCGGCGGATGTGCCGGAAGGCACGATCTACATTTGTCCGATGGATCCGGAGGTGCGCCAGGTCGGCCCCGGCGCCTGTCCGATCTGCGGCATGGCGCTGGAGCCGGAGCTTGTGTCGCTGGACGACGCGCCCAACCCCGAACTCGCGGATATGTCGCGCCGGTTCTGGATCGGGTTGATCCTCGCGCTGCCTGTGATCGCATTGGACATGGGCGCGCATATCGCCGGAGCGCATAGCTGGATCGGGCAGACGCTGTCGAACTGGGTTCAACTGGCGTTCGCGACGCCGGTGGTGTTCTGGGCCGGCTGGCCATTTTTCGTGCGCGGCTGGCAATCGCTGACGACGCGCAATCTCAACATGTTCACGCTGATCGCGATGGGCACCGGTGTGGCTTATCTCTACAGCCTTGCCGCCACCATGACGCCTGCGATTTTCCCGCCCGCCTTTCGCGGGGCTGATGGCGCGGTCGCGGTCTATTTCGAGGCGGCGGCTGTGATCACGATCCTGGTGCTGCTCGGGCAGGTGCTTGAGTTGCGCGCGCGTGAGGCCACGTCCGGCGCTATCAAGGCGCTGCTTGATCTTGCGCCGAAGACCGCGCGTCGCGTCGATGAGCAAGGCGCGGACCACGATGTGGCGCTCGACGAGGTCGCTGTCGGCGACCGGCTCCGGGTTCGTCCCGGGGAGAAGGTGGCGGTGGACGGCCTGATCGTCGAGGGTCGCTCCTCGCTCGATGAATCCATGGTGACCGGTGAATCCATGCCGGTTGTCCGGGAAGCGGGCTCAAAAGTGGTCGCGGGCACCATCAACCGGTCCGGCAGTTTTATCATGCGGGCCGAGAAGATCGGACGCGACACGCTGTTGTCGCGGATCGTGCAGATGGTGGCGCAGGCGCAGCGGTCCCGTGCTCCGATCCAGCGGCTGGCCGATCGGGTGGCTGGCTGGTTCGTGCCCGCTGTCATCGCCGCGGCTGTCGTGGCGTTTGCGGTCTGGGCCTTTGTCGGCCCCGAGCCGCGTCTGGCGTTCGGCCTGGTTGCCGCGGTGAGCGTGCTGATCATCGCCTGTCCATGCGCGCTCGGGCTTGCCACGCCGATGTCGATCATGGTGGGCGTCGGACGCGGCGCGCAGGCCGGTGTCCTGATCAAGAATGCCGAAGCGCTTGAGCGCATGGAGAAAGTCGACACGCTGGTGGTCGACAAGACCGGCACCCTGACCGAGGGCCAGCCCAAGGTCGTCGCCGTCGAGGCTGCGCAAGGTGTCGGGAAAGACGACCTGTTGCGTCTGGCCGCAAGCGTTGAGCGATCCAGCGAGCATCCGCTGGCGGACGCCATCGTCGCCGCGGCAAGGGAGCGTGGTCTGGCGCTGGACGAGGTGCAGGAGTTCGATGCCCCGGCCGGAAAGGGCGTGACCGGAAAGGTCGCGGAAAAAGCCGTGCTGGTTGGCTCGGCTGCGTTCCTCGAATCCCGGAATGTCGCCGTTCAGGGTATGGCGGCATTAGCCGATGACCTGCGCAATGACGGAGCCACCGTCGTCAACGTCGCGATTGACGGCAAGCTGGCCGGTCTGCTCGCGATTGCCGATCCCGTGAAAGCCTCAACTCCGGCGGCCCTGAAAGCGCTGGCAGGCGACGGCATCAGGGTCATCATGCTGACCGGCGACAACCGCACCACCGCCAACGCGATCGCCAGGCAGCTCGGCATTGCCGATGTCGAGGCTGACGTTCTTCCCGAGCAGAAGAGCGCCGTGGTCGCCCGGCTTCAGAATGAGGGGCGCGTCGTGGCGATGGCGGGAGACGGCATCAACGATGCGCCGGCGCTGGCCACCGCCGATGTCGGCATCGCCATGGGCACCGGAACCGATGTCGCCATGGAGAGCGCTGGCGTGACGCTGCTCGGAGGAGATCTGATGGGCATGGTTCGCGCGCGCCGCCTTTCCGAGGCGGCCATGCGCAATATCCGGCAGAACCTGTTCTTCGCCTTTATTTACAATGCCGCCGGCATTCCGATCGCGGCCGGAGTTCTCTATCCGGTCTTTGGCCTGCTGTTATCCCCGATCGTGGCCGCCGCCGCCATGGCGCTGTCGTCGGTGAGCGTGGTCGGCAACGCGTTGCGGTTGCGCGCTACGAGGCTGTGAAGACGAAGGCCGGCGGCTTGTGCTTCAGCGGCGAGAGCGCGTCCAGACCTCTCCGCTGCACAGCGCGCCGACGCAGCCTTCCACGCGGAGCGCGCCGGGGCCAGCGACGGAGACATTGCTGGCATAGCTATTGCCATCATCGGCATTGTAGATCGTGCCCGACCATTTGTTGGGGCCGGTTTGCGACATGCCCCGGAACAGCGGCAGTCCGATCATCGGCCGCTTGGACAGCGCCGGGTTGTGATTTTTATCGTCGACGGCAGGTCTTCCCGTGGCGGGATCAGTAGGGTTGCGCAACCAGACGATGACGCCGCAAAGGCTGCCGCCGCATCTGCTGACGCGAACCTTGGCGTCACCCGCTTGTGTTAACCAGACGCCGGTGGGGTCGGCCGCTGTCTGTGCGTCGGCGACGGATAACATGGCGGCAAGAACTGCAATAACAAATCCGGATCGCAACAGCATGATAACCACCTCCAGAGCCCCTGGATCACGATGGTTTTGGATCAATTCGATCCAAAACCATCGTGATCGATTCCGATATTTTGAGACGCGGGATGCGGGCAGAAAACCGCTCACACTTTTCCTCATCCCGCCCTAGCGCAGAGGCTCTAGGGTGCATAACAAAAAAACCGGGTCGTGCAACACCATATGTGCGGCGAGCCGGGTTATATCGGAAGAACCATGTCGGATTTCGCGCCAGCAAATCAGGGTGGCGGCGAGCCGTGCGTCTTATGAATAGGAAGTCTGCAACAGCGGCATACCCGGCGTTGACCCCTCTCAAGTTATGGTATGTAACGGCTGGTGTCGTACTGGCGGCGGAAACTCCTGACCGGGTTTCGCCGGGCCCCCTTACAATCTCCCAACAATTCGGACAAACAACCCATGACCTTTACGCTTCCGAACCTGCCATATTCCCATGACGCGCTCGCGCCCCATATGTCCAAGGAAACCTTGGAATATCATCATGATAAGCACCATCAGGCTTACGTGACCAACGGCAATAACGCGATCAAGGGGACCGAGTTCGAGGGCAAGTCGCTCGAGGATATCGTGAGAAGCTCGTACGGCAAGAGCGCGTCCGTGGGCGTGTTCAACAACGCCGGCCAGCACTATAATCACCTGCATTTCTGGAACTGGATGAAGCCCAACGGCGGCGGCGACAAGCTTCCCGGCCGTCTCGAGAAGAAGATCATCGAGGATTTCGGCAGCCTAGAGAAATTCAAAGCTGATTTCGCCGCGGCTGGCGCTGGGCAGTTCGGTTCGGGCTGGGCATGGCTTCAGGTGAAGAACGGCAAACTGGAAGTATCCAAGACGCCGAACGCCGAAAACCCACTGATTCACAACGCGACCCCTATTCTTGGCTGCGACGTCTGGGAGCACTCCTATTACATCGACTACCGCAACCGCCGTCCGGATTATCTCAAGGCGTTCCTCGATCACCTCGTGAACTGGGATTACGTGGATCAACTGTATTCCAAGGTCGCCTGATCGGGCAGGCTGAAGCGGGTAAGGGACTCGAGAAGGCGGCACGGCGGTGCCGCCTTTTTTTGCGCGCGGGTCGTTTTAGCTGAGGCCGGCGGTTTGTTCGCTGGACAGCTGTGATGTTATAATATAACGATCAAAGATCGAAGTTCGGAAAGCGTCTCACGTGCTGCACTCTCACTCTCACGTCCAGGGTCAAGCTGACGAAGGTGCACATTCGAACGGGCACACCCATGCGCTGTCCTCGCCGCATCCGGCCCAGGCGGTGCCATGGTCGATCCTGCGGATGGCGCTGGCTGTACGAGCGGGAACGGCGCTTGCGGTCAGCGTCGTGCTTTGGGCCGCCGTATTGCTGACGACCGTGGGATGGTAGCGCGACTGCAATTTCGTGACGTCACGCTGGGCTATGAGCGGCATCCGGCCGTGCATCACCTGAGCGGGGAGATCGCGTCCGGCGCGCTGCTGGCGGTGGTCGGGCCGAACGGCGCGGGTAAATCGACGCTGTTTCGCGGCATCACGGGCATCCTGAAGCCGCTGGCCGGATCGATCGCCTTGGGCGACCTCGACATTCGCGACATCGCTTATTTGCCACAGAGCGCGGAGATCGATCGCAGCTTTCCGATTTCGGTGTTTGATTTCACCGGCTCCGGATTGTGGCGAACCACCGGGGCGTTCGGCCGGCTCGGCAGGCGTGAATGTGGGCGGATCGCGGAAGCTCTTGCGGCTGTCGGCCTGAACGGATTCGAAAACCGTCCCATCGGCACGTTGTCCGGCGGACAGATGCAGCGCATGCTGTTCGCCCGGGTGCTGTTGCAGGATGCCGGCGTGATTGTCCTGGATGAACCGTTCAACGCCATTGACGCCAGGACATCGGACGATTTGCTCGCTCTGGTGCGGCGCTGGCATGAGGAGAAGCGCACTGTGCTGGCGGCGCTGCACGACATGGAAATGGTGCGCGCGAATTTTCCGGAGGCATTGCTGCTGGCGCGCGGCGCGGTGGCATGGGGGCCGACCGGGCAGGTGTTGACGGCCGGCAACCTCTCGCGCGCCCGGCAGATGTGCGAAGCTTTCGACGATGGCGCTGCCGCCTGCGCGGTGCGCGTTCCGCCGCGCGTGGCTTGAGGCATCATGGTCTACGACGCGCTGGTCGCCCCCTTCGCCGATTTCGAGTTCATGCGCCGCGCGCTGGCGGCAGCGGCCGCCCTCGCGCTCGGGGCCGCGCCGATCGGCGTGTTCCTGATGTTGAGGGGGATGAGTCTTGTCGGCGATGCGATGGCGCATGCGATCCTGCCGGGAGCGGCGGTCGGCTTCCTGCTGTCGGGCCTCAATCTGTTCGCGATGACCGTCGGCGGATTAATCGCCGGGTTCGCGGTGGCGATTCTGGCCGGGGTGGTGTCGCGCGTCACCGAACTGAAAGAAGACTCGTCGCTGGCGACCTTCTATCTCGCGTCGCTGGCGCTGGGCGTCACTATCGTGTCGGTCAAGGGCACCAATATCGATCTGCTTCATGTGCTGTTCGGCAACATCCTTGCGATGGACAACCAGACACTCATGGTCATCGCGATCAACGCCACCGTGACGCTTGTGGTGCTCGCGGTGATCTACCGCCCGCTGGTGTTCGAATGCGTCGATCCCCTGTTTCTGCGCACGGTGAGCCGCGCCGGTGCGCCGGCGCACCTGGCGTTCCTCGGACTGGTCGTCGTGAACCTCGTCAACGGCTTCCATGCGATGGGCACCTTGCTGGCGGTCGGGCTGATGATCCTGCCCGCAGGCATCGCGCGATTCTGGTCGCGCGACATCACCGGCATGATGATGATCGCCGTGGTCAGCGCGCTTTTGTCCGGTTATGCCGGACTGGTGCTGTCGTTTCACAGCAAGGTGCCGTCCGGACCGGCGATCATTCTGGTCGCGTCGGTATTCTATGTCCTGTCTGTGCTGTTCGGGCGCGCCGGCGGGATTGTTCGACGGTTTTTCCCCGCGCCCCATCTCGAAGCGTGAGGGCGATCATGGTGCGGTATGGCCTCGCAATGTGGGCGATTGCGATCGTGTTGGCGGCGCTTGCGCCCGCCCGCGCCCAGGAGACCTCCGGTGACCGCGCCAATGAGCGGATCGTCGTGGTCGCGAGTTTTTCGATTCTCGGCGATTTCGCGCGGGCCGTCGGAGGCGCGCGAACCGATGTCACCACGCTGGTCGGAACGGATGGCGACGCGCATGTGTTCACGCCGACGCCGGCGGATGCCAGGAAGGTCGCGGCCGCGAGGCTGGTCATTGTCAACGGCCTCGGCCTCGAAGGCTGGCTGCCGCGGCTGGTGCAGGCCTCGGGCGGCAATGCGGCGATCGTCGTCGCGGCTACGGGCGTGCCATTGCGGGGAGGCGAGGCTGGTCAAACGCTGCGCGGTGACGATTCGGCGGATCCTCATGCCTGGCAGTCGGTCGCCAATGCCAAAATATACGTCGCCAATATTCGGGACGCGCTGATCGCGGCCGACCCCGCTGGCGAGGCGGTCTATCGCGGCAACGCCGCTGATTATCTCGCGAAACTGGACGCGCTGGAACGGGAGGTTCGCGAGGGCGTGGCCCGGATTCCACCGGAGCGTCGCAAGGTGATCTCGACCCATGATGCCTTCGGCTATTTCGAGGCGGCCTATGGCATCGCTTTCATCGCTCCGCAGGGTGTTTCGACCGACAGTGAGGCGAGCGCGCGCGATATCGCCGCCACGATCACGCAGATCCGGGCCGCGAAAATCCCGGCCGTGTTTCTGGAAGATCTCGGCGATCCGCGGCTGATCCGCCAGATCGCCACGGAGGCCGGGGCCCGGGTGGGTGGCACGCTCTATTCCGACAGTCTGAGCGATGAAAAGGGTGACGCCCCCACTTACATTGCCATGGTCCGGCATAATATAAAGGCATTGACGAGCGCGCTGGCGGAATAGTCGCGCCTTCTGCCTTTCCCCGCAGGAAGGATCCCGAGGCGGCTCGTGTGGTCGCCGAACGCCGCATGTGCTATTGAACCCTCATTCTCTCCGCGAGGAGAGCAAAACAGCCCCGAGTTCATTGATGTCTGATGTAAACGCCTCCGCCTCGACGAAAATCCCCGTAACCGTGCTGACAGGCTATCTCGGCGCCGGCAAGACCACGCTTTTGAACCGTATCCTGTCGGAAAATCACGGCAAGAAGTATGCCGTGATCGTCAACGAATTCGGCGAGGTCGGCATCGACAACGACCTGATCATCGGCGCCGACGAGGAAGTGTTCGAAATGAACAACGGCTGCGTCTGCTGCACGGTGCGCGGCGACCTGGTGCGTATTCTCGAAGGACTGATGAAGCGCAAGGGCAAGTTCGACGCCATCATCGTGGAGACCACGGGCCTAGCCGATCCAGCGCCGGTGGCGCAGACATTCTTCGTCGACGAGGATGTGCAGAACAATGCGCGCCTCGATGCCGTGGTGACGGTGGCCGACGCCAAGTGGCTGAGCGAGCGGCTGAAGGATGCGCCCGAGGCGAAGAACCAGATCGCCTTCGCCGACGTCATCGTCCTGAACAAGACCGATCTGGTGTCGCAGCCGGAACTGGCCGAGGTGGAAGCGCGAATTCGCGGCATCAATCCCTACGCGAAACTGCACCGGACCGAGCGCTGCCAGGTGGCGCTCTCGGATGTTCTGGAACGTGGCGCGTTCGATCTCGACCGTATCCTCGAGATCGAGCCGGATTTCCTCGATAATGACGGCCACGACCATCACCACCACGATCATGATCACGACCATCACGGTCACGATCATCACGACCATGATCATGGCCATGGTCCGAAGCATTATCACGATGAGGAGATGCAGTCGCTGTCGCTGCGCTCGGACAAGCCGCTCGATCAGGACAAGTTCATGCCGTGGCTGCAGGAGCTTCTGGCGGCGGAAGGACAGAAGATTTTGCGCTCGAAAGGGGTCATGGAGTTCAGCGGCGATGACGATCGCTACGTCTTTCAAGGCGTTCACATGATGCTGGAGGGCAGCCGCCAGCGCGCATGGAAACCTGACGAGAAGCGGGAAAGCCGTCTCGTCTTCATTGGCCGCGAATTGCCGGAAGCCTTGATCCGCGAAGGCTTCCAGAACTGCATCGCCGCGTGATGAAAGACACCGCTCCGAAGCAGCACGCCATGGCCTCGATCGGCGAGCGCGTGCGTCCCGTCACCATCGGCTCGCCGGTGGCAGCTCTTCACTTCATCGGCGATCGCGCCGCATTCATCGGCGATGAGGAAACCATCACGCTGGTTTCCGGCGATGGCGAGAAGGCCGCGGTGACCGTTCATGGCGGCGCGATCCTGTCGGCGGTTTCCGACGGTAAGCGGATCGTCACCAGCGGCGACGACGGCAAGGTGGTCGCGCTCGACATGAAGGGCGAGAGTTCGGTTCTTGTGACCGACGCGAAACGCCGCTGGATCGACAATATCGCGGTTCATCCCGATGGCACGCTCGCGTGGTCCGCCGGCAAGACCGCCTACGTGCGCGGGATCAAAGGTGAAGAAAAGTCGATTGACGCCCCGTCGAGCGTTGGTGGACTCGCGTTCGCACCGAAGGGCATGCGGCTCGCGCTGGCGCACTACAACGGCGTGTCGCTGTGGTTTCCGAACATGAAGGCTGCACCGGAGCGGCTGGAATGGGCCGGCTCGCATCTCGGCGTCACGTTCAGTCCCGACGGCAGGTTTCTTATCACCTCCATGCACGAGCCGGCGCTGCACGGCTGGCGGCTGGTTGACGTACAACATATGCAAATGACCGGCTATCCCAGCCGCGTGAAGTCGCTGTCGTGGGGCATGGGTGGAAAACTGCTGGCGACTTCCGGCGCGGACCGGGTTGTGGTGTGGCCGTTCGCCAGCAAGGACGGCCCGATGGACAAGGAGCCGACGATGCTGGCGCCTTTGCAAGCCCGCGTCACCGCAGTTGCTTGCCATCCGACCCAGGATTTCCTTGCGGCCGGTTATGAGAACGGCACCATCTTGATGGTGAGGCTCACCAACGGCGCCAAGGTGGTGGTTCGCCGTGAGGGCGAGGCGTCTGTCGCCGCGCTGGCGTGGAATGCCAACGGCTCGATGCTGGCGTTCGCCCTGCAGAACGGCGACGCCGGGCTGGTCGATCTCTAGAGAACGATCCGTTCAAACTGAATCGGATCATGCTCTGGAATGATTGTCTGGTCGCATTTTTGGTTGAGGCGAACAGGGTATCCACTTTGCCGGAATTGCTCTAGCCGAAGGTCTCCCCGTCTTGAAAGGGAACTTTGCCGGCGGCGCGTCGTTAGTCTTTTGATATAGCGATGGGGGCTCTCATGGCGTCGAGCGAATGCAACGGTGATACGAAGAACGACAACGATGCGAGACCGGGTCCAGCGATCGCGCTGATTGCTGCTATCGCTATGATTATATCCGGTGTTTCCCTGTCGTTCGCGCAGGGAGATATCGTGATCGCGCAAGCGACCGCCCCGCAAACCTCGCCTGTGCCTGCGGGCAAAGAGAATGGGCCGGCCGAATCAAAGCCGGGCGGTACCCGTCCGACGACGCCCGCACCAGAACCCGCACGGCCCGATGCCGATGTTGGGGGACATGCAGATCCTCAGCCAGCGCTGCCACCTGCGCCGGCTGAGAAGGTCGCTCCACCGATCAATAAAAATTAGAGCATGATCCCGAAAAGTCGAAACCGGTTTTCGGATAAGATTATGCTCGATCAAAAAGCTGGGCCTGGAGTCCGATTCAACGCAGTTGGATTAGACTCCAAAAACCACAGGCTGTAACCTTCGCTTACGCACGAGACTGTTTAGAGCGGATTTGGCCTAGAGCGGC
>NZ_BJNF01000075.1 GCF_006539545.1 Nitrobacter winogradskyi
GAAGAAAACGCGTCAAATAAAAATCATAGAGCCCCGCTTCTGATTCAATCAGAAGCGGAAAGGCTCTAGCTCGCGCGTCTCGCTCGGATCAGCGAACGAGAATGTTCCTGAACTGCCAGGGATCGGATGTATCGATGTCTTCCGGAAAGAGTCCGGGGCGATCGGCCAGTGGCGTCCAGTCGGTATAATAGCCCTTCACAGGACCGAGATAGGGACGCTGGATTTCCAGGCAGCGACGGAAGTCCATTTCGTCGGCCTCGACGATGCCGGCTTCCGGATTTTCCAGCGCCCAGACCATGCCGGCCAGCACCGCGGACGACACCTGCAGGCCGGTGGCGTTCTGATACGGCGCAACGCGGCGGGTTTCCTCGATCGAAAGCTGAGAGCCGTACCAGTACGCGTTCTTGCCGTGGCCGTAGATCAGCACGCCGAGCTCGTCGATACCGTCGACGATTTCGGTTTCCTCCAGAATGTGAAACTTCGGCTGCGCCTTGCCTTCCGCGCCGAACATCTCGTGCAGCGACAACACGGCGTCGTTGGCGGGATGGTAAGCGTAGTGGCAGGTCGGACGATAGATCACGTTCTGGCCGTCGCGAACGGTGAGGTAGTCGGCGATCGAGATCGCTTCGTTGTGGGTGACCAGAAAGCCGTACTGCGCTCCCGGCGTCGGGCACCACGTGCGCACGCGTGTATTGGCTCCCGGTTGCAGCAGATAGATCGCGGCCTGACATCCGGTATCGTGCTTGCGCCCGTTTTCCGGCATCCACTTTTCGTGGGTGCCCCAGCCGAGCTCGGAAGGTTGCAGGCCTTCCGAAACAAATCCTTCCACCGACCAGGTATTGACGAACACGTTTATCGGCTTCGGCGTCTTGGCGCGCTGGGTGTCGCGTTCGGCGATGTGGATGCCCTTGACGCCGAGCTTGTGTGCGAGCTGAGCCCAGCCTTCGCGGCTCTTCGGTTCGTTGAACTCGGTGCCGGTATCGCGCGCGATGTCGAGCAGCGCCTGCTTCACAAACCAGGAGACCATGCCGGGGTTGGCGCCGCAGGTGGAAACCGCGGTGGTGCCACCTTCGCTTTTCCGCTTGGCTGCGAGCAACGTTTCGCGCAGCGCGTAATTGGAGCGCTTTTCGGGGCCGGCGCTCTTGTCGAAATAAAACCCGAGCCACGGCTCGACCACGGTGTCGATGTAAAGTGATCCGATCTCGCGGCACATGGTCATGAGGTCAACCGAGCCGGTGTCGACCGAGAGGTTGACGCAGAAGCCCTGACCGCCGCCTTCCGTCAGCAGCGGAACGAGGACGTCATGATAGTTGTCGCGGGTGATGGCTTGTCTGATGAACTTGACGCCATGTTTTTTTGCCAGCGTGTCGTCCGCATGCGGATCGATGATGACGAAGCGCGCTTTATCGAATTCGAAATGCTTCTCGATCAGGGGCAGGGCGCCTTTTCCGATCGAACCAAATCCGATCATGACGATCGGCCCGGTGATTCGTGCGTGCACGGATGAAGCATTCGACGACATCATATATCTCCAAAATTGTCGGGGAATTACAGCTCGGACAAGCAATTTGCGTGAAGGTGCTATGAGGCGCTCCCGCGCTTCACTCATCCGTCATACGACATGATCAGGCGCGAGCGCGCAAGCCGACGCCGGTGGATGTTTTAGCTTGTAGCGTGGCATGGCCGATTCCAGATCGATACCGCAACTCATGGCGGGTTTTGATCGAGAAGGTATCGCCTGGTTTCAAGTCCATGATGAGGTGGATGTTGATCGCCTGATTTTCATAACGCAGCGCGCCTGTTTCCATGGTGCGGAGACAGGCGCCTGGCTGCTATTTACGCTCCGGCATCGGCCAGTAAGACCAGACAGCGATCACGGTCAGCGAGCGCCATCCACCGGAGGGAGTTTGAAACTCGATGCTCTGCCCGGCGGACAGGCCGATAAGGGCCGCGCCGATGGGAGAAAGAATCGAGATCTTGCCAGCGTCGACATCGGCGTCTTCCGGATAAACCAGAGTGACCTTCCGCTTCTGGCCGCTGACGTCGTCGATGAACGTCACCTCGGACTGCATCGTCACGAGATTGACTTTCCGCCGCTGGCCCTTGGTATCGTCAAGAATGGAACTATCGGCGGGAATGATTTCGGCGCGGTCTATTTCCCGAGCGAGAAATTCGGCAGTCGCCGGATATTTTTCTATCGCAGCCTCGGCAAGGTGCCGCAAGCGATCGATATCGTGCGCGCTGATGGCGATGGCCGGGAGGTGTGTCTTCTTCAGATTGTCGAGCATGTCTTTCACCGCGGGTTAGCCCTCGCGAGCGATCGTCCGTTGATTGAGCGATCACCGGCGAGGGCGGCACAACCCGCGATGTCATGGCATCGCGCGATGCGCCAAAGAAACAATGGTCAGTTGGAAGTGAGATCGAACTTGATAAATCCCGGACGGTACGGACGCACGTCCGTCCGGGTCACCATCCTGCTTTGAGGTGACCGGCGCGCAGCAACAAACGGCTATTGCGAGCATTCGACATCATCATCTGAAGGTAGGTCGGCCTGCGCGGAAGTCAATGCTCCAGCATCTGGAACAGTTTCCCCCTGTCTGCCGCGTCCGCTCTCAAGACAAGCCTCCTCCGCCGCGGCTGCGTTCAAGCCGCGCGCGGCATCGGCCGCGCAACTTCCCGGCCGTGATGCCGCCGTGCTCTCGATACCCGAGGCCCCGTCGGTGCGATCAGGCCAGAGGCGCCTTCAAGCGCAGCTTCGCGCAGTTCGACCGCCAGCAGCCGGTCGCGTTCGAACGGGCCGGGCAGGAGAAGGTTGGCGGTTTTCACCGCCGAGAAGCCGAAGCGCGCGTAATACGGCGCATCGCCGAGCAGGATCACGGCGCCGTGGCCGTGCGCCTGCGCAAGCTCGAGCGCTCGCTTCATCAATGCGGCGCCGACGCCAAGCTTGCGCTGGGACGCTGCCACCGCGAGAGGGCCGAGCGCCAGCGCAGGCACGCCCCCGGCGCTGACGTGCCAAAGCCGCACGGTTCCGATCAGCTTGCGTTTGGCAACCGCGACCAACGCCAGGCCTTCGGCCGGTTTCCGTCCGTCACGCAGCCGCTGGCAGGTCCGCGCAAAGCGGCCGGTGCCGAAGCTTGCATCGAGCAACGCTTCGCGCGCGGCGACATCGGAAGCACGTTCGGCGCGGATCGCGAAGGGAGAAATCTCGCAGCGGGCGGCGATTGTTTCGAGAACAGCATTCATGGCGCATCATCCCCCCTCCGGCAACTTGATCAGTCGCACGGCGTGTCATCAGCCAGAATTGTGACAGGGAGGAAGCCGGCGAACCGGCTTCCGGCTCTCTTCATCTCTTCGCGAACGGGGAGGAAGAGCTTGCGTCAGATGTGATACGTCCTCAGCGGCGGAAAGCCGTTGAAGGCTACCGACGAGTAGGTCGACGTATAAGCGCCGGTGCCCTCGATCAGCAGCTTGTCGCCGATCTCGAGCGAGACCGGCAGCGGATACGGCTGCTTCTCGTAGAGCACGTCGGCCGAGTCGCAGGTCGGGCCGGCCAGCACGCAGGGCGTCATCTCGGCGCCGTCGTGCGGCGTCCTGATCGCGTAGCGGATCGACTCGTCCATGGTCTCCGCGAGGCCGCCGAACTTGCCGATGTCGAGATAGACCCAGCGGTTCGCGTCATCGTAACCTTTCTTCGAGATCAGCACGACTTCCGTCTCGATCACGCCGGCGTTGCCGACCATGCCGCGGCCCGGCTCGATGATGGTCTCCGGGATCTGATTGCCGAAGTGCTTGCGCAACGCGCGGAAGATCGACCGGCCGTACTGCACGACCGGCGGAATGTCCTTCAGGTACCTCGTCGGAAACCCCCCGCCCATGTTGACCATGGTCAGGTTGATTCCACGTTCGGCGCAGTCGCGGAACACTTGCGAGACCATCGCCAGAGCGCGATCCCAGGCTTTCACCTTGCGCTGCTGCGAACCGACATGGAACGAAATGCCGATCGGCTCGAGGCTGAGGCGCTTGGCGAGGTCGAGCACTTCGACCGCCATTTCCGGGTCGCAGCCGAACTTGCGCGACAACGGCCACTCGGCGCCCGCGCAGTCGTAGAGGATGCGGCAGAACACCTTCGCCCCCGGCGCGGCGCGGGCAATTTTCTCGACTTCCGCATGGCAGTCCACGGCGAACAGGCGAATGCCGAGCGCGTAGGCGCGCGCGATATCGCGCTCCTTCTTGATGGTGTTGCCGAAGGAGATGCGGTCCGGCGTCGCGCCGGCGGCAAGCGCCATTTCAATCTCGGCGACGGTCGCGGTGTCGAAGCACGAACCTAGCGAGGCAAGCAGGCTCAGCACCTCGGGCGCAGGGTTAGCCTTCACGGCGTAGAACACGCGCGAGTCCGGCAACGCCTTCGCGAAGGCCTGATAGTTGTCGCGCACGATGTCGAGATCGACCACGAGGCAGGGCTCGGTATCGTTGCCTTTGTTGCGGCGGTCGCGCAGGAATTCCCGAATGCGTTCGGTCATAGCACCCTCCAAACGGTCCAGCGACGGACTCGCTCAAAATGACGTCGGACTGAACGTTCCGGCATCGTCGCACGATGGAGACGCGACGACGCCTTGAGCTCAGATCAACTGTGCTGCCGTGGATTGGTTGGGATGAATCCCGCCCGCACACCTGGCAATGAAGGACAAGCCTTTTCAGTAGCCCGCGCCGGCGGTGGAAGGCCGGTAGAGACCAAAAAAGCCCGATCCGTCGTTGCTTTAAGTCGCGTCCCCCGTTGAGAGCGGGGTGCGCCGGTTCGCCTCCGGCTGCCAGTCACGGTTGCAAGAAGTAAAGCGCCTTCATCGGCATCCCTGGAGAGAGATGCTGGCCTCTCAGTTTCAATCGATTTGAGTCTCGATCGATCTGAGCGACCCTCGGCTGCTTCACCCTTGGCGGCTGTCCGGCCTCTTGTCCGGATACCTACCGACTGACACACGACCACAGGCACGTGCGAAATTGGGCAGTAGCGGAGATAAGTCTTTTGATCGGGGTTCGCAACAACTTTCTTCGAGCGAAGCGCGGTTTCCCCACGCCGTTGTCGAAATGCCGCAATCGCGCGCCGATGATGAACGAGAGTTTAAAATTGTTTTAATGAAAGGAACCGACGGCGCGCAAGAAGAATGCAAGTTGGCCCTGTGCCGCAGCGGTTTGTTTCAGGTGCGCCGTATGAAGGGTTCGACGCGCTGGGCGGCGCGGATAAAATTGATCATGACGAACACGCCGATCACGAACAGCACCGCTTGCAGGATATGACTCTCCATCTCGCTCAGTCCGAACAGGATCGCGAGCGCCCAGCCGCCGGCGAACGCCGCGCCGAAGACTTCCGCGCCAATCAGGATCGCCGCCGAAATGACGGTGATGACGCTGGGCCAGGCGATCTTGCGTGAGGCGGAAGAGGCAGGTTGAGAACTCATGTCCAAAGATTCCGTTCGTCCAAGGATTCCGTTCGTCCAGAGTATTCCGTTCGTTCAAGTATCCGTTGAGGGCGGCAATCTCTCTGAAAATGCCGGCCGCGGCAAGCGCCAAAGGCACCAAAGGGCTCTGTCGCGTGTTATAGTTCCGGTGCCGCTGGATCGCGGCAGAAATGTGAAGCAGCGGGCGAAAGCAAAACCTTATGTCAGATACGTCTCAATCGTCGCCTGTGGTTTCCGGCTCCGGGACGGACAACCCGTTGCTGATGCCGTGGCGGACGCCTTTCCAGGCTCCGCCGTTCGGGGAGATCGCGCCTGACCATTTCCTGCCCGCCTTTGAGCGAGCGTTCATCGATCATGCCGCCGAGATCGCCGCCATCGCTCATGATCCGTCGGCGCCGGACTTCGCCAACACCATCACCGCGCTGGAACGCTCCGGCAGGCTGCTCGCGAAGATCGCGGCCGTGTTTTACAATCTGGTTTCGGCGCACTCCAATCCGGCGCTGCTCGAGATCGACACGGATGTCTCCTCGCGCATGGCGCGGCACTGGAATCCGATCCTGATGAACGCGGTGTTGTTCGGCCGCGTCGCGCAACTCCACGAGAATCGTGCAACGCTCGGTCTGACCGCCGAGCAGTTGCGGCTGCTGGAACGCACCTACACGCGCTTTCACCGGGCCGGCGCCGGTCTCGACGAGGCCGCTAAGGCGCGGATGGCGGCGATCAACGAGCGGTTGGCCCATCTCGGCACCACCTTCGGCCATCATCTCCTCGGCGACGAGCAGGAGTGGTTCCTCGAACTCGGCGAGGATGACCTGGAGGGCCTGCCGGACAGTTTCGTTGCGGCGGCGCGTGCCGCGGCGGAGGAGCGCGCGCTGCCCGGCAAGGCCATCGTGACCACCTCGCGCTCGTCAGTGGAGACGTTTCTCAAGAGCTCGCGCCGCCGCGATCTGCGCGAGAAGGTTTACAAGGCGTTTACAGCCCGTGGCGACAACGGCAACCCCAACGAAAACAACGCAGCCATCGTAGAGATCCTCGCGCTTCGCGAGGAAGCCGCAAGGCTTCTGGGCTATCCCAGCTTCGCGGCCTATCGTCTGGAAGACTCGATGGCCAAGACGCCGGAAGCCGCGCGCGGCCTGCTGGAGCGGGTCTGGACGCCGGCCCGCGCACGGGCGCTCGCCGACCGCGATGCCTTGCAGGGGCTGATCGCGGAGGAGGGCGGCAACTTCACGCTCGCGCCCTGGGATTGGCGCTACTACGCCGAAAAGCTGCGGCAGATCCGTGCCGATTTCGACGATGCGGCGATCAAGCCGTATCTGACGCTGGAGGGGATGATCGCCGCGGCCTTCGACTGCGCGCATCGCCTGTTCGGGCTCTCCTTCTCCGAGCGCAAGGACATCCCGGTCTGGCATCCGGACGTTCGCGTCTTTGAGGTGAAGGATGCCGCCGGTGCGCATCGGGCGCTGTTCTACGGCGACTACTTCGCCCGCGCCTCGAAACGGTCCGGCGCATGGATGACCTCGCTGCGCGACCAGCAGACGCTCGACGGCGAGGTCGCGCCGCTGGTCGTGAACGTCTGCAATTTCGCCAAAGGCGCGAACGGCCAGCCCGCGCTGCTGTCTCCGGACGATGCGCGCACGCTGTTCCATGAGTTCGGACACGGTCTGCACGGCATGCTGTCGAACGTCACCTATCCTTCGTTGTCGGGGACCAGCGTTTTTACCGATTTCGTCGAACTGCCGTCGCAACTCTACGAGCACTGGCAGGAACAGCCGCAGGTGCTGCGACAGTTCGCAAGGCACTACCAGACCGGAGAGCCGCCGCCGGATGATTTGCTGGAGCGCTTCCTCGCGGCGCGACAGTTCAACCAGGGTTTCGCCACCGTCGAATTCGTCGCCTCGGCGCTGATGGATCTGGAATTCCACAGCCAGCCCGCCGCGGCGATCCGAGATATCAGAGCTTTCGAACGCGCCACGATGGAAAAGATCGGGATGCCGGCGGAAATCGCGATGCGGCACCGGCCGACCCAGTTCGGCCACATCTTCTCCGGCGATCACTATGCGGCCGGCTATTACAGCTACATGTGGTCGGAGGTGATGGACGCCGATGCGTTCGGAGCTTTCGAGGAGACCGGTGATATTTTTGATCCGGAGACAGCCAGGCGGCTGCACGATGATATTTATTCGTCTGGCGGATCGCGCGATCCGGAAGAAGCCTACATTGCCTTCCGCGGCCGCAAGCCGGAGCCGGAGGCGCTGTTGCGGCGACGTGGATTGC
>NZ_BJNF01000076.1 GCF_006539545.1 Nitrobacter winogradskyi
TAGAGCCTCGCTTCTGATTCCATCAGAAGCGAAAAGGCTCTGGAAACGCCGCAGGCGGCGTGGAGGAACTGACTGGCTCCCTTTCCGCGCGTGTCAGGAAGGCAGCCAGTGCCGGATCGCGGGCAGGAAGAAGATCGTGGTGTTGATGGCGAAGCCGACGCCCCAGAGGATCGACCGCAACGTCGGGCGGTCGCCGATATAGGTCACGACATAGGCGGCGCGGACGATCAGGTAAAGGATCGCCAGTTCGTCGATCAGACGCTGGGGCGCATCGCGAAATTCCGCAAGCAGAACGGCGGCAGCAAAGAAGGGAAAGGCTTCGATGCCGTTCAGGTGCGCTCCAAGCGCGCGGGTCCGCAACGGATCGTCGTAAAATCCCGGGTCGCGCGGCCGGGCGTTGTCAAAGCGGGGCAACCCCAGCGCCTTGAACGGCACGATCGTCAGCAGGTACAGAATGACCGCACCGAAGACACACCATTCAGCGATCGTCATCGCAACTCCCTCAGCCTGCGGTTCGCAACCGTATCGGTAGATGCGTGGGCTTGACAAGAACGGACCGGCGCGCGAAGCCAGACGGACATGACTGTCGCCATTCCTATCGACAAGGCTGGAACCGCGGCGTGCGCGCCGCGCGAGCGCGTTGGCGTTCTGATCGTCAATCTCGGCACTCCGGATACAGCCGATGCTCGCGGCGTGCGGGTGTATCTGAAGGAGTTTCTGTCGGATCCGCGCGTTATCGAGAAGCAGGGCCTGGGCTGGAAGCTGGTGCTGAACGGCATCATCCTGAACACCCGCCCGCGCCGCAAGGCGCTCGATTACCTGAAGATCTGGAATACCGAGCTCGACGAGTCACCGCTCAAGACGATCACCCGCTCGCAGTCGGACAAGCTCACGGCCGCGCTTGAAGGTCACGACCATGTCGTCGTCGACTGGGCGATGCGCTACGGCAATCCGTCGATGCAATCGCGTATCGCGGCGCTGGCGGCGCAGGGCTGCGACAGGCTGCTGGTGGTGCCGCTCTATCCGCAATATTCGGCGACGACATCCGCAACCGTATGTGACGAGGCATTTCGCATTCTCAGCGAGATGCGTGCGCAGCCGACGCTGCGGGTGACGCCGCCCTACTACGACGATCCCGACTATATCGAGGCGCTGGCGGTTTCGATCGAGACTCATCTCGCCTCGCTCCCGTTCACGCCTGATGTCATCATGGCGTCGTTCCACGGCATGCCGCAGACCTATGTCGACAAGGGCGATCCGTATCAGAGGCATTGTGTCGCGACCACCGAGGCGCTGCGAAAGCGGATGGGGCTCGATGCGTCGAAACTGATGCTGACGTTCCAGTCGCGCTTCGGCTTCGATGAGTGGTTGCAGCCCTACACCGACAAGACGGTCGAGAAACTCGCGAAGGACGGCGTGAAGCGTCTCGCGGTCGTCAACCCCGGCTTCTCCGCCGACTGCCTGGAGACGCTGGAGGAAATCGCGCAGGAAAATGCGCATATCTTCCGCCAGAACGGGGGCGAGGAGTTCACCGCGATACCATGCCTGAACGATAGCGACCCTGGCATGGATGTGATCCGGAGTCTGGTGCTGCGCGAACTTCAGGGCTGGATCTAGAGCGGGATGAGGAAAAGTGTGTAGCGGTTTTCCGCCCGCATCCACGTCTCAAAATATTGGGTTGGAATCGATCACGTTGATGGCTTTGGATCGATTCGATCCAAAGCCATCGTGATCTAGGCGGACTTCCCCTTGGAGCCTTTCCGCCTCTAGCCCTCTCTCGGTGAAATCGGATGTCCGTCTTCCGAGTGGACAATGCGGATTCGGGATAGCGCAGCGTTCGGAGGAGAGGCAGCTCACTTAACGTAAGTTGTTACAGGTTCTCTGGAGCGGC
>NZ_BJNF01000077.1 GCF_006539545.1 Nitrobacter winogradskyi
GCTCTAAGAGTCTCGCTTTCGGTCGATCGAACCTTACGTCTTCCGGTAGCGACTAACCGGCAGTTCACAGTCTTGCATTATGCGGATGGCGGCGAGCGCATGGCGTTCCTGAAGGGACGGCGCCTCGCAGGGAGAGTTTTATGACCGGGTTCGATATTTTTGCGATTGCTGTTGTGGGACTCGTGATCCTGACGCTGCTGGCCGGCGTCAAGACCGTGCCGCAAGGCCACGACTGGACCATCGAACGGTTTGGCAAGTACACGCGAACGCTCGGTCCCGGCCTCAATCTCATCATTCCCTATATCGACCGCGTCGGCCGCAAGATGAACATGATGGAGCAGGTGATCGAAATTCCCCAGCAGGAGGTCATCACCAAGGACAACGCGACTGTCACGGTGGACGGCGTCGCCTTCTACCAGGTGTTCGATGCGGCCAAGGCGAGCTACGAGGTGGCGAACCTCACCCAATCCATTGTGACGCTGACAATGACCAATATCCGTTCGGTCATGGGCTCGATGGACCTCGACCAGGTGCTGTCGCATCGTGACGAAATCAACGAGCGGCTGCTTCGCGTCGTGGATGCCGCGGTGACTCCGTGGGGTTTGAAGGTCAACCGTATCGAGATCAAGGACATCGTGCCGCCTGCCGACCTCGTGCAGGCGATGGGCCGCCAGATGAAGGCCGAGCGCGAAAAACGCGCCGACATCCTTCAGGCCGAAGGCCAGCGCCAGTCGGCCATTCTCAAGGCCGAGGGCCAGAAGCAGTCACAGATTCTCGAAGCCGAAGGCCGAAAGGAAGCCGCTTTCCGCGATGCCGAGGCGCGCGAACGGTCAGCGGAAGCCGAGGCCGAGGCGACGCGCATGGTGAGCGAGGCGATCGCGAAGGGCGATGTGGCGTCGCTCAACTACTTCATTGCTGACAAGTACATCAAGGCGTTCGGGCAGCTTGCAAACTCGCCGAACCAGAAGGTCGTGATGCTGCCGATGGAAGCCACCAGCATGCTGTCCTCGCTGGCAGGCATCGGCGAGATCGCCAAAGCCACCTTCGGCGATAATGCGGCGTCGGCCTCTGCCGCGCGACGGGGAGCAATGCCGAATACCGGCTCAAAGGTGCCGCCGCCGGTGCCCCCGCAGGGATAGATCATCGGACGAGGGAGGGTTTTATGATCGACCTGTTGGCGTCGTTGGGAAACTGGAACTGGCTGATCCTCGGTCTCGTCCTGGTGGGTCTTGAACTGCTGACGCCGGGTGTGTTCCTGTTCTGGCTCGGACTGGCGGCATTTCTGGTCGGCGCGCTGTCGTTCGTGGTGGATCCGACCTGGCAAACCCAACTCCTGATGTTCGCCGTGTTCGCGGCCGCCGCGGTGCCGTTATGGCGTCGGATGGCGCGTCGGGAGTCGAGCGCCGCCGCCAGCCCGTTCCTCAACCGGCGCGCCGAAGCGCTGGTCGGCCGCGTCTTCACGCTGGAGAAGCCGATCGTGGACGGGACGGGCACGGTGCGGATCGACGACACGATCTGGCGGGTTGCGGGACCGGACGCACCGGCCGGCAGCCGGGTGAAGGTCGTGAAGGCGGACGGCGCAAACCTCACCGTGGCCACGGAGCCGTAGCAGGCGCCGGACCTCTCAGGGCGCGCTCTACCAAAGGGACCCGTCGGGTTTTCCTTTCGCTTGAACGCCGGTCAGGCCACACCCGCGCGCAGCAGGTCGTGCAGATGCACGATGCCGACCGGCTTTTTCCCCTCGGTCACGATCAGCGCCGTGATTTTCGACGAGTTGAGGATTTCAAGCGCCTCGCCCGCCAGAAGATCGCGGCCGATGGTCTTCGGATGGGGCGTCATGACATCGTCGACGCGGGCCGTCATCAGATCAGGTCTCATGTGACGGCGCAGGTCGCCGTCGGTGACGATCCCGACCAGATTTCCCTGGCCGTCAGTGACGCCGACGCAACCGAATCCCTTTGACGTCATCTCGACCAACGCATCCGACATCTTGGTCCCGAGCGGCTTCAACGGGATGGCGTCGCCGCTGTGCATGAGGTCACGGGTGTATTTCAACAGCGCGCCCAGCTTGCCTCCGGGGTGCAGCACGCTGAAGTCGATCGAGGTGAAACCGCGGCCCTCCAGCAACGCGATCGCGAGTCCATCGCCGAGCGCGAGTTGCATCAGCGAGGATGTGGTCGGCGCGAGGTTGTGCGGACAGGCTTCGCGCGCCTTGGGCTGCACCAGCGCGACATCGGCGGCCTTGCCCAGCGTGGAGTCGCGCTCGGCGGTCATGGCGATCAGGGGGATGCGAAAGCGTTTGGCATAGGTGATGAGATTCTTCATCTCCGGCTGCTCGCCCGACCAGGACAACGCCATGATGACATCATCGGCGGTGATCATGCCAAGATCGCCATGACTGGCTTCCGCTGCGTGCACGAAGAAGGCGGGAGTCCCGGTCGAGGCGAAGGTCGCGGCGATCTTGCGGCCGATGTGGCCGGATTTTCCGAGACCGGTGACGATCAGCCGCCCTTTGGCGTTGCGGATCAGGTCCGTCGCAGCCGCAAATGCGAGGCCGAGATCGGATTTGAGCGCCGCGGCAAGCGCAGACACGCCGCCAGCCTCCGCCTCGAAGGTCCGCAACGCGGACTCGATCGCGATGTTGGCCTGATCGGTCATGGCGGATGTCACCGTGCCTGATTTGAATGAGGTCATACTGGTTCCACGCTAGAGCGTTTTCGAGCGAAGCGGATGACCTGTTCGCGGGAAGAAAACGCGTCAAATCAAGATCCGAGAGCCTGGCTTCTGATTCCATCAGAAACTGAAAGGCTGGGACGCGAAGCAATGCTCTGTCCGAGCGGTGTGCTTAGCACGCCTGCTTGTGCGATGCGATGCAACTCCGCGTCCTCAACGGCCCGTTAACCATAATTGTTTTAACTCCATTAACGATAGTGCGCCCGTTTCGGGCGGGCACCGCAAGTATATATTTTTCTTGGAGTTTTCGGGATCGTGTTTTCCGATCCAGCGACGGGCTTTTGCCGGAGCGTACCGATCTGGCGCGCGGTTTTGACGTGCCTCGCTTTCATCGGTCCGGGATGCGTGACCGCCGAAGCCCAGACGCTGACCGGCGACCAGATCACGCCGCTTCGGGGCGGGCTGTTTCAGCCGCGGGAGTCTTCCTTGCGCCGGACCGGTGATGCCGACGGTGATGTGGCGTCGGCATCCTCAACGATGGCTCCCTCCCGCATCGGCAGGATTCCGGCCTACGATATTCCGGCCGCGACTGGCGTGGGCGATACGGGTTATGATTCGCTCAATCGCCGGCGCAAGGAGAAGAAACTTTATCCCGGCGCGCCGAAACCGAAGCAGCCGCCGGGGCCGGGCAACTTCATCCCCGTTCCGCCGCCACCGCCGCTATCGGTTCCGCCGTCATCGACCGCCCATACGACGCCGATTGCTCCGGCGATGGCCGGAAGGGTCGAGGGGCAGCCCGCGCGGCGGCGTCTGAAGCGCGATGACGATCCGTTCGGAGCCGTGGGTAATTATGTCGGCAGTTTTTTCGTGAAGTCGGCGGTGGAGTTGTGGGGCGGCTACAATACCAATCCCGGTCGCTTCAATCAGCCGAAGGGATCGGCGTTCTATATGGTCGCGCCGGAATTCGTGGCGGCGTCGGATTGGACGCGGCACTCTCTCCTCGTCGATTTGCGCGGATCGTTCACCGGTTTCGACAGAACCTTTCCGCCGGGAGTCGATAATCCGCCTCAGTCGGTCATCTCGGTGCCGACGGTCGTGGATCGGCCTGATTTCCTCGGCAGGGCCGTTGGACGTCTCGACGTCAGGCGCGATACCCGCATCAATTCGGAACTGCGGATGCGGATCGGCATCGACAATCCCGGCAGCCCGAACGTCCAGGCCGGTCTCGCCAGGTATCCGATCTTCGCCGTGACCGGGGCAACGGCCGGTATCGAACACGATATCAACCGGCTGCAAGTCTCGCTGCATGGATTCGCGGACCGCACCATGTATCAGAACTCGCTATTGACGGATGGCACATCGGCGTCCAATGCGGACCGCAACTTCAACCAATACGGCGCCGTGGGGCGCGTCAGCTATGATCTGCTGCCCGGTTTCAAGCCCTTTGGCGAAGTCGAGGCGGACGCGCGCAACCGCGACACGCCGGTCGATCGCGATGGCTTCCAGCGCGATTCCCATGGCGGCTACGCGAAAGTCGGGACCAGTTTTGAACTGACACGCTTGCTGATCGGCGAGGCCTCTATCGGCTATACTGCCCGCAACTATGCGGACCCGCGTCTCGACCAGTTGACCGGCCTGCTCACCAGCGGGTCGCTGATCTGGTCGGCGTCGGCGCTGACCACGGCGAGGTTCACCTCGGTGACTTTTGTCGATGAATCCTTCGTGCCCGGTGTCGCCGGCGTGCTGACCCGCTCCCACACCATCGAGATCGATCACGATTTTCGCCGCTGGCTGACGGGGATCGGCAGGTTCACCTATGCGACGCAGGAGTATCGGGGTTCAGAACGCTCCGACCAGATCTACTCGATCTCCGGCGATCTCATTTACAGGCTGAACCGGGAATTCCAGATCAAGGCGCAGGTGCGCCACGACATGCTGAGCACGAACATTCCCGGCGCAAACTCGGCGGCGACCGTGGTGATGCTCGGCGTCCGGCTGCAACGCTAAAAATATACCCTGGCGTTTGTCCTGGTGTTTCTGTTGGCGAATGAGCAACGACGCCTATTTCATCACCTCGCAAACCGTCGAATGATCAGGGCGGCGCAGGCTGCTGGCGGGCGTGGACACCAGGCTCCACCACGCATCCAGCGATTCGTAATCGCAATGTAATTTGACGGTCATGCCGTCGGCGAATTTGATCAGGTCATCAAAATGATGGTGAGGCACCGCGATCACGACAGGAATGTCGTTGCCGAGCGCGCGCTCGATCAGGTGGGAGAAGCCTCTGCCCTTACGCTCCTGCCGGCCAAAACGGTTGACGATCAGGATATCCGCGCCTGCGTCGAGCGTTGTCGCAATCCGTTCACCGGCGCTCGTCAACTGACCGACATCGAGCCGGCATCCTGCCGACTCCTGATCGAGGCTTTGATGGAGCTGAAGATGCTCGCCCGTCGGCATCAGCATGGCTGACAGGCCGGCATCGATGCAGTGGCGGCCAAGCTGGACGATGCCCACGGCGCGGTAGCCGCTCGCGTTCAGACCGGAAGCGAACTCATAAAGGACATTGTCGGGATTTTCTCCCTCCATATAGACCAGAGCGGCAAGGTCGCATTGGGCGTCGAACATGGTCCGCCTCCTTCAAGTTCGCGTCGCGTTCGTCATGATCCGCCGGCGGTGTGGAGATCCGAAACCACGCATTCGGCTTCTCCTCCCGTCATCGGCCTTATCGATATATCCGATTATATATCACGAAGGAAAAGGCGAGACCAGAGCGCAACTCGGGGGAGGGTGGCCTCACAGGATGGACGCGAGCGTCCGGGTTCCGGTTCGGCATGACGCCGCCGCGGCCACCCGATAACAAGCGCTCCGGATCAACGAGACTTGACGTTCCTGTCTCGTTCCGTGCTTTTTTTCGGGTGCCGGATATCGTTTCGCAGCGCCTCCAGCTCCTTGTGGACCGCGCTGGCGGCGTCGCGTTCGATCTTGCGATAGCGGGCAACCAGCGACACCCCGAACAGGGTGAGGACCGCGCCGCCTCCGTTCTTGCCGCCGGTCTGTCGCGCGACCGCCGCCTGCCGGCAGATGCGATTTATTTCATCGACGAGATCCCACGCGCGCTTGTAGGACATGTCCATGGCGCGTCCGGCGGCCGAAATCGAGCCGCAAGTCTGTATGCTCTCGAGCAGTTCAATTTTACCCGGTCCGATGCGGCCCTTGGGATCGAGATCGATCCGTAAACTCAGTGAGGGAAGTGATCTGTTGGACGAAGCCTGCATTTCATGCTCGGTGGTTCACGATCCAAGCCAACTGGAAACCGAACTATACATCATTCGACGGTGAACGTCAGCTTTCTATTGATCTTATCCGCCGCCGTGATGCTCCGGAACGCTCGCCGTCGGCAAGGTCGCGCACCAGGGTTTCGATGCGATCGAGGTTGTGCACGTGCAGGTCCCGCTTCGCGTTCGGAAGCTCGATTCCTTCCTTACGGAAGCGCTTGAGGATCTCGAGCCTCACCTCGTTGGCGGCGCCTGCGTCGATGCCGATGTGCGCCACATGAAAGAAGGCCGAGAATTCCAGCGCGTCGGGGCCGAAATTATTGAGAATTGCGAACGGTTCAGGTGACTTCAGGGCGCGGGGGTGGCGCGAGACGATCTCGAGCAGGATCGCAAGAACCTTGTCCGGGTCCGCGTTGCTGGAGGTGCTGACCGCCACGGACAGACGGGCCGAATAGCTGCCATGCATCCAGTTGACCACCTGACCGCTGATCAGTTCCGCGTTGGGCACGATCACCGAGACGTTATCATAGGTGGCGATCTCGGTGGCGCGGACGTTGATGCGCTTCACGACGCCCATGCGGGTGCCGACCTCGATGCGATCTCCGACCTTGATCGGTCGCTCTACAAGCAGAATCAGGCCGGAGACGAAGTTGTTGATGATGGATTGCAGTCCGAAGCCGATGCCGACCGACAGCGCGCCGGCCACGATAGCGACGTTCTGCAAGTTAAGTCCGACATACGACAGCGCGATCAGGGTCGCGAGAATGACCCCCGCATAGCCCGCGCCGGTGCCGATCGAACTGCGAACGCCGACATCGAGATTTGTTTCAGGAAGGAAACGCTCCTCCAGCCATCGCTTGAGCGCGCGTGTGGCGAAGACACCGATCGTGAGCACCGCAAGCGCGCCGAGAATCTGGGACGGCGAAATGGTGATGTTGCCGATTTGAAAACTGAAGAACGCCGACGACATCGACGTGACGACGTCGTCGGAACGAATTCCCCACGTCGTGAGGATAAAAAAGGCTGTAAGTCCGATCAGAGACAGCTGGATGAGGCCGCCGAGCACCGCGGCGATCTGGCGGACCGCGCCGCTTCCCAGGCCAGCGGTTTGCCGCAGAAAGCGGCCGATCGCGCCATTGAAAGCGAACGTCGTGTTGACGAGAACCGCCGAGAACCGGCTCAGGAGGATGAAACTCATGAGCGCGACGACCATTACGACCATTTCGATCGTGATGAACCGGCCTAATGCGACATACCCTGCGAGGGGTCCGATAATGGCGGCCATGGCCATCATCCAGCCGATCGGAATCAACAGTCGCCACGCGGATCTTTGCGCGGAGGAGGGGGCCGCCGATTCCTCCTCGGCTTCTGTGGCGGCCGCAACGCGCAGCGCGCCCATGAAGAGAAGCGCTTTCGTGGTCGCAAGTATCGCCTGGCTTGCGATCGTAAGCTCGATTGGCGATGCGATCGCCAGACTGAGCGCGTCGAGAACGATGCCGACCGCGGTGACCATGGCGAGCAGCACCGAGTAGGAGATCAGTCCGTCGGCCGCGGCATTGTCCAGTTCGATCAGGCGCCATGATGGGCGGCCAGGTGCGAGGACCGCGCTGGTCAGCCGGATAAAAAAGAACCCGAAGGTGATACCCAGAAACAGGGCCCGAACGATCGGCGTCACGTCGCCGGGGAGAACCTCGAGCGTCAGGAGCGCCTGGTACAGCACAAGCAGCGCGACGGCCGTAAGCGAGGTATCCGTGAACACGATCGCGGCCGCGGAACCCGTCTTTCGCAGCGCGCTGGGATTGGCGATCTCGGGATCGCGCGTCGTCCATCGTGACCACCAGCGCCTGCCCGGTGACAGGAAGAATCCGAGCACGACGATGGCGGCGATAACAAAGCCGGACGCGGCGCGAAGCGGCTGTGACGACAGGACGCGCCCCCATTTGGAGAGCAGATCGACCAGGCGACCGGCGGCAATCGGAGCTGCGTTCGCGGCCGTGAGCCAGAACGTGGGATTGACGAGGCTTGCGGAGCGCTGCAGCACGGATTCGTTAAATACCGCGCGCCGCCGATCGGAGATCGCGTCGATCGTTTGCTGGGCTCGCACGTTGATGAGCTTGGCCTGTTGAATGACGCCTTGCCTTGCGGCGATCTCGGCCAACAGTTTGGCCCGTTCGAGCTTCACCTCGTCAGGCTGCGGAGCGGTGGCTTCAGGACTTGGCGCGAGTTCGGCGGCGCGCGCGCTTGCCGCCTCCAGGCGAGGCGTAATTCTCGATATCAGCTCGCGTGCTTCGCGCTGCGCCGTCGCGGATCGATCCCGAAGATCGTTCAACATGGTGTCGTGAATGACTCTGGCGCGCAGCGTCGCCTCGACCTGATCGAGCGTCTGCTTCCACTCGTCGAGTTTCGACTGGGCTCGCGGAAACTCCGGCGCCGGGACGGACGGCAGATCCTCTGCGGGAGCAGGAGGCGCGGCGGGTGCGGCGGCCGGGCTTGCCGGCTTGCCGTTCCCGGCTGCCGGCGCCGTCGCGGCCGCCGCGGCATTCAGAGGCACCCAGGATAAGAAGATGATGAAGAAAATGGCCGCGCGAATTGTCTTCATGCTCTTTGCCTATTGAAACCGCAGAGGATAACGATGCAGCATTCCAGAACGGAATGGCGGAGCCGGTCGTAACGGCTTTCCGGTGCTGTCCGACCCGTGTAATGCGCGTGAAAGCGCACAAGTTCATTTTGCGGTACAATAGGTAGAAATCCGCCTATTGTGTGTAGGGTGGTTCAGTCGCCGCTGACTTTAGCGAAATGATCCGGTATCCCGCCTCTCGTCAATGCTTGACGGGAATGCTTTGACGAGGCCGGCTGGTGGGAAGGTCCAGGGTGAACGCCCGGCCGGCCTGCAGGCCAATCTGTCGCGGTCGGTCGGGTGTCGCCGTCGGTCCGTGCCGGCGCCTTCGGTCTATACAATTGATAAAATTAACATATTTCCTTGAGTGACTCACCTCACGGTTTCTCCCGGCTCAATGGATCAGGGTGGCGCATCGACACCGGCCGCAAGTTACGGCCAGCCCGAGGAGCCTCGCGATGACCGTCGTTCACGCTGAAACTGCCCGTCAAGTCTCCGCGATCCTGGCGGTCGCGACCATTCTGACCGCGCTGGCCAGCCCGAGCTTTGCTTTCACGGCTGAGGCACAACGACAGTGCACGGGCGACGCATTCCGCCTGTGCAGCTCCGAGATCCCGGATATCGGCCGGATCACCGCCTGCATGGTCAAGAACCGCCCCAGCCTTAGCTCGGGCTGCCGTGTTGAACTTGACAAAGGACTATCCGCGCGAACTCACCGGGTCGCCGCGCAGTAAACCGCTGGATTTGTCAGGTGTCATCTGTTGTTGCTCCCCCTTTTGCTCCCTTATAGTTAGGGAGGTGCGCTTACGACGTCCGCTGCATGGGCGCGGTCGGCCAGCCGAACTTCAGGGGATTGTCAAATGGCAGGTAGCGATCCTGGCACGCCCGCAACTCCGGCAGGGTCTGGCGCGGGCGACCATGCCTACGCGGCCGTGATGGCGCGGGCGCGGGCGCTGGTGCCGGAGCTGCGTGATAGGGCTGCCAGAAGCGAGGAGTTGCGGCGTCTGCCGCCGGAGACCGAGAACGAATTTCATGAGGCCGGATTATTCAAGATCCTGCAGCCGAGGCGGGTCGGCGGCCTTGAATTCGACTACGTTGCGCTGGTTGACCTTGCCGAAGCGATTGCCGTCGCCGACGCATCCGCGGCCTGGACGCTGGCCAACCTTGCGAGCCATCACTGGATGCTCGGCATGTTCGATCACCGGGCTCAGGATGCCGTCTGGGCGAAAGATCCCAATGCGTTGATCGCCTCATCCTTCGTGTTTCCTTCCGGTCGCGCCACCAAGGTCGAGGGTGGGTATCGCTTGCAGGGACGCTGGCCGTTTTCCTCGGGAGTGGACTGCTGCACCTGGAACATGCTCGCCGGGCACGTTTCATCCGATGACGAAGCTGATGGCATCGAGTACAGGATTTTCCTGGTCCCTCGCGAGCGCTATCGGATCATCGATATGTGGAACGCCGCGGGCCTGAAAGGAACGGGCTCGAACGACGTCGCCGCCGACGATGTCTTCGTCGAGGAGGCGATGACCCTGTCGGTAGCGGAGATCGCGGGAGGCCTGTCACCCGGCAGCGCCGTCAATCCGAATCCGCTTTATGCGCTGCCGGTCTTCGCGCTGTTTCCGTTCGTGCTGTCGGGGGTGGCGCTCGGCAACGCCCAGGGGTGTCTCAATGACTACATCGAGATCGCGCGGCACCGCGCAACCACTTTCAACCGCGCCAAGCTCGGCGATCTTCAGTCCACGCAGATCAAGATCGCCGAAGCATCCGCGAAAATCGACGCCGCTCGCCTGGTCATGCGCTCGATCTGCATCAGGGCGATGTCCGATGCGCGGCGCGGGATTGTCCCCGACATGGCGGTGAAAACCGGATGGCGGCGCGATGGCGCTTATGCCGTGACCTTGTGCACGGAAGCGGTGTCGTTGCTGTTTACGTCAAGCGGGGCGCGCGGATTATTCGCCGCCGCGCCGCTGCAGCGCCAGTTCCGCGATGCGGTCGCGATCAATTCCCATATCGCATTCAGCTTCGATGCTGCGGGTACGGATTACGGCCGGGTCGCCCTCGGGCTGCCGTCGCAGAATCTGACGTTGTGAGGCGTCTGATGACTGACGGTTCTGAACTTCCCGATCCGCCGGATCCGGCCCGTGAACTGGCGAGCGGGGAGTCGGCTCTCGATCCGCGCGACTTCCGCAATGCGCTCGGAACCTATGCGACGGGAGTCACCATCATCACGGCTGTCGACGAGGAAGGAACGCCGCACGGGTTAACGTGCAATTCGTTCGCGTCGGTCTCGCTGAATCCGCCGTTGGTGCTGTGGAGCCTCGTGATCTATTCGCGAAACATGAGCGTCTTTCAGAACGCCAGCCATTTCGCCGTCAATGTGCTCGGGGCTTCACAGCAAGAGTTCGCAACTAAATTCGCGCAGCCGTCGAGCCGGAAGTTCGAGGGGATCGACTGGAAAGCCGGTCTCGGCGGTGCGCCGCTTCTGGCGGGCAGCGTTGCGAACTTTGAATGCCGAACCGTCGATCGTTATTACGGCGGAGATCACGTCATCTTCCTCGGCGCCGTGGAAGCCTATAGCTATAACCGGGACGAGGCGCTGTTGTTTGCCCGCGGCAAGTATGGCCGCTTCGTTGGCGAATGACGGCCCGCTGGGCCAATACGGCAGCAGACTGAATTCCGGCGATGTCCCACGAGCCGGCACGTCGAATATCCTTGCCGCGGCATTTCCGACCTGACTTTCCTCCACCTCCGGGGCGGGTTCGTCGCCGCCCGT
This sequence comes from Nitrobacter winogradskyi, assembly GCF_006539545.1. Taxonomy (GTDB): domain Bacteria; phylum Pseudomonadota; class Alphaproteobacteria; order Rhizobiales; family Xanthobacteraceae; genus Nitrobacter; species Nitrobacter winogradskyi_A. The sequence continues at coordinate 11,339 of NZ_BJNF01000077.1, forward strand.
ATCCTGCCGCGATTGAATGTCTGGGAGCACGATGGCCGATCCGATTCTGATTGTTGGAATACCCCTCGATTTCATCTTCTTTGCGTTCATCCTGCTCGGCATTGCGCTATTCCACCGGCATACGCTTCCGATCGCGTTGACCGGTCTCGCTGTGATCATCGGTTATAAGACAGGTTTCACGGGCTTCAGGTCCGGCGCGGGGTTGAGCGGCTTTGCCCATCACATGGCGCATGAATGGGTCATGCTGGCCAACCTGTTCCTGCTGCTGATGGGATTTGCGCTGCTGTCGCGGCACTTCGAGGAGAGCCGGATTCCCGACGCGATGCCAGCCCTGTTGCCCGATGACTGGAAAGGCGGCGTCGTCCTTCTCGTCATCATTTTCGTTCTGTCGAGCTTCCTCGACAACATCGCCGGCGCGCTGATCGGAGGAACGGTGGCGCGCCATGTCTTTCGAGGGAAAGTGCACATCGGTTATCTGGCTGCGATCGTCGCGGCCTCCAATGCGGGTGGCGCCGGAAGCGTCATCGGCGATACGACGACGACAATGATGTGGATCGACGGCGTCAGTCCGCTCAGTGTGCTCAGGGCGTATGTCGCGGCCATCGTGGCGTTCGCGATCTTCGCGGTTCCGGCCGCGATGCTGCAGCATCGCTTTTCGCCGATCGTGAAGGATTCGCGGCGCGGCGTGTGTGTGGACGGCGCGCGAGTCTTCGTCGTTGCGGTCATCCTCATCGCGGCACTGGCGGCGAATGTGACCGCCAATCTCAAATTCCCGGCGTTGCTGGATACGCTTCCCGTGCTCGGGCTCGCTGTCTGGGCGGCGATTTTGCTGACGGCCTTCTTGCGAAGGCCGGACTGGAAGGTGATGCCCGAAACGTTCAAGGGCACGGTCTTTCTTCTGGCGCTCGTGACCGCCGCCTCCATGATGCCAGTCGAGACACTGCCGGCGGCATCGTGGCAGACGACGCTTGGCCTTGGCTTTGTTTCCTCGGTTTTCGATAACATCCCGCTCACCGAGCTGGCGCTCAAGCAGGGCGGCTATGACTGGGGATTTCTCGCCTATGCCGTGGGCTTCGGCGGTTCGATGATCTGGTTCGGCTCCTCCGCGGGCGTGGCGCTTTCGAGCATGTATCCCGAGGCGAAATCCGTGGGGCTGTGGGTCAGGAACGGCTGGACCATCGCGGTCGCTTACGTTGTCGGCTTTTTCGTGATGCTGGCCATCCTCGGCTGGCATCCCGACGCGCCCCATTGAAGGCGAGGGCGCATCAGCCCGACAGCGTTGCGTGGCGCATGCGGCGCGTTTCGCCAGTTCAGGTTAAGCCGGTTTTCCGGTCGGGAAACACCCTAAAATTTCCGCAATGATGCTCAAGGTAACGATTTTGCAAGTCATTGAAAGTTACCGATTAGTTCAACCTGTACTGGAGTTATTAACGTGAGCGACCATTCGTCTGATCGGACTGCCGGTGAGCGCGATGACAAACTCCCTGAGACGGGGGACAGGCTGTCGCCCGGCGACAACAAGCCTCGGATCGCCCCCGCGACCGACGCTGAGACCGACGCGGAAGCTCCGGCGATCAAGGCGCTTCGGGGCGAGGCTGATGCGGAAGGGCAAGCTCGTGCGGTGGAGGTCTCTCCGGTCGGGCCCGAGGTTGAAGTCGAACATTCCAGGTCCGGCCTGCCGCGAGAACTCGGCAAGGCCATGGTCGTGACGCCGTTTCATGATGGGGGCTGGGATCGTGCGGCCAGTGATCACGGCCCGGCGGCAGCCGACGGCGCGCGAACCTCGAGCCGGTTCGGCAAACGGCGTCTCGCCGCCGTTGCGGCGATGGCGGCATTGGCCGCGATCACCGGTGCGATCGGCGGTTCGCTTGCCACCTCCGGCTTTCGCCAAGGCATCGCGGATGAACAGTCGTCAGCGGCTGCGGACCGCACTCAAGCCCTCGAAACCACGATCAAGCAGCTCGAATCCGAAATCGCCTCGTTGAAGACAGGCGTCGATCGCTCGGCCAAGAATGAAGCGGGCCGGTTCGCCAAGGTCAACGATCGTCTGGACAAGATCGAGAAGGCGCAGACTGACTCGGCGGCAAGGTTGACGAAGCTCCAGGAGACGCTGGACAAGCCGCATTCGGCTGCGGCGCCGGCAGCACCGACCGCGCCAGCGGCGGCGACCGCTGCGGCGAACGTGACAGGCTCGATTCCAGTTGCCGAGCCGGTGCCGCTGCCGTCGCCAAAGCCCGGCATCGCGCGCCTGCCTACGGTCCAGGGTTGGATCTTGCACGACGTCATGGACGGCGTTGCCTTGATTGAAGGCCGGAGCGGCGTTTACGAGGTTCGCTCCGGTGATCCAGTCCCGGGGCTCGGCCGCGTCGATGCGATCCGCAAACAGGACGGTCGCTGGGTCGTCGTGACCAGCCGAGGCCTGATCGGAGCACGCTGACACGATCTCCGTGCCTTGCAACAGGACGAGGCGTTGTGGGGAGACGTGGCATTTGTTTTAATGCCGTGTCTTTGAACTATTCTTGCAAGATGTAGCGCGGTCATAATCGCTTAGTTTTTGGCAAGGTGGCGGTCCGCTAAGCGCGCCGGGTGAAAAATCCGGGGCAGGAATTCATTGACTGCGCCGCTATATATGCGTCAATATGCCGCTACGTTACTTACCTTTACTCCCGGTATCGATATATTCTAAAAAATATATCGTATTTTCCGGGGGTGATTATGATATTGTCGATGAATTGCATGAGCAGGAGCGCGCTCCTGTCGTCGGTCGCAATTATTGCGATGACGGTCGGCGCGGGCGCGCAAGATCGTGAAGAGGATCGTAATCATCAGGGTCGTGACGGAGTTTATCAACTCGGCGAGATCTACGTTTCCGGTGGAGGGCGCACCGGAAGCGGCAGCGGAGGCGGCGTCGGCGGCTCGACGGTGACGCGCGAGCAGACGTGGACCTTCGACAGGCAAACGCTTGACCAGGCGGTGAACCTCGTGCCCGGTGTTAACGGCACGCTATCGGCCAATGGTCAGCGGAACGAGACCGATATTTTCGTGCGCGGCTTCGGCCGCTGGCAAGTCCCGTTGATGATCGATGGTGTGCGCGTCTATCTTCCGGCCGACAACCGGCTCGATTTCAGCCGTTTCCTCACCGGCGACATCGCCGAAATCCAGATTCAGAAGGGTTATTCTTCGGTGCTCGACGGGCCGGGCGGGATGGGCGGGGCCATCAACCTGGTGTCGATCAAACCGGTCAAGCCGTTCGAGTCTGAACTCAACGTCAGCTCGATGTTCGACAATCGCGGAGCATTCCAGGGCTGGAACAGCTACGCGCGGATCGGCTCGCGCCAGGAGAAGTTCTACGTTCAGGGCAGCGTCAACCAGCTCGACCAGGATTTCTGGTCGCTGTCGCGCGGCTATTCGCCGTACCCGGCGCAAGGCCCTTACGCCGGCTCGCTCGAGGACGGCGGACGGCGCAACGGTTCAGATACCCACGACTGGCGAATTAACCTTAAGGCGGGTTACACGCCGAACGAAACCGACGAATACAGCATCAACTATATCAAGCAGTCCGGCGCCAAGGGCGCGCCCCTGAACGTCTACAACAATCCGCCGTCGAGCCAGAACAGCTTCTGGCTGTGGCCGAAATGGGATGTCGAGAATCTGTCCTTCCTGTCGCATACGCAGCTCGGCGACGCCTCCTATGTCAGGACCAAGCTTTTCCATAATAGGTTCGACAACGTGCTCTCGGCGTATGATGACATCACCTATTCGTCGCAATCGAACAATGGACGCTTCAACAGCTTCTATGCAGACAGCGCGCGTGGCGGCTCGGTCGAGGCCGGCACCGAATTGATCCCGATGAATACCCTGAAGGGGACGTTCCATTATCGGCAGGATTTCCATGCCGAGTGGAATCACAACCGGCCGACCCATCCGACGCTGGCTGATCTGGAGCCGAGGCAGAATCAGGCGCAGACGACATGGTCGGTCGCGGCGGAGGACACTTTCCACGTCACCCCGAACTTCGATCTGGTGGGAGGCGTCAGCTACGACAGATACCAGATCAACAGGGCCGAGGAGTGGGACAGCGCCGGCCGGTTCATCTATGAAAACCCGAAGGGCGGCGCCGAAGCCCTCAACTGGCAGACGGCAGCGATCTGGCGTTACAACGAAACCGGGCAGGTTCATTTCAGCGTATCCGACCGCGCGCGTTTTCCAACCATCTTCGAGCTTTACAGCCAGCGCTTCGGCAACGCGATTCCAAACCCCAACCTCGGTCCCGAGCGCGCCACCAATTACGAGCTTGGCTGGAAGGGTCAGATTGTTTCCAACCTGAAGGGAACGGCGGCGATCTTCTACAGTGACGTACGGGATCTGATCCAGGCGGTTCGCGTCAGTCCAACTCAGTCGCAGACGCAGAATATCAACCAGGGACACTTCTACGGATTTGAGGCATCGCTCGAAGCGCAACTCTCCGCGCAGTTCATGCTCGGCGGCAACTACACCTTCATCGAGCGGAACGTCAGCGACGTATCCATCCCCGGCTTCAGGCCCGTCGGCGTGCCGACCCAGAAGGCGTTCATCTATGCGACATGGCGGCCGATCGCGCCGCTCGCCATCACGCCGAGTCTGGAGGTCACGAGCGACCGCTGGAGCGATGTCTTTGTCGGCACTCAGGCTCAGAACGCGCCGATCCGCGCCGCGTTTCCTGATCTCTATATCCGAACCGGAGCCTATACGCTCGCCAACGTCAACGTGAACTACAGGTTCACCGAGAATTTCGACGTGGCGGGCGGCGTGAGAAACCTGCTCGACCAGAACTTCGAGCTTGCGTGGGGGCTGCCGCAGCCGGGACGCACCTTCTACCTGAAGGCGCGGGCCACATTCTAGAGCATTTTCGCTTCTGATTGAATCAGAAGCGAGCTCTAGATTGTCGTTTGACGCGCTTCTTCATGCGAACAGGTCATCCACCCTCGGGTCAAGTCCGACGGCATGCTTCGCTCGAAAACGCTATAGCTTAGTGCGGTGGTCGCGGCGAGGAGATGCACGTCAGCCCTCCGGCGTGCATCTCCCAACGGCGCGATGCTGATCGTTTCCGTTTGAACGTATGCCCACTCATGTGCGGTTGCTGCGCGGACAGATACGTTATATTCATATAAATATAGATTTGGTGATGGGGACGGGGAGGGAATCATGCGCAGGAAGATGTTATGGGGTCCGGTGCTGGGTGCGCTGGCCGTCGTCATTGTCGCAGTAGGGTCGACCGAAGCGCAGGAGGCCGCCCAGCCTGCCTGTGCGGCGCCGGTCGCGCCGACAGGTGAACTGGCGCCCTGGACTACGCCGTTCCCGTTGCAGGCGGCCGGCAGCGAGGAGGGCATTTCAAGCGCGAGCCTGCCGGTCGGCCGGGCCGCGCGCCTGACGTTGTTGCAGACGCCGGAGGTGCGCTATCCGCTGCGTCCCGAGAAGCCGGGCGGCTCGGTCAGCCATGGCGGTCTTGTACGGATCGATGTGCGCGAAGCCGGCACCTACCGGGTGGCGCTCGACTCAGCCGCCTGGATCGACCTCGTGCGTGATCAGCAGGCGTTGAGATCGACCGCGCACGGGCATGGACCGCACTGCACCGGGGTTCGCAAGATGGTGGATTACTCTCTCACTCCAGGTCCTTACATCCTGCAGATATCGGCCAATGGCCAGCCGCAGATGACGGTCCTGCTCGCGCGCTTGCCCTGATCCCGTGCAGATCCGGCGTTTCTCGCGTCCGTTGCTGTCAGCCGGGCTGCTGCTGATCATATCGTTGTCAGCCGCGCTGCCGATGGAAGAAGCCTCGACATGGCGCTGGACGCTGCCGGCCGGCGTTTCGGCGCCACCGATCCCGGCCGATAATCCCATGACCGCTGCCAAGGTCGAGCTCGGGAGGCGTCTGTTCTACGACGCCGATCTGTCGGTTGACGGCACCATGTCCTGCGCCACCTGCCACGTGCAGAAGCACGCTTTCGCCGATAGCACCCGCACCCGCCCCGGCGTGACCGATGAACCGGGGCGACGCAATGTTCCCGGGCTCGCCAATGTCGCATGGTTCACGCCGTTGAACTTCGCGGACCCGGCAGCCGCGACGCTTGAGATGCAGGCGGCGACCCCGGTATTCGGCACTCATCCGGTCGAGATGGGCATGGCGGGGCGTGAAGCCGAGATCGGCAGGCGGTTCGGACGCGACAGCTGCTACCCGACGATGTTCGCGCGCGCCTTTCCCGACAATGGCGGTCGCATCGACTTTCCCAATGTGGCGCGCGCCCTGGCGAGCTTCGAACGCACGCTGATCTCCTACGGCAGCGCCTGGGACCGGCAGCAGCTCGGTCCCGAAGCGCAAGCTGGTTCCGCGCTGTTCGCCCGCGATTGCGCGAGCTGTCATTCAGGAGCGAACTTCACGGATTTGACCATGCACCGTCTCGGCCCGGTCGATCCCGCGCTGGCCGATCAGGGGCTGTTCGAGAAGACGGGGATCGACACCGATCGCGGCAAGTTTCGTACGCCCTCGCTGCGCAACGTCGCGCTGACCGGCCCCTGGTGGCACGATGGATCGGCGCGGACGCTTGATGAGGCTATCGTCAGGCACCGGCTGACGCACGACGCGGGCGAGGTGGCGCAGCTGATCGCTTTCCTCAAGGCTCTGTCCGATACCGAATTTACCGGGCGCAAGTCGCTCGCCATGCCTGAAGAGGCCTGCGGCAAGCGGCTGTGAATAGCCCCGGCCGGAGGCTTGTTCACCGATCGGCTGTACGCGTCGGCTGCGCGAGAATGATCCGCGCCATTGATCGCCATGGTCAGTGATAGCCGCCGGCCGCGTGATTCATGATGAGTTCTTGCTGCCACGCTGCGGCGGCTGGGGATTGTTTTCGGGATTCGTGTCGTATTTGGATATTCGCGTAATGAGCCCGCCGGCGGCGAGCGGTTGCAGATCGGACTCCAGACTGTCGGCGATCTCCCTGGCATAGACCTCCTGATCGTCCACATAGAGCGTGAAGGATTTCAGGTATTTTTCCTTCTTCGCCGGATTCTCGATCGTCGCCTTGGTCCACTGGTAAAGCGGATAGCCCTCGACGCCGCGCTCTTCCGCCGTGGCGACGTACTCCGAAAAGGCGTCGAACTGCGATTTCGGCACGGCGCGATGTCTGGCGAGGATCTCGAAGAGACGCGTCAGCGCCGGGTCTTGCGCCTTTCTTCGTATCGATTCCGAGATCGCCGGATCGACGACATCGAACCGGACCTGATACTGCCATTGAGGAACCATGTGCTTCCACGCTCCCTGATCGCGCCCTCGGCATAAAGCCTAATGTTCGCGTATCATGATGTCCAGCAGCCGATCCACCTGCAATCGGTCCACGCGGCCGTTGAAGAGGTTCAGCGCTCAACCTTGCTTTTTCGGAACGGAGGAACGACTTTAAGCGCATGAGCCAGCTTGCAGAGAAGTCGTGTGTCACGCCCGCGGATGCGGCCGCGCCCATTCCGTTCGACAACACCTATGCGCGGATGCCCGAGGCGTTTTTTGAGCGCGTGAAACCGGCGGCGGTGGCGGCGCCGAAGCTCCTGCGCGTCAATGACGCGCTGGCTCGGCAACTGCGCATCGATTCGGCGTTCCTCAAGAGCCCGGAGGGTGTCGCTGTTCTGTCCGGCAACGAGATCGCGCCTGGATCCGACCCCATCGCGCAGGCTTACGCGGGGCACCAGTTCGGAAGCTTCGTGCCCCAGCTCGGCGACGGCCGGGCCGTCCTGCTCGGTGAGGTCGTGGACGCTGCGGGCAAAAGATTCGACATTCAGCTCAAAGGCTCTGGCCAGACCCGGTTCTCCCGGCGCGGCGATGGCCGCGCTGCGCTTGGTCCCGTCATCCGCGAATACATCGTCAGCGAGGCCATGGCCGCGCTCGGCATTCCGACGACACGCTCGCTCGCCGTGCTGCTGACCGGCGAACAGGTCATGCGTGAACGCGTACTGCCCGGCGGAATCCTGACCCGCGTTGCGTCGAGCCACTTGCGTGTCGGCACGTTTCAGTATTTCGCCGCGCGTGGCGACGTCGAAAACCTTCGCGCTCTGGCCGATTATGCCATCGCCCGGCACTACCCGGATGTACGCTCGGCCGGGGATCCTTATCTGGCTTTCTTCGACGTAGTCGTCGCAGCGCTGGCCCGGCTGTCGGCACGATGGATGCTTATCGGATTCATCCACGGCGTTCTGAACACCGACAACACCGCGATCGCGGGCGAGACGATCGATTACGGGCCGTGCGCGTTCATCGACGCCTATCGGCCTGACAAGGTTTTCAGTTCGATCGATCAGTTCGGACGCTATGCGTTTGAAAACCAGCCCGCCGCCGTGGCATGGAATCTGGCGCGGTTCGCCGAGGCCTTGCTGCCGTTGATAGCGGATGGCGGCGCCAAGGCGATTGAATGCGCGAATGCCTCGATCGCCGCCTTCGATGATCACTTCAATGCCGCGTATCTCGCAGGCATGCGCCGGAAGCTTGGCCTTGTCCGCGAGGTGGAGGGCGATCTCGAACTCGCGTCTGATCTCCTGGCCCGGATGGCGGAGAATGGAGCGGACTTTACGTTGACTTTCCGCGCTTTGTGCGGGGCCGCCGCCGATGCGAAAGGGGATGCGGAGGTGAGGGGGCTGTTCGCAAACCCTTCCGCTTTCGACGAATGGGCCGGACGGTGGCGGCAGCGCCTGTCGCTTGAAGAACAGCCGGCCGAGATGAGGCGCACCGACATGCTTTCCGTCAATCCGATGTTCATTCCGCGCAACCATCGCATCGAGGCCGCCATTCGCGACGCGGAAGCGGGACGTTTCGAGACGTTCCACGAGCTCGTCGAAGTGCTGGCGCATCCCTTCGATGACCAGCCGAAGTTTGCCGACTATGCGAAGCCGCCCCGGCCGGAAGAGGAAGTTCGGCAGACTTTCTGCGGGACATAGCGGGCGGGCCTCGCGCAGGGATCGCGTCTCAATTCCTGTCGGCGCAACTTGCTTAAGTCAGGTACGGCGCGACGAGCCGGGCCTTGCGCGGGAACCCTTGCAACGTTCGAAAGTTGAAAGAGGCTTTCTCCCACCGAACCGCAACGTTCGTAGATCGAGTCTACGTACCGGCGACCTCTTTGTCATAACATCAATCGGCGGCGGACATACCGGATGACCCTTGATCGACGGGACCAGCCTGACCGCAAGCCGATCCCGCGCGCCACCTACCGGTTGCAGCTCAACAAGGATTTCGGATTCGAGCAGGCGGCGGCGCTTGCGCCTTATCTCGCCAGGCTGGGAATAAGCCATGTTTATTGCTCGCCCTATCTGCGGGCCCGCCCCGGTAGCACCCATGGCTACGACATCGTCAGCCACACCGAGCTGAATCCGGAGTTGGGCGACACCGCAGCCTTCGAGCGGATGGTTGCCGCGTTCCGGACGAACGGTCTCGGCCAGATCCTTGATTTCGTCCCGAACCATATGGGAGTGGGCGGCGCGGACAACCCGTGGTGGCTGGACGTGCTTGAATGGGGACCGGATTCGCAATTCGCGGGCTGGTTCGATATCGACTGGGAGTCGGATCGCCGCTACCTGCAAGGCAAGCTGCTTGTGCCGTTTCTGGGCGATCAATACGGCGCCGAGTTGCAGTCGGGCGCGCTCCGCCTGAGGTTCGATGCCGAAGCCGGCTCACTCGCTGTGTGGGCATATGAAACCCACAAGCTTCCCATTTGCCCGCTTCATTACGAACGGGTTCTCGGTGATCGTCATCCGGACCTGGAGCGCCTCGGCGACGCGTTCGCGCATCTCTCGACATGGCGGCCGCATATCGACCGCCGGGCTGCCGATCTCAAACTGGAACTGGCCGAGTCCGTTCGGGACAATCCCGATCTGGCGGTCGCGATCGAGGTCGCGGTGGACCGTTTCAACGGCGAGACCGGCGACCTGCAAAGCTGGTCGAATCTTGACGCGCTGATCCGCGACCAGCACTGGCGCGCGGCCCACTTCCGCGTCGCGGCCGACGACATCAACTACCGGCGTTTCTTCAACATCAATGATCTGGCCGGGATCCGGATGGAGCTTCCCCAGCTTTTCGACCACGCGCATTCGCTGGTGTTCCGGTTGCTCGAGCAGGGCGTGCTCGACGGAATCCGGCTGGACCACGTCGACGGACTTCTCGATCCGAAGGGATACTTTTCACGCTTGCGGGAGAAGGCGCCGCGTCCATTTTATCTCGTTGTCGAGAAGATCCTCGCCTCGCATGAAAACCTGCGCGATGACTGGGATGTCGAGGGGATGACCGGCTACGAATTCACGAACCTTGTGACCGGTCTTCTGAACGACCCCGCGGGTCAGGAGAATCTCACCCGCCTCTATGCCGATTTCACCGGTGAACAAGCATCGTTCAGCGTCATCGTCCGCGATTCGAAAATGCGGATCATGGAGAACGAGATGGCGAGCGAACTGAACGTGCTGGCGAGGGAAGCAGCCAGAGTGGCGCGCTCGAATCCGCGGACCGCCGACTTCACCAACAACGTCCTGCAGCGGGCGCTGAAGGAAATCATCGCGGTCTTCCCCGTCTACCGCACCTATGTTGACGGACGCAGCGCGCCCACCCCTGCCGACCGTCGCGACATCGATTGGGCGCTGGCGCAGGCCCGCCGCAATGGCGCCGCCCTGGACCCCAGCGTTTTCGACTTCCTCCATCAACTCCTGACCTGCGATCTCGTCGCCGGGCCACGCAGCGGCTTCAGCCGCGTGGAGGTGGTCCGTGTCGCGATGCGCGCGCAGCAATACAGCGGCCCCGTGATGGCCAAGGGCCTCGAGGATACCGCCTTCTATCGCTACAACCGGATGCTGGCGCTGAATGAGGTCGGCGGTCACCCCGACCAGTTCAGCGTAAGCGTATCCGCTTTCCATCATGCCAATGCGCAGCGGGCGAAACGAACGCCGCATGCCATGCTGAGCACCGCCACGCACGACACCAAGCGTGGCGAGGATACGCGGGCGCGTATGGCGGTGCTGTCGGAGATGCCGGACGACTGGGCCCAGCACGTTGCGCTCTGGAGCCGGATGCTGCGGGCGCGCAACGCAGGAGCCGGGGAGGTCGCGCCGCCCGACCGTAATGACGAGTATGCGTTCTACCAGCTCCTGCTCGGGGCATGGCCGGCCCAACTCTCGGCGGGCCAGCTTGATCCGGAGGAGGTGGACGCCTTTCGCCAGCGGATCGAAGGCGCGATGACGAAAGCCTTGCGCGAAGCCAAGGTCCACACGACCTGGGCCGCGCCAGACGCCGCATACGAAGACGCCGTGCTGGAGTTCATTCGCTATGCGCTGGACACCTCGCGCACCAATCCCTTCCTGGAGTCTTTTTCTGCATTTCAGCAGCGCGTGGCCACCCTTGGCGCTCTGAACAGCCTCATTCAGGTGGTGCTGAAGCTCACGGCGCCCGGCGTGCCGGATGTCTATCAGGGCGCGGAGCTCTGGGATTTCAGCATGGTCGATCCGGATAATCGTCGCCCGGTCGATTACGACATCCGGAGAACAGCGCTGGCATCCCTGGAGTCCGGCGAGGGCGATCTTCCGGAGCTTCTGGGAGACTGGCGTGACGGCCGTTTGAAACTCCGCCTCATTGCCGAGACCTTGGCGCTACGCCGACGCGAACCCGACCTCTTCATGAATGGCTCCTATGAAGCGCTCCACGCCACAGGGCCGCAGGCCGATCGCCTCTGTGCGTTCATGCGCGCGGGCGAACATAGCGCGCTGGTGACCGCGGTAGCTTTGTACCCGTCCCGTAGGCATCAAGCAGACGCATGGGACGACTGCACCCTCGCTCTGCCATCCGAAGCCGCTCCGCAACAATGGACCGAACTGTTCAGCGGACGTGAACTCACACTCTCGCAAGGATCGCTTCTCGCTCGCGACCTGTTCGCCAGCCTCCCGGTCGCGCTGCTTACGCCTTCCGCTTCAGATTCCACCAGAAGCGGAAAGGCTCTGGCGGCGGAGCCCGTGATAGTCTAAGAAATCATTGCAATAGTAGAAGTCGAGATATCCCCACGAATAGACATCAGCCCTATCAGTCTTGAATGGAAGGCGCCGCGACAGCGGCTCTCCTTTCTTGTCCGTTGTGAACTCCATCGTTTTCTTCAACAACAACGAACCCAGGCGGTATTCGCTTATCATGCCTATTTTCAGCTACTTCATCACAGATCTGGCCGAGCGCAAATCGAAACCCATCAAGGTCCCCCTGCAGAACCACGAGGAGGCCGTGATGTACGGAAATCTCCTGGCTCGCGAGATGCTGGGTGACACGCCCGACCTCCCTGATAACGGGATGTGCATCACCATTCTTAACGACGAGGGCGAAACCGTTTCCATCCTGCCTTTTGGTTCCGTGAACTGATCCAAAGATACTGATCGCGAACGTCATGGGCGTTCGTTCGTCGAGCGTCAGGATCGCTTGACAGCGGATGGCATGCCGATGGCTGAGAGCACATCGGCATGTTGTCTTCGCAAGCCGCTCGCTTATCGATCTCCCGCCTTTATGGGTGCGTTGCGGATCGGTTTATTAAAGTAGTTCTAGAATCTCCATATTTTGACGCCTTCTCTTCACGCGAGCCAGTTCAAGGGCACGTTGCCGGTCGATACCGCCTGGTCGAGGTGATGGCGACGGCTCGCCACATCGAGCGTGTGCAGGTCGTGACGGGCTTGTGCCGGGACGGCTGGCCGCCGCGCTACGCGGCGAGCACGTCGGAACGATCATTCATACCGGCGCACATCAGGGCTGAGTCCGGCTCTGGCTATAATGGATAACCCGGCCGGCTCCCCGGTCGTCGATCGTGGGGGAGCCGTTCACGCATGTGAGTCTCGGAAATGGCTCAGCCTTGAGCCATGCGATCGCCGGATTCCACCAGGCGATATTGATTTTCGCTGAAGCTTCCCAGGGTGGCGAGGACGATCGATTTGATCGAAGCCTCGGCCTTCAAGAGCATCTCTTCAAATTCTCCCTCGGGCGTGGATTCCGCGACCACGCCGCCTCCCACGCCGATGGAGAACCGCCCATCAGCCAGTACGATGGACCGGATCACGATACTCAGATCGGCGGCGCCGTCATCGCCCAGCCAGCCAAGCGAGCCGGAATAGATGCCCCGGGCGCGCTGCTCCAACTGATCGATAAGCTCCACAGTGCGGAATTTCGGCGCTCCCGTCATTGATCCGCCCGGAAACGCGCCGCCGCGCAGCACATCAATGAGCGTATGCTCCGGCTTCAGAACGCCGCGTATCGTGCTCACGAGCTGGTGGACGGTCTGATACGTTTCGACCTCGAACAGGCGCGAGACCGATACGGTTCCGGTCTCGCAACAGCGTGATAGATCGTGACGCAGGAGGTCGACGATCATTCCATTCTCGGCCCGGTTCTTTCGGCCAGCCCGCAGCATTTCGGCCAGTTTCTTGTCCTCCACCGGATCGGTGGCGCGCCGGATCGTTCCTTTGATCGGCTTTGCTTCGATGTTGCCCTCGGTATCGACTGCAAGGAATCGCTCCGGCGAGGCGCTGAGGATGGCTCCGCCGGGCCATTTGAGAAAAGCAGCAAACGGGGCGGGATTGACGCTTCGCATTGCGCGGTACACCCGCAGGGGCTCGACCGTGGCGGGGCAGGACAGCTCGCTGGTCAAACAGACCTGATAAGTTTCTCCTTGCGCGATCAGGTCGAGACAACGGGCGACCTTGGAATGATAGTCCGCTCGTCCATCCTTCATGAGGAACGCGAGCGGATGTGGGTCAACCACGTCGGGAGAATTCAGCGGCGGGCGGCTAGCCGATTCGATCCGCTCGAGCGTGGAGCGAATCCAGTCTTGCGCGCGGCCGGCTTCCTCGGGACTGTCGATCGCGCATACGTAGGTTTTCCCATCACGATGATTGACGGCGATGAACCTGTCCGGGCGGATCCATAAGGCGCCGGGTGTTGCAGCCCGCCGCGTGGTCGGCGAGCCGCAATCATGTCGCAGCTCGTAACCAAACCATCCGACATGACCGCCGGCAAAAGGACAGGGCGGCGCCGATTGCGGCCGGCCTGGCTGCTCCCTTTGAAGGTACTCGAATATATCGGCGTTCTCTGTCCGGCGGCCACGAGCATCCTCGATAATGATCTGCCGGTCGATGCTGCGATACTGCACCGTCGCCGCATGGGGTCCTGATGCGTCTCCTATGTATGACCATTGCGACAGCGGGGATCCGGCAAGATTGCTGTCGAGCCAGAAGGCGAAAGGCTGGTCGGCAAAGAGTGAACAGAACACCGCCTCGGTGTCGATCGCGCGCGGGATTTCGAGCCAGAATGCTTTGCGGGCCGTCGCGACAGGCGGCATGGCGCGCCGCTTGTTCGTCCGTGGTGGCGGCGGCGTTGAGGTTCTAGCCGTGAAACGCAACGAAAGGTCGCGAAAGTTTTGTAGCAGGACTTTGCCGTCTTCGGTGAGGAATGATTCCGGATGAAATTGAACACCCCATTGCGGCCGTCCGTGACGGGCGATGCCCATGATGAGGCCATCCTCGGTCCAGGCAATTTCCTCAAGAGTGGAGGGAAGGGGACGCTGGACTACGAAGGAGTGATAGCGGGCAGCGTTGAACGAGGGCGGCATGCCGGAGAAAAGGCCAGACCCCTGATGCTGGATTTGGGATGTATGTCCGTGAATGAGCGAGGGAGCCCGCGCCAACGACGCGCCTGCCGCGAGGGCGAGACCCTGATGTCCCAAACAGACGCCAAGCAAGGGAACAGTGGCCGATTCGATCGCAGCCTTCGATAAGCCGAAATCGGCCTCCCGGTCGGGTCGCCCCGGGCCCGGCGAGATAACGATATTATCGAATCGTTTTCCGGAGAGTTCGTCCCATGTCACCGCATCGTTGCGGACGACCAGGGGATCTTCCTGGTTTATATCTGCGATCAAGTGCACCAAGTTGTAGGTGAATGAATCGTAGTTGTCGATTATCAGCGTCCTCACCACACGACCTCGGCATGCACTGGTTCCCGCCGGACGGGTTGGCGGGAATTGATCGATCGGAAGTGATCGCAGGAAGAGTTAAGTACGAACATTTATCCGCGAAGTCTCGCATTCGCCATAGACGGCGAGGCTCCTGATAGCCTCACATGTGGCGTATACAGCGCTTCCATTCTGGCAATGAACCATTGTTTCGTTTCGGGATGATCGATCAGGCACGAAAGAACGCCACGCGCACTGGAACGCTGGTAGGTTTCGAGCTTTGAGATCGCCTTGATTTTCGATATCATATTGCTGCGGCGGATGTCAGATTGAGGAGGATATTATATGCTTAAAGACATCATTCTTCATCTGGAGCGCGACCCCTCGCGGGATATCGCCCGTGATTTTTCTGTTTCGATAGCCGAAGCTTTTTCCGCCCACTTGACGGCGCTTATATTTAACTTCGAGGCGAACATTCCCGCGGATGCTCTCGGCGATCTCTTTGCCGAGAGTGAGGTGGAAGCGCGTGGCGCAATTGAGCGTTTTGAACTGGCGACGAAGCGCGGCGCTCTCTCAGCTGAATCGCGTCTTGTTTCAGGAACACCGAAGACATTCTCGGAAATGGCGCGGTGTTCTGATCTCAGCATCGTCATGCAGTCCGATGATCATAAGGGCATCAGCAACAGCATCCTTATCGAAACGACGCTGTTTGATTCCGGACGGCCGCTCATTATCGTTCCCAGCACTCAGCGGGAAACTCTGAAGCTCGAAAAAGTCGTGTGCTGTTGGGATGGAAGCCGCACTGCTGCGCGCGCCATTAATGATGCGTTGCCGTTTCTGAAAAAAGCCAACGCTGTGGAGTTGCTCATTGTTGAAGATGAGACAACTGCGAATGAGCAGGTTAAAGGAATTGAGATCGGCCGGCATCTCGCTCGACATGATATCAAGGTAGTGGTGGAGACGATACCAGCGGCTGATATGGACATCGCGAATGCAATTCTATCGCATGTTGCGGGCAGTCCGACGAGTTTGCTTGTCATGGGCGGCTATGGACACTCTCGCCTGCGTGAATTTGTATTCGGCGGAGCGACGCGCGGAATGCTCTCGGCGATGACCGTTCCCGTTTTCATGTCGCATTGAAGTGGGATGGCGGTGCTGAAAGGACCATTGCGCTAGAACGCCTTCAATCACCGGTCCGCTAGAGTGCGCGCCAGATCCTGGCTGGCGCGCCAGGCTGGGTTTCGTCGTTCATCAACAGAGACTTGAGCGACGCTCCCAGATTGCTGCCGTTGAATTCGAGATTCGTCACTTTTTACCCGCATCACGCGAGTCATGACAGTGATCGACACGTATAATCAACGGTCGGATTCTGCTACGAGGTTTACGAGTGGTCCTTACGGGATGGTGGTTGTTATCTCTTTGAGAGATCATACCCGAAGAGGCATCCGAGCAGAACACCAATGGCAACGACTGCCAAGCCAACGAACTGATCTTCACCCACGACGAGATGCCTCTTCCGGAAACTGGTTATAGATGTTTGGTCCGATCGTCGTGCCGATCGCCTCTGGCGGGAAGAATAGAAAATCGCGATGGCCGCCTACGCCAAATTTGTAATGTGCTTTGCGGCTTGAATAGTTCAAATATCGGTCGCCTATGATCATGACACCGGAATACCCGAGCCCGATAAAGAAATCGAAAACGCCTTGCGCTTCTTCTGGCGTGGCTTCGAACTGAACTACCGGCCGATAGCGGCGGATGGTTTGCTCTGCACCGCAGAATACGTCGTGCTCGTGTCCCTCGACGTCGCACTTGATGAATTTGAGATTACTGAAATCCATGTTGATGGTGTCCAACTTTGTAGTGACGACCATCAGAATTTCGTCGGTGAGGTTTCGACGTGAGGTTTGCAGGGAGGCGCTGCCGTCTCCCACCTTCTGGCGCGCAAGACTCGCCACTCCGTCGACGCTGGAAAGCGCAACGTTGAGCACCGTCATGTTACACCATTTGAAGATCGACTTGAGTTGGCTGATCGCTACGTTCATTTCTGGCTGGGGCTCGAATGCGATCACCCGGCCAAGCTTGCCTACTGCACGGGACATCCAGAAGCAATAAATACCCTTGTTGGCCCCGATATCCAGAACGGTGGCGCCGCGTAGATCGAGTCGCATCATCGTTCGGATCTGAAGTTTTTCTGTCCGGTAACGATATCGCAGGCACCGCACCAGGAACCGCAGGGCAGAGTAATAGGTTGAGAATTGCGTGGGTGCCACTGGTGTATCCCTAAGCGGTTCGCAGCCTCGGTTTCATCCGACACACGTTAATTACCCAACGTTGCATCGAGTGTCGACAGGCAACCCGGAGTGGTCAGAAGATGCTACGGTTCGCCGATCACGTACAGGCTGGACAAGATCGAAGCGGCCAAGGCACTCGTCATCGAGTAGCTTGATGGTTGCGGTTGGCCCTCATCACCAGTCCGCTAGAATCCTAGGCAATGCCATGTCTGGTCAAAATATGTTGCGGTTGGCCCTCAATCACCAGTCCGCTAGAATTCCCGGCCAGCCGAGGCGGTGTGTGTGCCCGTTGCGGTTGGCCCTCAATCACCAGTCCGCTAGAATTCAAGTCGCAACAACGTTGAAAGCCGCTGGGTTGCGGTTGGCCCTCAATCACCAGTCCGCTAGAATTCTCGCGCGACGTAGCCTCGGTGAGCGTGTGTTGCGGTTGGCCCTCAATCACCAGTCCGCTAGAATCCAGCTTCACGCCTTACCCATTGAGCAATTGTTGCGGTTGGCCCTCAATCACCAGTCCGCTAGAATCCATTCCAATCTTTCCGGACATACCGGTGGTTGCGGTTGGCCCTCAATCACCAGTCCGCTAGAATCAGCGCCGAAATCAGCCGCTTCTTCGGATCGTTGCGGTTGGCCCTCAATCACCAGTCCGCTAGAATAAGCTGCGGGGGCTTTTTATATGGAGCTTTGTTGCGGTTGGCCCTCAATCACCAGTCCGCTAGAATCCGCGGTTGCCGTGCTCGGCGGGTGCGCGAGTTGCGGTTGGCCCTCAATCACCAGTCCGCTAGAATTTATGCTGGCTTTACTCGGGGAGGTTGTGGGTTGCGGTTGGCCCTCAATCACCAGTCCGCTAGAATTCGCTCGACTACAAGGTTTACTACGGCGACGTTGCGGTTGGCCCTCAATCACCAGTCCGCTAGAATCCAGCTTCACGCCTTACCCATTGAGCAATTGTTGCGGTTGGCCCTCAATCACCAGTCCGCTAGAATCCATTCCAATCTTTCCGGACATACCGGTGGTTGCGGTTGGCCCTCAATCACCAGTCCGCTAGAATCTCGGCGTCGGCTTCGGAAAGATGGCCGGCGTTGCGGTTGGCCCTCAATCACCAGTCCGCTAGAATGACGCGATCCACCGGGTGCGCAAGGGCGTGGTTGCGGTTGGCCCTCAATCACCAGTCCGCTAGAATTACGCCACCCTTTGAACCCTGACCGTTTCTGTTGCGGTTGGCCCTCAATCACCAGTCCGCTAGAATTCGAGCATGAGTGTCGTCAAACTGATTCAGGTTGCGGTTGGCCCTCAATCACCAGTCCGCTAGAATAACAGAACAGACGCGTCAACGACGTTTTGGGTTGCGGTTGGCCCTCAATCACCAGTCCGCTAGAATCCAAGTCGGATCAAGGTCTTGGAAACAGGGCCTTTTTCCTTGCTGCGGGGAGGGGCGATCAACGTGAATTCCCTCAGAACAGAACGAACTGATTCGGATTTTCCGGGCTCCGTTCGCGTTTCCTTCCGCGATAGGTCCGGATGTTTTCGTACTGCTTATCGGTGATCGCCATAATGTGGATCTTTCCGGACGCCGGCATGAACTGCTCGATCTTGCGTTCGTAAGCCGCAGCCTGTTCCTTGCCCGCGCAGAATCGCAAATATACAGAAAACTGGCTCATCTCGAAGCCCAGATCGAGAAGCTTCAGTCGAAAGCCGCTGGCCGCTTTTCGTTCTTTCTTGGTGCCGACCGGCAGGTCGAACAGGACGACAAGCCACATGATCCGATATCCCGAAAGTGCCGGCGGTGATCTCGATCGGGTCGGGGCGCCCGCCATGTTCAAAAGCCCAGAGGCAGACCCGGCTGCGGTAAGGTCAGTTGATTGGCTTCGCCGGCGTAGGCTTTCGCCAGTGAACTTGTCAGGCGCTCGAGGCAAACCATCATCGGGCTCAATCCCTCGCTCGTGGGGAGGTCGATGACCATCGTGCGAGCCAGCGCCGCCTTGGCATCGGTTGTGACATCGACGACTCCCTCGATCTTAAGTCGATGGACTTCGCGGTCCACCACCGGACGGAACGGCTCCATCAGGTCATCGACCAGGACAAGCGCATTGCCTCGGTTCGAGTGTTTCAGTCCAAGGCTGGGATGAAGGCCCGCAGCCATGACAGCGCGCGCGGTGGCGGCGCGCAGCACCGCGTAGCCATAGTTGAGCAGGCCATTGATGCCGCCGCCGTCCTGATCGCGTCGAAAGTCAGATCCGAGCAGAAGCCGCCAATAGCGCCGCGCCGCTTCGGCTTCGACATTGTCCGGATCGCCGGTCCGCACCTTGCGGGCCAGCAGCCTGAATCCTCCAGCCTCTGCTCCAACCGCGGCAAGCGTGGCGCCTTGTGCAAGGATCTTGGCCTGAACGATCTGCTGCCAGAGTCGCTTTTTCAGCGGCGCCGACGCATTGGCTTGATCGTTCATGCGGCCGGCCTGTGCATGATGGCCGTCGACCGGCCACACCACGGCTGCGGGACGGTGATTGGCTCCGCAAAGAACCACCGGCACGCCGCGAGCCGCCAGATTGACAAGCAGGTTGTTCGAGTAGGTCAGGCCATGCGCGTTCGCGATCACCGCCGCGACGTCATCGAGAGGCACCCGTCCAATTTCGCCGGCCTTCTCGGACACGATCATGAAGCCGCGTTCGGTCGCGAGATGCCGACCGTCGCCGGCGACTTCCACTACGCGTCCCACCATGTGGTGAACCTCCTGCGGGCGAGCCTTCGCGTCGCAGGATTATGAGGCGGTGCTACGAATGCTCGCAACACGTGTGTTAAGACAAGGTTAATTCGGCACGATGCGCCATACCCGCCCGAGTTCGTCAACGCGCACCGGCACGGCATTCAGCTTCTTCAGCGTATTGTAGGAGGCCATCAGCCAGCGGAAGGGATCGATCTCGTTGTCGGTTGCATGACGCTTGTCGAGATTGCCGGTTTCGTTGTGCTCGGCGAGCTTGAAACGTGCTGCTGACGCATCGAGCCGATGGACAACCATGATCCGGGTTCGGCCGTCATGATCGAGCCTGATCAGATCCCCCTTATGGATTCGCATCACCAGCTTCGCGCCTTCGGCGTTACGCCATTGCACCGCATGCGCTATCCTTGGGCCGGCGTTCTTCTTGTTGGCATCGAAACGACGCACCGCCTCGCCGTTCCATTTACCGTCGGCCGTCTCGAAAACTTCCACACAGAAATTCTCGCCCGCACTGTATGCCTTGTATACGGCGCCGGTGGTTTGGTTGGTAATCGGAACGAGGTAATCCGCCTTCTCCTTCTTGAGAATTCGGATGTGCCGCAAGCCATGCTTGAGTTGCGGATACGAATCGGACGGTTCTTTCAACTGTCGAAGCGCGTCAGCCAGCGCCACGCCCTTTTTCTTTTCGGCATCAACATGCTCGCGCACGATTCTGCGCAGGCGACGATCGCGGATGCGATCGACCTCGTTCTCATTCAGCCCTTCGATCGCCTTGCGATAAACAAGGTTTCCGTCCTCTTCTTCTGTCTGGCCCGTGATGTCCAATGGCTTGACGAAGCCGTAGGCGCTGTCTTCGTGCAGCTTGCCTTCGATGCCGTGATCAGGCTTGTGCGAGACCACCATTTTGTCGAGCGACGTCTTGAGATCGTCGCGCATGGTCGGCCATGGCGGATCGATGATGAATTTCTCTCGTTCCTCGTCATAGGCGTTAGCCATCTTCCAGAGCAGTGAGCGATCCGTCAGCGCAACGACCAGGCCGTCGATGGCGTGATGGCGGTGATCGGCGCGGTTCTTGACGCCGGAGAACTCCATGTCGTCGGTGGACGCAAGGAATTCCTCTGCTTTACCCTGCACGCCGGCATAGTTGTGATCCGGCAGCAGTGCATTGAGACTCCACTTGCCGCGCAGCATACCGGTGAGGCGGCCGGGCACCACCCAGATCCGGTTCGGATCGGTCACAGCGCCGAGATACTGTTTCGCAAGCCGCGCCAGCCAGCCCGTTTCGTTGAGCTGCCGCGCGAGAAAGCCTCCGCGCTTGTCGAATTCCCCACGGGCGTCGGCGTCGAATCGCCAGCGCTTGTTGCGCGGCAGACCGGCGGCGCGGGCCGCGATGTCGTCCCAATTGTAGCGATGGCCCTGAATGGTCGGGCTCGATCCGAACGCCTCGAACGGGGTCATCTTGCGCTTGTGGCGGTTGGCGTAACGCATGCAGATGATCTTGTTGGCCGCGCTGTCATCCAGCGTCATCGCGACCGGAAGGATGTGGTCGATGTCGACCTCATCGGACAGGAGCCGTTCGATGCTGATCTGCTCGCCCGTGTAAACGCATTTGCGATCGAGAGGATCATGCGCGAGTTCTTCCCACAGCCGCATTTTAAGCAGGTTGCGCGGATTTGCGGGATGCCCGAACTTGGCCAGCTCCTCAGCGCGCGCTTTGTTTTTCTCCTGGTTCCTGCGTTGCTCGCGCTGCTTCTCCGTCTTTTGCTGTTCGGACAGCTTCAGTGCGCGGGTGAATTCGATCGAAATTTCGGCAGGCGGACCATACTTGTCGATCAGCTCATTGACGATGCGGCGCAATTGCCCCAGCCCGATATGTACTGTCGGATTCGGAAACTGGCCGTATTGTTTCTCCTTCTGATCCCGCGCGTCGCCGCTGCCGACCACGGCGTCCTGTAGCCACTGGCCGTAATACGGCAGGCGGTCGAGCTGTTCTCCGGTCGGTAGCTTTGCATGGTCGTAGCCGGCGCGTTGAGCCGCGATATGATAGCCCGCGCCCGACACTTCATCATCATCTGCTTCGTTCTGCATGATGGGCAGAATATTCCGGATCGCACGCAGCCCGAGCCGGCAGTGGCCGTCCGGCAGCGTCGTGTTGGCGACGCGCGCCGCGGCCGCGCCATCGAGCGCGCATTCGCTTGCGAGCCATGCGATCAGTTCGTTTTCGTCTTCGGTTTCTTCAAGCTTCGCCACGATTGCGATCTGCCGCTCCAGCGGGAAGCCGCGCCACGCCTTGCCGAACCCTTTTTTGTCCGACAACCTGGCTGCGGTCTGGTCGCCGTCGAGCGCCGCGCGCCGGTCGGATTCGAGATTGAACTTCGCTTCCGCAGGCAGCTTGAGCAGCGTGCGCAGCTTGTCGAATTTTACTTCCTTGTTGGCCAGCAACGCGGCGACGACGAGGTCGCTTTGCTCCTTGGTGAGCTTGCGCGATCCCTTGCCGGTTTCCCGAATCTCAAGGTTGCGCGCCTCCGAGAGAATACGAAACCGCTGCGCCAGCGGATGCGACCATGGCGCGCGATAGCCTTCCGGATCTTCCTTGAAAGGACGCGTCGCGGGATCGAGCGTGCATTTGCCGACGATCGCGGGTTTAAGAGGACGCTGGAAGAAGATGATGTGCGCGATCTCCGCCCTCGCATCATCCGTCATCGCCGCATGATGCGCGCGCTGTGCCGTCCAGATGGCGTTGAATTCATCCAGCAGCATCGCGCGGGTGGGATAGAAATCGTAGCTCGCCTTGGCGCCTGAGATGTGGGCGCGGGCACGGACGCCATCCGGCGCATCTCCCTGGGGCAGCACCTCGTTGCCGAACAGGCGCTTGCGGACCCTGGCCCAGATCTTCTTGCGGGCGTTGCCGGTGAGATGGTCCTTGCCGAGCCGTACGAGTTCGGCGCGGATGGCTTTCTGCCGCTCTTCATAGGATTGGCGCAGGTGCATGTCAGCGAAGAATGCGCCGAGCGTGCTGGCGTTTGCTTCCTTCATCGCCGCATCGAGTTTCGACGCCGCCTGCTTGATGGCGCCGCCCTCGCTCTGCTTGCTGTCGGTCTTGCGGTTCGACTGAAAGCCGCGGCGCTGGTTGAGGTGAAACAGCGCGCGACCGACATGATGCGCGGGCAGGGCATCTGTCAGCGCCGTCTTGCGCAGCGCATAGGGATCAAGGGTTTCAAGCGCCTGGCGCGGGCGGGTATCGTTCGGAAGCAATCCGTATTTGATGAGCGCTGCGATCAGTTTTTTGCGACGATCGACGAAGCGGTCGCGCCGCTTGCGCGCGCCGCGCGCCATCCGGCGATCGACGGCGTTGGACATGCCGGACTGCGGATCACGGCCATCGGGAAAGATGCGGACGCCGCCGGGACCGAGCCCAACGGGCTCATACCGTTCGCCGCGCTTCTCAAGATACGTGACGAACCAGCCGAGGGAGTTGGAGCCGAGGTCGAGGCCAAGGCGGTACAAAACTGACGAGACTCCGGGTATCTCAATCTTTTTCATAGCGAGATGGCCGACGCCTCTCAAAATGTGGAAAACAAACCTCTATTAACATTGATGGTTGCTCGCAAGTCGAATCCATTCAATACACACAGCGTGTGCGTGTGGTCGTTGTAGTGTGATAGCTACAACGACAACTGAAACAGTTGCGGTTGGCTTACTCCAGTCCGTTAAGATCGGAGAAAGCTACAATGACGATAAGATACCTAAGAAAATTCTTTCCTCGTATGCTTTGGATTCGCTTTGATCTCAAGCTTCGATTCTAAGAATTGACTGTGTGGCTACCAGATGTTTCTGGTAGCCACACCTCTTGACAAAGTTAGGGGTGATATTTCACAGTCTTAAGGTGTAATAGCGTTACGGCAGACTTACTGGTTTTAGCGGACTGGTGATTGAGGGCCTCCCGTTAACAAGCTTATGCACAAAATGGGGCACCCTGCGGGGTGCCCCTTCCATTTTGTGGTGACCGTTCCGTCAGAGATAACTCCCGGAGACTATACCGGCAGTGCGCTTGTTAGAGTCTGCATCGTTCAGCATTCACTGAACGAGATGACGCGGAGCATGATGTCTTCGATAGCTGATTTACGCGCGTACGGAATGCTTTGTATCGGCCCGGACCTTCTCTGTAAGGATTGCTTGCAAGCACCAAGCGGACCCGAGCGCTTACGCACGAAAGCGAAGCTTCTACAAATACCGCGAGACGGATCCGGATGCATAATCCGAAGGCCGTCTCGCGCCTTGTCGTGCGGCATGAGGGCCTATGGTCCTCTTGCCGGATCGGTGTGGAAGCCGACGCCGACCGCGCCTCTGCGGATCGGGTAGTTATGAGAGACCGGATCGAGCTGCGGGAACAGGGCATCGA
>NZ_BJNF01000078.1 GCF_006539545.1 Nitrobacter winogradskyi
GAGAACTGGACAAAATTCCTCCAGCGCCGCGGCTCGCATTTCGGAGTTCTCCGAGACGACCTCGCCTCCGCTTGATACGAAGTCGATGAGCCGACGCTGCTTCACGAAATAATTAGATCCGTTAGGAGTCAAGTACGGATTTGCGTACTTGTCCCACCGCCTTCCATTTGCCCTATTCAACTTGGGCTAGGCGGGATTGACCCAAATATCCACATGAAGGCGAGATGGCGCAGGCATATCGGTTACGCCGTGGAGCGGCGTCAAGAGAATCATCATCGAATGAACCCCTGCGGCAGCTTCGCTTGTTGCAGTTGCACTTCCCCGTGACGAGACCTGGATTACCTCGGAAATTCTGGAGCGATACCGTGGGTACCGTCACAGCGACGTCCGATCGACATACGCTGAGAGAACTCCAGGAGACGGGAGGCAATAACATGCCGGCCGTCGCAGTGCCGCCGGAAACGAGTCGGCGACTGATCGCTAAGCCATCATATCAAGCCTGTTTCGTTATGAGACATTCGAAGGAGACACAGGCCACGATCAATTCAAGCGGGCGACCGCCACGAAGGACACAGCGCCTTGCCAAGCGGCATAATAACACCAAACGTTAATGATGTCAGGTATTTATAGGTTAGTCTCCTGGGCAACAACCGCGATTGGTACCAGCATGGATATTGCTCTTGTTTTGCTAGCTGTCAGCGCGCTGATCGGAGCAGCTACAGGTTTACGCTGTAAAGCCTTCGTCCTTGTGCCCATTGCATTATTGATTGCTCTTGTCTCCGCCGCCGTTCTCCGTGTTAGCGGTTTCGGTACCGGGGGAGGCATTGTAGTCATTATCGGGTGTTTGGTTTTGAACCAGGCTACCTACCTCCTGATTCAGATTGGTGGTCTTGGCTATGGTGATTCCAATCCATCATCGGATGATGTATTCGACGACGTACCACGCTCCGGTCGCGAGCAAGCTGTCAATGATAATTACGGCCATTATAATAAGCGCGCGCCATCCCGGTCTTCTTTTCCGCCGGAAATTTAGCTCCTTCCGGCGGAATTTCCTCCAGTACCCCTGGTACCATTTTCGTTCGAAAATCCGGGTCGTTGCGTCTTGGTGATACGGTGTTCGGGTCATAACAAGGCACTTTGCGTCGTGATTTATTGGGACGTTCTTTCCGAAGCAAGGCCGGTGCCATCTGACCTGATGCAGGTCCATTTCTGCCATTAACCATTTGGACCTGGGAATGGGGCGGCGCCTCATAATACAACTTTATTGAGTCAGATCCCCCGGAGAAATTCGACTCGTCCCACTTCTCCCTCGAACTCGAAGCGTTCATGATCAAGCGATCGCGGGAAGGCTATGGACGTATCGCTCCGGCGTGCCCGCGAGCGCCCATTGACTGGCGCAGATTCTGGCTGTCGCGCGGAAGACGCTAGGTTGGAGACCGCCGAGCGGCTGGCCAAGGCTCCTCGCCCTCATCGCGATGGCGTATCTTCTTCCTCACCATGTCCGCACGAGCAAAGCTCGAAGTTGCGCCGGAGACAGTGCTCACCCCGACCGAACGGCTCGGGCCAAGCCGCGCATCTTGCGCAAGACCCTCGCCACCTATTTGCTCCAGATCGCCATGCTCGGCGGCTATCTCGCACGCCACCACGATCCGCCGCCAGGAAACATGGTCGCCGCGCGTTGGCCACCGCGATCGGAGCCGCAGAACAGCCATGATTCTCTTCCCAGAGCGATACCGCGCAGGCCGCACTCGGCGGCATTGTTGGACATGCAAACGCGCCCGTCATCGAGGAACAGCGTGAACGCCGCATCATCATCTTCGACAGGAAGATCGATGCGGTGTTCCACGACAGTGAGGTGTGCCAACGCATCGCAAAGATCAAGGGCGACGGCCCCAAGACGGCGACTGCGATTGTCGCCGCCGTCGGCGACGGGTCCGAGTTCAAGAATGGCCGTCACCTTGCCGCCTGCTGACCTGCCCTGAACTGATCATGCCCAGGGACTGGCTTCCAGTCGTGTGGCATGAGGATAGTCCGGATCAGCAGCCGGCCTTCGAGAATCTGGAACATGCCAACCGGGTTCTCGGCCTCGTCATGGAGCACTACAACGGCGTGGGACGCCCACTGATGGAGTGCCCCGACGGCTACAGTCCGTTGTTCTCCCTCGACACGCGCAATAACGATGTTCTCTGGGAGCTTTGGATCGCAGGCTTCGAGCAGGCCATTGCGTTGCGCCCGGCGACCTGGAAAACGCTGCTCGACGCTTATGGCGATACGGCGGCAGCTATGAGCGGAATGTTGCTCCTCATCGACATCGCGCAGGGTGAAAAGAAAATGGATGACCAAGACCCGATCGTGTCGGCAACCCCCGACAAGATCGCAGGCTGGGTCGTCGTCCGCAATGAATGGCGCCTTGCCAACACTCAAGCCGGGCTGGAAGAACAAAGAAGTGCGCTGCTCCTTCGGCCTGATCGGCTCGTCCCCGACCATCGCCCGCGATCGCCACTTCCTCACTGTCTTCTCGTTGATGCCGAACCGCCTCGCGAGTTCTGCGGACGAAGCCTGCGATCGCTGTAGCTCCGCTCGAACGGCGTGCGTGATCTTGGCGCCCCCATCAAGAACCTAGCCCATCCCTCTCTGAGGGCAATGACCATACGCCGTCACACTGCGGGACTAAACACCTAGCGTTGAATCGGCGTTGGCGTCGTTATGACCGTGGTGGGCGTGCCACTGAGTGAGCTTTTTAAGATGTTGGCGTTGGTGGCATAGATTATCGGATCGTTAGCCGTTGCCATAATAGTTCGCAGGAAGACCAAGAACTTCGTCGTTTCGACCATCGAAGCATTGGACGTGTAGATAATATCCTTGTTCCGCATCTCGAAATTCTGCGCGAGGAAATATCCTGAAGGGTCACGCAAATTGAGGTGATAGATTACAGGTATGATCGGTCCTTCGAAGTGATTACAATCAACTCCGAGCCTGGCTGCGACTTCCCGTGTTTCTCCTCTATAAAGGAATACGAAACTTGGATCGGCGCGACTATCGTTCAAGCCCTGATTCTTGCCAATGGCTTCTGCGAGCGAGAGGCGCCATGCCTCAAACTTGAACTGGCCCTGCTGCCCTGCTGCCCCGAATGTAAGGAAGGTCTGTGGCTGGGTGAAAAGATAAATAGCGTCATTCGGCAGCGCATAGATATTGTTGCTAGGTTCGTAAAGCAATGCACCGAATGGGACGCTCGCTCGATGGTTGTTGCGCTCCAATGATACCCAAAGGTCATATCCTTGATTCATCGGACCGCCGGCCCTCGCGATGTAATCCAGGATACGCTCGCCAGAAGGGTTGGCAGGAAATCGTCCCGCCGTTCGTACATCACCCAGTACGCTGACCAGAGACGTGTTCTGTTGTGCCAGGGCGACGACAACCTGAGGCTCTAGAGCTCGGCCCTTCAGGCGATCGACAATAGCGGCTCCGATGTCCGGGGGGGTACGTCCCTTCGCGAGAACGGCGCCAGCGTATGGCACGGTTATGTTTCCGTTCTGATCGACAGCTTGGTTGGGAATAGTAACAAAATTACCCGCGCGAACTCCAGTCTCGGACGTAAAAAGTCCACCGGCTGCAGCCTCAAAGATCGTCACGCTGACCATATCTCCGATACCAAAGCGAAACGCCTTTGGTGGAGATCTATTGGCGAAAGCGTTGGACAGTCTCGGAGTATAATCTCCCAACACCTTTATGATCGAAGGACTAACATCCACCGAGGCGTACGGCATGCGTACTGGAACGCCTCCTTCGGACTGTTTTTCGACGTCAATACCTTGCGGGCCGCTGGCGGGGACGGTCGAGCATCCACCAACCAGAAGCGCCAAAAGAACCGAAGTCAGCGCAAAATTTCGCATCGTAAGGCTCAGGGCGCCCCAGTATTTGATTCGCTAGAAGATTGCATTTTTGGAGATTCAAAACAGGAGAAGATCAGGCCGTTGCGTTCGAAACTCAGAATATGTTGCCTATTTGCAACAATTTTAAGGGGTGCGGCGCGACGGGCTATCGCCCACTCCGTAATGTTCGTAATGGCTCTCGCTGTAATAGTCGCTTCGCGAACCATTATAGCTGGCCATTTCCTTGATGTCGGTTTTGTTTAGCACAGTGCCGACGATGTTCTCATAAACGTTTGGCGCGGTATGAAGTGCATGCTTCACAACGTCTATTTTGGTTCTGCCCCACTCCACGACATATATAAAACAGTCGACCACGGCAGAACTTGCTCTGGCGTCAACGATGGGGGCGAGCGGCGGAAGATCGATGATAACGTAATCATAGACCGAGCAAAGCCTTTCGACCAGGAGGTGCATCGGGTCGGCGCTAAGCATTTCGCTGCTGTGTAGCAAAGTGCTATTTTTCCCCGCTGGTATGAAAACTAAATTCGTCTCGGTGTCCGTCCATATAGCGCGCTCAATTGGCTGGCCTTCAGAAAGGACATCTATGAGGCCGATTGTTGCATAGGGAGCCAGTGCTTTCGATAAGGACGGGTTTCTGAGATCGCAATCGACAAGGATCACACTGTGTCCGCTTTGACCGATGAGTTGAGCCAAACAAGCAGCAATCGTGGATTTGCCCTCGCCGGGCTGTGTAGAGGTTACTCCGATGACTCTATTGGATGAGTGGTTGCGGCTCAGATCAATCCCCAGTTTGATGGATCTCATGGACTCAGCAAACCTCGACAAGGGCATATTCGCCACCGCCCAGTGTGGTGACGAGGTCTTGGATAAGGTCCTATAGTCCTGTTCATAGCCCGATCGTAAGGTGCTGGATGGCTGGTAATCTGGCGTTTCATCGGGAGGAAGTTGCGGAACCACAGCAAGGCACGGCAAATCTAAACTATCTTCCAACTGGGTTGGTGTCCGGAAAACACGATCCATCAAGTCTCTCAGGAACGCCAGGCCCGAACCAAGACCAATTCCCCCAAAAAGGCTCAGCGCGAAGACGACGAGCGTCTTCGGTTTGCTCTTTGTGGGTGGTGGTGACGCAGCGTAAATCAGGCGCGCTTCGGAGACCGGAAAGGATTGCTGCTGAGTTGATCCCATGTAGCGCTGCAGGAATGTATCATAGAGACTGCGATATTCCTTTGCTTGAGCCTGTAGCTCACGCAGGGTTACTCCCGCAGCATTGGTTGATCGAGAAAGAGCTACCGCTGTGGCGAGTTGTTTTTCGATTTCGTCCTGGCGTTGTTTCGCGGTTGCTTGATCGTTTCTGGTAGTCTCCGCGAGACGACGCACTTCCTCCTGAATGGATTTGCGGATATCCCGCATACGGTTCCGCAAATTTATGACTGCCTGATGGTCCCTTCCGAACTTGACGGAATAATCATTCTCGCGTCGCTGCGTATCAAGATACTGTTGGCGAAGTGAGGTAATGATCGGGCTGACAAGGAGATCGGATCCGGCAGCATCCATTTTCCCAATGGAATCCACGGCTTCAGGATTGTGCCTCAAAGCGCTTTCGTATCGGTCAAGGCGTACAGTGGCCTCTGTCGTTAGGGCTCTGGCAGCGACCAGCCGACTGTTCAACTCCGCGATCTGCTGTTCGTCAATTGGTCTGCCTTCGGTCGACGTCACAATGTTGTTCTTTGACTTATAAGCATTGACTGCGCGCTCCGCGCTTTCCGCCTGCTCTCCCAAACTGCGCAGACGTTGTTGAAGCCAGAGCATCGCGGTCTTGTTTGATTCGAATCTGGCATCGAGTTGGTCGGCGATGTAGGCGCTCGCGATTGCGTTTGTAATTTCAGCCGCTTTTGCCGCGCTGCTCCAACTGAAACCGATATCGATTACGTTGCTGGTATCGATGCGTGTTGCAGAAAGGCTTTTCTGGAAGGCTTCAATCATGTCCTCCAATGGATTGCCTTCTGTGTCGTCGCCCGATGTTCCCCCGAACCATAGTCGTATCCGCTTAAAGAGGGACGGATTTGCCCGCAGTGCGCTGTTATCCGCTAACTTGGATTCCCGTATGGCCGAAGCGATAATGTTCCGAGATCTGAGGATCTGAAGTTCCGTATCGATGAGAGTGTGATCAACTGAACGCTCTGCCCCAAGCGAAAGCTGCTGGACGAACGGCACATTTGCGTTTCCCAGCAGCAGTCGAGCGTGTGCCGTATAGGTCGGAGGAGTAACCACCAAGTAGAGCGCGCCCAGCACCAGCGCCATGGCAGTTGTGGCGATCACTAATGGATACTGACGCCGGACCAAGCCTTTGGTGAGGCTGACGGTATCCGCAAGATTGTTCTCTCTCGGCGGTTGAGCGACCTCGACGTCCCGGTGTGCCGCCCGTGTTCGGTCCGGTGAGGGCTCGATGTTTTGTAACATGCGATTTACCTTTGACCAGCCTTGGTCTCGCTTAGACCAAGGCTGAAGGGATACTGCACCACAAAATAATTGAAAAATAGCCACCGTCAAAATCAGAAATATAATAATTTAACTGATTTTGCCGCGAATCTCCCGCTCCAATGCGCGACGGAATCCAGCTAAGCTTATGTGAATGCTCATGATTATATATTGACGACGCTCAATGATGTTTTTAAGCATGACTTTTGAAATAATTAAGACGTAAGCCCGGGTGTCGTCTAATATGCACGGGCGGATGTGGTGCCCCTGACCGCAGGCGGGGGTCTTGCATTTTAGGCGCTCATCAAGATCCTCGTCAATAAACCGTATTGAATCGTTACCTGAACGGATTATCACGCATCAATAATTTGCCTCTAAAACAGTTAGTCGTCAGATGCTGAAAAGTGTCAGAAACAAGATCAAAACAGAGAGTGTTGATCGAAGCGGACTGTTTGCCAGCCTGTACATTATTGCGTGCGCCAACGGACTGACGGCGCGAATAGTCAAATCAATCCACTCTCGTGGATGGTTCGATGCAACTGTCGGTAATTTTGACGTTAGCATCATAGTGTGGGTGGCGTGCTTCGTGGGCGTTTCGCTGGTTCTGAGCGAGCGTGCAGGAAAAATACAGAAAGCCGATCTGGTTTTGTCGGCGGCTCTTTTGCTCTTAATAGCTCTGCCGATCGGTGCCACGAGTTGGCTCGCGGTGGCGATATTGAGCTTGTATATCTTGTTTCTTGGGCGGCCGGCCGATTCACTCCGTCGTGGAGCCATTGTTCTTCTGGCTGTCACTATACCGATGTTTTGGAGTCGGGTCGTTTTCAATTTGTTTGCCAGGTATATATTGGAGATCGATGCTATCTTTGTAAGGTGGGTGCTAGGCACGGAACGCACGGGAAATCTCGTCGAATTTGTCGATCATTCAGGTTCACTTGCCATCCTTCCGTCCTGCTCCTCTCTCGCCAATGTATCGCTGGCGTTACTTTGCTGGGCCACCGTTAGCCAATTCGCGCGACACAAATGGCGTTCCCAGGATATCCTCTGGTGCTTGCTGGCATGCTTCTCCGTTTTCGCCGTCAATGTACTTCGCGTCAGCCTCATGGGTGTCAGCGGCTCATTTTATCTGATGCTCCATAGTCCCCCGGTAGAGGTATTGTTAAGCATCATTATGCTGGGATTGGTTGTGTCGATCAGCCTCGCAGGTATTCGGCATGATTCTGTCATCGGTTCTTAAGTGGTCGATTGTGTTGGTGCTGATACCAACCATGACCTGGAAGATCGTGCGCCAGCCGGAGAATTTTGGCGAGACACACGGGGCGATCGTCAAGTTTTTAGAAGGTCAGAAGTTCGATGTTCGGATGACCGATGAGAGCATCGAGAACATGCCGATTATAGAAGCAAGAAACGAAGCCTGTCATTTGCGGATTGCAAGAGTTTCTCCGTTTGGACATGAAGCGGAGCTCGTTCGTAGAGCAAGTATGGTGGGCGATCGTATCTTCTATGTTTTTCGTGGCGTCGAATACCAGGAACAACCGGTTCGCCGAACATTATCGAATTATTTCTGGTTTAGATTTTTTCGAGAGTTGGGTTTGGTTTCGCGGGTTCCACCTGTGTTCGCCGTCATAACCTCATGTGGAAACGAGCAGATTCCTTGGGCCGAAATGGGTGCGCAGGAGCCAGTATGAGGGCTGCCAAGAGCAATTTAGCGACGTTGAGGCGAGCTTCGCAAGGGACAAGGTCGAGTTGGTCGCAGACTATCTCACTAGCACTCATTGATAAAAACCGCACAGCGAGCTCACGAGACGAGGGCTGGGCGACTGCACAGCCAGATAAATTTGGCGGGGATGGTTCTCGTGTATCCGAACTCTCGGGATGCGGTCGGAAACTTTCGACAGTTGACGGCATCCATATCCGAAACTGTTTCGCGCTTTCCCGAGGTGAATTATAATAAAGCTAGCTTGAGAGTGCGTATTATGTGCAAGCTTCAGCGTACGGTCAATTTTATAAATAACCAGTTTTCGTCGGAAGACGATAAGCAGCTTTTTTGGGGTTTTTTTCTAGCTGTCGCTTTTGGTTTTGCGATCGTTATCGTACGCCGATGGTTGAGCTAAAAGCCTGCCACGAATTGAATTCGACTTGCGTTGATGAGGCACGGTACCTCATGCTCTTCTTGGATCAGGTAAGCTCCCCAACCTTCGGGAGACTCGTCGCAGCGTCAAGCGGTGCGGGCTTAATTACGATTCGACCATCGAATTCGTGGATACAAAAGGCGGGCGCGAGTGGCCGATCTACCTATTGGAGGACCATGACCAATGTCATCCATTGCACGACGTAGTTTCCTAATTGGAGCGGGCGCCTTTGCCGTTTCGGGTCTCGGCTCAAGCGCCGCCAGGGAGGCTAAGGAGGTCGAAGCAGTGCTCGACACAAGAACGGATGGTATTCCATTAAGTTTCAACGATCCTATGTTCGCTGATGCGGAGATTCGTAATTCTCCGGTAAAATTGTCGAAGGGTTTGTCGCTGGCGGGCACCAGCATTGACCTGCCCAGAGATGATCGTACTGTTATCTGTCTCGGGGATAATTCGTTGTTGCGTTGTCGCATAAAATCGCGAGAGGTTGTGCGGATAGCGGGAGGAGGAACATTTACTATCGATGGCTGTTGGCTCGAGGCCATCGGAATAGGGAGTGACCATGCAGACTGCATTCAGTGTTACTCGCCTGGCGATGTCGGCACTCTTCATATTAAGAACACGACGATCCGCGCCTACAGAACCTCGGATGTGACGCCCCCACAGATTGGATCTCAAGGACTGTTCGTCGCCGACAACTGGACCGGCGCAGTAATCTGCGAGAATGTGGTGTTTTGGGGGGCGGGAAATTATGCCTGTCATATATTTCCCGACACCGGCGGGGACATTCATATAGATTTTCATAACGTCTTTTTTGTAGGGCCTTTTCAGTATGGGCCTTACAATATTCACGGCGCCGGTGGCCACCGGATAGTCGTTGATCGGTGGGATGGCGTGCGCAGTGCTATCATCGCAGACGGGCGAATAGTTGGTGGATCGCCTATTGCCGCTCCCAAAGAAAACGGACGGAGTAAAAAGTAATAAATGCTGTGTGGGATGCGCCGCCAACGTTGGTTACGTGCTCCCTCAATTCCTGCCGGGCATAAGTAGGTCCGGCTGCATTCTGGCCCTTGTTGGGCCTGGTTGCGAATGCCGATGGTGTTATGCCATCGAGGCTCGAAGGGGGTCTGACAGTGCTTGTACAGCAAGGTTTGAGAACGCCCACGAGACTGTTTTCCGAGAACTGCTTTATCATTGGCATCCGTGGTTCGGGATGCCGGTGGCGATCGACAAGGTCGATGGCATCGTTTTCCGCTGCGGATTGAGCAGTTCAGCGTAAGCGTCCGGCATAGACCGCAGTCGCGATTAATCGAGGCCGCCGCATTTCTTGTATTTCTTGCCTGAGCCACATGGGCATGGGTCGTTGCGACCGACCTTTTGCCGATGGACCGTCGCACTTCTTTGTTCTTCTGGCCCGGCTTGAGTGTTGGCAAAGCGCCATTCGACGACGACCGAGCCTGCGATCTTGTCGGGGGCTGCCGCCACGATCGGATCTTGGTCATCCATTTTCTTTTCACCGTATCGCTTCGGCGGCGGCCACCTTGCGCGGCGATCTGATCAAGATCCTGTGGCATGACGGGTCATCTCGCTTTACGCCAAGCGTCTGGACTGCGGCAAGTTCGTCTGGCCATCGGCGACGGACAGCGCGGTGTCGATCTCGGCGGCGCAGATGGCTTATATGCTCGAGGGCATCGACTGGCGGAATCCGCAACTGACGTGGCGACCGCAGAGCGCGGGCTGAGCCAGGAATTTTGCCATTGCGGGTGGCGAAAACGACGACGGTCCAGGGATTTGTGCGCAAGCGCGCCGCCGCGCGCCAGACCTTCCCGGTGCATCTGCCGCGCGAGCGGGTCGTCATCGAACCGCCGACAGCTTGCGCCTGCTGGGGTGGCAACCGCCTGCGCAAGCTCGGCGAGGATGTGACGCAGACGCTGGAAGTGATCCCGCGGCAGTGGAATGTGATCGAGACGGTGCGGGAGAAGTTCTCCGACTGCGCTTGCCCTTATGCTTGACCCAGCGGCCATCTACATCGTCTTCGCTGGCCGAAGCGATGATCGTCGCATCGACCAACGTGCCAACCTTGACCATGACCGCTCTGGCCTTGAGCTGTGCGGCCACCGCATCGAACAGCGCGACATCGAGACCATGCGCGACGAGCGTCCTGCGGTATCGAACGAAGGCAGCGCGCTCAGGTGTCGCCTCACTGCTGGAGAAACCGCAGAACCGGCGGAAGGATGCCCGGTCATCGAGCGCCTCCGCCAGCTTCACGTCCGACAGGTCGTACCAGATCGACAGCAGCAGCGCCTTGAACATTGCCAGCGGCGGCCAGGCGAGGTCGCCCTTGGTGGACGAATAAAGCGGATCGAGAAGAACCGTGACCGGCTGCCAATCGATCAGCTTGCCGATCTCATCGAGCGACGAGGCAGTGCGCCTACGATCTGCGAAACCGAACCGCTCTTGACCTATCGTACGATGCGCCACGGCACACCCTCCTCTTCGGAAAGCCCATAGAGTCAGCCATTCTCGGCCTCGTCTACATCCTTCCGCGCACAGGTCTCCTAACAGCCGGCCGAAACTCAAAGTGTGTATCTCCCGTGATTTATTTCAGACATTGCCCTGAGAAATGCAGATATCACCTTGTGATTTCGGGCGCCTTCGACGGCATTCAAATGACCGGGAATTATAAAATATATAATAACACCAAGAGATTGGCTGCAACCAAGCACTTCATGGCCTTAAAGGTAGCGCCCTTAAATTTTTAAATTTTTATGGGGTAGAATTATTTTTAAAAATGATTTACGGATTATTTTTTACGAATTTTGGCTGATGCTTTTTCGAGGTCGAATTAATGGGCACGACAGGGGCAACAGAAGATACGCGTTCCGCGATTGAAGCGTGGAGCACCCAATGGCAGCAACAAGCTCTTACTTCACCATGCGGTTCCTGCACCGGCAGAGCTTGTACGGTCTGTTCGGTCCGCACCGGCGGCGCCCAGGGCGAGAGCGGCATGCCTTCGGGCTACGCGCCGAAGGTTCTCGAATATTATAATTCAACTGGTTCCTCGGCTTCCTCGGCCGATGCTGGCGGCGTCAGCCTGTCGTCCCTGATGCTCACATCCCTCACGGCGCAGGGGACCGAGCAACCGTTCTCGCCAGACCACCCGAATCCAAGCACAGATGCCTCAACGTTTCCATCGCTGGCGCCGATCACGGCGACGGCGACGGCGACATTCGATACAACAGTGCAAAACATAACGCCCAATGCGATCGTGCTTGAAAACATGAAGCAGGGGACGCCCGAGAGCGAGTGGCTGATCGATCAGGGTGACCGTAGCATTGAGGGATTCGCCGCGCAGTTCTCGGTTGTTGGCGGGGATCGCGTCGACTTCAAGATCAACACCGACGCCACAGACTACCGGATCGATATCTACCGGATCGGCTATTACAATGGGGATGGCGCGCGCAAGGTTGATACCATCAATCAGTCGCTGTCTTCCGCGCAGATTCAGCCAGTACCGGTTTTCGACCCGACCTTAAAACTCGTCGACGCCGGCAACTGGTCGGTGTCGGCGTCCTGGGATGTTCCCCTCGAAGCGGTGTCGGGCATCTACCTTGCTAAACTGACGCGCCTCGATACCGGCGGGGAGAACATGATTCCCTTTATCGTTCGGGATGACATAAACCCGAGCGACATCACGTTCCAAACGTCGGACACGACGTGGCAGGCCTATAACTGGTGGGGCGGCTACAATCTTTACGGCGGCATTGACGCCGCCGGCAAGGCAGGTCGCTCCAGCGCCGTCAGCTATAATCGCCCGATCATCACCCGTGACGGCGGTTACTCGTCAGGTCCACAGGATTTCATCTTCAGCGTTGAATATCCGACGATTCGATGGCTTGAGCAGAACGGCTACGACATCAATTACATTACCGGCATCGACACCGCGCGTGACGGCGCACAACTCCTGAACAGCCAGATCTTTCTCTCGGTCGGCCACGACGAATACTGGTCCGCAGAGCAGCGTTCGAACGTCGAGGCCGCGCGCGATGCCGGCGTCAATCTCGCATTCCTCAGCGGCAATGAGATGTATTGGCAGTTCCGCTGGGAATCGAGCATCGATGGCAACGGTACGCCCTACAAGACGATGATCTCCTTCAAAGAAACCTGGGATAATGCCGACTCAGATCCCGGGTATACGACCGGAACATGGCGCGACGCACGATGGGGCGCCGGCCTGCCGGAGAACGCCCTTACCGGCACCATGTTCACCGTCGATTCCTATCGGCTCGACACGATTACGATCCCGCACGATCTTTCCAGTTTTCGCTTCTGGTCGAATACCGAAGTCGCCAACCTTGAGCCGGGTCAGGTCTATTCGCTGGTTCCCAACCTGCTCGGTTACGAGTGGGACTCCGATGTGGATAACGGCTTTCGCCCCGCTGGGCTCATCGTCCTTTCGTCCACGACGGTTGACGTCAATACCCTGCTGCTCGACAACGGCAACACGACCGGACCCGGAACAGCCACGCACAGTCTGACGCTCTACCGCGCTCCAAGCGGTGCCTTGGTGTTCGGCGCCGGAACGGTCTATTGGACCTGGGGTCTTGATTCACATCACGATAACGAGGCCACCCCGACCGATCCCAACGTCCAACAGGCAATGGTCAACCTGTTTGCCGATATGGGCGTTCAGCCACAGACGCTGATGCAAAGCCTCGTGGTCGCCTCGCAGTCCACAGACAATATCGCGCCGACGTCCGTCATCACATCTCCCACGACAAGCGGTTCCTACACCGCGGCACTACCGATCACGATTACCGGAACGGCTACGGATACGGGGGGCGGACTGGTCGCCGTCGTCGAGGTTTCGACTAACGGCGGAACCACATGGCATCGAGCGACCGGCTACGAGAACTGGAGCTACACATTCGTTCCGATAACCGGCGGCACTTACGATATTCGCTCTCGCGCCGTCGACGACAGCGTCAACATGGAGGTTTCACAGCAGGGGACTGTCATCACAGTCGACCCCGCTCCCACAGTATCGCTCTTCTCCCCGTCAAGCACTCCAACTACCCTGAGCGATGGAGACCCCAAGGGCGTCAATCTCGGCGTCAGCTTTTCCTCGAGTCAATCAGGAACGATCGTCGGCCTGAGATACTATAAGAGCATCGGCGATGGTGGCACGCACGTAGGTTCGCTGTGGAGCAGCACCGGCACACTGCTGGGCACGGCGACCTTTACGCAGGAGACCGACAGCGGTTGGCAAACCGTTACATTCGCCAATCCGATTTCGATCGCAGCCGGAACGACATACGTTGCGAGCTATCACAGCAACGGGCACTACGCTAATAGCTCAAACTACTTCACCGGCACCTATACCAGCGGCCCTCTCACCGTCGCTTCCGGTAATGGCTATTACACGTACAGTCTTGCCAACGCATTTCCGACAACGGCATCGAATGGTACCAATTACTGGATCGATGTCATCTTCAGTTCCGCCAACACCGTCAATGAGCCGCCTGTCGGCTACAACGACTACGGTTTCACCGCAATCCAGAATACACCGATCACGTTCTCCGCTGCGACGCTCTTAGCCAACGATATCGACCCCAATGGCGACATTCTGTCGATCAGCGGCGTCGGCGCAGCAGCAGGCGGATCCGTTTCATTCAACAGCGCAACCAACATCATCACATTCACGCCAAATCCGGGATATGTCGGTGCGGCCAGTTTCGGGTATGCCATCTCCGATGGTCGCGGAGGCACCGGATCCGCGGTCGTTCACATGAACGTCCTCGATCCCCAGAGCAGCGTCTCGCTGTTCTCAAGCTCGGATGTACCGGCGGTGTTATCCGATCCGGATAACGTTCCGGTCAACCTCGGCGTACGATTCACGTCATCCGCCAACGGCGTTATCGACGGGATCAAGTTCTACAAGGGCGTGAACGATACCGGCACGCACACCGGTTCGTTGTGGACCAGCACAGGCACACTGCTGGCCACCGTCACGTTCACGAACGAGACGGCCAGCGGGTGGCAGATCGCCACATTCGCTGATCCGGTCACTATCACCGCCGGGACCACCTACGTGGCGAGCTATCAAAGCAACGGCCGCTATGTTTCGACGCCCAACTACTTCTCGACAAACCACGTGAATGGCGTCCTGACCGCCCCTGCCGGCAACAACGGCCTCTACGCGTATGGTAGTGGTAACATTTTCCCGAACAACTCCTTTAACGCGGCCAACTATTGGGTCGACGTGATCTTCACTTCGGAAGGCGGCAGCACAAATAATGCACCGGTCGCCAACGGCGACAGCGGTTTCACCACCTCCCAGAACAATACGCTGACCATTTCCGCGGCAACGCTGCTGGCCAACGACACCGATGCTGACGGCGATACGCTGATCATTACCGGCGCCGGTTTAGGGGTCAACGGTACCGCCGCCTATATCGCGAACACGAATTCGGTGACCTTCACGCCGACGTCGGGTTACACGGGTCCTGCTTCGTTCACTTACGCCATCTCCGACGGCAACGGAGGTACCGCCACCGCCACCGTCAACCTGACGATCCTACCGTCGAACAACAATCCGCCGGTCGCCGTCAGCGACAGCGGCTTTACGACAACACGAGGCACCGCTCTTTCGATATCCGCCGCGACGTTGCTAGCCAACGATACCGATCTGGACAATGACACATTGGTTGTTACCGGGGTCAATGGTGGCATCAATGGAGCAGCGACATTCAACGCTCAAACCAACACGGTGATCTTCACGCCTACTGCAGGCTACACGGGGCCTGCATCGTTCATTTACTCCATCTCCGATGGCAACGGCGGCACCGACAGCGCCACCG
The DNA here is from genome assembly GCF_006539545.1 of Nitrobacter winogradskyi. Taxonomy (GTDB): domain Bacteria; phylum Pseudomonadota; class Alphaproteobacteria; order Rhizobiales; family Xanthobacteraceae; genus Nitrobacter; species Nitrobacter winogradskyi_A. Next base: position 15,361 of record NZ_BJNF01000078.1, read on the forward strand.
TGAGCCTCAACGTCAATGCACCTCCAAATCAGGCGCCGGTCGCAGTCGATGACAACGGTCTAACGGTTGCTCAGGATTCGACCTTGTCGATCCCGGCCTCGGCGCTGCTCGCCAATGACATTGACCCCGACAACGATACGCTCACCATCACCGGAATCGTCAACGGCAGTTCCGTCAATGGAACAGCGACCTTCGACGCGCAAACTAACACCGTGTCCTTCTCTCCGATCGCCGGATACACCGGCGCGGCCAGTTTCCAGTACACGGTGTCGGACGGCCGTGGCGGCACCGCAAACGCGACGGTGAACCTGAACGTATCTCTTCCGACTGTGAGCCTGTTCTCGCCTTCAAGCATCCCGACCTCGCTTTCCGATCCGGATAACGTTCCGGTCAATCTCGGCGTCAGGTTCGTGGCTTCGATCGACGGGGAGATCACCGGCATCAGATACTACAAGGGCGCCAACGATAACGGCACCCATACCGGATCGCTGTGGAGCAGCAACGGCACGTTGCTGGCGACTGCCACCTTCACCAATGAGACCTCCAGCGGCTGGCAGTCCGTTACATTCAGCAATCCGATTGCGATTACGGCCGGGACAACCTACGTCGCCAGCTATCAGAGCAACGGCCGTTACACGTCGACGAGCGGCTTTTTCAACGCCACCTACACGAATGGGCCATTGAGCGCACCGGGATCCCAGAATGGCGTCTACGCCTATGGCGGAGCCAACCTGTTCCCCACCAGCAGCTATGGCGCGACCAACTATTGGGTCGATGTGACGTTCAGAGCGGCAACCCCGGCTGCCAATCAATCGCCAATCGCCGCAAACGATAGCGGCTTCAGCGGCACGCAAGACTCCATCCTCACGATCCCCGTTTCGGCGCTCCTCGCCAATGACAGCGATCCGGATGGCGACGCGCTGTCGGTGACAGGCGTCAGCAACAGTTCAAATGGCGTTGCGACATTCAACTCGCAGACCAACACGATCACTTTCACGCCAAATGCCGGATACAACGGCTCGGCCTCTTTTGATTACGCGATCTCTGACGGGCGCGGCGGCACAGCAACAGCAACGGCGAGCCTTTCCATCAATCCAGCGTCTTCATCTGTCGTGAGCCTGTACGACCCGAGCTACGTCCCAGCGATGACCTCGGTTGTCGACCCGAATCCGGTTGAGCTTGGCATGAGGTTCCAAGCATCAACCGACGGACAGATCACCGGCATCCGTTTTTACAAGAGTGCCCAGGACGTCGGCACTCATGTCGGCAATCTCTGGACCGCCGAGGGTACGTTGCTGGCGACGGCGACGTTCACCAACGAAACGGCAAGCGGCTGGCAGCAGGTGGAGTTCGCATCGCCTGTCTCGATCAACGCCAATACAACATACGTCGCGTCATATCACAGCTCAGGAAACTATGCGGCGGATCCCAGACTGTTCAACAATTCCATTACAAATGGACCGCTGACAGCTCCGTCGTCATCGTTAATCGGCGGCAACGGCGTATACGCTTATGGAGGATCGAGCTTGTTCCCGACCAGTTCGTACAACTCGACGGGTTATGGCGTCGACGTTCTGTTCCGCGCGCAACTCGCTGCATAACCGAGGATCGGAGCCTTTCCGCTTCTGATGGAATCAGAAGCGGGGCTCTACGATATTGTTTTAACGCGCTTTCATCACGCGAACCGGTATCCGCTTCGCTCCAAAACGCTATAGGTTCAGCTTAAGTGCGGAAATCGGCATCCGAGGGAACGATGCTGTTCTCTTGACCTGCGGAACGTGTCATTGCCACCGTGGCCGGGTGAGAGCTACAGGACGGTAGCAGCGTAGCAGCGACGTCCAGAGTAAGCGTAGCCAATGTAGTAAATTGGTCGCAACTAGAGCGGCC
>NZ_BJNF01000079.1 GCF_006539545.1 Nitrobacter winogradskyi
GCTCTAAAATTTGCACGATAGGTAGCATTGCGTCGTGAGTGGATCGAGGTCCCGTGTGATCGATAGCTCGATCGATAACGAGAGTATCCCAGCCTAGGTCGAGCGGCCTGGCGCCAGCGCTTACGCCCAGCGATACTGCGAGCGCGCGATGTCACAATCTACACACAGACCGTCGTAATATGGACGGAAGCCGCACGCCAGCCCTGGCTGTTGAGGCCATAGCCTCAATTATACGACGGTGACCTGCGCGTGCCCCTCAGTATTCACGAATGCTCTCATCCAACCCACGTAGCAGAGGATACAAGAAGTAAGATATCACACGCCGTTGGCCCACCTTCAGTTCCGCCGTGATAGCCATACCTGGAAGCAACTGCATGTGCTCCGGCTGCCGGCGCAATTTCATATCGGCGACATCGACCAGAACCCGATAATACGGTGTCTGGATACGATGCGTCGGCTCGTTCTTGGCATCCGGCGTGAAGGCGTCGTAACTGACCACACGAACTGTACCTGAGCCGGCGCCGAACTTCTGGAACGGATACGCTTCATATTTGATCCGGACCGACTGTCCGATCCCGATCTGGCCGATATCACGTCCCTCGACATCAACCTCGGCCTGTAATGGCACGTCTCGCGGCACCAGAACAAACAGCGTTTCCGCCTCCCGCGCAACCGACCCGACCGTGCGGTTGGCGATCTCTAGTACGATGGCATCCGCCGGAGCGGTTAGCACGATCAGCTTTCGGCGAAGCTCGGCCTTCTTGAGATCCTCGGCAGCACTATTACGTTTTGCTACCGTCTCCACCAAATCCTGAGATGCCTGCTTGCGAAAGTCCTCGATAAACACTTGACGATCAGCCGACACCTTGTCGACGCGGTGGGAATAATCTACTTGACTACCACGGACGCGCGAAAGATTGCTTTCAATATCAAGTCTGGCGTCCTGAGACAGTAGAAAATTCAGGCGCGATCCAACCTTTTTGTCCATCAAAGTACTGCGCATCGATTCAATCGAGTTCATAGTCTCCAATCGCTGCACCAGAACAGCTTCCTCGCTCCGGCTGGTCTCCAGGTTTGCGCGTGCGCTCGCGATCTGAGCATCGAAGTTTTTCAATTGAGCAGCATTGAATAACTTCCGCTGCCGAAACAGTTTGTCCTGAAGGACTTGATCCGTATCCGAAGGATTAGTGACGGTGTAGTCTTGCCCCGCCAGTTCGGCATTGAGCCGATTAATTGCGGCATCCAGTTCTGCTGCCCGAACGCGAAGCTGGTCAAGGTCGGCCTGTGAAAAGGTCGGATCGAGCGTCGCGAGTACATCGCCGCGATTGACGACATCGCCAGCCCTGACATGGATCTCACGAATGACCGATGTCTCCAGCGGCTGAACGACAAGGTTTGGCCGGGTCGTGATCAACTTGCCTTGCGCGGTCACGATCATATCGATATGCGAAACGGTGGCCCACACCGTGGCCGCGAATATCAACGCCACTACGCAATACAGCGTCGTACGCGCTAGACGCGGCGGCTTGCGCTCCTCGATCTCCATCGCATCCGACTGAAATTCGTTGACGATGGGTGGTCTTGCCGGAAGCGCTCTCGATATGTCGCGTTTGCGACGCCGATTGTCGCGCAGCCTAGCCAGGCCGCTTTGCTTGACCTGGGCCGGCTTCTTGAAATCGTCCGACTTTTCTGTAGAGCCGGTCATGCGACGTGCCTCATCTGTTGATTCCACAGATGACGATACATCGAACACTTTTTCAAAAGACCGTCATGACGATCGATATCGATGACGCGCCCCCGGTCGATGACGAGTATCGCGTCCGCCTCGGACAACATCGAGAGCCGATGCGACACGATGATTACGGTGCGCCCTGAAGCGATCCGCCGCAGATTCCTGCGAATGATCATCTCGCTTTCAGAATCGAGCGCACTCGTCGCTTCATCGAGTATCAGTACGCGAGGATTGACGATCAGCGCACGGGCGATCGCAAGTCGCTGCTTCTGCCCTCCTGAGAGATTCGATGCGTTCTCCTCGAGCATCGTGTCGAAACCACGTGGCAAACGCTCAATAAATTCATCGGCGCCAGCCAGTTGGGCCGCCTGCACAACTTCAGAAAAAGTCGCCCCCCGTTTCACGCTTGCGATGTTGTCCCGCACGGTGCCGCGAAACAGGAAATTGTCCTGCAATACCAGACCGAGATTCTGACGCAGATGCGCAAGGTCTAGCTCACGCGCGTCATAGCCATCGACCCGCACCAGTCCATCCTGAACTGGGTGAAGACCAGATATCATACGGGTAATCGTCGTCTTTCCAGAACCGCTCCTGCCGACGATTCCGAACACCTTGCCCGGTTCGATACCGAAAGACACGTTGTCGAGTGCCAGCGGTGCATCGGGACTGTAACGAAACGATACGTTCTCGAACTCGATCTTTCCAGTCAGCTCCGGCCGCAGTCCCTCGCGAGAGGTCTCTCGTTCCGGCTTCTGGTTCATCACTTCGCCGAGCATCCTCACCGCAAGCGCGACTTCCTGATACTCATGAACCATTGTCACCATTTGAACGAGCGGTCCCGAAACCCGGTTAGCAAGCATGTTGAACGCGACAAGCGCGCCGATCGTCATTTCACCGCTAAAGACGTCCAATGCCCCCAGGCCAATGATTCCAAGGGACATCAGCTTCTCCAGCAATCCGGTGATCGATTGTGCGCCTGCCGAAAGCTTTTCAACGCCGAAACGCATTTGCGTCGACTGCGCGCAACGATCATCCCACTGCCGCCCCTGCAATGGCTCCATCGCAAGCGACTTCACCGTGCGCATACCATGGACGGTTTCGACGAGAAGGGCTTGGCGCGTAGCCTCTGCTTCATAAAGCGATAACAATCGACGCTGGAACGGACCCATCAACAAAACGACAATCGTCCCGCTAAGTGCGGTAAAGGCCAGCACGAGACCGGTCAGCTTAACGCTGTAGAATGCGAGCACCGGAATGAAGACGAATAGCGAAATGGTATCCAGCATCGTGACGAACATCCTGCCCGTCAGGAATTCACGGATACGCGCCGCCTGTTGCATATGCTTGACAAGGACGCCTGCGGAGATGTGCTCAAAGAAAGCGACAGGTAAACCAAGCAGATGACCGAACGTCTTGGTGGCGACGCGAATGTCTACCCGGTTAGTGGCATAGAGCATCAGATAGCGGCGGAGAAACCCGAAAATCGCATCGAATATCAACGCGCCGATCGCGCCGACCGCCAGGACATACAACGTTGTGAAGCTTTCGTGGACAAGAACCTTGTCAATCACGAGCTGAAAGAAAATTGGAAGAACCAGCCCCAGCGCGTAAAGAAGGATCGCGGCGACGGCAACATCAACGAACAACCGCCACTCGCGCAGCAACTCCGGGACAAACCAACGAAAGCTGAAGTTCCCTAGTTCGCCGGCCGAACGATTATTGCGTTTGACCAGGAAGACGACGCCGCTCCAGTTGGCGCAGAAGCGAGCCCTATCCACGATGACAGGCTCATTCAAACGCTCGGCAAGCGGATCGATCACCTGAACAAACTGCTCGCCGTCCGGCGCCGCAGCGGCAGCGGTCACCACGACCCAATTGCCGTTAGCGAGTTGCACCACGGCGGGGTATGCCTCGCCGAGCTCAAACAACGTTCGCCAGTCGGTCGTCGTGGTGCGCGCGCGCAACCCTGCTCTCTTCGCCATCCGCAGCATCATCGCCCGCGACACAGTTTCCTGGCCGATGGCGTACGTATGCTTCAGGCGTTCTACCGAAAGGTCGATGCCGTGATGAGCCGCAACCCACGCAAGACATTCGAGCGCCGTCCGACTCCCCGCATCAGAACCTTCAGCCTGAGGGAGGCTTACGACTTCGGCTACGCAGTTGTCATTCTGAGCAGCCTCAGCGGAAATTGGTTGAGACATTGGGTAGCCGCGGGTTCTGAGAATGATCGGCACTTTCAGGCGTCGCACCGGCACGCGCCGGCTCAGGCTGTACTCTCGGTGCGTTTCGTTTCACGACGCCTGCATCGACCAAACCCTGCAATGCGTTCTGCATCACTTCCACCGAGTTGGCGAAGCCTTCGATCGAAAAGATGACCCGCTGGCAAAACACCTTCTTTGGCGTATTGTTGGCATCGCGCTCGGTTGGCGATAGGCTGACGAGATCGACACGAACGATCGAACCGCCAACCATTATCTCACCGATTCCGTCCGTGTAGATTTGATCGTGCATTGTGTCCTCCTATTCAGTTAGCCGTCGGGATAAACGCTCGTGCGGAATGGAGCCGATGCGCTGGCCGCGCGAGTGGTGGCCGACATGCCATTGGCGTGATCGCGTGAAGAAACTAGATAGGCAGAATATGTCGTCGCCAAATGACACGAGCCAACATAGTCCGTTCCAAAAAGTGGTTGTCCGAACGTGCAGAATCGGCCCCGAGTCGGCTGCCTCATAATTTAACTGCTGCAACGACGTTGCCCTGGTTAGGACAACCAGCCGAGTCCTATGCGTGAGCAAGGATTAAGGTAGCCCTGACCATCATCGGGGCGGCAATCGTGATTACCATCATGATGCCTCCTCTTTGATTTTCGGGGAAGAAGCCGAACGCAGTGCTTCAAATTGATCTTCGCGATTCCGCCCAAGAGGCGTCGCCAGAAAACTTTCGCAACGCCTATAACCTCTGGAAAACACAAGTCTTCTTTTGATTTTCCGGTCGGTATGGAAACTAAGACGTTTGCCTATAGGTTGAACGAACGCCGTCTTTCGGACCTGCGCCGGACCCTTCATGGCAAGCTTGCCCCTCATCCTTCGAATGGCAGCCATTTCAAGAGAAAATTTCTCATGTTGGGTAACGATCCGTCCGAGCGAAAAAGTGAGAAAGACCTGTCTGGTTTGATCAACTGAGTTGGCACGCATGGCAACACTCGCTCACCACAGCCCCCGTCTTTGGTGTGTCTCACAGCGCCCCCAAAGGTTCAACGCAACTTTAAGAAAAACTCTGCACCAGGGTTAAACTGCGGAGAGCCTAAACCGCCGTGGGTTTACCGGAATCCGTTTCGTTTGGGTCACGCTGCCATGGCTTTCTCTTGCAGCGTACGTATTAGCGCTCCTCGGCTTCGGCCGGCGGGATGTTGCCGATGGGCCCTAGCAGCTGGCGATTGTTGAACTAGTCGACCCAGTGGCAGCCAATTTCAACTTGACGGTCACGGGTTTGTCGTCAGGAAACTGGCTCCGAATAATTCGGCCTCCGCCATATCGGCGCCGATCGGCAATAAGGATGGAACTGATCAGAAAATAGGCGTTAGCGTAACAGGCAACATGAAAGAGACGGTGCGAGCACCGAGATATTGTCACTCATAGATTGGATAAATTGGACGGGTTGCAACAGGGACATATGTCCGCAATGAAGCGCAGAAAAGATTCGGGGTCCACCGGCTCATCTCTCGGGCGAGGTCAAGTAAGCCTCTCAACGCGGCAGAGTGGTTGAATGCGGAACAGACGGCTGAGAAGGCGACCGGCTCGGCTTCGTCGTAAACGGTCAGAAAATCGACGCCCGGTATCGGCTGAAGCGCCGCGGACGCACCGACAATGGTGACGCCAAAATCCTGCGCGGCCATTTTTAGTATAGATCAAAGAAACAAGCGGGAGCCGTCCGCCAAGAGTCGGGGGAGCGGCTGAGGGTACTGCGTCCAAGTCTATTGATATTGGAACGGACGACGCATTCGGGCAAGTCCTTATGCAATGACTTCGATATCTCCATCTCGCGAGGATATTCCTAGCCTGTCGGCATACGCACGCAGCGTGCGCGCGGGCTAATGTTTGTTTTTGGATTGATGATACTGATCGCACCAGGATATAATCATAAAACTCAATGCAATAGGTGTCGGCGACGTAATCCCAGATGGCCCTCATTTGCCACGCGGCCCGTCCCGCCCGTTCCTGGAAGAAGAGGATTTGCCTCCTGAGACAAGCGAAACTGCACTTGCCCTTTCATTGGTGGAGGCTGTATGTTTTTGCAGTCGCTGCCCTTCTCCATCTCCCCTCCCCTGCACTCAGCGAGGGCATAAAGCTCACCGGGTGGCCGCTTACCTCCGTGGGGCGGGTCAATGTCATCACCGGAGCGGGACGCCGGTCCCAATGCACCGGGACCCTAGTTGGCTCTCGTCACGTCCTCACGGCGGCTCACTGTCTCTTCAATACCGCACGAGGCACGTGGGCTCACCCGACCTCCATTCACTTTGTGGCCGGTTACGCGAAGGGTGAGTTTAAGGCGCACTCGCTAGCAGCCTCCTATGTGAAGAGTGAAGAGTTTGAGGTGACGACGCCGCTACAGCCCGCGATGGCGTCTCGGGACTGGGCGATTATCGAGCTTGCTGAGCCGATCGACCTCAAGCCCATCAGAGTTCAATCCGTGAACGAAGGTGACGTCGCATCGTCCGGGATCGTGAGAGCTGGTTATCGAGGGGATCGCGCCCACGTGCTGACAGTCCAGCAGGACTGCTCGGTCAGGCCCGTCTCTACTCCCGCCGCCCTCTTGCTTCATACGTGTAGCTCAGTCTCGGGCGAGTCGGGGTCGGCGCTCTTAAGGGTGGGGAGGCGCGGTGAGCCGGAGATCGTTGGGATCCTTGTCGCCAGTTCTAAACACGAAAGCGCGCCACCGTCATTGGCAGTGCCGTCCAGCACCTTCGCGGATGCCGTCAAAACGGCGCTCAGCCGGTAAAGGCGCAGCCCTTGAGTTATAATAGCAGAGTTTCGCTCTCCCCGCACCGATGTAGTTTCTGAGCATAATGCTTGGGGCCTCTCCCCACACGCGTTCACACTTGGAAGCCATCGCCCACCCTCAAGAGCCAGATCGATTCATCTTCGATCCAGTCCATCAAATACCGGGACTAAACAACTAGGTCGGGCGAGGCAGAATCCTATCCCGGATCCGGGGGCGGTTGGTTCTCTCGCTTAAAAATGTCGTGCGGATTAATGATATAGTGTATAAGTTAAAGAGGTTTTCTTATTTCTAGATATGTTTGCGTTGATAGTTCGAGCAATGTGGGAGACGCAGATGTTCACCCCGGCGTTCCTTGGCACTAAACCTTTTTTCGGTATTATTTTCGCTCTGATGGTCGCAGCCGGGACTGGCTATGTGTATTATAATGGCGGTTTATCCACCGATCTACCCGCCTCTCCTCCCCAGTGGAAGCCGGGCGGCGTCCATGGAGCGCCAGGGCCTTTGATGGGAGCGACGGGGCTTCCCCTGCTTGTTGCTTATTGCGTTTATCGCCTTGTCCGCCGCCGTCGCAAAGCTGAGTGAGACTGTTTGACGTGCCACGCGATGCCCGGCTCAAGACCGGGCATCGAGCGGATCCTACCAACCGAGCGGCCTTCGTGGATGAAGCAATAGTCGTCTTTCAGCTTGTCGCCGGCAATGACGGTGAGACGGATTAGGAGTAAGAGCCTATTTGAAAATTGTTCTAGTTCGGGATTTCGGTCTGGCTGCGAATGTGATTCATACTTCGGATGTGGACACGCAAGCAGCGAGGCCGAATGGGGCCAGGATCGCCCGGCAAACCAAGCGCTATCCGTCTGACCTGACGGACGAGGAAGGGGAAAGGATCGCGCCGCTGATGCCGAAGCCTGGACGCCGAGGCGGGCCCCGTGAAATCGAGTTTGGCGAAGTTATCAACGCGGTGCGCTATCTCGTGGGCTCGGGATGCGCCTGGCAGATGCCGCCCGTTGCATTTCGGCCACTGGCCGACGGTCTACGGCTGGTTCCGCGAGTTGGCAAAGACTCTAACGGGCTGATAGGTAGAGAAAATTTCAACATGTGCGGAAAAATTTGGATAACAGTTTATTTTTTAATCCTGTTGGGATATAATTTAGTTAGCGCTTAACGTGCCTGGAGCGTAGCCATGCTTACTGTAATTCTTAAAATGATCCTTTTCTCCTTGGCCTTGGTCGGCGTAGCAACAACCGGTTACATTTATTATAATGGTGGTTTATCGCCTGATACATGGATCTTTCAAGGCGGATTTCCCGCCAACTGGAAGAACGGAGGTGTTCATGGTGCTCCGGGCCCATTGGTGGGAGCCGCTGGACTTCCTGTGCTCTTAGTAGCATATGGCATGTACCGGCTCATCAAAGGTGGTCATAAAGCTGACTAACGGGAAGAGCCTTGCTCTTCCGAAGATTGGCGGCTTTGAGTTCGATCGCCGTGTGCCACAGCATAAGCCTTTTCCGTTCGCGCAACGCAAAGCAATCTGCATGAAGCGTTTGGCCTTGCTGTAGTGTGCGGCGTCGAGGGCTTGTGCGCGTGTGCCTGATACCCAAGCGAGCGAAAGGCCCTTGGATGCGGCCCAAGCTGTTGTCGGTTGTACAAGGGGTAATGGTTAAGCGCGGTTTTCAGGCCATATTTGATATCTTGTTGCGCAGGAGGATCAGATCCAAGACAAGCAGGTCATCGATCTGACTGTTGGGGTGGCCATTGACTATCCCTGATGATGTTGGGAGGATGCGACTGTTGCCGATGAGGCGTGTTAGCCTTTGCCAGCGCGACAGTGCGTATCGGATGGTTCCTGCGAGTTGTGTCCTCTGATTGATCAGGACAAGCTTGGCGTGGAGCTGGAGGTGAGTTCGTCGATAATCGGTCGGGCTCTTCTCTTGGCGGACGGTGCGACGCTCGTTGGCGGTGCGGCCACGGATCACGCTTCGATCGCATAGAGCCCAACAATGCGTTGGAGCGCCTCGCTGGCGATCGGTGCAGGAGCGCAAGGGCAAGCTCATAGAGAAGTGTCGGCGGACTTCACAGCGGAGATTTGTCGAACATACTATTGGCCAGCAGCTTCTGGTGTGCGAGTGGCCATGCATCGCATGAGGTCATTTAGGCAGACCTGAGGGAGTTAATTTCAGTCCCGGAAAGCGCGTAGTCATCGCTGTATGGAGAAATTTCAGGTGTCCAATCTGAGTTTCGAGCTCTATCAACCGGCGTTCTCCATTCTTGATTTCGGTACTTAATAAGTCTTGAAGTTTATTGTCGGCTGCATCGCGTTCAAGATATTCGTCAGTTCCGTTTCCGAAGGTCACGGCCGCACGTGCGAGCGCGTCCTCGAGACGTCGATTTAAACCGATGCGTTCAGCTTCTGCAATTTTGATTGCACTCTCTATCGCTTCGGCGACTGGCCTGAGGCGCGCCTGATCGGAATCAATATTACGGGCATCGGAACGTGTCCTGAAAAGCTTTTGTGCTCGCCCTAGTAGCAACATTGGTGATCTCGCGAGAAAATAATCCAATATATTATTAATTATAATGGCTATGGCTGTTAAAGCCTAGAGCATTTTCGAGTTACATTAAATCGCTAAGTTTGATTCACGGGCCCCGAGTCCGGGAGTCCTTCATGCCCGCACCATTGTCGCGGGACGACCGTGCGCGTCCGCATTGCCCGCCGGTCGAGGGAGGGGGTCGAATTGAACGCCGGGCGTTTCGGCTGCCGAGTTGAAGGTTGATTAAGATGATAACATCAGCCGCGATCCCGGTCTCAGACTTCCCCGTAGCGTGGAAGACGAGCGATGTCCTTGAGCAGCGGGGCGGTGGAATCGCGCGCAGAAAGAGAAGGGTTGTCGATCCCCCAGGCTATCGCCAGTTCTGGATCGTTCCAGCGCACGACGATTTCGTCCTTCAGACTATAATTATTGTCGCACTTGTAGGAGAAATCGGCGGTGTCCGATAGCACAACAAACCCGTGAGCAAAGCCACGCGGCACCCAAAGTTGACGACGATTTTCATCATCGAGTTCCACGGCAACATGCCGGCCGAAGGTCGGGCTGCCATGTCGGACATCCACGGCAACATCCAAAACGCGTCCCCTGGCGACGCTAACGAGCTTGCCCTGGCTCATCGGGTTCTGAAAATGAAGCCCTCGTAGCACGTCACGGCCGGATCGTGATAAATTGTCCTGCACGAAGGGCCGCGAAATCCCATGTGTGGCGTATCTTTCCAATTGATAGGTCTCCAGAAAGAAACCTCTGGAGTCGCCGACGATCCGGGGCTCGATAATCAGCACTTCGGGGATGGCTGTAGATATGACGTTCATATAAAGAAGATTTCTCTGAGCGCGGTCTAATTAATTTTTATAAAGTAGGATATAGCATCAAACTCGTGCCACTGGTCGCGTTGGTTGTTGCTTTATAGTTTTATAGTTTAATTTTTTAATTTTTTGAGGCTCCATGAAAGGCATTATCCTAGCCGGCGGAACTGGTTCCCGTCTTTTTCCGGTTACGACTGTCGTCTCCAAGCAATTGCTTCCGGTGTTCGACAAGCCGATGATTTACTATCCCCTTTCCGTGCTGATGTTTGCTGGAATTCGCGAAATATTACTGATTACTACGCCTCAAGATCAGATGCTGTTTCAACGCTTGCTCGGTGACGGTAGTGATTTCGGATTGAGATTTTCATATGCCGCTCAGGATCATCCTCGAGGACTGGCTGACGCCTTTATCGTTGGACGCGATTTCATCGGATCAGATGCGGTCGCTTTGGTCCTGGGCGATAACATATTCTACGGACACGGCTTGCCCGAGCTTCTGATCAAGGCATCGGCCCGTAGAGTGGGAGCCACGATATTCGGCAATGTGGTCAACAACCCGGCTCAGTATGGCGTGGTTGAACTTGATGCTTCCGGCCGCGCAATTTCGATCGAGGAGAAACCAGCGAAACCGAGATCCAACATCGCCGTGACCGGACTCTATTTTTATGATAACGACGTCGTCGAAATTGCGGGCAGTATCAAGCCATCACCTCGTGGTGAAATCGAGATTACAGACATTAATTTAGCCTACAGGGAACGCGGCGATCTCTTTGTCGAGGTTCTGGGCCGTGGCTTTGCCTGGCTCGACACGGGGACGCATTCTTCGCTCGTCGAGGCGAGTCATTTCGTTCAAGTTCTGGAGCAGCGCCAAGGCTTGCGGATCGCCTGTCCTGAAGAGATCGCGCTCCGTCAGGGCTATATTTCTCTGGAGCAGTTTGGTCGCGCGGCCAGCAAATGCGCGAAAAGCAGCTATGGCGAATATTTAATGTCCGTTTATCGTAACTTCGAAGCGGACCAATACTAACAGGTTCAAGCTATGCGATTCAAGGGAATGACGATTTTCGTGACCGGTGGCGCTGGCTTCATTGGGTCAGCGGTGTGCCGGCATCTTCTTGCCGAGACGCAAGCAAACATCGTCAACCTCGACAAGCTGACCTATGCGGCGAATCTTGACAATATCCCGAATGGCGTCAGCAACTCACGTTACGCCTTTAAACGCGCCGACATTTGCAATGCGCCGTTGCTACGACAGCTTTTTTCAGAATTCCAACCTGACGCGGTGATGAACCTTGCCGCGGAAAGCCATGTCGATCGATCGATTGACGGTCCAGGTGAGTTCATGCAGACCAACGTAGTCGGCACGTTTTCATTGCTACAGGAGGCGCTGCGTTATTATCGCGGACTGAACGATACACAGCGCGCAGGATTTCGCTTTCTGCACGTCTCCACGGATGAAGTTTTCGGCTCTCTCGGAGAAAGCGGCTATTTTTCAGAGACTTCACCCTATGCTCCGAATTCGCCTTACTCGGCAAGCAAGGCTTCGTCGGACCACTTGGTTCGGGCATGGCATGAAACTTATGGGCTACCGACACTCATTACCAATTGTTCGAACAATTATGGCCCATACCATTTTCCCGAGAAACTGATTCCTCATACGATCATCAAAGGACTGTCAGGTGAGGGATTGCCTGTTTATGGCGACGGTCAAAACATCCGTGACTGGCTCTTTGTTGAAGACCACGCGAAGGCTCTTACGCTAGTGCTCGAGCGTGGCAGGGTCGGGCAGACTTACAACATTGGGGGACGCAATGAGCGCACAAATCTTCGGGTTGTGGAGACCATTTGCGATTTGCTGGATGAGCTTGCGCCACGTACGATTGCCCCTCGGCGCGATTTGATCTCATTTGTTGTCGATCGACCGGGGCATGATCGCCGCTATGCCATTGATGCCTCCAAGATCGAGCGCGAACTCGGTTGGAAGGCGGAGAGAAACTTCGAAAGCGGAATTGAAAGGACGGTGCGCTGGTACATTGACCAGCAGCATTGGTGGAAAGCCATTCTTGCAGGAGGTTATGCTTCGATCCGCGTCGGACTTGGTCAATAACCAGCAGAGGCTCGACCTCACAACGCTCCGGCAATCGGTAGCACGTCATGCCGTCAGGTACCGCATGAGCCGCGGATCCACTTCCGGCATATCTGCCGCGCATCGAGATGGTGGTCGATATCCTCGAAGATGGGATCATAACCGTTAGTGAGACCAGGGCTGGACAGGGGTCGGTAGCATCACCGCTGCTCTCCAACGTCTACCTGCACTACGTCTTCGATCCATGGGCTGAACGCCGGCGACGACGACAGGCCACGGGCGATATGATTATCCTGCGCTACGCTGATGACATCATCGTCGCCTTCTGCAGCGCTTCCACTGTGACAGCCATGATCAATTGCACTCGCGCCTTCAAGACTTCATCGAAGCCTACAATTTTGGCCGCCGCCTCAAGACGCTCCATGCACGAGATTGCCTGCTGTTTCGCGTAATGCACGACCGTCATACCAGCCGTCGATTCATTTCCGCGCGTCTTTGTCGCAGAGGTCTTGATTTTCCGCGATAACGGTCCGTGGTAACAATTCGAAATAGCCGAATCAATTAGCTCTTGCGTTTCTGATATATGCATCTAAATTTCAACTATAAGACGTAACTACACCAGACCAGTACCCAATGTTGAGTTCAATGAATGCCCGGAGAGGCTACACAAATAGAAGGCGTGCCGTGATCCGATAAACAAGTAGGGAGGAAGCATATTGACTGCGCAAAAGCCCAGCACATTCGCTACGAGTGTATTGGAATCGATGACCCTTGATGAGCTCTGGTCGCTGTATGAAGAGATAGGCGGTATGCTTACAGATCGGATCCGGGCAGAAAAACGCGAGCTGGAAAAGCGTTTGGCTGTACTTCATCGAGGAATGGCCTCGCCGGAGGAGCAAGCTGGGCACGAAGCCGATCCAGTTGCCAAGAGACGACGGAAGTATCCGCGTGTTCTCCCAAAATACCGCAATCCTCAAAGTCCTTCCGAGACATGGTCCGGTCGGGGCAAGTTACCGCGTTGGCTAGTGATCGCCACAAAGAACGGACGACGGATCGAGGAATTTCGAATCGTCGACGCAAACGTCCCTCTAAAAAGACAAAGAGCTTAGGCTCTTGCGTGTGATCTTGCACGCTATCATCCCCGCATTTGTTCGCACGCTTGGAAGTTTGCGCACATCGGACCGTCCTCGGCCTCAAAAATGTAACGCTCTCGTGAGCATTATCCGACGGAGTATACGATCGGTCTATATCCGACCGTATTGCGTAAGCGCCGCTTCATCCTATCGCAAATCAACCGCGATGAGAGCTAACAGGCGTTCCTACCCCGTAGAACTTCCAAGGGGGTTTGCATCAGAATCACGAAATCTAGTCCCAGTCGCCAATTGTCGATGTACCAGAGATCGTAGTCTACGCGTCGCTCGATATGTTCGGTTGTGGGAGTAGGACCTCGATATCCATGAATCTGCGCCCATCCGGTTAGTCCCGGTTTTACGCGCTGGCGGAAGGCGTAATTTCTGACAAGCTTATCAAAGTGGTTGTCGTGAGCGATAGCGTGGGGCCTTGGTCCCACGAGCGACATGCTGCCGCCCAAGACGTTGAATAGTTGAGGTAATTCGTCGATGCTCGTCTTTCGAAGCCATCTGCCGACCCGAGTGATTCGATCGTCGACTGGACGTGCCTGAACTGCTGAAAAGCCATCTTCAAGAGTGGACATCGTTCTGAACTTGCAAATTCTGAAACCTCGTCCGTTAAAGCCAAGGCGGTGCTGTCGGAAGAAAACCGGGCCGGGAGAATCCAACCTTATCAATACCGCGACCATGACGAGCAGGGGCACTAAGAGCACTAACACCGTGCCTGCTCCGATCAAATCGATGGCGCGTTTTGCCAAGTGCTCTGTGCTGGTCAATGGACCGCGCTGCAATTCTATGCGGGTCATGTCGCCGAGATCGCAACGCGGTCTGTCCAGAATTTCTTTGGCGGCTCCGGTGGGGACAATCGTGATTGGGAAAGGCAACAATCTCAATTCGTTTGCAAATGCTCGCATCTCCGACAATCGGTTCAGATCGGCGGCGACGATCACTTCTTCAATATCCGAGCCTCGAATATGCTCTATGACATCTTTGGCAAGCCTTAGCCGCACGTTTGAACCAGCGTCCCTTGGAGGAAGAGCAAATGTGGTGCTTACATTTAGGCCGACTTTGCATAACTTTCTGCGAATGGGGTTATGCCGCTGCATGGAATCAACAATTAAGGCTACCTTGCGACCGGAAAACTTATGCTCGGCGAGCCCTTTTTTTAGCAATTCTCGGATAATTGTTCGGTTGGCGATCAAGCCAATAAGGCTAAACGCCGCAAACAGAATATTTGTTGCACGCGAAAGTTCACTGCCAATTTTCAAAGCAAATACTATGCCCGCTAGTAGCAAGAACACACTCACCCAAGCAGAAAAAATCAGACGGATCTGACGCCGCCAGATAAGCAGTTCAGTCGGTCTGTATTGGCCCTGACATTTTAGCAGCAGACAGAACAAAACAGCTACTAATGTTGCTGAACCCAAGGGCTGTTCTAATTCTATCTGCAGGCCCTCATTCAACTGATAGAGAAGGCTTGCGCAATAGCTGGCGGAGACGATTGTCGCCAAATCGAAGCCAATTGCTATTGACTCTATCCATTCATAGCGGATCGGCCATTTGCGAGCTTTGTCTAAGATAATCCGCTTTAAGTCACGGGCCGCTACTTCTCCGGCTCTCGCAGCCTCAACTTTCTGTCGGCCAACAAAATTCATGGAGAAAAACCAACTAAAGAACTCGAATTTAACGATTTTCCGCACTTTTCAATTAATTTAATATTTAATTTTAAAAAGGGTGGAAAGTCAACCTTTTGTTAAGGAGTCGTCCCTCCACTGATTTGCCCGAAAATTTCTGGGATGCAACCATCGAATGCTGCTTGTGGTTTTCCCTTTTTTGGACTTTTGATTCGAGTGCTTTTTCGCGTCAAACTCCTTTTTTATTTGTATTTTATTTCGCGCTCGAGAACGCCTCGTCCACCAGCGTACCGAATTGGTCAACGCACTCAGGGCTTGCCTCTATGAATACGGCTACCTTGTCCCCAGGGGCTCGATCGTGGGTTCGCTATCGGCAAGAGCATCACACGAGCGCGGCGCATAATTCCGGAGATACTGTCTGACGTCGAGAACGGAAATAACCGTACTCGCTCACAAAGCACCGTAAGCGTCCGGCATAGACCATAGACCGCAGTCGCGATTAATTGAGGCCGCAGCATTTCTTGTATTTCTTGCCTGAGCCACATGGGCATGGGTCGTTTCGACCGACTTTTTGCCGCTGGATCGTCGCACTTCTTTGTTCTTCCAGCCCGGCTAGCTAGGTCCCTAAAAGTTCCTCTCAATTTTCTTGGCGTCTCTAAAGTATCTGGTCTTTTAAATCACATTCCACTCGCTCCCCGACGCGGCGTACTGACCGGCGGGCAAATCGATTATTCTGCAAGCGCTCGACAAGCATCATCGGAGGATCAAATCAACAGGAAACGCCTGACAGAGTCTGGCCCGTAAAATTTTTAAACCAGCTTGAACCTTTAGTGCGCTGCAAAAAACTAACGCACTGGTGCAGTAGTTCACCGGCGATTGAAGGAATAACGGGCATGTCCCCAGAACAGCGTCTTGCCACGATAGGCCTTCGCACAAAAAATTTGGCGACAGAATTGCAGCAGCTAAACCTTCTGCGGAACAAGCTCCGTAGGCAGAATCTGACAGTCAAACGAACTAGGACCGCTAAAATTAAGGAACCGGGAATGTCACGATCAAGATTGCGGCGGGTTCCGCATTGCCGTCGGCGCCGCGGCTCTGTTAGAGGTGATTGCGGTCGGTGCAATGCTCAGACCTGAACTAGCCGATGAGAATCAGACACTAAAGCGGTGCCGACAGTTCCGTTTAATTCGGTGAAAGCGTGGTCGTTCGCGCCGCGAAGCTGCAATAGCATTCAGGGAATACAGCTGCGATCAGCGGACCCGGGCCGGTGCCCCAAACACCTTCGTCTGCGGCGGAACGTTGCGGTTGACTAACGAGTTTGCACCAACTACGGCCTGGTCGCCGATCTCGACGCCCATCTGGACGATAGTATTCGGTCCAAGATAAACGCCGTTTCCAATCTTGGTCGACGCGTAATCCACCGGCTCAACACCCAGCGACACCGAGCGCCTTACGGTATGATGGGTATAAATCTGAACCCCCGCAGATATCGAACACCAGTCTCCAATCTCGAGGCCTCCACCGGATCCGTCCAGAATACATCCAGGCCCAATCCAGGTGTGCCGGCCTACCCGCACATCCCCCAGCACGAGCACGTTATCATACATGGTGGTGCCTTCACCGAACCCATACATCGCGGCGTTGTCGGCACGGTCCGTCAATAGATCGCCTATGGAAACGCGACGATTGAATCGATCCTTCTTCCGGCGCGCCAGCGCGTTAAGGAACTGTCGGATAATCACCAGCCATGCATCCGTATCACCGGGCGTTGGAAAGCGAGTGCCGTTTGACATGTCCTATGAGCTCCAGGCAAACAGGGATGAACCGGGCAGCAATTTCCGCGACACCATGCCGTGGTCGTCAACCAGAACGCAACGTGTTCGAGCCATGGAGCGATCTTCGCATGATCAATACGTTTCTGCCGCGAACTTTCACCAGTTTTAACTAGTATGACCAGTAAATATTCGTCACGCCGAAAATTGAAAATCCTCGGATATCAATAACGATATAGTTAAACTAAGGGTGCCGCCTGTGTGGAAATTGCGTGCAACCTCAGAACAAAAGAAGGACGTCAAACTTATGGACGGCGTCCGTATATACGCAATTGGAGATATTCACGGGCGTGCTGATCTCCTTGAGAAATTACTACTCCAGATCGAAGTAGACGATAACCGGCATCCGTCAGATCGATCGCTGATAGTCTTTCTGGGTGACTACATCGATCGCGGACCAGACTCCCGAAAGGTTCTTGATATCCTTGTGGAATGCTCCACTTCCCGCGAAGCCGTGTTTCTGAAGGGCAATCATGAATCCTTCGTTCCCCGCTTCCTTCATGACCCCTCGTCGCTCAAGGATTGGCGGCTTTTCGGCGGCCTGGAAACGCTGGTATCCTACGGATTGACGCCGTCAATCAATCCAAGTGCCCACGAGCAGAACCTTCTGGCGACCGAGCTAATTAGATCCATGCCCCCACAGCATCTCAATTTCCTCGAAACGCTTGATCTGTCGTTCTGCTGCGGCGACTTCTGTTTTGTCCATGCCGGAATCCGTCCTGGAATTCCGTTAGCCAAGCAGCGGGAGGAAGATCTCCTATGGATACGCGATGATTTTCTTTCCTGGGATAAGCCGTTTGAGAAATTCATCGTGCACGGCCACACACCGGTCCGCGCGCCCGACATACGTTCGAATCGAGCGAATATTGATACGGGCGCCTTTGCGACAGGACGTCTCACCTGTCTTGCGATTGAGGGTTCAAGCATCGTCCCCCTTATCGATTTACAGAGCTGGCGACACCACGAAGACACACGGGCGTTGTCAAAGTCCCCATCCGGCTTTTGAACATCCATTGCAAGCCTGATAGAGCGCATACCCTCCTGCCAACGGTGCCAGCGGTTAAACCGTTTGATGGATACTCAAAACGGCGTCAAGCCTATCGCTCCTTAAAGGCTCTCTTCGCTTGTTCTTTCAGCGGCTCAATCAGATAGGCTAAGGCGGTCCGGCTGGGCGTTTGTATGAAAACATCAACCGGCATACCTGGCACCAACTTCGCGCCGCCCAGCCTTGTAACCTGATCCGGCTTGAGCGACACGCGCACCGTATAATGGCTCGCTCCGGTACGCGGATCCTGCGTTAGATCGGCCGATACCAGAATGACGTTGCCCTCGATCTCGGGTGTGGTCCGCTGGTTAAGAGCCGCAAACCGGATGAACGTTGACTGACCGACATAGACTTGTTCGATGTCACGCGGTGAAATTTTGACCTCGACCGCCAAAACGTCGTTGTCGGGTACAATCAGCATGATCTGCTCACCAGGCGCGACAACCCCACCGACCGTATGCACCATCAGTTGATGAACCCGGCCGTTCTGCGGAGCGCGAATATCGATGCGATTAAGCTGATCGACCGCGGCAATCTTGCGCTCGGAAAGCTCGGAAATCTTCGAACGAGCCTCGATCAGATCCTTGCCGACCTCTGTCCGCAAATCTTGGTCGATCTGAATGGTTTGAAGTTCAATCTCGGATATCTTGCCCTTCGCCTGTGCGATCATTCCGGCCAACTGGCTGCGCTCGCCCTCAAGACGCGCCGTGTCGCGCTCCAAAGCGGTCAGTCGGGTAATCGGCACAAGCTTCTTCTGCCAAAGCTCCCGGACACCCTCCAGTTCCTCATGGATGAAACCAACTTCCTTCCGCTTGGCCTCGAACTGTCCGGTATAGCCTGTGATCTCATCACGCAATTGGGCGCCACGCTCTTTCAACTGCGCCTTCTGTCCCTCTCGAGCCAGTCGGCGAAGATCAAACAAACTTCGTTCAGCCGCAATCGCACGCGCCGCCTCCGATTGAATGTCTTTCGCGCGATCAAGCAGGGCGCTCGGGAAAATCACCTGCTCAGCACCCTCCCGCTCGGCTTCTAAACGAGCCTGGCGCGCGAGCAATTCATCATAGCTCTTCGTGATAATGGTCGCGTTTGCGAGAGTCTGGGTCTGGTCGAGACGCACCAGAATGTCTCCGGCCTTGACCTGATCGCCATCCCTTACACGCAGTTCGCTGACGACGCCGCCGGTCAGATGCTGTACTTTCTTAACGCTCGAATCGACGATAATGGAGCCTTGACTGATGACGGCTCCCGACAACTCGGCCGTGGACGCCCAACCACCGATACCTAAAACCACCACGGCCGTGACGATTATCCCGGTGACGATATAGCGCTGGATCGAATGTAGCGCGGAGGCATGGGAAACAATCATCGAGCCTCTCCAACGACCTTTAGCGGCGGCGCATTCGCTCGAAGTACTTTGTGAAGAACGTCCTCCTTCTTACCCAACGACTGGATCCTCCCTCCAGCGAGAACCGCGACATGATCTACACCATCCAATGCCTTTGGACGATGCGCGATCACCACCACGATGCCGCCACGACGCCGCACGTTCAAGATAGCTTCGGTAAGCGCTTCCTCGCCCTCAGCATCCAGATTCGATGTCGGCTCGTCGAGCACAACGAGAAACGGATTGCCGTAGAACGCTCGGGCAAGCCCGATGCGCTGCCGCTCACCGGCCGAAAGCGCCATCCCACCCTCACCGATCTTTGTCCCATACCCATTCGGAAACGAGACAATTAGATCGTGTACTCCGGCGGAACGGGAGGCTTCCAGCACCGCATCCGGAGTTGCGTGAGGATCGAAACGCGCAATGTTGACGGCAATGGTGCCATCGAACAACTCTACATCCTGCGGTAGATACCCGATATGTCGACCGAGGGCCTCCGACGACCACTGCCCAAGTGCGGCATTATCCAGACTGATCTGGCCGCGAAGTTGCGGCCAAATGCCAACAAGCGCCCTTGCAAGCGTGGACTTTCCTGATCCGCTCGGCCCGATAATCGCTAACCCCTCGCCCTTCGACAACTTGAACGAGACATCGTTGACGATAGCCTTCTCGCCGGCTGGCGCAGATACGTGCACGTTTTGAACCGTCACGCTCTGGACTGGCGCGGGAAGCGAAAGGCGCTCCTCCTCCCTCGGCAGCAATGTAAGTAGATCGTCCAGCCGGCGAGCTGATTGTCGAGCGCTGACAAAGCTTTTCCAGTTGGCAATTGCCACCTCCACGGGTGCCAATGCGCGAGACGTGAGAATTGAGCCCGCAATGATGATGCCCGCCGTCGACTCTTGATATATGACGAGATAGGCGCCAACGGCCAAAACTGACGACTGAAGAATTGCACGAAAAACTTTCGACGTTCCCCCGAGGCCACTTGCCACATCGCTCGCAGCCTCCTGCGCGACCAGATACTTCTGGTTGACCTCGCGCCAACGTAGCGCTGCCAGCCGCCGCATACCCATGGCATGCAAAACTTCGGCGTTGCGCCGCCCCTCGGACGCGAGTGCATTACGCATCACGGCAAATTGCGCAAACGCCTTGGCCGGAGCCTGCGTTCGCGCTTCGGTTAGGATTGTGATGACAATCAGGATCAATGCGCCAACAAGGGCTGCTACCCCAATCCAGAAGTGAAACATAAAACAGATGCCAATATAAATCGGCATCCACGGAAGATCGAAAAGCGCCGATGGCCCGCCGCTCGAAAGGAAGCTGCGAACTTGATCAAGATCGCGAAGAGACTGCAGGCCGTCACCGTCACCCCGAGTCTTCAATGGCAGCCGGACAACTGCATCAAACACCCTAAGGCCAAGCGTTTCGTCAAGATGGCGGCCGATACGAACGCTGATGCGGCTACGGATGAGATCAAGCACTCCCTGAAACGCATAAAGAACCACCGCCAACGTCAATAAAGCGATCAGCGTTGGAATGCTGCGGCTGGGCAGAACCCGATCATAGATCTGCAGCATGAAAAATGATCCGGTGAGCATCAGAATATTGCTCACGCCGCTGAATGCCGCCAAACCCCAGAATACTTGGCGGCACGATCTCAGAAATCCGGAGATCTCGGATTTTGAAGTGACGTATTCGTCACCCGCTCGCGAGCGGCCCGAGAAAACTTTCTTGCGGGCGCCTTCGGCGATACCTTCCAACGCAACGCGCGCGCGTCCCGCTGGAAACATCGATCGTACACGTTCGTTCAGTGCAGACAAAGCCCCCGCAAAAACCGAGGCGAAATCGACTGCGGTCTTCGCAGGCAGGGGCATTCGCCCCGGCCTTCCGGAGTTAGTCATGATCGTCCCCCAATTCATATCACCGTTAGATGACCCCGGCAGATTTATCACCTACCCATCTCACGGCATGCACAAGCCTACCCGAAGTGGAAATCCGACTTATCGATCGCGCGCCCTTGCTCCCTTGGATAGCCGATCATTTCTATGGGATGTGCAGGTGTTTCCGATAGCAGGATTTTCAGGTGGTGCTGTCGGAGACAAGAACGACTGATGCGATTGAGGTGGAAGTTAGTGCATCCCGACGCCGCCAAAGCGGCGCCGGGACGTGGGGGCTCTACGAGCCCGTCGCTTACGCGAAGTGAAAGTCATAATGACTAAAACCGCTCAGCGTGGCATTCTTCAATGTTAGCGAGTCGTTCCCAGTAGAAATGACAACGTCTTGACCAACTTGGCTCGCGTGGGAAATCATATCCGCAAAGTCGGTAAACACGTTTTTGCTGAACTCAATTTTATCTTGTCTCCATCCGACTGAGTAGTTCGCCTCAAAATCTTTGATGGTATCATTGCCAAAATTTTCGGCGAACACAAACGTGTCAGTTCCCCCATTTCCGATGAACACGTCATCGCCTGACGTGCTTTTCAGAATATCGGAGCCGTTCGTGCCGGTAATTACGCTCCCCGAACTGGCGACGACTTTCCCACTGTTATCGACCTGCTTTGCAGAGAACGAATTTACTGCATTCGGCGACGAATATGTGGAATAACTCCATGACCCGCCACTATCAGATGTCACGCTTCCGATCGCTTTTTCGCCATCGAAGATCTTGATCTGACTGTAAGCGTCAGCAGTCCCCTTTATCACGACTGACTTGGACCAAGTATGGTTCGCATCCGTGAGGTTGACGTAAGTCGTTGAGGCGCCTGGCGCGTCGAGCACGGTAATACCCTTCGCCACGGAAAGCCCACTGACGTTACCGGCGGCATCGACCGCGCTGGAGGTAAAACTGTGTTTTCCGTCGGCGAGAGGTCCGGTATCAAAGCTCCAGGTACCGTCGGCCTTGGTTGTTGCGGTGCCGATTTGCTTGCCTGCATCAAATACCTTGATGGTGCTATTCGCTTCGGCCGTTCCTTTCAAAAGAAAGTCATCGACCGTCGTCGTCCCGCTGACGGCTTTGCCTTTGTCCGTAAAGACACCCAGTGTCGGCGCACCAGGCGCCTGGGTATCGATGGTCACCGAAAGAGTAGAAGACGCCGGCCCGGTCTTGCCCTGAGCATCGGTTACCTTGGCCGTCAGATTGTGCGCGCCATCAACGAGCGTAGCCGTTGTGAAGCTCCAGACGCCCTTGCTATCAGAAGTCGTGGCGCCGATATACTTCGCGCCATCATAGAACTTGACGGTGCTGTTGGCAGCCGCCGCTCCCTTCAAGGTCAAAGTATTATCGTTGGTAATGAAGTCACCAACTTTGCCACTGTCATGCGAGAACGATGCGATCGTCGGAGCGTTCGGGGACGACGGAGCGGTCGGCTGACTTGGCGTCAATGGCGGAGTAATCGTGACGGAAAGCGCTGTCGACGCCGCACCGGTGTTACCTGCTGCGTCGGTCGCCTTGGCGGTAAAGTTATGGCCGCCATTTGAGAGCGACTTGGTTGTAAAAGTCCATGCACCAGAATTGTTGGCTGTGGCGGTGCCAATCTGGGTGGAACCATCGAACACCTTCACGGTGCTGTTAGCCTCCGCCGTTCCGTTCAACTTGGCGATTTGAGTGCTTGCAAGCGTTGCCGCCGAGGTCGACATGGTGATCGTGGGCGCCGCAGGCGCGACGGTATCTATCGTCAATGATTGCACTGCCGAAGCCTGGCTCGTCACGCCCGAACTTGTGGCCGTCACCGTGAACTTGTGCGCACCATCTGAAAGCACCGCGCTGTTGAACGACCAGGTACCGTCCTTGGTCGCCGCAACCGTACCAATCTGCTTTGTGCCGTCAAACACCTTCACGGTACTATTGGCGGCCGCCTTGCCCTTGAGAGTAATCGTGTTGTCGTTGGTAATCCCGTCGCCCGCGACGCCGCTATCGTCGGAAAACGAATCGATTGTGGGCGCTCCAATCGCTGGAGTGCTACTCCCACCAACCACCGGAAAGGGCGGCGGAATAAGTGCACCCGGAACGAGCTCCCCGTTCACGATCGTTGCGTAACGCACATTCTCCCAATGGGTGATGTGTATATCAGCATTCACCTCCTGGAAAAGAAGGGGATCATACATGAATGGTCCCACAAAATACACGTCCTTGAGCGAGACCGAGATATCCTTGTCATCCGCGTTGATGCGCAAACCGAATGGGCCGCCTTGGAAGACCACGTTATCGAACGTAAAAGTCCCGTTGTAGTCATCGGCAATGAACATCCCGGCGGTAGCATTGCTGTTGTGTGATACGATGGTCGTGTTGGTGATGGTGACATTTCCGGTGCTGCCCGGAGAATAAGCCTGGATCCCATCCGCGTGATCGCCCGCGTTTCCCTTCGTCTCAATGTACGAATTGTTGATGACAATGTCGCCGCCACCCCCAATACGAACACCCTCGGCTGAACTAATACGGACTCCGTCGAGAGTGAATGAGCCACGACCGACCACAGACGCAGTATGGCCAGTATCGGTGATGCTCGTGTTCGAAAGTACCCCACCGTTTGCCAGAGTGACAGAACGAGAATTAGTAGCGCCGCTGAATATAGAGTCATTCCAACTGAGAGGAATGGCTGCCATTTTATTTCCTCCTGATAGCTTCGCTAGTTTCCCCATGGCGCGCGCCCATTCCAGTTCCCTGGGCAACGACACCAAACTAAATGCGCCCATCAGCGCAGCGTTGCCATCTAGTTAACGGTAAGGGCTTTTCTGGGACAATATAGTGACCCACTCAAGGTAATTCTAAGTGCAGATGGAATCCATCCAACCATTTGCGCAGCGCAATAAACAAGTCCCTCAAAATAAAGCGTTCGTTCAACGGCTTTGGCGAGTATTATACTCGTGATGCTTAGAAGAGCCGGCAGTCTCCGCAACCTTAAAGTATAGGAAGAACCAAGCCACTACTTGCCAATATAATATATTCGATAATAATAAAAAGCTGAAACAAATCGAGAAAAGCGGCGGCGGGATGCTCGTTGAATAATTTTAGATACGAAAGAATCTAGGCGTGTAACTTCTCCGCAAACGCCATCTGGCATCGTTGCTAAACAACGCACCAAGATTTCGGATCGGGCGAACTGCGCAGCTTACCAAACAAAAACATCAGGAGCACGATTGCCGCCGTGGTAATCCATCCGGCCGCCCTGTCTTTCCTCTTGCACCGTCCAGCATTCCCATGAATGCGACTTTTCCGCTCGCAGCAGAGTCTTTGATTATGTATCGTAACACGAACAATAACCCGACTCCGAAATGGCAAATCCAGCGCCACCCCGCAAAGCGCCGGGAATAAAGAACGCTATTACGCGCGGACAGATAGATCGAGAGGTAAGAGCGCTGCTCACACGTAACAGCCGATCCGATAGTAGTTCCACCGACATGGCGAATGGCGGCTTTACTGGCAAAACCGATGCGGTGTTTTCCGCGCCGGAGCCCCCAATCCAGATCTTCCATATAGAGGAAGTAATCTTCCGCCATGAGACCGACGTCCTCAACAAATGCGCGGGTTACCAGTACACACGCCCCACTTATCGCATCGATTCTGCCAAGGTCTTCCGCCGATGGCGCGCTGCCGCTTGGCGCATTTCTTCCTACGGCAATGACTCGACCCGTCATCCGCGACCAATGCAGCCCGTAATTGATAATCTTGTCCGGCGAGTCGTCGAAAACCAGATTTCCGCCAACCATGCCGAAACCCTCAGCAGACTTCGCCACCAGTTCGGACAGGGCCCGTCTATCCACTTCGGTATCTGGATTTAAAACTAATACCGCATCCCAGCCGGATATGCCGAGCAACGGTTCAAGCCACGCGTTGACGCCACCGCCGTAACCAAGATTTTCCGCCGCTAGTCCGACCCGCACCACGTTCGCGCGATCCTGAAATCGGCATTTCGTAACCGATGCCAATCGTTTCTGCGGCTTATCGAGAGGGTCTAACTCGCTGGACGTTCGAAGCAACGTTTGGTCCGGTCCAAGGAGCGTAGCGAGCAGGGTCTCGTAGGCTGCTTTCCCACCATTCTCACAAATGAAGACTTCGAAGCGACTTAGGTCCGAACGCGTGAGCGATTTCAAGCAACGGTCAACATCACCGGCATTACCGTACGAGACAATGATGACGGCCAGCTTGACGTTAACGGTCGACATAACCCGGCCACTCGCTCATACTGTCGCAACGGCCGATTGGTCGTCGCAGCGGCAACTAACGCACCTCGCGCATTAGGCGCGCATCTCCGATAAAAACCAGCCCGAAGGCAAGCCACAATTGATTGGGTTCTGATTCAACTGCGTTGAGCCTAACCCTGAGCCGCCCTTTATGGATTGGGTTCACTTTGCACTGGCGCGGCCCATCATTCGCTAATGCGGCCGGCTCAAGGGCGGCCGCGATGACAGCAAAGCAGCGACCTGTTTGAAACCCGCCTGTTTTATTTTGGCCCGATGACTTTATCGTACTCCTTCCGTGAAGGCTCGTGGCGGAACACAATCAACGCTGGCGCCCAAAAGCTTGTAAAAACCTGATCTCAGAGCCGCTTAACCAAATTTAAGCAAATTCCCCTACTCAAAGAAATATTATTATTGATTAAATTTTAATATTCGATAACATCGATAATCGGACAAGGTTATTGTTTAATTTTTTAAGCCGCAATCGGGCTGGTATTATGACCGAGCCGTCTCACCCTGGAAGTCATGTTGTTCGACGGAAGGCCGCACGCCGCAAATTGCTGGCGGTTGCCTCGGGCGGTGGTCATTGGATACAGCTTCTACGTATCGGTCCAGCGTTCCAGGATTGCGATGTTACGTTCGTGACAACACACGAATCCTATCGATCTCAGGTCGCCGGCTATCGGTTTTTGACCGTAACCGACTCTAATCTCTCCACCAAACTCCGTCTTCTTAAGACCGCGTTTGAGGTTGCCTCGATTATCGTGACCGAGCGGCCCGAGATCGTCGCTTCGACCGGCGCCGCACCCGGCTATTTCGCCCTTCTCCTCGGTCATTTGTTCGGAGCCAAAACAATCTGGTTGGATAGCATCGCGAATGTCGACCGGCTGTCGGTATCCGGCCGTCGGATTGGCCGCTACGCAGATCTGTGGCTGACCCAGTGGCCGGATCTGGCAAAAGCTGGCGGACCATATTACGTGGGTTCGGTGTTATGATTTTTGTTACCGTGGGCACCCAGGGGCCTTTCGATCGTCTGATCCGGGCGGTCGACGAATGGGCGGGCGTGCGCGGCCGTTCCGACATCTTTGCCCAGATCGGTCCCTCCGACTTTTGTCCCAGGCACATCCGCTCCGCACCGTTTGTGGGCGCCGACGAATTCAAAAAGCATGTCGAAGTCGCCAACCTTATCATCGCTCATGCCGGAATGGGGTCGATCATCGTCGCCCTCGAACTCGGCAAGAGGATCGTCGTGATGCCGCGCCGTGCAGATCTTGGTGAGCATCGCAACGATCATCAGATCGCGACCGCGCGCCGCCTCTCTGAAAACGGCCGTATTCTCTCCGCCATGGATCGGCAGGAACTCCATGAGAGGCTGGATGATCTCCAGAATCCGACGACCTCGGAGCGACTTAACTCCGAAACATCTTCAGATCTGATTCGCGCCATTCGGACGTTTATTGAAGCAAAGAACATTCGCTCTGACGATAAGGGGTGTCGCCCGGACTCGCCAGGCAGGATGCACAGAGCCGCCCACCAGCCGGCGTCCGATGCCAGCCGGACAGTGAAACCATCGTAAAAGTTCTTCTTCTGCGCGTTTCGCCTTCTGCGGAGCGCAGCAAGGAGACCCCAATATGACAGGTAAAACATGACGAACAGGCAACTCGGCGTCGGCGTAATCGGTTACGGATATTGGGGTCCCAATCTCGTCCGGAATTTCTCGAACGGCATATCGACCCATGTGGTCAGCATATGCGATCTCGATCCTGGCAAGCTCGCGACCAGCCAACGGCTCTATCCAGGTGTCACAACCACTTCGGATTTCCACGACCTGCTGACAAACCCGGCGATTGATGCGGTCGCAATCGCAACTCCGACCCGCACCCACTACGATCTGGCTCTGGCTGCTCTGACGGCGGGGAAACACGTCTTCGTCGAAAAGCCACTAGCACCGACGGCGGATCAGGTCCGCCGCCTGATCGACGAAGCCAACCGCCGCAATCTGATCCTGATGGTGGACCACACCTTCCTCTATACGCCGGCGGTCCAAAAGATTCGCGAACTTATCCACACCGGCGAGCTAGGTGAAATCTATTATTATGACAGTATCCGCTCGAGCCTTGGCCTGTTCCAAAGCGATGTCAATGTGATCTGGGATCTCGCCGTTCACGATATTTCCATTATCAATTACATTCTCAAGGAAAAGCCCATTTCGGTTTCTGCAACCGCGTCCTGTCATGTTGACGGCTCGCCAGAGAATATGGCGCATATCACGCTGTTCTTTGATTCCAAATGCGTCGCCCATGTCAGCGTCAACTGGCTCTCCCCCATCAAGGTGCGTCAAACCTTCATCGGCGGCAGCCGCAAGATGATCGTCTATGACGACGTCGAACCGACCGAAAAGATCAAGGTGTATGACAAGGGCATCATCCTGAATCCCTCGTCGGAGAACGCCCATCAGCTCAAAATCGGATATCGCGCGGGCGACATGTGGGCTCCTCATATCTCGACCACTGAAGCGCTTCAAACCGAGATTGAGCATTTTGCCGATTGCGTCATGAGTAATAAGGTGCCGATCTCGAGCGCTGCGTCGGGACTGGAAATCGTCGAGATTCTCGAAGCCGCGTCGCGATCGATCACCGAACAAGGTCGTCCGGTCCGCCTTGGACAGCCCATTGCATTTCGAAAAAGTGCCTAGAGTTTCTGTCTAAGCGGGCTTGCCCGAGAACTCCATGGCCTTTGATCCGCCGCTGATCTAAAGGAACCGCTTCACGCCAATCTTGTTCACCTGAGATCACAGTCATTCTTCAGATCGCAAGATGATGTAACTCGCCATGGGCTCCGTTCAACGCTCAATCTTTTTCTCCGCGATTGAGCGGTATGGCGGCCTGTTGCTGTTTTTCATCTCGACCGCGATCCTTTCACGACTGCTGACTCCGGCGGAGTTCGGCATCTATGCGGTCGTAAACGCGGTCGTTGCGATCTTTGCGGCGTCGTTCCAAGAGTTCGGCGGCGCCAACTATCTCATTCAGAAAGAAGACCTGACAGATCGGGATACCCGTACGGCATTTACCGTCACCGTCTGCATTTCGATCGCTCTTGCACTGATACTTGTCGTTTCCGGCAAGGTTTTTGTCGTATTCTTCAAGCAGAGCGGCCTCGATACCGGCATGGCCGTTGCAGCCCTGAACTTTCTTCTGACTCCGTTTTCGGTCGTGATATCGGCCTTGCTCCGGCGGAAAATGGCATTCGGAAAACTTGCCCTCTGCAGTCTTACTGCGAATTCTGTCGGAGCAGCCGTTTCTATCGTGCTCGCCGTTCTGGATTTCAGTTTCATGGCGCCCATCTGGGGCGGAGTCGCGATGAATCTGTTCCTGACCATACTGTTGGTGGCGACGTCACCCAACATTCGAATCTTCAATCCATCCCTCTGGAACTGTTCGGACGTCCTCAAGTTCGGGATATACTCAGGCGGCGTCAGCCTGATCAACGTCTTCTATAATCTCTCGCCACAACTGTTCCTTGGCCGCATACTCGATTTCAGCGCCGTCGGACTTTACAGCCGTGCGATCGGGGTCACCCAGGTCTTCGACAAGCTGGTTGGTCAGGTGCTGGGTCCGGTTATCATGCCGGCGATCTTCGTCGAAAATCGTGCAGGAACAGGCCTCCGCAAGATTTACCTAGACTCGGTAACGCTTCTGAGCGCCGTCCAGTGGCCTGCCCTTACATTCCTCGCCGTCATGGCCCATCCGATCATTCTGATCTGGCTGGGTTCGACATGGATCGAGATCATCCCGCTTGTGCAGCTTCTGTGCATTGCGAATCTGGCTCTGTTCGCCGCCTGCCTGACATATCCGATGCTGGTTGCGGTGGGGCACGTGCGCGACGCGCTTATCTCATCGCTCATCTCGCTGCCGCCCTCCCTGCTTCTGATTTTTGCCGCCTCATTCATCGGCATCGAAGCAGTCGCGGCGTCCGCGCTTCTGACACTGCCGCTACAGGCCTTCGTCGCGGTCTATTTTGTCAGCAGGCACCTTGATGTAAAATCGAGTGATCTTCTTGGCGCGATCTCCAAAAGCGCGCTGGTGACGCTCGCCAGCTTGATACCCGCCGGCGTCTGCGCCGCGCTCGTGGCTTTCCTGATAGTTCAACCTATCGCCGGGCTAGCCTTGGCTTGTTTCGGTACGGCCCTATGTTGGCTGCTGGCATTGATTGCGACCCGCCATCCCTTGCTGCCGCTGTTGCAGCAGGCGAGCCGCGCGGTACTCGAGCGTCTGCCGTTCAAATTTGCGCTGCCCGCGCGGCGCAACGTCGTGCGATGGATGATTTTTCCAAGAAACCGCATCTCAAGACAGATCGGGGCCAGAACCAATGCCAATCAAAAATGATGTTCAGCTAGGACGTAACGTCCGTATTTTTCACCCCGACCTAGTTAATCTCTATGGATGCATTATCGGAGATGAAACCCGCATCGGAACCTTCGTGGAGATTCAGGTTGGCGCCAAAATTGGTGCTCGATGCAAGATTTCGTCGCACACCTTTATCTGCGAGGGCGTGACGATCGAAGACGAAGCCTTCATCGGACACGGCGTTATGTTCACCAACGACAAACAACCGCGCGCCACGACCGAGGACGGCCGGCTGCAAGGTGTCGATGATTGGCAGGTTGAGCCGACTCGAGTCGGGCGCCGGGCATCGATCGGCTCCAACGCCACCATCCTATGCGGAATCTCGATCGGCGATGGCGCCATTGTCGGCGCGGGCGCCGTCGTCACCCGTGACGTGGCGCCGGGTGATGTGGTCGCCGGCGTTCCAGCCCGATCCGTCAAATCCAGAATCAATGCGCCTGCCTGATGGTTCGACCTTTCCAAATTAATCAAACCTGCGGAAATGCCTTGTCTGCCAGATGGATCGATTTAGTTTACTCTGTTATTATCTTTTAAATTGTGTAGTTTTGGTTTTTGCCTCAGAATTAAACGTTGCCGCGAGCTGCGCCCTACAAAGGATTATTTCCTTGATACCCTTTCTCGATTTAAAAGCGCAATATCTGCAAATGAAACCCGAGATCGATGCCGCCGTGCTGCGCGTCATCGATAGCACCCAGTATGTGCAGGGTCCAGAAGTGGCTGCCTTTGAGAAGCGATTCGCGCTTTATTGCAGTACCGAACATTGTCTTGCGGTGAACACCGGGACATCTGCCCTGCATCTGGCCCTTCTTGCAGCGGGCGTTGGGGCCGGCGACGAGGTCATCACCGTTTCGTTGACGTTCGTCGCGACCACGGCTGCCATCCTTTACGCCGGCGCCAAGCCGGTCTTCGTCGACGTTGATCCCGAGACACGGACGATGGACCCGGAGGCAATCGAAGCCGCGATCACACCGCGAACCAGGGCGATTCTCCCCGTCCATCTTCACGGGCTGATGGCCGACATGGATCCCATCATGGAGATCGCCCGGCGGCACGGCCTCGTGGTCATCGAGGACGCAGCGCAAGCTCATGGCGCGGAATACAAAGGCCGGCGCGCCGGTTCGATTGGCGATCTCGGCTGCTTCAGCTTTTATCCCGGCAAGAACCTCGGCGCATATGGCGAAGGCGGCGCGGTGGTCACCAATAAAGCCGACTATGCGCAGCGCATTTCACTGCTTCGCGACTGGGGTCAGGAATCCAAGTATAATCACGTTTTACGCGGCTATAATTACCGCATGGATGGGATTCAGGGCGCCATTCTCGGCGTCAAGATGAACTATATCGAGGCATGGACGGAAGGCCGCCGTGCCGCCGCCTCGCAGTATGACCGCTTGCTGCAGAAATTACCCTGTCAGCGGCCGGCGTCTCCGGCGGACCGCAGGCACGTCTACCACGTCTATGCGGTGACCCTTGCTCGACGCGACGAAACGCAGGCCGCCTTGCAGGCCGCGGGAATCGGCACTGGCATCCATTATCCCATTCCCGTGCATTTACAGAAGGCCTATGCCGATATCGGTCATGGCGTCGGTTCGCTGCCGGTTACCGAAGCACTTTCGAAACAGTTTTTATCGTTGCCGATCTACGCCGAGTTCAAGCCCGAGCAGGTTGATGTGGTTGCGACGGAACTGAAAAAGGCTCTTCCAGCTCTCGCGGCGTAGCACGCGTTTTCTCGTTTCGCTCTCAAGCGAAGCGAGATTCATCAAATTGCAAATGGAGTGTAATGTGGCCGACTTAAAGGGAAAACAAATCCTGGTCACTGGCGGAGCCGGATTTATAGGCTCTCACATCGTCGACCTTCTGTGCGACGAAGGTTGCCGGGAAATCGTCGCTATCGACAACATGGTGCGTGGGCGCCCGGAGAACCTGAAGAAGGCCCTTGCCCGCGGCCCGGTCCGATTGATCGATGGTGATATCCGCGACAGCAAACTGATGACGTCGCTGATAAAAGATGCGGACATCGTGTTTCACCAGGCGGCCTTGCGGATCACACACTGCGCAGCCGAACCCCGTCTCGCAATGGAGGTCATGGTTCAGGCCACCTATGATTTACTCGAGCTTTGCGTCCAGCACCACATCGAGAAAGTGGTCGCCGCATCCTCGGCATCGGTCTATGGCATGGCCGATGAATTCCCAACGACGGAACATCACAACGCATATGATAACCGTACGCTCTACGGCGCCGCGAAAGCCTTCAACGAAGGTTTGCTCCGCACCTTCAACGAGATGTATAAGCTCGATTATGTCGCCTTCAGATATTTCAACGTCTACGGCGAGCGCATGGACATTCACGGGCGGTATACGGAAGTCCTGATCCGCTGGATGGAACGGCTGGAAGCGGATCTGCCGCCGATCATCTTTGGCGACGGCCAACAGACCATGGATTTCATTCACGTCAGGGATGTCGCCCGCGCCAATATTTTCGGCGCCAAATCCAACGCCACCGATCAGGTATTTAACGTGGCCAGCGGAACCGAAACCAGCCTGGCGCAGCTCGCGACAGCACTGGCCTCGGTCATGGGTCGAGCCGGCCTCACCCCTGAATTCGCTCCGGAGCGTAGCGTCAATCCTGTTCCTCGCCGTCTTGCTTCGACGGTGAAAGCAGAAGAGTTGCTCGGCTTCCGGTCCACGATTCCGCTCGAACAAGGATTGAATCAACTCGTTGCGTGGTGGCGTAGCGAACTCTCATCCACGGCAACGCCCCGGCAAAAGGAGGCAGCCGTTTGATAACCCGGGCGATTGCTTGATGCGAATGAAATCGAGACTGCTCGCGAAATCTGGTCCGGGCTGGGCTCCGTATTTCCGGTGCCTGCCCTCGAACCGGAGCTATGGAAACCGAAAGCTAACCGAAACTAATCCATCTGAATTCGGCCAGCCATGATTTCGATCGTTGTCCCTGCCCACAATGAAGGCTCCGTAATTGCACGGACGTTGAGCCAATGGGTCACAGCCATGGCTTCGGAGGAGGTCGACGTAGTCGTCGTTTGCAATGGATGCATGGACGACACCGCGGCAGTCGCACGAGGCTTCGAACCCACCCTCCGTGTTGTCGAATCTGAGATCGCGAGCAAGACCCATGCTTTGAACCTCGGCGATCAAATGTCGAGCGGTTTCCCCAGAATTTATGTCGATGCCGACATCCTGATCTCCATTGACGCGATCCGGGCTCTGGCAAAGCGGCTCGCGCACGGCGACGTTCTGGCAGTTGCGCCAACGGCGGATATCAATCTGACGGGCTGCTCATGGCTGATCCGCAAATATTACGATGTTCGTTCGCGACTGCCGTCTTCGCGGGAGGGGATCGGTGGGTCCGGCGTCTACGCACTATCCGAGGCGGGGCGAAGACGGTTCGGTAAATTTCCGGACGTCACCGCCGACGACATCTACGTTCGCCTTCAGTTCGGCATGAACGAACGAAAGACCCTACCGGACGTGACATCCACGGTCTTCCCTCCACGCACCGGGTTGCAGCTGATCGCGATCAGAACCCGTGCCTATAGAGGAATCTTCGATCTCGCCCGACGCTTTCCGGACCTACAAAAAAACATGGGCGAAGCCAATGATTCGAGGCTTCTTGCACTGCTCAGCAAGCCGAAGTTGTGGCTGGGGCTGGTGATCTATTGTTTAGTCAACATTATTGCACGGTACAGAGCAACGCGAGGTCTTCGAAGCGAAGTCCATCTTTGGCATCGTGATGAAACCTCTCGCACCGCGCTATCTACAGATTTATTCAAATAATTTAAACAAGAGTGTAGCCTTCGTATCCCCATCAACCTGCCGTATGCCATCCTTCATCGTTACATGGCATCGCCGCCCCGACCGTTTCGATGAGGTGTCCAGCGACGCACCCGGCACCTTTCATAAGGTTACCAACACTTCACCGAACATGTCTCACTCAGAGAAAACGTATCCGACAAAGCAGAGGCGCTGGCATCATCATGATCCCGATTGCAAAACCATTTCTTGATAAGGCCGAAGCCGACGCCGCGCACGAGACAGTTCTCTCCGGCTGGCTGTCTCAAGGCCCTCAGGTGGTTGCCTTCGAACGCGAGTTCGCAGCACTCGTCGGTGCGCCGCATGCCTGCGCGGTGTCGAACTGCACGACCGCTCTGCATCTCGCGCTGCTTACCCTTGGGATCGGAGCCGGCGACGAAGTCATCACCGCGAGTCACTCTTTCATCGCAAGCGCCAACAGCATCCGCTACTGCGGCGCAACTCCTGTTTTTGTCGACATCGACCCCGCCACTTACAACCTCGATCCAGCATGCGTCGCCGACGCGATTACCGAACGCACACGCGCGATCTTGGTGGTACACCAGATGGGAATGCCATGCGAACTAGTATCGCTCACGGCTTTGGCCGAGCGCCACGGCATTGCCGTGATCGAAGACGCCGCCTGTGCAATCGGAAGCCAGATCAAGATCGGAGACAAATGGGACCTGATCGGGAAACCGCACGGGACAATGGCGTGTTTTTCGTTTCATCCTCGCAAAGTCATCACCACCGGCGAAGGCGGCATGTTGACGACCTCCGATTCCGATCACAATCGCAAGCTCAGACTCTGGCGACAACATGCGATGGACGTTCCTGATACCGTTCGGCATGGCTCGCCAGAAGTTATCTTCGAAAAGTATCTTTTCGTTGGGTTCAATTACCGGATGACTGACATGCAAGCCGCTATCGGGCGAAAGCAGCTTGAACGCCTCCCTAATCTGATTGCGCGGCGACGTACGGTCGCGGCCCGTTACAGCGAGCTCCTAGGTAGTTTTGACGGTTTGATTTTGCCGCACGAGCCGGAATGGGCGCGATCCAACTGGCAGAGTTACTGTGTACGTCTGCCCGATGGCATCGATCAGAGAACGGTGATGCAGAACCTTCTCGATAAAGGCATCGCCACACGGCGCGGCATCATGTGCGCACATCGGGAAGCGCCTTATGCCGGCGGCGAGCAACGCCACGACTTGCACCAATCCGAACTTGCGCAAGACCGCTCGATCCTGCTTCCGATCTACGCGCAAATGGTCGAGGAGGAGCAGGTGCGTGTCGCTAATGCGCTACAGTCCGAACTGGAGCGCGTACGCGTGTGATTTATGGACTTTGGCGCGGCGCACGAGGCGCGCTGCGCCGATTCAAGTCGCCTTGATTATGTATATGTGATGCTATTGCGGGCCTGTTCTGAAAGGCAACGTCTCACCGCGCTTGCCGTTCGTGATAACCGCAGCGATCAACTCGCGTGCGTTATTGTCATCGACCGACGACCTGCCGGTCCACCGCTGATACTTTCGTCCGATCTTGTTGCCTACCAACCCGGTGCTGACATGGACGAAATCCGAAAGCATACTCCCAAAGGGCGCGGGGTTCCGAATTGCAGACAGATACAGATTTTCAACGACGTTGGCCGCGTGCTCCAAGCTAAATCTCTGCTCCGTGAGCTGGCGGCCAAGCTGCCCCAACTCGCTACGCAACTTCGGCGAGCCGACAAGCCGCTCGAGCGCAATGCGAAGCGCTGGCGTCCCCACGCCCAGCGAACCCGACCCAAGACCGTACCATCCCTGCCCGAGAAAGACCGGTAGGCTTTCCGAGGTCAATAATTCGCTGAAACCCTCCTCGCCGACGACGACAAGTGGCTTTCCGAAAGCCATTCCCCGCAACGCCGAGCCGCCTTGACCGATAACGACATCCGCTGCAGCGTAGGCAGCGGCAGGATCTGTCATCTCGCCTGTGATCAACACAACTTCGCGGCCTGCGGACGCGTTGACCGCGGCGGCGTGTCGCGCCACCTCGCCGCGCGCGCGGCCATCACCGACGATGACCAGCCGCACCGGACAGCCTGCGACGGCCAGTTCACGAACCGCCTCGCATGCCGATAACAGACCTTCCAACTTAAGATCCGGCACCAGCCGGCAAACCATGGCGAGAAGGACTTCATTCGGCTGAATGCCATGCCTGGCGCGAAAACCATCCCCGTCGACAGCTGGATTATCCGCGTTTGTATCCACCGGTGGCTCCAGCAGTTCGACCTGGCGGTACCCTGCTTCCATCGCGGCCTTGCGAATGAATTCCGTTCCCACTGTCAACGGCACGTCACGGGGCAAAAACGAGGCCACCGACATCGACATTATTGTCCCGACAACAGCGGTTCGATGAGGGACACGTGCGCCAAAAAACGCCTCGATGATAGGAGGCCACTCATGTCCGTGCACGACATCTATACCGCGTTCCCGCACCAGACGGCCGATTGTGCGCATCACACTCCCCGATGGCCGTCTCCGACGCTCCGGAATCTCGATATGCTCGAGCTCCATCCGCCTCACCCGCTCCACAAGCGGGCCCGGTTCCGACAACACGATCACCTCGTGCCCGCGCTCGCGGACCGCGCCCGCAAGCTGTAGAGCGTTTAACTGCGACCCTCCTACTTCCATTGAATGAGGGTAAAAAAGTACCTTCATGCCTTTTCGCCCTTCACGTCTGCCGGAGAAGGCTTGGCCGACCGGCTGTTCAAAATAGCGACACACGTGCGGACGTACCAGCGTCAGCGTTTGACTTTCGTCCTATTAATTTATAACTCTTGTCATATTAATTATTTAATTCAATTTCCGTAACGATGCTTTTTTTTCGAAGCAGGGCGATCCAATTTATTGTATCTTTTAACGTAAGGTTTGTTTTCCTGCGGTTGTCCGCACAACGGGTCTCGGCGGCGACAAAACCGACATTAGCTTGGAAAGGACCATTCCAAAAATGACTGTCCTTGATGACCATGCCCGGAGTGCATCGTTCCGCATTCTCGTAGCGCTGGCAAGCTATGGCACGTCCAACGACCGTTACCTGGAGCGGCTCATTCATGAATACCGATCCATGCCGTTCGATATCGACATCGTCGTCCTTTCGAATATCGACAAATCTGCTCCGGGCATTGAATGTCGCGTAGGTTTCCCAAACAAGAACCCGTGGTCGCTGCCCTTTGCCCACAAGCAGCTTTTTGCCGAGCGGGCCAGCAAATACGACCTGTTCATCTACTCCGAAGACGACATCGTGATCACGGAAAAGAATGTCCGGGCTTTTCTAGAGGTGACAGCGGCGCTTCAACAGGACGAAATCGCAGGGTTCTTACGGTTCGAGCAGGGCGAGAACGGCGAAAAGAGTTACCCGGACATTCACGAAAACTTCCATTGGGATTCGACATCGGTTCGGGTCAGAGGTCCCTACACCCTCGCCCATTTCACCAACGAGCATGCGGCCTGCTACGTTCTTACACAAAACCAGCTCAGAATGGCGGTTCAGTCGGGGGGATTTCTGGTCGATCCTCACGAGGAAATGTACGACCTTCTTTGCACGGCAGCCACAGACCCCTACACGCAATGTGGCTTCAAGAAGCTCGTTCCGGTATCACACATCGAAGCCTTTACCGTTCACCACGCATCCAACAAGTATGCGGGACGTGTCGGCATCACCAAAACTGAGCTTACCGATCAGACCGAAGCGTTGATCCGGATTGCCGAGCAGTGGAAGACGCCGCGCCCATTGTTCAACACCGAGACAAAACTTCCCCGCGGACATTACTCCAAGGATTATTACGAGCCGATCAACGAGGACGTAATGTCCGCAATCCCACGAAGGGCGCGCAACGTTCTGTCAATCGGATGCGGATCCGGGGCTACGGAAACGAAGTTGATCGAGCAGGGATTGCGAGTCGTTGCATTGCCTCTGGACCCCGTGGTTTCCAATAGTGCCGCCGCTCGTGGCGTGGAAATGATCGATGGAAACATTCACGAGATCGTGACGCTGACACATGGAGAGAAATTCGATTGTATCCTTTGTCTAAACGTCCTGCATCTTGCCCAAGACCCAGAAGGGGTGCTGTCGAGGTTAATCGATTGTCTGAGCGACGGCTCCACATTAATCATTCAAAGTCCAAACATGCTGTCTCTTCGTACCATTCGGCAGATCTCCCATGACGTATCCGTCCTTCAACTAGGAAAGGGCTATTCAACCACCGGAGTCCACCTCAGTACAGCTCGTCGCGTGAAGCGTTGGTGCATCAAGTCGGGAATGAAGATCGATCAAACGATCGGGGTTCGGAATCGCCAGGAAACAAACACATATGGCAAGATAACCTCCGCGATCAGCGATTTCCTTCCAAAGTTTTTTGCGATCTCCTTTGCAACATCCGTCGTGGTATCGGCAAAACGGTCGCCGGACGTGCGCGGGCGTCTTCCATCGCCAACGAAACCTTTGCACCCAGAACAAACTGACTTCATCACTCAATGAAGACTACACCGGAACAACATTTCACTATTGATCCGCGTAACCCGTGAGTTCCGTATGGTCGAACAAGATCTCCTGCAGGAGAACAAAGTGAATCGGAATCACATCTCCGGCGGCCAGGCAGCACGGCGGATCGCGTTTGTCACTATCGGCGACGGAAGCAATGTAAGATTCTGGTCCGGCACCCCGTTCCATATGTCGCAATCGCTCGCAAATGAAGGCAACGATATAGTTCATGTTGGTCCTCTAAGCGCGCCGGTCCTGCCATTCTACAAAGCGTATTCTAAACTTCTCCGCACGTTTCGCAGGCGAAGCCTCTCGCCATTCCAGGCCGCTTCGGTCGTCGCACAGTATTCGGCGGACGCGGCGCGAAAGATCCGCGCGCTCGCGCCTGATGTCGTGTTCGCGCCTGCCGGATCCACCTTCGCCTGGAACGTGCCCGCCGGCGTGCCACTTGTCTATGCGTCCGACGCGACCTTCCGGCTGATTGAGGACTATCATCCGAATTATCGAAACCTGTCCCGCACCGCTCGCGAAACCTCGGAACGACTGGAGCGCGATACGATCGCGCGCGCTGATCTCATTCTCTATCCGTCGCAATGGGCGGCCGAATCTGCCGTTCGGGATTACGGCGCGGACCCCGCGCGGGTGCATGTCGTTCCCTGGGGAGCCAACCTCAAGGAGGCGCCGAGCCGTGATTCTATCCTTGGAACCCGCAAGCCGGGCCCGTGCCGGCTGCTGTTAATCGGAGTCAATTGGGGCGAGAAAGGCGCGGACACCGCAGTCGAGACCCTCGTCGAGTTAAGAGCCAGAGGTGTCGAGACAGAACTCGTGATCTGCGGATGCACGCCACCCAAGCCCGTCTCCCAAGAGGGCCTGACGATTATCCCTTACCTCGACAAGAACGATCGCGAGCAGCGAGACCGAATGGCTCAACTCTACCGCGATGCGGATTTCTTTCTGTTGCCAACCCGAGCCGACTGTAATCCCATGGTGCTTTGCGAAGCCGCTGCCCATGGCCTGCCGAGCGTTGTGCGCGCCACCGGAGGGGTGCCCTATGCCGTGCACGAGGGCGAAAC
This sequence comes from Nitrobacter winogradskyi, assembly GCF_006539545.1. Taxonomy (GTDB): domain Bacteria; phylum Pseudomonadota; class Alphaproteobacteria; order Rhizobiales; family Xanthobacteraceae; genus Nitrobacter; species Nitrobacter winogradskyi_A. The sequence goes on from NZ_BJNF01000079.1 coordinate 39,173, forward strand.
CGGAATTTTGGTGCCCCCAAACGCCACGAAGGTGGACTATGCGGCCGCCATCTCCGAGATATTTGCAAACCCGGAACGGCTGGAACGCATGAGGCAATCGAGCCGTGACGCCTTCGAGACGAGGCTGAATTGGCAAGTCTGGGGACGGCGCGTGTCGAAGTTGATACAAAGCCTATGATAGTCTTAAATTATCATGAGCTCGTTGAAACTTCGCCCGCGAATGCGTGGTGCCTGACGCATGATGCATTCGATACGCATCTCGCCCTTTGCGGTGATATGCTGATCTCGCCTCAAAACTTCATGGACCACTGGTCTCATCCGAAGGCCAGTCATAATAGCGGAATTCTGCTCACTTTCGATGATGGCTTTCTGTCCGACTACACGCATGTTTACAATCGTTACATAATGACCGGTCGCATTCCGGGTTTTATATCCTTTATCCCTGTCGATTTCGTCGGTACGGCGGGACGCATGGACTGGACAATGATCGAAGAGATTAGCAGAGGCGGTGGCGTTATTGGCTCACACGGGATGGCTCACGCTGATCTGACGACGGTCTCGGATGTTGAACTCAGTCGTGAACTCAAGATGTCGAAATCGATACTGGAGCACCGTCTCGGGAAAGAGGTTCCCCTTTTTGCCTTTCCATACGGGCGCTTTTCCCGGCGGGTTTGGGATGCGGCTCTGAAGGCCGGCTACACGCACCTTTTCACAATCCAGCTAGGACATCACCGCGGATTCGAATCCTTTCTTTATTCCCGACTTTGTCTGACAAATAATATGGACGCGGAATATATGCGCCAGCACTTGCTCGATCCGAATGTGAAGCGGGGCATTGCCTGGAAGGTCAGTACGAAGCTGGGCCTTTACAGGCCGCTGATGCGCTGGCGATATCGATAACGTCCAAGGTCGCCGGCCAGAAGATCCGTCAAGCCTTCTCGTCAGACGCAGGAGCGGAAATTTTGCCCTGATAGGATCGGAGCTTTCGTTGTATCCGACAAATATCAGTCGCTACTATTCGCACCAAAGCGATCAAGCCATTTGTCGTAAGGGGGAGCCGGTTGGAACGCATAGCCACAAGAGCACCTCGTCGGATCGGACGTTCGCAACCTTCTGTCGCCCCAGGAGCCGCGGCCGCGCAGCCGGTCCGGGGTCTGAAGCCCTCCATACTCATTCCTATCTTCGTTTTCACGTTAGCGTCACCGGTGCTCTTCTACATAGGCACGGTGCGCCTCTCTCCATATCGGCTAGTGCTGATAGCGACCTTCATTCCATGCCTGATCGCGTGGCTGTCCGGCTCGGTCGGGCGAATACGGTTGCCGGACATTTTCATGCTTTCGACCGCCGCGTGGGGCGCGATCGTACTGTTAAGCCACCATGGCATCGATGGCCTGCAATCTGCCGGTATATTCGTCATCGAGACATTCGGATCATTCCTTTTCGCCAGGCGGTATATTCGAGACATCACCGCGTTTCAGAATATGGTTAGATACCTCACGCTCATGGTGATCTTTCTCCTTCCGTTCGCCATCTATGAGAATGTTTCAGGATCGCCGATTCTCATCCAATTGTTCGGCTCGGTATTTTCTGTTTACGATGTCGTTGGCAGCGAAGCGAGATTCGGACTCAGAAGAGCACAAGGCACCTTCGAACATTTCATTCTGTTCGGCGTCGTTTGTTCAACCGCCTTCGCTCTCAGCTTTTATGTCCTTCGCAACTCGCTTTTGAGCCGATTGAGTCCAGGTTTTGTGGCCATAGCGGTTGTCTCCTCTCTTTCCTCAGGAGCGATCCTGTCGATCGTCGTCCAGGCGATGTTGATAGGCTGGGACAAAGTCACTGCGGCCGTAACGCGGCGCTGGGCTATATTGGCTACAATCGTGCTTACGGCCTATTTTCTCGTGGACGTAACGTCCAACCGTAGCCCCATCGACGTTTTTATTTCATACCTGACGTTTAACGCTGACACATCCTACATGCGCGTCCATATATGGAACTACGGGACCCAGTCGGTGATGAAGAATCCGATCCTAGGAGTTGGTATGAACGACTGGGAACGTCCATTTTGGATGGGTGGCAGCATTGATAACTTTTGGTTGGGTACGGCCGTTACCTACGGCATTCCCGGCCTGTTGTTAATGACCGGCAATTTTCTTTCGGTGTGCTTCGGTCTGGGACGGCTGAAGAATCTTCAATTCCATGCAGCACAATGCCGTAAGGGTCTCATCATTACGATATGCGGTGTCGCCCTCGCCGTATGCACGGTCCACGTGTGGGATGCGCCTTATGTCTTGGTCCTTTTTTTGCTCGGCAGCGCTATGTGGATGTTCGATGACCGTGTCGACGCTCCCGAACCATCCCGCAATCATGTATCCCGGCCGCCTCGCCGTGGCATCAATCGAAGGATTTGACGAGATCGCCTGGCCCCAGAGTGTATCGGCCCCAAGCTAGGCGACCTGTGCGCGGAAGGATGTAGAGCGTTGATTTGAAGGATTATTGACAAGCGACTTTGTGCGTGATTTTGCGCCGCTGCTACGAGTTTGTCGTCATGCTGCTACCGTAACGATGGAAAGCTTGAGGTTGTAGGCGATAGTGGTGAGGTGAATCTGCACGGCAGCTTTGGCGAGGCCTCGCCATCGCATTCGGCGCAGGCCGTAACAGCGTTTCAAGGTGCCGAAGATTTTCTCGATGCGCCCGCGGACACGGTGGATCGGCCGGTTCTAGGCAGTGAGGCGAACGAGCGTTTCGGCCTCGTCTCGCCCCCACATGCCGGTCGCGACAATGCGCGGCGTGCCTCCTTTGGCCCGAACCGCGTCGCCGAAGTGATTTCCCCGATAGGCGCTGTCGGCGAACGCCTCGCCTGGATCATCGGGCAGGGCGTCGGGTCCGGCGTATCGCTCCGGCGGCGGCCACCTTGCGTGGTTTGCTGGGGAGTGAAGACATAGGTGTATGACTGACCATACGCCTATGTCGCGGGTTTCGCGGCTTGAAGTTGTCTCGACGGGCTCGCGTCGCCGTTGGACCCTTGCAGAAAAACATCGGATTGTAGCGGAGAGCTATGGTGGGCAGCGGCTGGTATCGGTCACGGCGCGGCGCAATGGGATATCCGTGAGCCAATTGTTCGCATGGCACCGTTTGGC
>NZ_BJNF01000080.1 GCF_006539545.1 Nitrobacter winogradskyi
AGCCCAGTCGCTAAAGGGCGGGGTAGGCCTGCGTTCGGACGTTTTGGACGCGCTTCAGAAGTGGTTGGCCAAGAACGGATTTTAGTTGCTCGAAGCAGAGGGCATTGGCCAAGGCTAAATGAAAAAATTGTCTGCCGACACAAAAGGCAGGGGATTGATTCACTCCGGAAATTTCTAGGACTTCATCTCAAGATAATCAGGAGCTCGGCGACGGCCCGGCATAATGTTACCCCAGACGCGCGACCAGATCGACGCACCTTCAAATGCGTGTATCGTTGCAGCATTTTGAGCTCCTGGTGTCCACTAATCGCTGAGATCCCTGCGATGTTCAATCCACGCTCAAAGAGCCGACTGATTGCTTCATGGCGCAGATTGTGAAAACGGAAATCCGACATGCCGGCCCGAATCCGCAGATGTTCGAACGCCAGCCGAATACTGTTGCCCGTCACCGGAAACACCCGCTCTCGGCTGGCGCCATCCGTGCGGAGTTCCTGCAGCACCTGAGCCGCGCGCCTCGACAGCGGCACGTCCCGACTGTCGCCATTCTTGGTCAGCGGAAGATGAGCGACCCGGAGCTTAAGGTCGACATGCTCCCAACGAAGGTCGAGCAGTTCGCCACGCCGCATCCCGGTCTCGATAGCTATTATTATGAGTGGCTTGAGCAGCGGTGTCCGCCCGCGATCGCAGGCTTCGAGCAGGCGCTCCTCCTCGCCCTCTTTCAATCGACGGGTGCGCCCCCGTGGGACTGGAGGTCGTCGCACCAACTTGACCGGGTTGCGGGGTACCCAGAGTCCCCACTCGCGGCTCGCGATCTCGATGGCATGGGAGATCGTATTGAGCTCTCGGATGACCGTCGCCGGCGCCACAGTCTTCAGTCGCTCGTCGCGATAGGTTGCGACATCGAAGCTGGTGAGCTTGGCGAGCGTGCGGTGCGCTATGGGGCAGCGCACAATCGAGTTGATGCGCGACTGTTCTGATATGGCTCCCCTCTTGGTAGGTGTCACCTCAGCGCAGTATCGCGTCAGGAGCTCACCGAGCGTCGTTTTCTCGGCAGCGCGCGTATCAGCGACCCAGCCAGTCCTGTCAGCTTCGGCTTCGAGATCGCGAGCCCAGCGCTCGGCGTCAGTCCGCTTGTCGAACGATTTAGCCCTGGGAGGAACGCCACGACGGCGTACCTACGCCTGCCATCGACCTCTGAGTTTGCGTATCGTCGCCATCGTGAAGCGCTCGGATCACCTGGTTTTCACGATACAAGGACGCCCGCGACGCGGTGCCAAGGGTTATTCCAGGGCGGTGCAGAAAAATCTGGTTGTGTCGCTTATGTGCCTATTTCCAGCCACACCCCGAGCGAGGAGCCGGAAACACCTATCGGATCAACGGCGTCCAAGTGTTGTCAGCGGATGTCGCGGCTGGGGCGCGTTGCTGTGACGAGGCAAAGCTCTACTACTAATGTTGCCAAAAGAACTCGCTAAAAGCGCTCAGCTTGTCGTCGTCGCGATCACGAAAGGCGGCCTGCAGTTAGTCGCTCATTGGCCTCAAGCTAGCTAATCTCGCGGACATTTATGGCGCATTGAAATCTCAGGTCATGTCGTCTACGTCAGGCCGCCAGACACCTTGGCTTGTTCGGCAGGGGCTCGTGGGGGAAATGAGCCTGTTTTAACGATTCTCGTGCAGTCTCACTTCAGGCAATTCTGGCTTGCGCGGCTCTCGCCTCGGCGGGCAGCGCTGGCAGTGCGTTCTATGCTGATGGCCATCCTTGCCTATGGCCGCCTGGGGCTGCTCCTGCCCATCGGCACGGGCTTTATCGCAAATTGGGGGGGGTGCAGCACCATGCACGGTAAGCCAGCCTATACCAGTGCTATTCTGGATTGCGCTGGCATCCGCGCCCTAGATGCCGCCGATTGGGAAGCGCTGGCCGCCAACGCCATGGCAGACAATCCGTTCTACGCACGGCAATATGTGTTGGCGGGGCTCGATACCGTCGACAAGCGAGCCAATCTCATGGCGGTCGCCATCTGGAACACGCGAAGACAACTGGCCGGCCTGTTTCCCTTTCGTCATCGGATATTCCCGCCATTCCCTTGGCCCGTGGCGCAAGGGGCGGAAAATCTCTATCAATTCAGCGGAATGCCTTTGGTGGCGCGGGAGGGCGCGCGGGAAGTCGTTGCGACCTGGCTCGACGCCATCACCTCCCGGCGGGCTCCGGGCTTTTGGACCATGGCGAATTTCGATGCCGATCATCCGCTTCGGGGCATGATCGAAGACGCGTCGGCAACGAGAGGATTAACCACACGCCTCGTTGTGCCCTATCCGCGGCCCTATTTTACAGGGCAGCTTGCCGGCTTTGACGCTCACGCTACCCAGGCGATCGCGAAAAACCGGCTCAAGGATATTCAGCGCAATCTGCGTCGGCTTCGCGATATGGGAGACGTTGCCTTCGAGCGCATCAGCGAGCCTGCCATGTTGCGCGAGCGTCTCGAACAATTCCTGGCTCTAGAGCAGGCAGGCTGGAAAGGTGAACGCGGCACCGCCTTCCTGTCGGACGATTTGCATGCCGATTTTGCACGTCGCGCCTTTGCCGGCATTGCTGGAAACGAGGGGTTAACGATGATTGACAGTCTCTTGCTGGACGGTCGTCCCATCGCCATGAGCATCAATATCGCCAAGGGCCGTACCGCTTTCACACCTAAATGCACCTATGATGAGAGCTTGCGCAAATACGGGCCCGGTATGGTGCTGGAATATCTGGTCATCGAGCGCTTCTATGCCGAAAGAGAGTTCGCCGACATGGACGCTGCAACCACGACCGGAGACCATGTGGTTCTTGGCTTGTGGGATGGGCAGAAAGCGATGGGCCGATTGATTCTTGGGCCTGCCGATTGGCGCACCGACCTGTTCGCGAAAGGGTGGCAGGCCGCTTATGAAGGCAAGCAGCGCCTCAAGAAACTCCTCAAGCGGTAATCGGCCGCCGCCCGCCCTGAAGAGCCACAATTGGCCTGCCGTCGCGCCGTGCTCAAGCTGGCCTTCGCCGAGCGTCTGATCTATGTGCGCGCGGTTCACTAGTGTGGGCTCGGTGCAGTAAATAGGCAAGCGATCGGTGTCGGTGCAGGTGTTGATGCCCTTCCTATGCGTCCTGGATGCCAACGCTTCTCAGCGATACCGACCCTGACAAAGGCTATAGTACTTGGCCGCGCTTCTCCACTGGGGCAACTCTCTTTGTTTCTACCGGACCGTTCGCGAAGCCAGACAAAGCCGATGGCAGGCTCTCCTGAGCTCTAGATGGAAATATTCGGTCTCGGATTTTTATGACGGGCCACTCAATGGCTTGGGACATCAATGCGCCGGACAGGATTGCCGCTACGGTGGCCACTCCTACTGCGGCCAGCCAGTGCAGAACGTTGCCTGTTTCGAGTAAGGGACTGACAAATTTATACATGATCCCGAGGATCGTCACATGCGAGAGGTAGATACTGTAAGAATACCGGCCAGTCCATGCCGCCGCGGAGTGCAGCCAGGTGGTCATGGAAAGATGCAGCATTCCGATCAGGATGAGAGTTGAGGCTACGGCGCGCACCGGCAGTATGCGATACAGTGATACGTTATTTAAGCTGGGCCACGGTGCAGCTAGGCTCGCGATAACCGCTACCCCGGCAATTATGAGCGGCCAGCGCCAAGGGTGCAGCCTGGCGAACATCCCGGGATTGAACTCAGAAATTGCACGGACGCCGGCTCCTACCAGCAGGCCATCAAGCCATAGATGGGTGGCAGGCATCGTCGGGTCCGAAAGGTAAGGGTCGCCAGCTAAGGCGCAGATTGCTCTGATAACGCTCCAAATTAACGGTGCCAGCAAGAATAACGGAGCGATCCACGATATTTTCCCCGTTCGAATAAATGCAACCAGGAAATGCAATAAGCAAAAGGTAGAAGTGTTCTTCAACTGCAAGGCTCCATGTGTGTAGAGCCGTGTTTGGTCCTATGTAGTTGTTAAGAAATAATACATTCGGCCAATAGTCTGACACTAGACTAGATATTGTTGCCGTTCCTTTTACGAGAGGCACGGCGACGAGATACGCCACGAATGCGAAGTAAGCCGGCCATATTTTCAAGCCTCGTCGGATCAAGAATCGGCTAACATCAATTGTGCCGGAGTTGCGCATCTCGATGAAGAGTAATCCGCAGACAAGGTAACCCGAGAGCGAGAAAAAAGTTGAACGCCAAATCCGCCCCATTCGTGCCAAACCCAAGCAATTGAGCCCACGATGCCGCTCGGCTTCTGAAATCGGAGATGTGCACCGACGACTAAAAGAATGGCACATGCTCGAACGACATCGATTTGAACAGAGCGCTTTTGGCTTTTAGGTCCGGTCATTTTTTGATGCCATCAATTCGGGAAGCGTTCATGGTGGACGCTATCTACAGTGGCAAAAGCTGAAAGATCGATGCCGTGTAGGGCTAGGATGCAACCCCACACATGCCGTTCCAGAATCTAATCGCCACCAATAAAACTCTGAGAATGGTCTTCATGAATTTTATTCTGTTACCATTATTATATTCATTTAATATGGATCGGAAATATATGAGAAACTGTGATTAATCTGCGCCTTCGCTTGCCTCTCGCCAGCTTCCGCTTGCTCCATCGATGGTTCTTCTTGACTTGATCGGTGGTACGATGTCGCCGCCCCGACTGGAGAAGGTCCGCCCTTGAAGACAAAAAAGGCCGCTGCCTGATGCAGCGCACCTTTAGAGGCTCGCTGAGACGTTTTCCAGCTGGGAGTAGCCCCTTTTGCGCAGGTGTATTGGAAGGTGTTGCGCGAGGCGGTAGATGAGCCATAGGCGCGCGCTGTGAGTTTTGTTTCTAGGCTCAGGACTGATTAGAAGATGATTGTTTCCGCGATGCAGATTGCGGACATGAAGGTGTGAGTGCACCGATCATATCGGGTATGGATACGCCGCCAGTCCTTGAGCCTTCCGAACATATTCTCGATCTTGTGGCGCTGGCGATAGAGAATGCGGTCGTGTTCGACGGGCTCTTTGCGGTTTGACTTCGATGGGATGCAGGCCGTGATGCCGCGCGCGGCGAGAGCCCGGCGAAACCAGTCGGCGTCGTAACCCTTGTCGGCGAGCAACTGTCTGGCGGGCGGCAGCACATCGATCATCAGGGCCGCGCCCTTGTAATCGCTCATCTGGCCCTCGCTAAGCAGCATGGCGACGGGGCAGCCCTGACCATCGCAGACGGCGTGCACGCAGGCGAAGCAACAGCAATAGAATGCGTTCGCTCGGGGTATTGAAGCGGACATGCCGGACCTTCCCACCGTCGTTGGCGATCTGTCATCATTTCTCGCGCAGGCCGCGCGATCGAAGTAGCCGACGAGACGCCGCGCCGCTCGCCTGCTTCTGCTTTTTGAGTCTGCTTCCTTAGAAATTACAGCCGCTGTCGTGTGCGCTACGTGTGCACTCACAAGCAAAAATCGGCTAGATGGCTGTCATTCTGCGCCAATAAAATCGTAGAAGGTGCGGCTTGCGGCTATATTCTGCCAGGAAAGTTCCTCAGTCTTTCCAATGGGGTATTGGACTGACTGGCAGGGGAAAAGATTCATGAAATGAATGGCTTAGGCTTCCGATTTTCTGTGGCGCCGATGATGGACTGGACCGACCGTCATTGCCGGGTGTTCCATCGTCTGCTCACGCGCAGGGCGTGGCTCTACACCGAGATGCTGACGACCGGTGCGATAATTCATGGCGCGCGCGATCGTTTGCTTGGGTTCAGCGATGTCGAGCATCCGGTCGCGCTCCAGCTCGGTGGATCAAATCCGGCCGATCTCGCGACCGCGGCAAGGATCGGAGAGGATTTTGGTTACGACGAAATCAATCTGAACGTCGGCTGCCCGTCCGACAGGGTGAAGGATGGTCGGTTTGGAGCCTGTTTGATGGCCGAACCAGACATCGTTGCCGAGAGCGTCAACGCCATGAAGCGCGCGGTTTCTGTTCCGGTCACCGTGAAGTGCAGGATCGGTATCGACGACCAGGACATCGAATCCGCCCTTGATACTTTCGCGCGCAAGGTTGTCGCCGGCGGCGTTGATGTGCTGATCGTCCACGCGCGAAAAGCCTGGCTTCAAGGATTGTCTCCGAAGGAGAATCGCAATGTTCCGCCGCTGGACTATGGCAGGGTTTACCGGTTAAAGGCGTCGTTTCCCGGCCTGCCCATCATCATCAACGGTGGCATCGGCGGGATCCCGGAAGCGAAACAGCATCTGGCGCATGTCGATGGCGTCATGCTGGGTCGCGCCGCCTATCAGGAGCCGTGGCGTCTGCTGGAAGTCGATTCCGAACTCTTCGGTGAGGCGTCGCCGCACGCGACGATGAAACAGGCGCTTGAGGCGATGGTCCCCTACATCGAGGGACAACTGGCGGGCGGCGCGCGGCTGCATTCCATCAGCCGGCATCTTGTCGGCGCGTTTCATGGCGTGCCGGGCGCGCGTGGGTTTCGACGCTATCTTGCCGAGAACGGTGTAAAGGCAGATGCTGGTGCCGAGATTCTGAAGGAGGCGATTGCGCTGGTGGACGAGCTTCCCGCGTATTCCGTGAAAGCGGATGCCGGTTTTGCGGTTAGAGCATGATCCGACCCGAAGGGCCGTGCCAACGCAAAGTGGAAACCGGTTTCGGAAAAGATCATGCTTCAAATAAAAAGATAAGCGACGAGTCTGATTCAACGCAGTTGAATCGGATTCAACGCGGTTGAAACAGACTCTAGCGACCGACAAATATCAGAGCCGACGGCGCAAGACGTCCGACCCTTGTCTCATCTCACGCCAGCATGGCATCGAGAGCCGGTGTTGTCCGTTCCATGACGGCATCGCCATGCCTGAAAAGGATGAGAGCCGCGAGTTGGTGCTTGACGGCGAAATCGACGCCGGCGTCCGGTCCAAGCACCATCAGCGCGGTGGCGTAGCCATCGGCTTCCATGCAAGAGGGATGCAGGACAGTCGCGGTCATCATGCCGTTGGTGATCGGCCATCCGGTTCGCGGATCCAGGGTGTGGGAGAAGTGGTCCGCGCCGCGCGTGAAGCCGCGTTCGCATCCGGATGTCGCGATCGCAAGCTGGTGCAACGCGACCAGGATCGGCTCGGCGGCCTTGTCCGTTGGCCGCGCCGGCCGGTCGATCTCGACCCACCACGGGCTGCCGTCCGGCTTGACGCCGAGGCCCCGCAATTCGCCGCCGATCTCCACCAGCGCGTTGTGGATCCCGAGCCCGCGCAAGGTTTCCGCCACCAGATCGACCGCAAATCCCTTGGCGATGCCACAGAGATCGAGCGGTTCGTAACTGGATCGCCGCAGGCGGCGGGCGCGGGCATCAAGGTCGAGCCGCCGCCATCCGCACTCCTGGCGGCGTCGGTCAATCTCATCCGGCGATGGCGGCAAGGCGCGAGCGCCGCTCGGACCAAACCCCCAGAGATCGACCAGCGCTCCCATGGTGGGGTCGTAGGCGCCGTCGGATTCCGCCGCGATGCGCAGCGCGCTCACCATGACCCGGCTGAATTCCGGCGGCAGATCCTGCCACTGGTTCAGCGCCAGGCGGTTGAACCGGCTGATGTCGGACTGATCTTCCCACGGGCTCATCTGCGCGATCACGCGCTCAAGGGCCAGTGGAATCATCCGGTGCAGGGTTTGCGCGCTGGCGGATGATCCGACAAACCTGACCGACCACGTCGTGCCCATGGTCGTGCCGGCGAGATCCCGGATGCGCTCCGCCGAAGGTACGGCGTGCGGCATTTCCGGGATTATCGGGATAGCCACACGCCGCGTGACCGGCGCGGTCATCGCGTTACTGCGGCAGCACTTCGACCGTGGTGATGTACGTGCTGCGGCGCTGCTGCGCGTCCTTGATCGTGCTCTTGTCGTCCTGCACCGAGGCTTTCACCCAGTAGAAGCCGGGATCCGGGAATGTGACGCTGAAAGTGCCCGTCTCGTCGGTGGTGGCTTTGCTGTCGTTCAGTGTATCGCGATAGCGGATCCCGCCCGGAACGATCTCGACTGCGACATTGCCGGCGGGCTTGCCGTCCAGCACGAGCCGGAACGTTGCCTTCTCTCCCACCGCCAGATTGTTGGGATGGGTCACCGGAATCATCTCGAGACCAACGCCGGTCGGTTTCAGCGTGTCGGATGAAGGCTTGCCCGATGTGACGAAAGTTTCGATCCGGCTGCGGTTTTCGGTGACCTTCACATCAGTCGCCTTGGCGGGAATGGCCTTCGCCAGTTCGTCGGGCATGCCGCGCCAGCGCTTGTTTTCGCCGTCCAGTTTATAGCTCGCGAACAAGCCCTGGTGGGTCAGGCTCAGTTTGTAGGTGCCGGGTTGCGCCAGTTTGAAATCGACGGTGTTGCGGAAGCGGCCTTTGGCCAGGTTTTCCGGGGTGACGGCCTTGCCGTCGGGGCCCTCGATCGCCAGCTGGTCGAGCGGCAACGGGTTATGCTCGAAATAGAACAGGTCGTTGGAGATGGCGCCGTCGACCGTGACCCAGAGATCGGGGCCGGACAGGACAGTGGCGGATGGCAGCAGCCAGGCGCGGTGAGCCTGCGCGGGCGGGGCAAGCAGCGAAACCGTCGCCGCGATCAGTGCAAGCTTGAGATGGTTGGTCATGGCGAAATCCTTTCCATGAAAGATATGAGGCGACAAACGCACGGCGTGTTCGAGGGTGCGGATCAAGGCGTTTTCGAACGATGTGAGTATCGGCTCCGAGAAAAACGCGTCAGATTGACTCGTGGCGTTCCGTTTCTGATGTCACCGGAAGCGGAAGCTCCAGAGTCTGTTTCAACTGCGTTGAATCCGATTCAACTGCGTTGAATCAGACTCGTCGCTTATCTTTTTTTGAGCATGATCTTTTCCGAGAACCGGTTTCCACTTTGCGCTGGCGCGGCCCTTCGGGTCGGGATCATGCTCTAGGGCGTCAATTTCAATGTGACCGTGCCAAGCTCACGCTCCCCCTTGACTTCGCTGGTTGCGGGAGCCTTCGGTGGCCACTCGAACGGGATCTTCAACAATTCACGGCCGCCGACTTCGCGAGCGGCCTCGATGACGAGCTGGTATTTGCCCGGGCTCAGTCCTTCGAGCGGTTTGCTGGCGCTATCAAACTTGACCTGATGGGTGCCGGGCGCGCGGGTCGGACTGGATAATCCATCGACGGGCAGCGCGAGTTCACGGCCGGTGCGGCGCCACCACTGCCGCACGTCCTTGAGCCACTTCGTACCTTCGTTTTTCTTGTGGTTGACGTCGTACCACACGGCAAGATTGGTGATCTTGCCGCCGTCGGCCTGTTCCACCCACATCGCGACGTAAGGTTTATGGTACTCGGCGACATCGAGCTGGGGAACATCGATGCTGATTGTCGCCTCGGAAGCCAGCGACGAACTTAGCGTCGAACTTGCGGCAAGGGTCGTGAGTGCGGCGGAAATTAAAAGGCGCATTGTTTACCTTCTAGCCATGAATGAGAAGAACAGCGAGCAGGGTCGGAATAATCAGTCCCAGGGTCACAACCGGCCAGGTGGCCGGGCGCCGCCTGGCATGAAGCTGCAGAAGCAACAGGCCGGTGAGACAGAAGGTGATCGCGGCGGCCGCGAACACGTCGATGAACCAGCTCCACGCCTTGCCGGTGTGGCGGCCCTTGTGCAGATCATTGAGATAGGCGATCCAGCCGCGGTCGGTCACCTCATAAGATACCGCGCCACTGCCATCACGCTGGATGCTGAGCCATGCGTCGCCGCCCGGCCGGGGCAGGGCGACATAGACCTCGTCGGACGACCATTCAGTGTCGCGCTCCGCGGTGTTGACGCCGATCTCGCGTCGCAGCCACTCGCTGATGCTCGATGGTAGAGCCGCCTTGGCGCTGCCTGGATCAGACGTCAGGTCGGCGATCAGAGGTTGGGGCAGTTGTGCCTGACGCATCGTCACCGCGGGCTTGGATTCGATCTGGCCGGCATTGTTCAGCGTGATACCGGTCAGGGCGAACAGCAGCATGCCGATCAAACACAGGCCTGAGCTGATCCAGTGCCACTGGTACAGCTGATTAATGAAGAAGGCGCGGCGCTTCTTTCGCTGCCAGAGTTCGTCGCCGTCGACTGTCAATCTATCCGGATTGTCCATTTGTCTCGTCGCCGGGTCAGTACTCTGCAAAATCCAGGAGGCGCGGGCGGTACCCTTCAAGATCGTCCAAAGGTGTTTAGCGAAGCCGACTTCGTATTACTACCGCCCGAGATTAGGTTCATTCTAAATACCCCAGTGCCGGATCAGTCACCATGCGTCTTTCCGGGGCGTGGCGTGCGCAGCGCACTGGAATGACGCGTCCATGGTTTCTATATGATCCCCGCGCGGGTGCTCCGGTTCCCAGATTCGCGTACCCATTGCGAACCTTTGATGCGAGCTTCAGATCCAGGCCATGCCGGCATCCTGTCGTGCGGGCAGGTTCGGAGGCCCGCTTGACCGGATCCGCCGCGACGGGAAGATAAACGTTTGAAGCGCACTGAGTTTTTGCGTCAAGTTGATCAAGGGTAAATGAGATATGACCTCGACAATCGACAAGAATGGCGCGGCCGAAAGCCGGGTGTTTGAGGCGGATGTGGCCAAGCTGCTCCAGATGATGGTGCACTCGGTCTATTCCGACAAGGACGTGTTCTTGCGGGAGCTGATTTCGAACGCGGCGGACGCCTGCGAGCGTCTGCGCTATGAGGCGATCAGCGATCCGGCGTTGCTGGCGGACGAAACCAGGCCGCAGATCTCCATCACCATCGATGCGGAACGGCGGCAACTGACTGTCGAGGACAACGGCATCGGCATGGGCCGGGACGATCTGGTCGACGCGCTGGGAACTATCGCCCGGTCGGGCACCAAGGCCTTCATCGAGCAGGCTCAGGCCGCGGAGTCGGGCGACGGCGTCTCTTTGATCGGCCAGTTCGGGGTCGGATTCTACTCCGCCTTCATGGTGGCGGATCAGGTCGATGTGGTCTCACGGCGCGCGGGCGCCAAGGAGGCGTGGCGCTGGTCATCGGACGGGAAGGGGACATTCACGGTCACACCCGTGGATGAGAGTGAAGCCCCCGCGAGAGGAACCCGCGTGACGCTTCATCTGACGGAAGACGCCACGGGATATACCGATCGGGCCAAGCTGGAGCAGATGATCAAGGAGCAATCGGGGCACGTGCCGGTTCCGATCGCGCTCATCGAGAAGCCCGGGGCCGAGCCGGCCGAGATCGCCGATGGCGCGGCGCTCTGGACCCGGCCGCGCGGCGAGATCAGCGCTTCCGAATACGACGATTTCTACCGAAGCGTCGCAGGCCAGTTCGACGAGCCCGCGCTGACGGTGCATTTCCGCGCCGAGGGACGGCAGGAGTTCACGGCGCTGCTGTTCGTACCGCAGAGCCGGCCTTTCGATCTGTTCGAACCGGACCAGAAGCGGCAACTCAAACTTTACGTGAGACGCGTTTTCATCACCGAGGATGCCGACCTGCTGCCGCGCTATCTGCGGTTCGTGCGGGGTGTCGTCGACTCGGCGGACCTGCCGCTCAATATCTCGCGCGAAATGATTCAGGAAAGTCCGATCCTGGCCGCGATCAAGAAAAGCATCACCGGCCGCATCCTCAGCGAGCTTGAGAAGCTGGCTGGCAAGGACGCGGAGGCTTACGGAAAAATCTGGGAGGCCTTCGGTCCGATGTTCAAGGAAGGCATCTACGATGCCGTCGACCGGCGCGACACCATCCTCGGACTCTCCCGCTTCAAGACAACGGCCGGTTCGTTGCGGAGTCTCAAGGACTATGTCGGCTCCCTGAAGGAGAATCAGACCTCGATCTACTATCTCGCCGGACAGGATGCCGCCCGTCTCGAAGCCTCGCCTCATCTGGAGGGTTTTCGCGCTCGCGGCGTGGAGGTTCTCCTGCTGTCCGATCCGGTCGACAGCTTCTGGGTCACGTCCGGACCGAGCTTCGAAGGAAAGCCTTTCAAATCCGTGACGCAGGGAGCAGCGGATCTGGCGGCGATTCCGCGCCTCGACGCCAGTACCGAGCCGTCACAGGGCCTCAGTGAGGGTGTCACGGAGTTTCTCGCCTTCCTCAAGACAACGCTTTCAGACCTGGTTTCAGACGTCCGCTCGTCGGACCGTCTCACCGATAGTCCGGTTTGCCTCGTCGCAGCCGAGTCGGGACCCGACCGGCAACTTGAAAAAATTCTTCTCGGAGTCGGACAATTGGCGGGCGCATCCAAACCGGTTCTCGAGGTGAATCCGACTCATCCCCTGATCGCTTCGCTGGCAGCGCTCGGGCAGGATGATCGCGAGTTCAAGGAGGACGCCGCGCGGATGCTGCTCGACGATGCGCGCGTCCTCGACGGAGACCGCCCCAGTGATGCGCTTGAGTTTTCCAGACGCCTTGCCCGTCTCGTCGAGCGGGGACTGCGTCGCTCGACCGTGGGCGGCGGCGATTGATGGCGCCCTGACAGATCGAACCTTGCGAATGATCGGCGGGCCCGGCTGTCGCGCTTTCGAGCGCAGCCGGCCCTCCGGGGCGGAGCGGTTCAGCTGACGCGGTCCAGAAGGACATCTCTCAGCACGACCGCGTTGTTGTGTGCTTCATCATGAGCCGCAAAGACGAGCGTGACCCGGCCCGCTTTTGCGCGGGTCCGCAGTTCGTCGAGCTCTTCCGGGTGCTGTTGAATCTCTTCCGCATATCGCTGCCGGAACTCCTGCCAGCGGGCGGGATCATGTCCGAACCATTTGCGCAGCCCCGTGCTGGGCGCGATGTCCTTTATCCAGAGATCGATGGCGGCGTCTGTCTTGCGCAGACCCCTGGGCCAGAGACGATCGACCAGTATCCGCGTGCCATCGTCGGTGATCGGAGCTTCATAAGCTCGCTTCACGCTGATGTCCTTGGCCGCAAGCCGCGCCATCAGAGTTTCCGCCGCTTTGAGGGAATCAAAAGCGTGGCCTCCAGATTCTGACCTGACGCGTTCTCATGACGCGAACCGGTATCCGTCCTCGGGTCAAGCCTGAGGACATGTCGCGCCCGAAAACGCCATCGCTTTTCGCCGCCCCGATATCTCGGCGCGCGATAGCAACGGCGCGGCGGGCGTTCGCTCAGTCGCCTTGACCGGGATTCGCTGAAAAATACTGCTCCAGCTTGCCGGCGACGCCGTCGAAGGTTTTTGCGTCGGCAGGCGCATCGCGCTTGATGGTGATGTTCGGCCAGGCCGCGGAATATTCGGCGTTCAGCTTGAGCCAGTTTTCGAGGTCCGGCTCGGAGTCAGGCTTGATGGCCTCGGCCGGACATTCAGGCTCGCACACGCCGCAGTCGATGCACTCGTCGGGATTGATGACGAGCATATTGTCGCCTTCGTAGAAGCAGTCGACCGGACATACCTCCACACAATCCATGTATTTGCACTTGATACAATTTTCGGTGACAACGAAGGTCATCTCGAAGACTCCGCGAAGGCAGATAAGGAAGCGCGACGAACATCGGCGCAAACCCTCACGTAAGCGCGGTTCCGCGATGCCCGTTCTCGATATAGGCCGTATATATCAACAAACGCCTTAGCCAAGGCGTTATATCACCGTGCTGGCGTGGAAACGCCGGGCGGAGACTTGTTTATAAGATACATCGTAAATAGCCCTTATATGCTCAATCCCGGCCGGAAGCAACATTTCATGGGATTCTTCGGGGGCGGCAGGCTCCGCTTCGCCCTGAAAACACGCCAATGTGAAGCGAGCCCAGAACCTGTTCCCAACCTGCGAAAGGACAAAAACATGGTGGAGCGATTGTCGGATGAAGCACGAAGCAGAGCGCTCAAAGAACTGCCGGGCTGGTCGCCGGTCGCGGGTCGCGAGGCCATCACGCGTACTTTCACGTTCCGGGACTTCAACGAGGCTTTCGGCTTCATGACCCGCGTCGCGCTGGTCGCCGAAAAGAGTGACCACCACCCGGAGTGGCGCAATGTCTACAGGACGGTGGAGGTCGTGCTCGCGACCCACGATGCCGGCGGCGTCACCGAGCGCGACATCAGGCTGGCGGAGGCGATGAACACGATCGCAGGACAGCGCGGCGGGATTTGAGCGAGGCGATCCTGTGATCTTGCAGCGGAGAAACATAGTTCCCACTTTGTAGGTGCGGCGGCATTGACGAACCGCGACATAAGTTCGGGAACCTTGATGACGGCATCGAAACACAGTGTGGGATTTGAGCCGGCCGATCGGCTGGCGCAGGACCGCGACAATGTGCGCCGGCGGTTCTGGGGCAAGCTGAAGCGCGTCGTTGCTCATGTGCCCTTCGCCGAAGACTTGTTGGCTGCCTACTACTGCGCATTCGACAAGCAGACGCCGCGTCATGTGCAGGCGTCGCTGCTCGGCGCCATCGCCTACTTCATCATCCCGCTCGATTTCGTTCCCGACATGCTGCCGGTGCTCGGCTTCACCGACGACGCCGCGGTGCTCGCGACGGCGATCAGGATCGTCGCCGCGCATATCACGCCGGAGCATCGTGAGGCCGCGCGCGCGGCATTAAAGCGCGGGATAGAGAACGAAGCGGCGTGACGCCTCAGGCCATGCCGATACCCACGCTTCATGATGAAGGCGTGGCTCCTGTCGCGATCGCTTTAGCATTTCCGGCGAAGTGGGTATCGGTTTCGCCGCAAGAAAATGCGACCAGACAATCATTTCCAGAGCATGGTCCAACTTGATCGGATCACGTTCCAAACATCGCATGACTTCGTCACGCGATCGTGCGCGGCGTCATTGCGTGCCGCCGAGCCGGGCGGAGAACTTGCGAATCGTGCCGCGAGCCGCAAGGATAGGCCGCCTTCACAAATCAGGCGTTTCCAGTTATCCCCGGTGATGTGTGATCCGCGCACGTCAAGCCATCTTCCAGCACAAATGATGAAGGACGAGATTTGATGATGTCTATGCGGCAATTGCTGACAGTTCTGGTGGGAAGTCTGCTCGCAGGTGGGCTCGGCCTTGCTCCCGCATTCAGCGCACCGACAGCCGGCAGTTCCGAGCCGACGCTGCTGGGACAGTTCGGCGCATGGGGCGCCTATACCGCCTCGCCTAATGGCAAGAAAGTGTGTTTCGCTCTCTCCAAGCCGACGTCTTCAAAGACCACTCCGCCGAATCGGCCGCGCGATACGGCCTATGCTTTCGTTTCGACCCGGCCGGCGGAGAAGGTGACGAACGAAGTATCGGTCACAATGGGCTATCCGCTCAAGCCGGGCTCGGAAGCTACGCTCGAGGTCAGCGGTACAAGCTACGCGATGTACACCCAGGGCGACGGCATCTGGATCAAGAGCGCGGCTGATGAGGATCGGTTGATCGATGCCATGCGCAAGGGCTCGGAAGCGACCGTCAAGGGCGTGTCGTCGAAGGGGACGCAAACCACGGATGTGTTTTCCCTCAAGGGACTGTCCCAGGCGCTGGACAAGGTCGCGCAGGATTGCAAGCGCTAGAATACGATCCAGATCCGAAGGGCCGCGCCAGCGCAAAGTGGAAACTGGCTTTCGAATAGGATTGTGCTCGGTCGGAAGAACGGGATGGGGTCTGGTTCAACGCGGTTGAATCAGACCCCATCATTGCTGTCCTTGCTACGTTTACCGGCTTTTCAGCGGGCGCTGGAAAGCCTATGTCATGCTGCATGACCGAGACGCCCGGCAACCTGAGCACCATACCGACTGAGACAGACATCGCGGCGAGCAAACCGGGTGCGCCCGGAATGGCGACCGGCGGCGCTCCTCTGGAGAAAGTCGCGCTCGAAACCTACGTGCCGCCGGCGAAGCCTTCGCTGATCGGCTTGTCGCGCGCGGAGATTGCCGAGCGGTTCGCCGCCATTGGCATCCCGCGGGAGCAACGCAGGATGCGGGTGCAGCAACTCTGGCACTGGATGTATGTTCGCGGGGCCCGCACCTTCGCCGAAATGACCAGCGTGTCGAAAGACATGCGTGCTGAACTCGAAAAGCACGTCACGGTCGATCGTCCCGAAGTCGTTGCCGAACAGATTTCCAGCGATGGAACACGCAAATGGCTGCTGCGGCTGCCGAGCGGTAACGATCTCGAAAAGCCGCATGAAGTCGAATGCGTCTACATTCCCGAGACCGACCGCGGCACGCTGTGCGTCTCGTCGCAGGTCGGCTGCACGCTGAACTGTTCCTTCTGCCACACCGGTACCCAACGCCTGGTGCGCAATCTTACGGCGGGCGAGATCGTCGGCCAGATCATGGTTGCGCGCGATCGTTTGAACGACTGGGCCGACCGCGAGACGCCGCATGGCAATCGTCTTGTCACCAACATCGTGATGATGGGGATGGGTGAACCGCTTTACAATTTCGACGCGGTTCGCGACGGGCTTCTGATTGTAGCCGACAACGAAGGCATCGGCATCTCGAAGCGGCGGATCACGCTGTCGACGTCGGGCGTGGTTCCGAACATCGTTCGCGCCGGCGAGGAGATCGGCGTCATGCTGGCGATCTCGCTACATGCGGTGCGCGACGAGTTGCGCGACGAACTGGTGCCGTTGAACCGCAAGTATCCGATCGCCGAACTGATGCAGGCGTGCCGTGATTATCCGGCGGCCTCCAACGCAAAACGGATCACGTTCGAATATGTGATGCTCAAGGGCGTCAATGATTCGCTTGAGGACGCCAGGCGGCTGGTGAAGCTGCTCAAGGGCATCCACGCCAAGATCAATCTGATTCCATTCAATCCGTGGCCGGGCACACGCTATGAGTGCTCCGACTGGGATCAGATCGAGAAATTTTCTGAATACGTTTTCAACGCCGGGTACTCCTCCCCGGTGCGCACGCCGCGCGGCCGCGACATTCTGGCCGCCTGCGGACAACTCAAGTCCGAAACCGAGAAGCTGTCCGCTCGTGAGCGTCAGGCGCTCCGCGCCATGGCGATGACGGATTAAGGGGATGAGGGCCATCATCGCGGATGGATTGCCGTCATGGCGCTGATCGGCCGGCTGTTTGCGATTTTGTTCGGGCTCCTGGCGGCGTGCTTCGTTGCGGGGACCATCGTCGTGGTGGCGCTGCTCTATCCCGAGTTCAGCGATCTCGACGTCGCCCCGCCGAATCCGGATACGCTGGATGTCGTTCTCGGATTCGGCTTCATCTTCGTGAGTGGCTTTGCGTTCTTGCCGGCGATGATTGTGGTGCTCATCACCGAAGCCTTCTCGATCCGGCGCATACTGGCCTACGCCGTCGGCGGCGCGATTTGCGGTGCGGCCTGTTATCTTGGCCTGGTCCCGTTCGACCCCGAGACCATGCGGTTTGATGGCATCGTGCGCCGCCACCTCGAAATCATGACCGGAGCCGGTGTTGTCGCTGGCCTCACTTATTGGCTGATCGCCGGGCGCAATGCCGGCGCATGGCGTGAAGCTCCACGAGGTCCGCGGCCCCCCGATTTGCCGTCGCGGACCTGAGCTGCCCTCGGCCTTTTCATGCCTGTAGCCATAAACCTTGTGATCGAGCATGATCTTATCCGAAAACCGGTTTCCACTTTGCGCTGGCGCGGCCCTTGGGGTCGGGATCATGCTCGAGAGTCTTTCATTTGACGCGTTTTCTTCACGCGAACCGGATTCCACTTCGCTCGAAAACGCTATAAACCGCGCTCCATGAACCGCGCCGGCTTATTCATTGCGCTTGGACTTGCGCTTGTGATCGGGGTCGTATTCGGGATTCATCCCGAATACGATCTCCGTCTCGCGGCGCTGTTCTATGATTCCGCGACCGGGACTTTTCCGCTCAAGTCCGATGCGCTCGCTTCGTTCGCGCGCAATGCCGCGATGTGGGTGGCGTGGGGGTTCGCGGTCCCCGCCATCGTCGCGCTGGCGGTCAAGATGTTTCGCCCTGATCGCCCGTTGATGATGTCCGGCCGGGCTGTTGTGTTTCTGCTGATCACGATGCTGCTCAGCGCGGGAATCCTCACCAACCTGACGTTCAAGACCTATTGGGCCCGGCCACGCCCCGTGATGGTGACGGAGTTCAGTGGCCCGTGGAAGTTCATGCCCTGGTGGGATCCGCGCGGCGAGTGCGGCCGGAACTGCTCTTTCTTTTCCGGCGAGGGCGCGACCGCGTTCTGGACGCTGGCCCCGGCGGTGCTGACGCCGCCCGCGTGGCGGCCGTTGGCCTATGCGGGGGCGATCGCGTTCGGCGCGGTCACCAGCGTGCTGCGAATGGCTTTCGGCGGTCATTTCTTCACCGACGTGGCGACGGCGGGCCTGGTAGCGTTTCTGGTGATCTGGCTGGTGCACGGCTACATCTACCGCTGGCCGTCAACCCGCAAGAGCGACGCCGGGATCGATGCCGCGTTGACCCGCTTCGCCTGGCCGGGCTATCGCCTGCGGCAGCGATGGCGCGGCCGCGATGTCGGCCCCGCGCCCGCGCCAGAGAAGCCGGTATGAGCGTTCGGACCTTGCACGGGGTCCGGTTCCGCCTATAGTCCCGCCGAATTCACGTCATCCCACAGGATTTCCATGAGCAAGAAGGTGAAGAAGGTCGTGCTCGCCTATTCGGGCGGGCTCGATACCTCGATTATCCTGAAATGGTTGCAGACCACCTACGGTGCCGAGGTCGTGACCTTCACCGCCGATCTCGGTCAGGGCGAGGAGCTTGAGCCCGCGCGCAGGAAGGCGCAGTTGCTCGGAATCAAGGACGAGAACATCTTCATCGAGGACTTACGCGAGGAGTTCGTTCGCGATTATGTGTTCCCGATGTTCCGCGCTAATGCGGTTTATGAGGGGCAATATCTGCTCGGCACTTCGATCGCGCGCCCGCTGATCGCGAAGAAGCAGATCGAGATCGCGGAGAAGGTTGGCGCCGACGCCGTGGCGCATGGAGCGACCGGAAAGGGCAATGATCAGGTCCGTTTCGAGCTTGGCTATTATGCGCTCAAGCCCGACATCACCATCATCGCGCCGTGGCGGGAATGGGATCTGCGTTCGCGCGAGCACCTGATCGCGTTCGCTGAACAGCATCAGATTCCGATCGCCAAGGACAAGCGCGGCGAAGCGCCGTTCTCCGTGGACGCCAATCTGCTGCATGCCTCCAGCGAGGGCAAGGTGCTGGAAGATCCGGCGCAGGAAGTGCCGGATTACGTCTATTCGCGCACCATCGATCCGGAGGCGGCGCCGGACCAGCCGACCTACATCACCATCGATTTCGAGCAGGGCGACGCCGTCGCCATCGATGGCGGCAAGATGTCTCCCGCCACCTTGCTCGCGAAGCTGAACGAACTCGGCCGCGCCAACGGCATCGGCCGGCTCGACCTGGTTGAGAACCGTTTCGTCGGCATGAAGTCGCGCGGCATGTATGAGACGCCGGGCGGCACCATTCTTCTGGTTGCCCATCGCGGCATCGAGCAGATCACGCTGGATCGCGGCGCGGCGCATCTGAAGGATGAACTGATGCCGAAATACGCCGAGCTGGTCTACAACGGCTTCTGGTTTTCGCCGGAGCGCGAGATGCTGCAGGCCGCGATCGACCAGAGTCAGCGTTACGTCACCGGGCAGGTGCGGCTGAAACTCTACAAGGGCAACGTCATCCTGGTCGGCCGCGACAGCGAATATTCGCTGTACGATCAGGACCTCGTCACCTTCGAGGAGGGAGCCGTGGCCTATGATCACCGCGACGCGGCCGGCTTCATCAAGCTCAATGCGCTGCGGTTGCGCACACTCGGCCAGCGCAAAAAGAAACTGGGGCTATAGGCGCATCGCGAGCCCGCGTAGGACGACAGCGGCAACTGGCTCCAACAAGGACAAAAACGGCCGGGATCACTCCCGGCCGTTTCGTTTTGCTTCTGCTCTCGATCAGTTGGGCGGCTGCTGATACCCCGCGGCCTGCCCGCCGTTCAGGAGCGGCGTGATACGACGGACCGTGACGCGCCGGTTCTCCCGCGAGGGACCGTCGGTCTGGATCTTCAGGTTCTGCTCGCCATAGCCTTGCGTCACCAGATTCTCGGGCGGCACCTGGAATTGCTGCGTCAGCAGCTCCGCGGCCGATTGCGCCCGGCGATCCGACAGCGAAAGGTTGTCGACGTCGTTGCCAACGGCGTCGGTGTGGCCTTCAATCAGGAACACCTCGCCTGGATTGCGCGAGACCACACGGTTGATGCCGTCGGCGATCACCTGCAGTTTCGCGGCCTGATCGTCCGAGATATCCCACGATCCGGTCTCGAAATTGATGGTGTCGAGATCGATGCTCGGCATCCGCGCGCGCACCATCGGGCTGTAGCGAACTTCATCGAGCGTATAAGGACGCTGGATCGACTCCACCGGCGGCGCCATCAGGGTGTCGTAGATCACCTCAGGCGGCGCGCCTTCCGCTTCGACGATGTAACGATCGGGCGGAATCCCGATATGCGGCGGCGGCAGCGATACGAAGTAGCTGCCGATCGCGCCGGCCGCTATGCCGGCGGCGACGCCTGCGGCGAGCGCACCGCCCCGGCCGCCGTGGCCGGGATGCCTGTTGTCGATGATAACGATCTCCTGACCGCGAGGGTCACGGCGGATTCGTTGCAGCATCCGTCCGTCGCGATCGTTGACGGTGATGATCTGCGTGCCGTCCTGCCGCACCACAATGTTACGGGTGTCGTTACCGACGCGCTCCTGCCGGATATCCCGCGCCCCGCGACGGAATCGATCACTTTCGTTGTGCCGGATGAACGATTGTCCGCTCGGATCACGCACGATCACGCGACCCGGTTCGGTGATGATGGTGCGGCCACCCTGCTGCGTCTCCTGCCGCCTGGAACGAAAATCCTCGATGCGGCGGGGTCCCTGTGGCGCGGCGCCGGGCGCCACGACCTTGTCGGCGACCGGCGGTGGCGGCGGCAGGGGAGCGGTGACAGTCGGCGGCGCCTGGGGGGCACGAGGCGCGCCTGCCGGTCTTGCGGTCTGGTTGGCGGAGGTCGGAGGCTCAGATCCGGCCTTGGTCCCGTTCGGGTTGGGGGAGGGGCTGGCGGCAGGGACGGCCACGGGTGGGGTCGCCGGCGCGGGCGGCGTAGCCGGTGCCGCGCGGGGCGATGCCGGGGCTGCGTCCGGCGCGGATTTTGGAGCTTCAGACGGCGATCCAGCCCCAGCCGCCGGGGTTGTCTTCGGCGCGGACGCTGCGCCCTTCTGAGGCTCGCCGGGACCACCGGGTTCGCCGCGGTTGCGCTCGAATCTGCCACGGCCTCGCTCGTCGCGACGCATTGCATTCGGCTCCGCGCCGGCAGGTGGCGTCGTGGGTCGCGTGGCTTGTGGCGGCGCGATCGGAGCGGACGTCGCCGGAGCGGAATTCATGGCAGCCGGCGGCGTGCCCTTCGGTGGAGAGGGCGGTGCGACGGCTGATGGCGTGGGCGGCTTCGGGGCAGCCGGAGGTGTGGCTGGCTGAGGCGATGGCGCGGTTCTAGGCGTCTCTGGAACCGCGGGAGGCGTTGCCCGCTGCGGCAATGTTGTCGGCCGCGACGGCGGTGCCGCCGGGGGTATGGCGGGTCGCGGCGGAGCGGCCGCTGGAGGCTCCGGCGCCCTGGGTCGCGCATGAGGCGGCGGTGCCGCGGGCGGGCTTGATGTTGCTGCCGGACCACCGGGGGCGGCTTTCGGCGGTCCCTTCCGCTTGTCCTTGTCGCCGTTCTCTGTCGAAGGCGTTGCCTGCGCGAACTGGACCGGCCCGGATTGCGCCTGTGAGGGCGTCACCGTCAGCGACGAGAGAGTGAGAGCCGACGTGGCGAGCAGGAGCAGGCGAAAATGCGTCATGACCATTTCTTCCAACAGAGATTTTGGCAGCAGGCCCAGCCTGCCGTCAGTGAGCGGGGAACCGATCAATCGATAGCGATAAGGCTGTAGTGTGGCAGCGATCCGTTTTCGCGCCGGTGGATCAAACCATGCCGCATTCGTCGCCCGTCATTCTCCGATCCGGATTGCACCGACCCGGATGGATCGCGCGTCTTCGCATCATGTCTGGTGGAGCACCTGCATGGTAGCGGGAGGTTGCGCGGGGGGTGTCGGAGGATTCTGCGGCGGCAGCTCATCGGGCATCTGGCCGGGTAATTCCTGCGGAGGGACGGGCGCATCCGGTTCGTGTCTTGGCGGCGGAATGTCTGGCCCAGGCTGGGGGCTTCCGGGCGGGTCTTCGCGAGGCGGCTCCTTCGGACGGCCAGGTTCCGCGGGCGGCACTTCTGTCGGTTCATCCCCCATCAGGCCTCTCCATTCGGCTTTTCAAATGACAGGTCTTATCCGGCAATCTCGGACGATTTGCTCCGGACCTGAAACGCTGGAAGCATGATCCCGCAAAGTGGAAACCGGTTTTCGGAAAAGATCATGCTCAAAACAAAAGATAAGCGACGAGTCTGATCCAACGCGTTTTCCTCACGCGAACAGGTCATCCGCTTCGTTCGAAACGCTATAACAGTTTCGGCGCTGTGATGTTCCCGAGGTTGCTGTTCGCGACCATGACGACGCGCCTTCGGCTGCCGACATCCGCGCAGGCGGCTGCGCGCGCAGGAACGTCGCGTCGGTTGCGAATCGTCATCGAACGGGAATCAGACCTGACGCTCGACCAGCTTCAACTTCAGCGTGGCGATGGCTTCCGCCGGATTCAAACTCTTCGGACAAGCCTTGGTGCAATTAAGGATGGTGTGGCAGCGATAGAGCCGGAACGGATCCTCGAGATAGTCAAGACGCTCGCCGGCGGCCTCGTCGCGTGAGTCGGTGACCCAGCGCGCCGCTTGCAGCAGGGCGGCGGGGCCGAGGAAGCGATCGCTGTTCCACCAGTAGCTCGGGCATGCCGTCGAGCAGCAGGCGCACAGGATACATTCGTAGAGGCCGTCGAGCTTTTCGCGATCCTCGCGGCTCTGCCGCCATTCCTTCTGCGGGGTAGACGTCGTGGTCTTCAGCCACGGCTCGATCGAGGCATACTGCGCGTAGAAATTTGTCAGGTCGGGAACGAGGTCCTTCACGACCGGCTGGTGCGGCAGCGGATTGACCTTCACCGCGTCGCCGGAAATGTCGTGCAGCGACTTGGTGCAGGCCAGCGTATTCTGGCCGTTGATGTTCATGGCGCAGGAGCCGCATACACCCTCGCGGCAGGAGCGGCGGAAGGTCAGCGTCGGGTCGATATGATCCTTGATCCAGATCAGGCCATCGAGCACCCTCGGGCCGCACTCGTTGAGATCGACATGGAAGGTATCGACCCTTGGATTCTCGTCGTCGTCGGGATTCCAGCGATAGACCTTGAATTCGCGGGTCTCGCTCGCGCTTTCCGGCTTCGGCCAGTTTTTGCCCTCGGTCACCTTTGACTTTCTCGGAAGCGCGAACTTAACCATCGGTGCGTCCTTGCTGTCTGTCCGTCATTGCAGGCCTCATCCGGCAATCCACCTGCTCGCGACGGATGCGCGGATCATGGTCGCGCATGACGTTACTATAGCGTTTTCGCGCGAAACGGATACCGGTTCGCGCGGAGAAAACGCGTTAAATCAAGACCATGGCGCCTCGCTTCTGATGCCGTCGGAAGCGATGAACGCCCTTGCTTCGAATCAATACACCCGCGCCTTCGGCGGGATGGACTGAACGTCGTTTGTCATCGTGTAATCGTGTACCGGGCGATAGTCGATCGTGGTGACGCCGCGATCGCTGAGCCGCGCCAGCGTGTGTTTCATCCAGTTCTGATCGTCGCGTTGGGGATAGTCCTCGCGCGCATGGGCGCCGCGGCTCTCTGTGCGGTTGGCGGCGCAATCCATCGTCACCACCGCCTGGGAGATGAGATTGTCATATTCCATCGTTTCCATCAGGTCCGTGTTCCATACCAGCGAGCGATCGAACACGGCGATGTCGGAAATTCCTTCGTGGACCTGGTGAATCAGTTTCTGGCCTTCAGCCAGGGTATCCTGGGTGCGGAAGACGGCGCAGTCGGCCTGCATCACGCGTTGCATGTTTTCGCGCAGCCTGGCGGTCGACGTGCCGCCGGCGGCGTAACGAAATTTGTCGAGACGTCCGAGCGCCATGTCGCTGGAGTTCGCGGGAAGATCAGGTTGCTCGGCATTGGCGGTGAGCTTTTCGGCGCAGCGCCGGGCGGCGGCGCGACCGAACACCACGAGATCGATCAGCGAGTTGGAGCCAAGGCGGTTGGCGCCGTGCACGGAGACACAGGCGGCTTCGCCGACCGCCATCAGGCCCGGCACGACCGCGTTGTCGTTGCCGTCCTTCCTGGTGACCACCTCGCCGTGGAAGTTGGTGGGGATGCCGCCCATGTTGTAGTGCGCTGTCGGCAGGATCGGGATCGGCTCGCGGGTAACGTCGACGCCGGCGAAGATCTTCACCGTTTCCGAAATGCCCGGCAGCCGTTCGTGCAGCACTTTCGGGTCGAGATGGTCGAGGTGCAGGAAGATGTGGTCTTTCTTCTTGCCGACGCCGCGGCCTTCGCGGATTTCGATCGTCATCGCCCGCGAGACGACGTCGCGCGAGGCGAGGTCCTTGGCGGACGGCGCGTAGCGCTCCATGAAGCGCTCGCCCTCGGCGTTGACCAGGTAGCCGCCTTCACCGCGCGCGCCTTCAGTGACGAGGCAGCCCGAACCGTAGATGCCGGTCGGATGGAACTGGACGAACTCCATGTCCTGTAACGGCAGGCCGGCGCGCAACGCCATGCCGCCGCCGTCTCCGGTGCAGATATGCGCCGAGGTGCAGGAGGCATAAACCCGCCCATAGCCGCCGGTTGCGAGAATGGTGGTCTGGGCGCGGAAGCGGTGCAGCGTGCCGTCGTCGAGCTTCAGCGCGATCACGCCGCGGCAAGCGCCCTGATCGTCCATGATCAGGTCGATGGCGAAGAACTCGATGAAGAATTCGGCGGCGCGGCGCAGCGCCTGGCCGTACATCGTGTGCAGCATGGCGTGACCGGTGCGGTCGGCGGCGGCGCAGGTGCGCTGGGCCTGGCTCTTGCCGTAATCGATCGTCATGCCGCCGAACGGGCGCTGGTAGATCCTGCCGTCTTCAGTGCGGGAGAACGGAACGCCC
Source organism: Nitrobacter winogradskyi (assembly GCF_006539545.1). Classification (GTDB taxonomy): domain Bacteria; phylum Pseudomonadota; class Alphaproteobacteria; order Rhizobiales; family Xanthobacteraceae; genus Nitrobacter; species Nitrobacter winogradskyi_A. Next base: position 25,009 of record NZ_BJNF01000080.1, read on the forward strand.
CAGTGCTCGAGTTCGTAGACCGCCTCCGGTGCGTTACGCACCATGTATTCGATGCAATCCTGATCGCCGAGCCAGTCCGATCCCTTGACGGTATCGTACATATGCCAGCGCCAGTCATCCTTGTGCATGTTGCCGAGCGAGGCGGAAATGCCGCCCTGCGCCGCTACGGTGTGTGAGCGGGTGGGAAAAACCTTGGTGATGCAGGCGGTACGCAGGCCGGCCTGGCCGCAACCTACGACGGCCCGCAGTCCGGCTCCGCCGGCGCCGACGACGACGACGTCATAAGTATGGTCTTCGATGGGATAGGCCTTGCCGTTGACGGCCGCCGCCGCGTTGCCGTTTCCGGCCATGAACTAAACTCCGGATGACAATTTGAAGATGGCATAAGCGGCGGTGAGCGCCAGGGTCACGGAGAAAAAGTTGTTCGCCATGATCGACGCCAGTTTCAGCTTTCCGTCGTGCACGTAGTCCTCGATGATCACCTGCATCCCGATCTTCATATGCCAGATGCTGGCGACCACGAACAGCAGCATGATGATGGCGATCGGCGGCGAGCCAAGAATCTGCGCCGCGCCCGCCTGGTTGCGGCCGAGCAGGATCATCATCACCACGACCATCGGTACGATGAGCAGGATCATGGCGACCGAAGTGAGTCTCTGACGCCAGAAATCCGTCGTGCCGGAATGGGCCGAGCCATGGTTGCGTACCCGCCCCAGCGGGGTCCGCATGGACTTCGCGCCGGATGGCGGCGTTGCGGTCATCGTCCTCCGCCTCCGATCGCATAGGCGGCGATCCAGAGCAGCACCGTGAGCAGAATACCGCCGATCAGCGTCGCCCTGGTCAGCCACTCACGCTCGGTCGGCTGGAATCCGTAGCCGAGATCCCAGACAAGGTGGCGAACGCCGCCGAGCATGTGATGCATCAGCGCCCATGTGTACCCGAACGCGATCAGCCGTCCGGCCCAGCTCGACGTGAAGGACTGGACCGCAGCATATGCGCCCGGCCCGGATGACACGGCCATCAGCCACCACACCAGCAACAGGGTTCCGAAATAGAGCGCCACGCCGGTCGCGCGGTGGACGATGGACAGCGTCATCGTCAGGGTCCAGCGGTAAATCTGCAGGTGCGGCGAAAGCGGTCGTTCGATCCTGACGGTCATCATGGCTTCGCTGGTTGCGGGCACGCGACGCAAGCCCTGTTGGGGATCCGCGACAAGCAATTCTGTCCATATACTTATGGAGTTGAGCCAGCCTGTGCAACGTTCAATATCGCTGTTGACGGATAGCCGCTGGGGAACACCGCCTTCACCGTTTCTTAACATCATGCGGCGGGAAGCTGCCACGGACCTTCGACCCGTAGAGGCCGGCATAGGTCTGGCGCAAGATATTCTTCTGCACCTTGCCCATGGCGTTGCGAGGCAGTTCATCGACAAAGATAACGCGCTTCGGTATTTTGAATCTCGCCAGCCGCCCATCCAGAGTTTTCAGCATTTGTTCTTCGGTGAGGTCTTCATCCTTGCTGCGGACCACGACCGCCGTCACGCCCTCGCCGAAATCCGGGTGAGGCACGCCGATGACGGCGCTCTCGACCACGCCCGCCAGTGCATCGATTTCGCTTTCAATCTCCTTCGGATAGACATTCAGGCCTCCTGTTATCACAAGGTCCGTGCCGCGGCCGAGAATGTGCACGTAATCCCGCTGATCGATCCTGCCGATGTCGCCCGTTATGAAGAAGCCGTCGTCGCGAAATTCGGTCCTGGTCTTCTCGGGCATCCGCCAGTAGCCCTTGAACACGTTCGGGCCCCTGACCTCGATCATGCCGACGCTCTCGCGCGGCAGCTCCTTTCCGGTTTCCCGATCGGTAACGCGGACCGAGACCCCCCGCAACGCGGGGCCGACCGCGCCGGGAACGCGATCGCCGTCATAGGGGTTTGACGTGTTCATGCCGGTCTCCGTCATGCCGTAGCGTTCGAGCACGGCATGACCTGTACGCGTCGACCACTCGCGGTGAGTGTCGGCGAGCAGCGGAGCGGAGCCGGAGATGAACAGCCGCATGGGTCCGGTCGATTCTTTCGTCAGCGCCGGATGTTGCAGCAGGCGCGTGTAAAAGGTTGGCACGCCCATCAGCACGGAGGCGCGCGCCATCATGCTGATGACAACTTCCGGATCAAACCGCGGAAGGAAGATCATCGAGGCGCGTGCAAGCAGCGTGACATTGCTTGCCACGAACAATCCGTGAGTGTGATAGATCGGCAGCGCGTGGATCAGCACATCCTTTTGGGTGAAACGCCAGGCATCGACGAGGCTCATGGCGTTCGATGTCAGATTGTCGTGAGTCAGCATCGCGCCCTTGGATCGCCCGGTCGTGCCTGACGTGTAGAGGATCGCGGCAAGGTCGTCGCCCGCGCGCGCAACCGTGATGAAATCAGGCTTTGCTGTCGTGGCGGCTCCGGTCAGCGATCCCTTTCCCTTTGCGTCCAAGGTCTCGATCGTAGCGTTCACTTTCGATGCGATCGCCTGGATGCCCTCCGACTTCGACGGGTCGCAGACTACCAGCGACGGCTCGGCGTCGGTGATGAAGTAGTCGAGTTCGTTGAGCGTATAGGCGTCGTTGAGCGGCAGATAGACCGCGCCGGCGCGCGCGGTCGCGAGATAGAGCGCGAGATTGGGCACCGACTTCTCGGCCTGGACCGCCACGCGATCGCCGGGCCTGACGCCGCGCGCCACCAGGACGTTGGCCAGCCGTCCTGAGAATGCGATCAGGTCGCCATAGGTGATGCGCCGCCCGTCCTGCGTTTCGATCGCGAGCAGGCTTGCATCGTCGAGATCGTCGAACAGGCGCGAGAACAGGTTGGCGTTCATGACGGTTTCCGTTGGCGATCATGGACCTGCGGCGTGTGATCGCGGGCGGCCGCGCAGGGGCTGGATAACAAGCGCGCAGGGGCTGGATAACAAGGTTGTCCCTTGCAAGGCAATGCAGCGATGCGGCCAGCCGCGCGGGGAGCCCGGCTCGCGTTTTGTGAATCAGGTTTCGCGCAACCGCGCAAAGGAACGGCTGTTCGATGAAGATGGAATGACAATTCCTTCAGTGGCCGATGATGTGACTGGCCGCTGGGAGGAGCTGCTGCTATAAGGCGGCAACAACGTCGTTTTTCCAAGCCATTATTCCAAGTCATGATTCCGCAGCGGAGGTTTACCATGATCGCTCGTGTCCTGTTCGCGACGACGGCTCTCCTTGCCCTTAGCGTGACCGCGGTCTCCGCCAATTCGGCCAAGGCCCTGCTGAAAAATGCCGAAGGCGCGGAGGTCGGGAAGGTTGAGCTGATTCAGGTCAAGGACGGCGTTCTGCTCAAGGCCGCTCTGAAAGATCTTCCTCCCGGCGAACACGCCTTCCACATTCATGCGGCCGGAAAGTGCGAACCGCCTTTCAAATCGGCAGGAGGCCATTTCAATCCGGACAACAAGAAGCACGGCATGATGGCGGCCGATGGCTCTCACGCGGGAGATCTGCCGAACATCGTCGTGCCTGCTTCCGGCGAATTGAAGCTCGATGTTGTCAGTACCGCCATCACGCTGGACAAGGACAAGCCGAATTCGGTGTTGAAGCCGGATGGCGCGGCCATCGTCATTCACGCCGCTGCCGACGACTACAAGACTGATCCGACCGGTGAGGCTGGGGGCCGCATCGCCTGCGGCGTTATCGAGTAGACCCGTCAGGGACCGCAACGGCGTGCTCGGCCGTCAGCGTTCGGCCGCGGCGGCGCCGCTCGCCGCGCCACATCGAAGTTGTGTGCGCGTGGTGACGATGCCTAACTGTAAAACAGTCTGCCGCAATGGCAGTCTTGCCAACAGCGCCACACCGGCCTAGCAATCGGCGCAACATGCAATGTCATGATCGGCCTTAAGCCGGGCATACTGCCTTCATCGTTTGCGGGCGGACGGTCCGGGCGTCGGGCGGGTAACACATGCCCGCTTTCCCGGTCATGATGACTGTCCGAGGATTTTATCATGGCGACCTACAAGCTACTTCTCCTGCCCGGTGACGGCATCGGTCCCGAGGTGATGGCGGAGGTGAAGCGGCTGGTCGGCTGGCTGGATGCGCAGGGCATCGCCAAATTCGAGACCGAAGAAGGATTGGTGGGTGGTGCATCCTATGATGCCGACAAGGTCAGCATCACCGACGCCACCATGGCGAAGGCGCTCGCCGCCGACGCGGTGTTGTTCGGCGCGGTCGGCGGTCCGAAGTGGGATTCAGTGCCTTATGAGGTGCGGCCGGAAGCGGGCCTGTTGCGACTACGTAAGGATCTCGCGCTCTACGCCAACCTGCGTCCGGCGATCTGCTATCCGGCGCTCGCGGAATCCTCCAGCCTGAAGCCCGAGGTGGTCGAGGGCCTCGACATCATGATCGTGCGCGAATTGACCGGCGGCGTCTATTTCGGAGAGCCGAAGACCGTTACCGATCTCGGCAACGGCCAGAAGCGCGCCGTCGATACGCAGGTCTACGATACCTATGAGATCGAACGCATCGCGCGCGTTGCCTTCGATCTCGCGCGCAAGCGCCGCAACAAGCTGACCTCGATGGAAAAGCGCAACGTCATGAAGACCGGCGTGTTATGGCATGAGGTCGTGACGCAGGTGCATCAGCGCGAGTACAACGACGTCGCGTTGCAGCATCAGCTTGCGGATTCCGGCGGCATGCAGCTTGTGCGCTGGCCGAAGCAATTCGATGTGATCGTCACCGACAACCTGTTCGGCGACATGCTGAGCGACATCGCGGCGATGCTCACCGGCTCGCTCGGCATGCTGCCGTCCGCCTCGCTCGGCGACATCGACCCGAAAACCGAAAAGCGCCGGGCGCTTTATGAGCCGGTGCATGGCTCCGCGCCCGATATCGCGGGTCAGGGCCTCGCCAACCCGATTGCGATGCTGGCCTCGTTCGGGATGGCGCTGCGTTATTCCTTCGACAGGGGCGATCTGGCGGACAAGCTCGACGCCGCGATCGCTGCCGTGCTGGGGAAGGGCCTGCGTACGGCTGATTTGAAGTCCGAGGGCGCCACCGTGGTCAGCACATCGCAGATGGGCGAGGCGATCGTGAAGGAGCTTGAGGCGCTGCACGCCTGAACGCAACGCCGGAGTGATGCTCGCGGCGGGATTTTCAGCAGATGTCGTGATCGGACGGGTTTACCCGGTCGATGCTCGCGAGGGGGCTGATCGGTAAAAAGAGCTGATCAGAGAATGGGCTGATCAGTAGAGCGGGAATCCGGTCGGATATCTGCCGCCGAGATCGGCTGGCGAGCTGAGCGGCTGCCGGTCGATCGGCCGGTTCAGGTTCTCGCGGGCGAACGAGGGATAGCCGACGGAAGGCGGAAAGGCATAGTCGGTGTACTTACGCTCACCTGGCAACACTTCGGTGCCTGCATCAAGCCACGAGCGCTTCGAGATGTAGACGCGGGTGCGCGGGCCGGACTGGTAGGACACGTTGGGTCCGCTTGGGCCATAGGCACTGTCGCGGTCAAGATACCTGCGCTGCTTGGCGCTCGCGTCCGAGGCGCCGAAGCCAACCGCGATGAAGGCCGCCGCAAGCGACAGCGCGATGATTCTAGGGGCGCCGGTCGCGGTGGAAATTTTCAAGGTCATCGCGTCCTCACAAATCCGAGTGATCGCCATTTTACCGCCCAGTTGGTTCGCGCCACAAGCCAAATCGGGCCACACCTTGCGAGAATAATGCAGGTGACGACGAAATGTTGCCTCGGGCCTTGGCGCGGTCCCCGGTCCGTGGACTTTGAGAACCGGGGGTGCGAGGCGGGCCGCTACCCCAGGATGTCGCTTAAGCTGCTGTTTTCAAGAAGCTATCGAGGACCGTCACGGCGTATGGTCATGCTCTCGTCCATTCTCTTCAAGGCATCCCGGTATGGCAAGGAGACACCAGGACCATGCGCCCGGAGAGAACCCGCGTCCGGGCGGCGAATTCGTGCAAGCCGGAAGGATCTTGTCAGGCTGGTGGTGGAACGGGCCACGCCGGAACAGGGTCCGGCGTTGTCTTGATGGCGTTTCTCGCTTAGAAGCGCAGCGTCTTTCCTTTCTCGCGCGTGAGCGGGACGGAGACGTTTTCTTCGGAGAGTTGAGCGATGGGTTACAAAGTCGCGCTGGTCGGAGCGACCGGCAATGTCGGGCGTGAAATGCTCAACATACTGGACGAGCGGAAATTTCCGGCGGATGAGGTGGTGGCGCTGGCTTCGCGCCGCAGCGTCGGCACCGAAGTCTCCTACGGCGACAAAACCCTGAAAGTCAAAGCGCTGGAAAATCACGATTTCAGCGATACCGACATTTGCCTGATGTCGGCCGGCGGCGCGGTATCAAAGGAATGGTCGCCGAAGATCGGCGCGGCCGGTGCGGTTGTGATCGACAACTCGTCAACCTGGCGGATGGACCCCGAGGTGCCGTTGATCGTGCCCGAGGTCAACGCGGACGCGGTCGCGGGCTTCACGAAAAAGAACATCATCGCCAATCCGAACTGCTCGACGGCGCAGCTTGTCGTGGCGCTGAAGCCCCTGCACGACAAGGCCGTCATCCAGCGGGTCGTGGTTGCGACCTATCAATCGGTGTCGGGCGCCGGCAAGGACGCCATGGACGAGTTGTTCGCGCAGACCAAGGCGGTCTACACCGCGAGCGAACTGGTTAACAAAAAGTTTCCGAAGCGTATCGCCTTCAACGTCATCCCCGAGATCGACGTGTTCATGGAGGACGGCTACACCAAGGAAGAATGGAAGATGATGGCGGAGACCAAGAAGATTCTTGATCCCAAGATCAAGCTGACCGCGACCTGCGTGCGGGTGCCGGTGTTCATCGGCCATTCGGAAGCTGTCAGCATCGAGTTCGAGAAACCGATCACGGCGGATGAGGCGCGCGGCATCCTGCGTAATGCGCCGGGGTGTCTCGTCATCGACAAGCACGAGCCGGGCGGCTACGTCACGCCCTATGAATCGGCCGGCGAAGACGCGACCTACATCAGCCGCATCCGCGAGGATGCGACGGTGGAGAACGGTCTGTCGATGTGGGTCGTGTCCGACAACCTGCGCAAGGGTGCGGCGCTCAACGCGATCCAGATCGCCGAGTGCCTGATCAACCGCAAGTTGATCAGAGCGAAGCCGAAGGCCGCCTGAGCTAGAGCCTTTTCGCTTCTGATGGAATCAGAAGCGAGGCTCTATAATCTTGATTTGACGCTTTTTCTTCACGCGAACAGGTCATCCACTTCGCTCGAAAACGAAACCGCTGGAGCCATGCCGGCGGAAGCGGTCAGGCCCAGGCGCGCTCGCGCTTCGCCTTGTCCTCGTAGCTGTCGATCGCCGCCTTCTTTTCCATCGTCAGCCCGATGTCGTCGAGACCGTTCAACAGGCAATGCTTGCGAAACGCGTCGATCTCGAATTTCACCGTGCCGCCGTCGGGGCCGCGGATTTCCTGATTGGCCAGGTCGATGGTCAGCGTTGCGTTGGCGCCTCGTTCGGCGTCATCGAACAGCTTGTCGAGGTCGGCTTGCGTCACCCGGATCGGCAGGATGCCGTTCTTGAAGCAGTTGTTGTAAAAAATATCGCCGAACGAGGTGGAGATCACGCAGCGGATGCCGAAGTCGAGCAGCGCCCATGGCGCGTGCTCGCGTGACGAACCGCAACCGAAATTGTCGCCGGCGACAAGGATTTTGGCGTTGCGATAGGCGGGCTTGTTGAGAACGAAATCCGGATTCTCCGAGCCGTCCTCCCTGTAACGCTGCTCCGAGAAAAGTCCCTTGCCAAGGCCGGTGCGCTTGATGGTCTTCAGGTACTGCTTCGGAATGATCATGTCGGTATCGACATTGATGATCTTCAGCGGCGCGGCGACGCCTTCCAGCGTTGTGAATTTATCCATGGCGGGGATCCTTGTAAGGGGCCACTCTATCCCGTTCCCGGCGTTGATCCAATAGCCGGACATGCCGAGTTATTCCAACGCTTGCGCCTCGATCGCCTCCATGTCGTCATCGGACAGCCCGAAGTGGTGACCGATTTCATGGATCAGGACATGGGTGACGACATGGTCGAGCGTTTCATCGTGCTCGGCCCAGTAGTCGATGATGGGACGGCGATAGAGCCAGATCATATTGGGCAGCCTGGCAACGTCATCGTGGCTCTGGAACGGCAGACCGGTGCCCTGGAACAGCCCCAGCAGGTCGAATTCGCTGTCGGCCTGCATTTCTTTCAGCACCTCGTCGGTCGGGAAATCCTCGATGCGGATGATGAGGCCGTCGCACAGGCGCCGGAAATTCTCCGGCAGGCGAGCGAACGCCTCGCGCGCCATGGTCTCCATCTCGTTCAGCGAGGGGGCTTTGGCGGAGGTCCACATGAAGCTCTGTTTAACCCCTGTTTCACCGTTACGGCATGGTTTTTTGCGATCCGGGCGGTCTTGCGGTTGACGCGGACGCGGCAATCAGAGACCGTTCGCGGGGAGCGGGGTGATCGGGGCGCAGCCATGAATGTCAGGATGACAGCGGCGGGGAGACTCGTGACGGGGGCTGGGGCGTTGCTATTGCTGCTGGCGCCGGGGACGCTGCTGCTGATGTATGGCGGACGGGCGCAAGCGCAAACCGCCGCTCGGAGCATGGATCGCGCCGTGTCGCCGGGCATGTCGGCGCAAACCCACAAGCGGCGTCCGCGCGTGCGGATTTATCGCGAGGATGAGCGCGGAGTTTATCCGAGCTATCATCCGGGATCGGATGCTGTGCGCGATTGCACCGCGCACTATGTGCAGGAATTCCGGCCGAGCGGGACGGTGATCGTCCCGCGAATGAACTGCTACTGGCGCCGCGGCTGACTGTTCGAATAACGCGCGGTTTGTTCGTGGCCGGGAATCCGGTCACGCTATCCGCGCATTAGATGCATCTTGCCGCAGGCACATTCACGTCGCGTTCACTTGTTGGCTCATAGCTTTGTCACTCGCGTCTCGCTCGCGTCGCGGCGACGAATCTTCTGCTGCCGTCGCGGTTACCCACTCAAGGAGGTCTACATGCTCTTGAAGAAAATTCTTGGATTCGCCGCTCTTGGCGCGCTTCTGATTGTCGCGGCCCCCGCGCAGCAGGCGCAGGCGGCGACTCCGATCAGCCCGGGCATCGTCGCCGGGCAGAACGACGCAGGTAAGCTGACGACCAACGTGCAGTGGGGACACCACCACAATCGTCACTGGCACCACCATCATCACCGCCGCCACTGGGGACACCATCACCATCATCGCAACCATTGGCGGAACCATCGTCATCATCACCGCCATCACCACCATCATCGCCACTGGCGTTGATGATCTGGAGCCCGCTTCCGATAGAATCAGAAGCGGGCTCCATGATTTTGTTTTGTCGCGTTTTCTTCACGCGAACTGGTGTCCACTTCGCTCGAAAACGCTCCAGGCCGGGAGTTCGGCGAAGCCGGTTCCCGTCATGTCGAGCGGGCCCGCTATGCGGGCCTGCCTTCCCTGAAGCGTGGCGGATCTTTCGAGAAACGTGTCATAATGACAGTGCACGTCGATCCACGGAGCAATCGCCATGAAAAGATATCTGGGCGTCAGTCTGGCCGCGGCAATCATCGCCTTTTGTGGCGTGGCGTTCGTTGAAAGCGCGAAGGCCGTCCCTCGCGCCGTTACTGTCGCTGCTCAGCCGGGGATGCTGATCGAGGTCGGCGCGGCGCGCCGTGCTCATCCTCATCGCGCAGGCCGCGGATATCGCCATCAGCGCGCGCGTGTTTACGTACGTGGTCCTTATCAGCCTTACTATGGACGGCCATCCTACTATGCGCCGGGAAAAGTGACTCCGTTCTTTCCGTTCGGCTTTGGCTATGGCCTCGATCCGTCCTGGTGAGACGAACTCGGCCGTTGAATCTCACCCGATCGCGAGCAGATACGCCGGTGCAGGCTGGAAAGAAAGGCTGAAAAATTCGACGCGCAACGGCCTGTCGTCATCGGCGCCAATGCCGGTCAGATCGGCAGCCGCGCTTTGTTCGCCGCATCGTAGATCTCGATACGCAGGATCGGAAAACGCGACTTCAGGTCAGTTGCGGCCTGCTTCGCCAGGGCCAGCGTCTCGAACTGGTTCTTGAAATGCCCGTCGACCCGCAGCGTAAAGCCGGCTTCAGGCGGCACGTCGGCGCGCGTCGCGGGACTGGATACCGGCTTGATCGTCGTAGCCGCAGGCGTCGGCGGCGCAGCCATGGGCGGCCTCGGCGCGGAGATCGTGGAATCCGTTTTCAGTGGCAAGGTAAGCGCATCGCGCGGCGTGGTCACGGTCGGCTTGTCGGCCGTTTGCTGCGTGGGTGTGCCGCTGCTTGTCACGACCTCCACCGGGTTCGTGACTTTGCCTTTCCCGGATGCCGGTTTTGCAGTCGTCTTGGCAGGCGTCCTGGAGGACGTCTTTGCCGGTGCCTTCGCATTGGCGGTCGGGCGCGACGTTTTTTCCGCCTTGGGAGCGGAGGCTTTGGTCTTGGCTGTTTTCATTACGTCGTTACGGCTGACGGAATTGTCCGGCGAACGCAACCCGCCAGTCGAGGCGGGCCTGATTCGTCGTCGCATCCTCGTTGATAACTTTTCGATCAGTGATCGAGCGGAAGCTGATCGGAGGCCTCGTTTTGTCAGACGCTCGTATTGTCAGACGAATGTGCGCGGCAGGTAACCGGCCTTAAGTTCGTCCGAGCACTGCGACAACGTCGTTCGATACAAAGCGATGCGGCCACGATCACATGGCTGTGTTGTGCTTCATTGCGGTGTCGAGTGCAAGGCCATCATGCTTCGCTTGAAAATGCTTTCAAGCGAAAGATGGCTCAATGCCATTCGCGTATATCGACGAAATGTCCGGCGATCGCGGCCGCCGCCGCCATCGAAGGTGACACCAGATGCGTGCGACCCTTGAAACCTTGCCGGCCCTCGAAATTGCGGTTCGAGGTCGAAGCGCAACGCTCATCCGGCTTCAACTTGTCGGGATTCATCGCAAGGCACATCGAGCAGCCGGGTTCGCGCCATTCGAAGCCGGCCTTGGTGAAGATCCTGTCGAGGCCTTCCGCCTCCGCCTGTTCCTTCACCAGCCCTGAGCCTGGTACGACCATCGCACTGACATTGCCGCTGACCGTCCGGCCCTCGGCGATCCTTGCCGCGGCGCGCAGGTCTTCGATGCGGCCGTTGGTGCAGGAGCCGATGAAGACGCGGTCAAGCCTGATGTCGGTGATCTTCGTGCCGGGGATCAAGCCCATGTAGTGCAGCGCGCGCTCTTTCGACAGCCGCTTGGCCTCGTCCTCGATGGCGGCGGGATCCGGCACCTTGCCGGTCACCGCGATCACGTCTTCAGGACTGGTGCCCCAGGTCACGATCGGCGGCAGCCTGGCGGCGTCGAGCCGGATCTCGTGATCGAAGTGCGCGCCGTCATCGCTGCGCAGGGTCTCCCAGTAACGCAGGGCTGCATCCCAGTCGGCGCCCTTCGGCGCCTTCGGACGGCCTTTCAGAAACTCGTACGCTGTCTGGTCCGGCGCGATGAGACCTGCGCGCGCGCCGCCCTCGATCGACATGTTGCAGACCGTCATGCGGCCTTCCATCGACAGCGCGCGGATCGCTTCGCCGGCGTATTCCAGCACGTAGCCCGTGCCTCCTGCGGTGCCGATCTCGCCGATGATCGCGAGGATGATGTCCTTGGCGGTGACGCCGTCCGGCAGCTTGCCGTCGACCACCGCGCGCATGTTCTTCGCTTTCTTCTGGATCAGCGTCTGGGTCGCCAGCACGTGCTCGACCTCGGACGTGCCGATGCCGTGCGCCAGCGCGCCGAACGCGCCATGGGTCGAGGTGTGACTGTCACCGCAGACGATGGTGGTGCCGGGTAGCGTAAAGCCCTGCTCGGGGCCGATGACGTGAACGATGCCCTGCCGCTTGTCGAACTCGTTGTAGTATTCGATGCCGAAATCCCGCGCGTTCTGCGCCAGCGCGGCGATCTGCTCGGCGCTCTCCGGATCGGGATTGGGCTTTGAGCGATCCGTGGTCGGCACGTTATGATCGACCACCGCGAGCGTTTTCTCAGGCGCATGAACCTTGCGTCCGGCGACGCGCAGGCCCTCGAATGCCTGGGGTGACGTCACCTCATGGACGAGGTGACGGTCGATATAGATCAGGCAGGTGCCGTCCTCGGCCTCGTGCACCAGATGATCGTTCCAGATCTTGTCGTAAAGGGTTGTCGGTTGGGACATGGACGTGAACCTATCGGGAGTTCTTGAATCGGGTCGCGCAAGCCGCGCGGGACGGTCGCTGAGGAGAGGACGGCGCGTCAGGTCGCCGAAGTCGCGAACCGCCCAAAGAAGCGCCCCGGCAAACGGCTGCGATCGTCGATCACGATGCGGGCCGTGAACCGGCCGATGTCGCTGCTGATCCGATCCGTAATCATTGCGTCTTTATACCATGGCCGCATCCGCCGCGACAATCGAACGAGCGGTGGGGTTCCGGATAGATAGGGCATTTTCCGGCGGAGTGGAGACAAGTTCGCCGCAAGAAATGCGACCAGACAACAATTTATAGAGCATGGTCCAATTCAGTTCGATCGGACCATGCTCAGTCTTGCGCGCCGCAACAAAAAAGCGCGGCCAGCGCCGCGCTTTCTGGAAACTTCGGAAACCGAGGCGGCTTGCGCTCAGCTCGTTGCGGCCGCGCGGTCCGTCTTCTTCTCGACAATACGGGCTGACTTGCCGCGCAGTTTGCGCAGATAGTACAGCTTGGCGCGGCGCACCTTGCCGCGACGCACCACCTTGATCGAGTCGATCATCGGCGACATCACCGGAAACACGCGCTCGACGCCCTCGCCGTAGGAAATCTTGCGGACCGTGAAGCTCTCGTTGAGCCCGCCGCCGGAGCGGCCGATGCAGACGCCTTCATAGGCCTGCACGCGGGTTCGCTCGCCTTCCACCACCTTGACGTTGACGATTACGGTGTCGCCGGGGCCGAACTCGGGAATGGTCTTGGTCGCCGACAGCTTGTCGAACTGCTCTTTTTCGAGCTGCTGAATGATGTTCATTGCAATCTCCATCGGCGGCGCGCCCGGCCGTTTGAGGGGGCTGCGCGGAATTCATCTGTCCAGTGGCGCGCATTCCGCAAAGGGGGATACCGGTTCTGCGGAATGAATACGCGCAACTCAGTCAGGTCAGGTAGAGAGTTTTCCAGCGGCGAACCGGATTCCACTTTGCCTGAAAATGCTCGCTGCGCGGATTTGGGCTCCCTATACGTCAAAGCCGTCGCGTTGTCACCCGTTTGTCTTGCGTTCTGGCGGATTTTGAATGGCCCTGGCCGCCCACAGGTCCGGACGGCGCGCCTGTGTCAAGGCTTCCGCCTCGGCCCTCCGCCAGCCGGCCACCTTGGCATGATCGCCGGACAGCAGAATATCCGGGATCACCCGGCCCTCGAATTCCTGCGGGCGCGTGTATTGGGGGTACTCCAGAAGCCCGTGCGAGAAGCTTTCATCCTCGCCAGATTCGGCCTTGCCCATTACGCCCGGCAGAAGCCGGACGCAGGCGTCGATCAGCGCTATCGCTGCGATTTCACCCCCCGACAGCACATAATCTCCGATCGAGATCTCCTCGAGCCCGCGAGCGTCGATGATCCGCTGGTCGACCCCCTCAAAACGTCCGCAGACGATCAACGGTCCGGGACCGGCGGCAAGTTCCGCCACTCGCGACTGGGTCAATGGCCGACCGCGCGGACTCATCAGGAGGTGCGGTGTGCCCGGAGGCGTCTCGGTGGCATCGATGGCCCTGGCCAGCACGTCGGCGCGCAGCACCATGCCGGGACCGCCGCCTGCCGGTGTGTCATCGACGCTGCGGTGGCGGTCGGTGGCGGAGTTCCGGATATCGCGGATGTCCAGCGCCCATAAGCGAGCCGCCAGCGCCTTTCCGGCGAGGCTGATGCCGAGCGGCCCCGGAAACATGTCGGGAAACAGGGTCAGGACGGTCGCGCGCCAGGTCATCGATAAGCTCTTGGCTCAATAGCTGTCATGGCCGGGCTTAAGCGCGAAGCGCGTCCTTGCGCAGGCGTCCCGGCCACTACGTCTTTGCCATAGAGAAGACAGACGTGGATGCCCGGGACAAGCCCGAGCATGACGAAGAGCCGGGAAGGTTACTCGCACCGGCTAAACGGAGTTCGGCTTATCGCCATCAATCTCGCCGGGAATCTCGATCACCACGCGTCCGCCGGCGATGTCCACGGTCGGCACCACGGCGTCGGTGAACGGCAGCATCAGGGTCGGACCGCGCGCCGGCGCGATCTCGATGATGTCGCCGGCGCCGAAATTGTGAATGGCGGCGACCGTTCCGAGCGCCGTGCCCGCCGCATCAAAGGCGGCGAGGCCGATCAGGTCGGCGTGGTAGAATTCGCCTTCGTCCGTCTCGGGCAGCTTGTCACGCGCGACGTAGAGTTCCGTGCCATTGAGCCGCTCGGCTTCCTCGCGCGTGGTCACGCCGATGAGCGTTGCGATGAGGTGATCGCTGGCCCCGCGCGCGTGCGACACTTCGAGTTGACGCGCGCTATCCTTTGTCGAGAGCGGACCGTATCGCGTCACCGACATCGGGTCCTCGGTGAAGGTCCACAGCCGCACCTCGCCGCGCAGGCCATGCGCGGCGCCGATCCGGGCGACGCAGACGCGCGCCGTCATGCCGCCTCAGCCTCAGGACTTCGCGGCGGCTTCGGCCTGCGCCTTGCGCTCCTTGCGCGGCACAGCCTTCACGGGATTGTTGCGCGGTGTGCGCTTCTTGATGCCGGCGGCATCGAGGAAACGGGCGACGCGGTCGGATGGCTGCGCGCCCTTGGCGAGCCAGGCCTTGACCTTGTCGAGGTCGAGCTTGAGCCGGTCGGCATTGTCCTTCGGCATCAAGGGATTGAAGTGGCCGAGCCGCTCGATGAAACGGCCGTCGCGCGGATAGCGGGAATCAGCGGCGACGACATGGTAGACCGGGCGCTTCTTGGTGCCGGCACGGGCGAGGCGGATCACGACGGGCATAAGGTTCTCCTTCTTGAGGCTGTCTGATGAGTTCGTTGTGTCGTTAAAGCAGCGGCGAAATGTGTGAGGCCGTTCGTTTCATTTCTTCTTCCGGGGAAAACCGAGACCGGGCAGCGTCGGCTTGCCGGTCAGTCCGGTGAGACCGGGCAGATTCGGCAGGCCGCCGCGTAATCCGGCCGGCAACTCCTTCGGCAATTGCGGCAGGCCATCGGCGCCTTTCGGCATTTTGTCCGCGAGCGCCTTCATCTGTTCGGCGCTGGGCATGCCCCCTCCAAATCCCATGGCCTGCGCGATGCCGGCGAGGGGGCCGCGCTTGCCCGCGCCCATCATCTTCATCATGTCGGCCATGCTGCGGTGCATCTTGAGGAGCTTGTTGATCTCCTCAACCTTCTGGCCCGCGCCGGCGGCGATGCGTCGTTTGCGGCTGGCTTTCAGGATGTCGGGATGCTTGCGTTCCTGCCGCGTCATCGAGTCGATCACGGCGACCTGACGCTTGATGATCCTGTCGTCGAGGCCGGCCGCGGCGATCTGGTTCTTCATCTTGGAGACGCCGGGCATCATGCCCATCAGACCGGAGATGCCGCCCATTTTGGACATCTGCAGCAGCTGCTCGCGCAGGTCGTTGAGGTCGAACTGGCCCTTGCGCATCCTTTCGGTGGTGCGCGCGGCTTTTTCGGCGTCGATATTGGCCGAGGCTTTCTCGACCAGCGAGACCACGTCGCCCATGCCGAGGATGCGGCCGGCGATACGGGAGGGGTGGAAATCCTCCAGCGCGTCGGTCTTCTCGCCGGTGCCGATCAGCTTGATCGGCTTGCCGGTGACCTGGCGCATCGACAGCGCGGCGCCGCCGCGGCCGTCGCCGTCGACGCGGGTCAGCACGATGCCGGTGAGGCCGACGCGCTCGTCGAACGATCGCGCGAGATTGACCGCGTCCTGGCCGGTCAGCGAATCCGCGACCAGCAGCACTTCATGCGGGTGGGCGGCGGTTTTGATGTTCGCCGCCTCCGACATCATGTCTTCGTCGAGCGTGGTGCGGCCGGCGGTGTCGAGCAGCACCACGTCGTAGCCGCCGAGCTTGCCGGCCTCCAGCGCGCGCCGCGCGATCTGCTCCGGTTTCTGCCCCACGACGATCGGCAGCGTCTTGATGTCCAGATCGCGCCCGAGCACCGCGAGCTGCTCCATCGCCGCCGGACGATAGATGTCGAGCGAGGCCATCAGGACCTTGCGCTTGTCCCGCTCGGTCAGCCGCCGCGCCAGTTTCGCCGTCGTGGTGGTCTTGCCCGAGCCCTGCAGGCCGACCATCATGATGATGATCGGCGGCACGGCGTTGAGGTCGATGGTCTGGCCGTCGGAGCCGAGCGTGGCGATCAGCTCGTCATGAACGATCTTCACCACCATCTGGCCGGGCGTCACGGATTTGACGACGGTGGCGCCGATCGCCTGTTCGCGGACCTTGTCGGTAAAACCGCGCACCACGTCGAGCGAGACGTCGGCCTCCAGCAGCGCCCGGCGAACCTCGCGCATGGCGGCGTCGACATCGGCTTCCGTCAGCGCGCCGCGCCGCGTCAGCCGATCGAGAATGCCGCCGAGCCGTTCCGACAGATTGTCGAACATGAGCCGTTCCTGTCTTCCGAGGGTCTGTGAGACGTAAACCCAAAACACGTTTGCGCCCGAGGGCGCACAGCGCTGTCGGGCGTTGACCTCCGGCTCCTGCGGCCGGTCGGCGGGTCGAAAAGAAGTCTTTTCGAGAATTCAGGCGGATTTACAGGCAGCGGTCCGCCCGAGTCAAGCCGATCGGCGGGCCACGCTTTATGGAGCGCCCTTGATCTCCCAGGAGATGCCGACCGTCACGCGAAGCGTTTCTTCGCCGGGCGCGATGGCGGCCTCCGCGGCCATCGGCGCCGCGGCACGGCGGTACAATACCGGTACCGCGCTGCCGTGCTCCGAAATGCTGAGCGGCGCGCCGAGCGAGACGCCCGCGGCCTTGGCGTAGATTTCAGCCTTGCGCCGCGCGTCGGCGACTGCCTCGGCGCGGGCGTCGTCGAGCAGCTTGGATGCGTTGGAGACCGCGAAATTGATGCCGCCGATGTCGTTGGCGCCGGCGGCGGTCAACGTATCGATCACGCCGGCGAGTTTGCTGATATCGCGCAGCTTGACGGCGACCCGGTTGGTGGCGCGGTAGCCGGAGAGGACGCTGGGGCCTGAGCGATTTGGATTGGTATATTGCGGCTGCAGCGATAGCCGCGACGTCTGAAAGTCCTTCTCGGCGACGCCGGCGCTTTTCAGCGCGGCCAGCACCTTGCTCATGGCGGCATTGTTGGCTTCGGACGCTTCGCGCGCCGTCTTGGCGTCGGTCGTGACGCCTGCTTCGATCTGGGCAAGGTCCGGCGGCGTGGAGATCGTTGCCTCGCCTGTTACCGAGATCATTGGCGGCGGCCCATCGGCTTGCGCGGCCAGCGGGATCAAGGCGGTGATGGTGGCGACGGCGATGGTGAGCGGGGTCCGGTTCTGCATGACGGTTCTCATTTCAGCGGGACATAGACATCGATGACCAGGTTGTCTTCCTCGGTCTTCAGGGGATCGGTCGTATATTCCTCGATGAAGGTATCCTTGGCTTCAAGCTTCCTGTCGTCGAGGGTGTTCGTGATCGCCTCATAGGTGTTGTCCATGTTGTCATAAGAGCCGCGATGTACAAACTTCAGCGCCTTGCCCTCCGGTGATTTACCCATGCTCATGTTCTTGGGCAGGTCCTTGATCTCCTGATCGACCGGGATTTCGGCCAGAAACGAGAAGCCGTTATCGTCTGTCGAGGTATAGACGATCATCATGTTGCCGGCGGGCTTGACGCCCCGCTTGTCCAGCAGGGCCGCGAGCGACTTGAACGAATCGATCAGCGTTTCGAAGGCGGTGTCCCAGGTGGCGGTGTTTCGCAGTGACAGGACGGTCTTCGGGGTCAGGGTGTGTTCCTCGCCGAAAGGGTCGGCCGTTTGCACGGGTGCGGTCGCCGGCGGCTTGGGGGCTTCCGCGGTCGGGTTTTCCGGTGTCTGCACCTCGGCCGGGGGCGGAGTCGGCGTGGCGGGGGCGGTCGTTCCGGGCGGGGCCGGTGCGGCTGGCGGAGCCTCGGCAGCGGGCGCCGTCGCGCCGGGAGGCGTCGCAGGCGGCGTCTCGGCCAGCAAGGCGGATAGCCCCAGCAGCATGACCCCCGATATGGCGGCTATCCCGAAGGGGAAAAGGAAGCGAAGGCGGTTCATCGAGGAGGGTCTCCCTGGTCGTGCTGACCGATGTCCGCGAGACCCGGTCCTTGGCCGCTGGTGCAGGTGGAGGGATGAAGGTGCTGAATACGCGACTCTGGCGTTCGTCCCATGACAGAACAAGACCGATATGTCATGCCGCATCGTGGCGGGCATGGGGCGCTTGCGGCGGACTTGTGTGAATTGATCACGGGAGTTGTGGCGCTGGTCAACAACCGTGCGTCACCATATAACGCGGCGGAGATGGAGCCGGGGGCTGATACGGAAACTGGAACCGATGAGTGTGCTCGCAAATCACGCTTTCAGCAAGATGAACGGCATCGGCAACGAGATCGTCGTTGTCGATCTTCGCGACAGCCCCGCCGCGGTCACGGCCGGGGAGGCCCGTGCTGTCGCATCGCCCGGCGGCGTCCCCTATGATCAGTTGATGGTTCTGCAGCCCCCGCGTACTCCGGGCACCGAAGCCTTCGTTCGAATCTACAATAACGATGGTTCGGAAGCCAATGCGTGCGGCAACGGCATGCGCTGCGTGGCACGCCAGATCTTCGAGACGACAGACAAGACCGCGCTGACCTTCGAGACGCGCGCGGGGCTTTTGAACTGCTGGCGAGGCTCCGCGCCCGGTCTTTACAGCGTTGACATGGGATCGCCGAAGTTCGGCTGGAAGGATATTCCGCTGGCCGAGGAATTCCGCGATACCCGCTATATCGAACTCCAGGTCGGGCCGATCGACGCCCCGGTGCTGCATTCGCCGTCCGTTGTCAGCATGGGCAATCCCCACGCGATCTTCTGGGTCGACGACATCGATGCCTATGATCTCGCCCGTTTCGGGCCGCTGCTGGAGAACCATCCGGTGTTTCCCGAGCGCGCCAACATCACGCTGGCCCATATCGTCGATCGCGATCACATCACGATGCGAACCTGGGAACGCGGCGCGGGCCTGACCAAGGCTTGCGGCTCGGCGGCCTGCGCGACGGCGGTGGCGGCGGCGCGGCTCAAGCGGGCTGAGCGCATCGTTCATATGACGCTTCCCGGCGGCAGCCTGACCATTGAATGGCGCGAGCGCGATGATCATGTGCTGATGACCGGTCCGGCCGTATTCGAGTATGAGGGCGCCTTCGATCCGGCGCTGTTCGCGTCGGTGGCCTGATGCCGGTCGACGTCGCCACCTTTGGTTGCCGGCTCAACGCCTTCGAATCCGAGGTCATCCGTCGCAATGCGGAAGCGGCCGGCCTTGAGGATGTCGTCATCGTCAACAGCTGCGCCGTGACCAATGAGGCGGTGGCGCAGGCACGGCAATCGATCCGCCGCTTGAAGCGCGAGCGGCCCTCGGCGCGCATCGTCGTCACCGGATGCGCCGCGCAGATCGAGCCGGCGATGTTCGCGCAGATGGCCGAGGTCGATCGCGTGATCGGCAACGATGAGAAGATGCGGGGCGAAGCGTGGCGCGCCGCGCGGGCCGCTTTCGCTGCGCCGGATGTGACGATCGCGGCGGAGAAGAAGATCGCGGTCGCCGACATCATGGCGGTGACCGAGATGGCGCCGCATCTCGTCAATGGCTTTCAGGGCGGCCTGCCGCGCGCCTTCGTACAGGTGCAGAACGGCTGCGATCATCGCTGCACCTTCTGCATCATCCCTTTCGGACGCGGCAACTCGCGCTCGGTGTCGATGGACGCCGTGGTCGATCAGGTTCGCGTGCTCACTGAAGGCGGTTATGCCGAGATCGTGCTGACCGGTGTCGATCTCACAAGTTATGGCGCCGATCTTCCGGGCGGGCCGCGACTGGGCGGGCTGGTCAAGCAGATCCTGCGGCAGGTGCCGGAGATGAGGCGGCTTCGCATCTCCTCGATCGATTCGATCGAGGCGGATCGCGATCTGATGGACGCGATCGCGAACGAGGAGCGGCTGATGCCGCATTTGCATCTGTCGCTGCAATCCGGGGATGACATGATCCTGAAGCGGATGAAGCGGCGGCACGCGCGCCGCGATGCCGTCGATTTTTGCGCGCAGGTGCGGCGGTTGAGGCCGGACATAGCCTTCGGCGCCGACATCATCGCAGGCTTTCCCACCGAGACCGATGACATGTTCGCGCGGTCGCTGGATCTCGTTGCCGAATGTGATCTCACCTTCCTGCATGTCTTTCCCTATTCGCCGCGGCCGGGAACGCCTGCGGCGCGGATGCCGCCGGTCGCGGCTGATGTGATCAGGGATCGGGCCGGGCGGTTACGGGCGGCGGCGGGCGCCGCGCTGCGGCGGCGGCTTGCGGCGGAGGTCGGCGCGACGCGCCGGGTGCTGATCGAAAGCGGCACACAGGGGCGCACCGAGCATTTCGTGCCGGTCGCAATGACGGGAGACACGCCCGGCGCCGTGCGGACGGTGCGGGTGGCGGGGCAGGACGGTACGCGGCTGCTGGCTTGATTTTGCCGCGTCAAGGTACGAGCGGCCGTCCACAGGATCAAGCCCGTGCCTTGCGGTGCAGCCATTTCCTTCAGGTGGACGCAGGAGTCAGGCTCCGTCGTGTCGATCTGACAGAGTTTCTTCGTGCGAACCGGCATCCACGGGTAAGCCGGAAGACATGCATGGTCGCAGACGAATCCTCGCGGCTGAATCTTTCACCCGTGTGCACTGAAAGATCAGTTAGCTGGACTCCGTTAACGATCGTTTCCGGCTTTTGTATCTGGCCGGGGAACCAGGCTGGCGCGGCATGATTGATGTGGTGCATCGTCAGGGCGGGGCGCTGTTGTTCATGGTAAGGCCGGCCAGTGTTGCGAATGGTTTTATTCTCTTGATTTCCGGGTAGGGCGCGTGGTTCGGCTGGGTTTTGTCATTGGCTTTGTCGCCGTCATCGGGATTTTTCTTTCCGGTCTGGCGGCGTGGCGGGCTCATGACCAGGAACTGGCGATCGACAGGATTGCGCTGTCGCGCGCGATCGACGTTCATGCCAGCCTGGTTCAGGAGCGTCTGATCCAGCGAGAGCTTCTGGCGCGGGTCGCCTCGGGGCTGTTTCGTTCACCCTCGGCGATGCAGGCCAACATGCTCCACCCGTTGCGTGCCTCCATCTATGCCTTTGAGACCGATTTCGTCCTTGCCGCCTGGGTCGCGCGCCTTGAGGCCGGTGAATTTCCGCAGGCTCGGGATGCCCTGGCCGCGGCTGGATTTCCAAATCCGCAGATCAGGAGTTTTGACGACGCCTCGCGCGATCTGTCGTCGCTCGACAAACCGATCGATGTGATCATGGATGTCGAACCGCAAAACGCGCAAACCTCCGTTTTCCCCGGCCGCTCGCTCGATCAGCATCCGATCCTGGGGCCGATGTTCGCCCGAGCGATGCAGACCAGGACGTCCGCCGTGTCCGATCCGCTCAACCTGATGGATCGGGAGGGGCCGATCGGGCTGGTCATCGCAACGCCTGTTTTCCAGGAGGGAAACGAGACCGTCGCCGGCTTTATTACCTTTTCCTACAAGTTGGCGTCGCTGATGCTGACCAACGACGAACTGTCGCTGTTTACGGTCGTGCTGAAAGATCCGCGCAACCCCGCTTTGGAACTGGTCGTTGACGATAGCGGCGATGTCGCCTCGCGTCCCGGACAGGCGGCTGATCCCGCTCCGCCGGTGTTTCGGACGGTGACCTTCGGCGGCAGGGACTGGTCGCTGGGCTACTATCCGAAAACCAATGCCGCGCATCGCGCGCAGAAACTGGCCGCGGTGGTGGCCGCGATCGGTCTTGCGCTGACCAGCATTATTTGCGGTCTGTTCGGATATGTCGCTTACAATAATTTGCGGCTGAGCCGGGAAATTCAGGTTCGGATCGGCTTCGAGCGGCGGTTGACCGCCGTCATCGATGAACTCAATCATCGCGTCAAAAATATTCTTGCAGTGATTCAATCGATCGTCACGCGTACGCTGCGGCACGGCTCCGACATCGAAGTCGCCCGCGAATTGCTGATCGGCCGGATCCACGCCATGTCGAACGTTGTTTCGCTGCTCAGCGAGAGTCAGTGGCAGGGTGTCAAACTGAGGGGGCTGTTCGAAGCCCGCGCCATCCCTCACGTCGACCGCATCGCGATCCATGGTGCTGATATCACGGTCAGCGCGCGGGCGGCCCAAAGCCTCTCATTGCTGTTCTTTGAACTGGCGTCGCATTCCGACGAGGGACTTTCGCTGGTCGGCAAGCATCCGCATATTGTGGTGAATTGGGAAGTCGAGGGCGAGGGGGAAGAGGCGCTGTTTCGCTTTCGATGGGAAGAATTCAATACCAGCGCGGCGACCCGACGCGAGGACAGCGATTTCGGCATCATCCTGCTGGACCGTGTTGCGCCGGAAGCGCTGGGCGGTATCTCCAAACGATACTTCACCGAGGTGAGTTACGTCTACGAACTCGCCGCTCCCATGGATACCGTGGTGGACTTGACCGAGAGAGATCGCACGATGCAGATCTCCACGCCGCTCAAGCATGGAGCTTGAGCACACGATACCCCCAACGATGCCCCACTTCAAAAGGCCCGCCGGCGCAAGGCCGAACGAGTTTTTGGACAAGCCCGCGCTCAATCAAAGAACAAACAGAGCTTCGCTCTACCGCAATTGAATCTCGCGCACCTGACGGCTTTCCGCTTCTGACGGAATCAGAAGCGGCTTTCTGCGCGGCTCCTCGATTGTCGAGCTAGCGGTTGCCGATCACGGCCCTGACAGTATCGTCCGGACCAAAATCCTCCGTGCCCTCGACATATAGCAGGGCGCTCAGCTTGGAGCGTGCGCGGTTGACCCGGCTCTTGATGGTGCCGACCGCGCATCCGCAGATCTTCGCCGCGTCCTCGTAGGAGAACCCTGAAGCACCCACGAGGATCAGGGCCTCCCGTTGGTCCTGCGGGAGTTTGTCGAGCGCCGCCCGGAATTCCTCGAATTCCAGATGGGCATTCTGACTCGGCTGCGATTTCAGCGTTTTCGCATAGTTGCCGTCTGAATCCTCGACCTCCCGCCGCCGCTTGCGGTAGTCGGAGCGGAACAGGTTGCGAAGGATCGTGAACAGCCATGCCGGAAGGTTCGAGCCTGGCTGAAACGAATCGATGTTGGCAAGCGCGCGCAGCAGGGTTTCCTGCACGAGATCGTCGGCTCGGTCGCCATTTCCGCTCAGGGAGATCGCAAAAGCGCGCAGGTTCGGCACCGATGCCAGAATTTCGTCGCGAAGTGAATCTGTGAGAGGCATTAGTCCCTCCCGTCATTTTTGACGTCGAGATCGCCCCTTGGGGTTACTTGTGGTGTCCCGGGTTCGGATGCATCGAGCTTTCGAATTAATTCAGCGAACCGGTCCGGGATACCTTGCCTCACGACGTCGTCATACATGGCGCGGAGCTGGTGCCCGATCCGGGATTGAATCTCGGCGTTGAGGCCGCCTTTGGCGAGGGGTGGTTTTGAATCTTTCATGACAGTCGCGCCCGAGTTGCAAAACATTGAAAATACTGAAAATTCCTGTGCTTCGCGCCGCTATCACGGAATTTGTATGAAGCCTAATTCAATGCCGAAGTGAAAGTTCCGGGGCTCGGGAACTTTTCTCGTGCTCGGGAGTAAACTGGCGAATGGCGGGCCTGGATTTTGCCGTTTGGCGTGTTGCGCAGACGGTGAATGCTCCCCCAGCGATAAGCTACCTCAAAAAGGATGGATGGGAATGTTTCGATCACAGGTCGTTGCCGAGCATTTGCCGCTTTTGCGCCGTTATGCCCGCGCCCTGACGGGAAGCCAGGCTTCCGGTGACGCTTATGTGGGCGCCATGCTGGAGGCGCTGCTACAGGATCCGACGCTGCTCGATGAACAGCATGGCGCGCGCGCGGGTCTGTTTCGGCTGTTTACCCGAATCTGGAATTCGGTCTCGGTGAACGGAGGTGCGGACGAGGTGCCGACCCTGGCGCCCACCGAGCGCCGGCTGACGAACATCACGCCGCTTCCGCGACAAGCCTTCCTGCTGCTGTCGCTAGAAGGATTCTCGGAGGATGAGGCCGCATTCGTTCTTGAGGTCGATATCGCTGAAGTGCGCAGGCTGAGCGGTATCGCAGGCCGCGAAATGGCGGCGGAAATTGCAACGGACGTGCTCATCATCGAGGATGAGACGTTCATCGCGATGGATCTGGAAAGCCTTGTGAAGAATCTTGGACATCGTGTGATCGGTGTTGCCCGCACCCACGCCGACGCGATCGCTCTCGCCAAGACCAAGGAGCCCGGCCTTATTCTGGCGGATATTCAGCTCGCTGACGGAAGTTCCGGATTGGACGCGGTCAACGAGCTTTTGCGCGTGGTCGAGGTGCCCGTTGTGTTCATCACGGCCTATCCCGAGCGCTTCCTGACGGGCGAGCGGCCCGAGCCGGCGTTTCTTATCTCGAAGCCGTTCCAACCCGCCATGGTTTCCGCGGTTGCAAGTCAGGCGCTGTTCTTCCAGCGGAATTCGCGCAATCGTGAGCCTCGCGCCGCCGCGTCGTGACACTCACCGCGAGCCGAGCGGAGTCTGATCAGCGATATTTCCGCGGCTGGCCGGTCAGGGACGTTTGGCCGTCGTGGCGGCGCGTGTGCTGACCAGCATTCCGCTCGTGTGGTTTTCAGGATTGCGGTGAACGATATTCCCCGCTCGGCGTTGATGCAGGGCGGCGGGGATCCGCGAGCGTCATGCGTGGCTTTCGGAATCGTTGCAGCTTGAGGAATAGAGGCGACTGGAACGATGTTGCAGGTATCCGCGGGATTTCTTGCCGGGCTGGCGGTGACCCTGTCATTGGGCGCGGTACATCTGGAATCGGGTGATCAGCATGCGGCCGTTTATGACGCAGCGGCCGCCTCTGTGCATCGAGCCGTCAAGTCGGACCTCGGCATTATCCACGCCCCAAACGCCAGCGGCAGAACTGTTTCCGTTCGCCTGCAAAGCCTGCCAAGCATGTCGATCGTATTCCGGCTTCCGGACCCGGGTCAGGAAGCGCGCGATCGCGGCGCAAAGCGAGGCTTGCAGCGCTCTCCCGCCGCGCGGGTCAAGCGAACGATCGCATGCGAACCGGTAGTGAGCACGCTGACGGATGTTGCGAAGAGGCTCCAGCCCGGTCGCTGTGTGACGTGAGAATCGCCCTCGGAAAATTCAATCTTCCTTGCGGCTTCGGCCTCCCGCGAACAATCCCAGCGCCAGGCCGCCGATCGCCACGATCGGAATCAGCTTCTTGACGCCGACGGCGCGGACGAGCTGAAGTCCCGCCGCCACCACCATCGGATCGGCGAGAAAGTTTTGCGTGGCGGCTTTGGCATGCTGGGCCGCGCGTTTCTTCGCGGCCTTACGCCGGATCAACAAAGTGACGACTGTGATTAAGGTGATCAGGAAGAAGATCGCCGCTCCGCTCAGACACGCTTCGATCAGGCCGTAGTTTTGGAGTACGAAAACGAACGCGGCCGCGCAGAGGAACACGATCGTCACAAAAGCTGCGAAAGCCGCGACCAGCGCCAGACTCGTCAGCTGCACCGCGCTGCCCGCGCTTTCCTTGAAGTCATCGATTACTCGCTGAAACATTTACCGCCTCACCCGAAGCGCCTCACCGAAGCGAAGTCATTTGTTTGAACACATGTTGAAAAATAAAGGATTGCGAGAGCGGAGATCGGCCGGATGCGGCAGCAAGCTGCCACGCTCCACTCCTATCTCCGGAATATAAGAAATATCCAGCATAATCCGGACCCGAAGGGCCGCGCCAGCGCAATGGAAACCGGTTTTTGGGAAAGATCATGCTCAACAAAAAGATAAGCGACGAGTCTGGTTCAACGCAGTTGAAACAGCCTCCAGAGTACCCCTCGCTTCTGATTGAATCAGGAACGAGCGGTAAATCGTCGTTCTGAGGCGTTTTGCTCACGCGAAGGGGCCGCTCGAAAACGCCATGGAATGTCACCGGCGCCAGGTGACGCCGATCAGAAATCCGAGACCCATCGCAAGTGCGACCGTGGCGAGCGGGCGCTGCTGGATCGTGTCCTCCAGGGTTTCCTCGATGGTCGTTACGGCGCTTTGAGCTGCGTCAAGCGCTGCATTGCCGCGTTCGGAGACATCGGACAGAACGGAATCGACATTCGCCTTCGCCTGCCTGTATCCGCGACGGGCTTGCTTCCTGGCCGTGCCGGTCAACCCACTCAGCGCGTCCGAGACCTGATCGGCAAGGGCGGAAATCTCGTTCTTCACGGCCGACAGGTCTTTCTCGAGCCGGTCGTAGGTCGCCTTGTCGGTCAGGTTTTTGATCGCATTTTCGCCGTCGCTCGCCATCCAACGCTCCTGAAAACTTGAGAAATACGCTAGCCAACGTGCTGTCGTGCTTAAAGTTCCGCACCGACATGCCTGCCGCCAAGGCGTTGAGAGATAAGACGTTGCGGGAGGAAATGCTACGGTCGGACAGCTTCGGGCGTAGGCCCGGCGGCCAACGTATCGTTTGCGATGGCTCTCCAAGAAGCAGGGCCCCGGCTGCAAAACCGAGACACGCTTTTCCCCATCCCGCACGATCGATCGCACAGCGCTTTGTTTAGGAACTTTCAAACTTTGTCAGCGATTGGCTCGCGCGCCAAATGCCGTAAGGGCGCTTTCTCTAATTCCCGCTGTCAATGGGAGGAAGTCGAAATGCTCATCAGCGTCCTGATTACGTTTTTCATCGTTGTTCTGGTTCTGTATTTTATCAGCGTCGCGCCGCTCGACATCCGCGGCAAGCAGATCGCTCGCGTCGCCGCCATCGTGATCGGCGTCGCTTCGGCGTTGAGATTTGTGCCGATGTTCTGAACGGATAGCCTGCGGCGCTGGTGCTCGCGCCTGCGCCGTGGCGTTGCCGGTCACGGATCAAACCGTCAGTTCCGATCGAGTTGAATCGGATCATGCTTAAAAACTATTGTCTGGTCGCATCTTCTTGCGGTGAACCGGTATCCACTTCGCCGGAAAATACTCTGGCTGTCTGGGCCTCGAGCTTGGCCTCGCGCCGCCGTTCGGTCAGGATGTATTCGGTATAGCCGTTTGGCTGCTCGCGGCCCCTGAACACCAGATCACAGGCCGCCTTGAAAGCCACGCTGTCAAAACCCGGCGCCATCGGCGTGTAGAGCGGATCGCCCGCGTTCTGTCCGTCCACGATGACAGCCATGCGCTTGAGCGAATCCATCACCTGATCGCGGGTAACGACGCCATGATGCAGCCAGTTCGCCAGATGCTGGCTGGAAATCCGCAG
The DNA here is from genome assembly GCF_006539545.1 of Nitrobacter winogradskyi. Lineage (GTDB taxonomy): Bacteria > Pseudomonadota > Alphaproteobacteria > Rhizobiales > Xanthobacteraceae > Nitrobacter > Nitrobacter winogradskyi_A. The sequence goes on from NZ_BJNF01000080.1 coordinate 52,493, forward strand.
CGTGGCGCGATCCTCCATCATGCCGACATCGTGGATATCAGGCACCTTCGAGCAGCCGACGCCCTGATCGATCCAGCGCACGACGTAGCCGAGAATACCCTGACAGTTGTTGTCGATTTCCTGTTTCACGTCTTCAGGCGGCCAGTTCGAATGAGACACCGGGATCGTGAGAAGATCGGACAGCGTGGCGCGCCGCCCGCCGGCCTTCAGTTCCTGCTGGCGCTTCCGCACGTCGATCTGGTGGTAGTGCAAGGCGTGCAGCGTCGCCGCGGTCGGCGACGGCACCCATGCGGTGGAGGCGCCCGCTTCCGGGTGGCTGATTTTCTGCGCCAGCATGTCCGCCATCCGGTCGGGCGCGGCCCACATGCCTTTGCCGATCTGGGCGCGGCCGGGCAGGCCGTCGATCAGGCCGATGTCGACATTCCAGTCCTCATAGGCCTTGATCCATGGCTGCGTTTTCATCTCGCCTTTGCGGATCATCGGGCCCGCTTCCATCGAGGTGTGAATCTCGTCGCCGGTGCGGTCGAGGAAGCCTGTATTGATGAAGCAGACGCGTTTCGATGCGGTCTGGATGCAGGCCTTGAGGTTGACCGTGGTGCGTCGTTCCTCGTCCATGATGCCGATCTTGAGCGTGTTCTCCCGCAGTCCGAGCATCGCCTCGACACGGGCGAATAATTCGCAGGTCAGCGCGACCTCGTCGGGGCCGTGCATCTTCGGCTTGACCAGATAGAGCGCACCGTTGCGGCTGTTTCGCCTTTTCGAAACCCCGTTGATGTCGTGAATCGCGAGAAGGCCCGATACGGCCGCGTCGAGCAGGCCCTCGGGAATCTCGGCGCCGCGCTGGTCGAGCACCGCGTCGGTGGTCATGTGGTGACCGACGTTGCGGATCAAGAGCAGGCTGCGTCCGTGCAGCGTAAGTCGCTCCCCGTCCGGCGCGGTGTAGACGCGGTCCGGGTTGAGGGCGCGGATGACGGTTTTCCCGCCTTTCTCGAAAGTGTCGGTGAGGGTGCCGTTCATCAGGCCGAGCGTGTTGCGATACACCAGAACCTTGTCGTCGGCATCGACGGCGGCGACGCTGTCCTCCATGTCGAGAATCGTGCTGATGGCCGCTTCGATGATCACGTCGGCGACGCCGGCGGGATCATCCCTGCCGATGGGGTGGGCGCGGTCGATCTGGATGTCGATGTGCAGACCGTGATTGACGAGCAGGATCGCGGATGGAGCGTTCGCATCACCCTGATAGCCCGCGAACTGCGTTTCCGTCTTCAGACCGGTGGTGTCGCCGTTCTGGAGTGTGACCGACAACTGTCCGTCGAACACGCTGTAGCCTGCGACGTCAGCATGAGCGCCGTTCGCAAGCGGAGCTGCCGTATCGAGGAAGGCCTTTGCTCTCGCAATCACCTTGTCGCCGCGCGCCCTGTCATAGCCTTTCGCCTCATTGGCTTCGTGCGCAATGGCATCGGTGCCGTAGAGCGCATCGTAGAGGCTGCCCCAGCGCGCGTTGGCGGCGTTCAACGCGTAGCGCGCGTTGGTCAGCGGCACGACCAGTTGCGGGCCGCAGATTTTGCCGATCTCGTCATCGACATTGGCGGTCTCGATCGGCCGCGTTTCCGGCTCCGGTTCCAGATAGCCGATCTCGGTCAGGAAGGTCGCGTAGGCGCTGATGTCGAACGACGTGCCTTTATGAGTGCGATGCCAGTCGTCGATCTTGGCCTGCAACCTATTGCGCACTGCGAGCAATTCGCGGTTTCTCGGTCCGAGATCGCGCACGATCGCTGCAAGTCCGGCCCAGAACGTATCGGGTTTGATGCCGGTCCGGAGCGTGGCTTCCCCGTTGATAAAATCGAACAGGACGGGCGCGATCTTCAGTCCGTGGGCGTCGATTCGGATCATGTCGGCGGCTTCTCGCGGGAAGCGCGACCATGCGCTGTTTCAAGATCGAGCGACCTAGAGC
>NZ_BJNF01000081.1 GCF_006539545.1 Nitrobacter winogradskyi
TTCCCCACGACAACAAGCTCCAATAGGGGGTATCGTCGATACAGTAGCTTCCGTTCGGGTCGCTGTGATTCCACTTTAAACAACTATCGCCAGTTGCCAAACGCCTCGAGCGGAATGCCTTGCGCCTCACAATCTTGATGCTGATACAAGTCGCTACGCGTCCATGATTCGTGATGCGCCCGCCAAAAAGCTTCGCCTCGACGTCTCCACACTCAATGTTCGCTCGTCATCCTATTCTCTCTATCTTCAAATTGAAGATAGGAACAGATTGCGGTCGCTAACGATCGAACAAGAGTGTGATAAATGGACGCTTACGTTCGCCGTAAGCGTCCATTTTTGACACGTTATCGTAGTTGAGGATAGTTGCCGGGCGCCAGTCCATGGCAAGAGCTGGTCGAGCCGGCTTATGGGATGGCCGGCCGACATGCGTTCAAGGATGTCCTTGAGATAGGTGAAGGGCTCGATGTCATTTAGCTTTGCCGTGGTGATGAGGGAGCAGACTGTGGCCCAGCGCTGAGCCCCGCCATCTGATCCAGCGAACAGGTGGTTCTTTCGTCCGAGCAGACGAATGACGCGTTCGACGGTGTTGGTGTCGAGCTCGATGCGGCCGTCATTGAGGAAGCAGCAAAGAGCATCCCAGCGGCTCAGGGCATAGCGAGTGGCATCGGCGAGCCCGGCACGCGGCGGGATTTGGCGTCTCCTTCTCGACGACACGATCGAGGAATTGGCGAATCGCGGGATCGAGGTCGCCTGACTGATCTGCCTGCCGCCGATAGCTTGCAATGGCCGTCGGTAGATGCTTTGGAAGATGCGCCAGCGCGGCCCGGCTCGATCGACAGCAGTCGCCAACCACCGAGATCGCGACGATGCGCGAACTCGCCCTTCGAGGCTTCAGCCATCGTCAGGCTTGCTTCGCCGCAATGACGCCGTAGATACGTTCCCGAGAGCCCGCTGGGTGTAGTGACGGCGTCGCTGGCGAAAGCCTTGGGAAAGTCTTTTCTTTATCTAAAGTCTCCCGATAGAGGATTGTGCCATCATGTTCGTTCACCGGCTGTCGCGTTTTGCTTGGGCGACGGCTGCTGCCTTGCGCTGGCGACCAAGTTCCATGGGGCGGATGAGGTTTTCCCTGCGTTTCGACGCGATATTGCGCATGCCCTCGTGAGCGTGACGAGTGTTCGGAGGCGAAGGTGTGTTATCTTCGCGCGACTTTCTGTTCTTGAGCGCGCGTCTCGACAGTTCAAACTGCGACAGTTGCGAGGCCATACGCTCGCGCCTCGAACGCTCCGCATTAAGACGTTTCAAGGCAGTCGCGAGAACTTCAAGTTTGATCTTGTTTCCTATGGCTGAAGTTGCTGCCGAAGTTCTTTTCGGTTCGGCCTTGCCACGCATCTCCCGTTTGCGGCGCTGAACTTCCCCTCGCGCCTTGTCCCGGCGTTCGCGGACAAGCTTGATCAGATTCGCCAGTTCCTTATCTTCCAATGACTGAAGTTCGGGATGATGCGTTTTGGTAACCAGTTCTTGCTCGGCCTTGTCCAAAGCGCGATCTTCATTCTTCCGGTTGATAGACATTCCATTCTTCCTTCACAAAACCGATGGTGTCTCAGTTTGAAATTTAGCGTTCTAAATGATCCTGACGCTCATGGATAAGGCCCTGCCGAAAGACCGCTGAAGAAGATAACCCAGATAACGACGTTATGGCCACGAGAAAGTTGGTGGCAGCGGTGGCACCTGATAGAGCCGCGCCGTCTCGCTTTAACATAAAGACCGTCCCCAGTCGGCGGCCTTTTGTCTTATAGAGAACCTGCGGGAGCGCTTTCGAGGATGCGCAATCCGGATTGCGGCTCCGGCGATTCCGAGCGAGTGAGCCAGCTTTTCTTGAAGAGAACTGCCCGATGCGAAAAACGTTGATTGCCGCGGCCCTATTCGGGTCTACTGCTTGGGGGATCGTCACGTTTTCTATGATGGTAGCGAAGTGGACTAGGGATTGGTTGCCGAACCGACACTGGTGTGGCCGGCTCCCAGGGACTGTGGGCGGGTAGAGTGATCATCACACGCAACGCCGTCCACAGGTCCGGGCCGCATGCCCGGCGGCGTTATCGGTTGCGCTGACATGGATGCGATGATCGTATCCGCACCTTCTGCCGGACGGATCGAAGCAGGCGCTGAACAATCGAATGCTGCTTGCCGCTGAAGGTCGAAGGATCGATTGCGGCGAGCCCGCGCACGATAGTCAGCGCGGTGATCTGCGGCTCGACGGCAAGTCAATTCTCGATCATCGCGAGATACGGATCCAGCCTTGAGGGCATGCGGATGCGATTCTTGTATCGTCGCTTCGGCCTGCGATGTGTGGCTCGCACTTCGGTGGTCGTGGCCGTCGTGCCGAGCGATCGGGCGAACGCCAGCGGGTCAGCCGGCGATCCGCTGGCTGCTGGACACGTGTCTGTTTGATCGGCGTGCCAGTCGAACTGGAAGTCAGCGATGTCCTTGGCGAGGGGAAGCCGGGCGATGGCGCAAGACCGCGTTTGCCGATCCGCTCACCAAGTTCCTCCTGCGCCGCGCGGATCTCGGCAAGCAGTTACACGGCATCGAGAGTGACCGAGGACATCATCGCCTTGACAAAGGCAATATGGTTACTACGGCACCCGGCGCGTGACGGCATTGCTGTATCATGCGGGATGGACGGTGAACCATAAACGGATTGAGCGGATATGGCGGCGCGAGGGCTGAAGGTTCCGCTGCGCCAGCCAAAGCGGGGACGCCTTTGGCTCAACGACGGGTCATGCATCCGTCGGCGGCCTGAATATCCGGGACATGTGTGGACCTACGACTTCGTCTAAGGGCGCACGCATGACGGGCGCAAGTTCCGCATCCTGACCGTCATTGACGAGACCAGCAGGGAATGTCTGGCGCTCATCGTTGCACGGCAGCTTAAGCATGAAGATGTTCTGACGGCCTTGGCCGACCTGTTCATCTTGCGCGGCCCGCCAGCACATATACGGGCCGTAATGGAACGAATCTATCGCAACTGCCGTCCAGACATGGCTGGGATAGATCGGCGTGAAGACGCTCTACATCACGCCGGGATCATCATGGGAGAATGGCTAGGTTCAACGGGTCGCTTCGCGACGAGTTGCTCAACAGTGAGATCTTCTACAGCCTCGCCGAGGCCAGGCGCTGATCGAAGCATGGCGGCGGCATTACAACACTGTCCGCCCTCACAGCAGCCTGGGCTACCGACCACCGGCACCGGAAACGGCGACACCGCCATATCCGGCCACCGGTTCCGCTTCGCTCCACCTCCGTCCGGATATGGCGGCGATGAACTTAATCCACTAACAAACCAATCGGTCCACTCCGGGGGGCAGATCAGTTGCTCGGTGACAATGACATCCTCACCATGGCACCTTCCAGGAATAGGATAGGGTGGGTGTTACGGCGAACGGTCGAATCCGCCTTGCGATCCGCGGTCTACATGATGGTTGAATTAACTTCCGACACTCCCCTCGTTTCAAGCAATTGCGTTCTGTCAGGGCACGCTTCGAACACCGGCACCAATGTCTCCATAGAGCGATCACGATGCTGAAATCTGGCGCGTGCCATTGTTACATTATATAACGCGGAGAGCGCCTCTTTTGTGAGAACATGTTTTGCGGGCCCGATGTCAAAACGGTCGCACCCGAGCATTAACAAGGCTTGATCGGCGACGGCAAGCGCATGGTGCGGATGGTGCGTGGTCATCAAGACCGTCAAACCGTCTTGGCGTGACAAAGCATAAATCCAGCGCAGCACCTGTTGTTGATTTTGAAGGTCCAGCGCCGACGTGGGTTCATCCAGGACCAGGATATCCGCCTCTGCAGCAATTGCACGCGCAAATATTACAAGTTGGCGTTGCCCTCCCGACAATTGGTGAAATGGCAGTTCCGCAAAATGGGCGATACCCAACCTCTCAAGGGCGGCGGATGCCGCATTGAGATCGCTTGCCTTCGGCTTGGTAAAGAGGCCGACCTTCCTTGCGCGGCCCATCAGCACCATGTCGAGGCAGGAGAAGTCAAAGCTGACCTGGAACAATTGCGGCACGAACGCGACGTCCCCGTCAATCTGCAATGTACCTTCGCAAGGCTGAATCGCGCCGAGGAGGATCTTGAGCAACGTCGTTTTTCCGCGTCCGTTTGGGCCGAGAATGGCAAAGATTTCCCCCTTCCTGACGGAGGCATGATACCGCCGAAAAATCCACGTATCGGGAACGTACGCATGGCCAAGATTTGAGAATGAGACGGCGGCTTCGGGGTTCGAACTCGAGATATCCATCTGGCGTTACTCCCGGTAGGGGTGCGACATGCTCGTTGCACGGAGTTGTTCTTGCATCGCGGAAGTAGAATTCCGTGAGTCATTCCTCATTCGGAACGCCAACCTCGATTGCGGTTCTTGTGAATCAGCCAGGCAAAGATTGGGGTTCCAACCAGTGCGGTCAGTAGCCCGATTGGGATTTCCTGGCTGGAGGCCGTGCGCGCTATGTCATCCATGGCAACGACATATATTCCACCGAGCAAGGCGGACGCCGGCAACAAGGTTCTATGATCGGCGCCGAATATCATACGCGCGAAGTGAGGAATGATAAGCCCCACCCACGCGATACCGCCGCTGACCGCGACCTGAGATGCAACGATCAAGGTCACGAGAAAAATAATCAACCAGCGAAGGCGTTTGACATTTACTCCGAGCATTGAAGCGTCGAGGTCGTCCAGGGCCAGAAGGTTCAACCTCCAGCTCATCATGAGAAGCATGGTTGTCGCCACGATGAATGGAGCCATGATTGTCAGTACCGCTGACCAGTCAGCACTCGCGAAACTGCCGAGCAACCAATAAACGATGTTGGGCAGTTGATTTTCTGGATCGGCCAGATACTGCACCACGCCGACGGCCGCTCCGAAGAACGCGCTGACGACAAGTCCGGTAAGTACAAGCGTGAGGATTCCACTCCCGGAGGCGCTGGCGAGTATGAAACAGATGGTCAAGGCGAACAGCCCGCCAAGGACGGCGCCGGATACAATGCCAAGTGCACCTGCACCCAGAAGAATCGACAAGACTCCGCCGAACGCGGCTCCCTGCGATACGCCGACGATATTGGGACCGACCAGGGGATTGCGGAACAATCCTTGGAGAACCGCCCCCGATAACCCTAAGCCCATTCCTGAAATGGCTGCGACTATAACGCGGGGAAGCCGGAAATGTGCAACCACCACCCACTCATTCGCTGTCCACGCTGGCTGTAGCTGTTCGCCGGGCCAGACCAATGCCCCAATGATGCGGATGATGGTTTGTACGCTGATGGCGTACCTGCCCAAGCCCAACGATGCAATACAAAGTCCCGCAAGCATCAGCGCTAACAAAAGAAGTCCGCTGCTTGTCCGGGAAAGTAAAAATCGCGCGTGAAGACTGCCTCTACTCTGCGTGGATAGAACGTCACTCATCGCTTGTCCGGCCCGCATCGGACGTTGTTCCCGTAGATCGCCCGATCCGCCTTCCTCTTTCGAAGCCACAAAGCGCCGACCGCGTGGGTAGGGGATGACGACAACATCATGAGCAGTCGGGGTTCGCTGTCCGCGACCCCGTCGCTGTCAAAGGCTGGGGCGAAAGACCCGCCTCATGCAACCGTTGCCAGGCGTGAAGACTGAAGACGCGCATTCATATACTTAAGCACTTCCTCGAGCGACATCGCGTCTGCACGACGCGCTTGCCACGCTGCAAACACTTCGTTCTTGAAAGTGACAGGATCGCAGTTGGCGCACTTCACGCCGGGAACCATCAACTCCGGAATGTAGATTACTCGGCGTCCACCCTCCAAGAGCTTTGATATTACCAAGTCCCCGCAAGCCTCCATGGCATTTCCAAAAACGATCCATTCGTCGATGTTCAGTATATCGATCAACCGGTGTGCGTTGATGCTGTAGAGAAAAATTTCGTGAGGCGGGTACGGTTTGTCGTTGGGGAAATCCTCTCTCCGAAACTTTTTCTCTATATAGAACTTGCGATACTGATCGCAGCGAGTTGTCCATTCGGTGTCTTTCGCTTCCAGCGGAACGAACAGGGTGTCGTCAAACAGATTTTCGAACTGACTCTTCTCCAGCATGTTGCCGCGAACGCATGTGGTGATCACCAAAGGAACCTCGTGGCGAGACGCCTGTGCAAGTAAGCGTTCCACATCGCCGCGATAGGGAAGCGTTCGAGGCATGTAAGTCCATCCACCAGCAGCCTTTGCCTGCCGCGTATCGACGTCGAAGATAGCAAACGGAGCTCGTTTCAAACTCGACTCCTGCAAATTGGCTGCATGACAAATCAACGCTTCTGGCACGATAGGCCGCAAGCCGTGATGAATCTGTGTGGCCTTCATTATATACTAATGAATATATCGTTATCCTGTCAAGGAGGACAGTCTTGCGATGCGACCATTTGTCCTCTTGTGGGCGGTAATCGCTATATTCAACAGAATACGACGAGTAAACGATGGGGATTCAGAAAACCCAAGGAAGCGGGGTAGAGGATGAGTGAGAACGCGCGAGCAAACGCAACCAGCAGCTCCACTAGAGTTGTTGTCGCAGTTGCAATGGCGACAACAGGCATCGGATTCCCCTTATCTGTGCATGCCCAAACGCCCAGCGTGCTTCCGCCGGTTACAGTGACATCGCCTGAGAAAAGAGCGGCGGCCCCCGCAAAAAGGGGCAGTATGCCGACACGGGCCGCAGTCCGGCGACCTGCCCGCGGAGAAGCCAGTCCATCCCAGCCTTCAGCTCAAAGGCCGGCGCTGGCTGGCGCGGGCAAGCAAGGTGCCGCCGCTGAAGGATATCGGGTTAACGACGTTATGCTCGGTATGCTCGGAGAGCGGAACATTCGGGATATTCCTTTCTCAGCGAATGTGGTTTCCAGCGATTTCATGAAGGATCGTCAGGTCAACGGTCTGGCGGATGCTCTTAAGTATTATCCCTCGGTACAAATTTCTGACTATGGTAATGGCGGAGGAGGTCCAAGCGGGGGACAAGGGCGCCTTCAAACGCGTGGGTTTGTCAGCGACGCCATTCGGAACACGCGCATCGATGGGATGACAGCCTTCATTGTGCCGGTCGCTCCCGAGGGATATGGGCGGCTCGAGATTTTGAACGGGCTGACCGGATCCCTATATGGAGTCGCGAATCCAGCCGGTACTTTCAACTTGGTGCAGAAGCGCCCAACACTGGAGCGTGGCGGCGAGATATCGAGTTCGTATCGCCGTGATGCCATCGGCCAAGCTTTCATTGACGTGAACTCTGGCCTGATAGGCGACAAAGTCCTGGGCACGGGCGTCGCGGCGCGGCTTACCAGTCTTTATCAAGATGGTGAAGGTTGGGTGCCCGACAGTCGATTTGGACGCCAATTTGGCAGCCTGGCCTTGGACTGGCGGATTAGCCCCCAGACCACCCTCGAGACAAACGTGACCCACTCGAAGAGTGTTGAAAAGGGTTACGCAGGCCAGTTCCTATATTCGCAGAACGCCCTCGGAATAGCTTCTGTTGGTCTTCCGGACCCGATCGATCCAACGAAGAAAGGGTATGGACAGAGCTATCATCTAGGTACCAGCCAAGTTGACACTGTAACGGGGCGTTTGACACATCAAATCAACGATGACTGGAAGGTAAGTGCAAGTGCGCTTTATATGTATTTTACGAGCTATCTGCCCCGATATTTCCATACGTTCACGAACAACGCTGGAGACTATACGTCTCGTTTGAGTATGCAGCCGGTCACAGACTTTCGAATATGGTCAAACTCCGTGTTCATCACGGGAAAGTTCGATACTTACGGAGTCGGTCATGAGATAACTCTTGGGACCAATGGGCAAACAATCGATACCTTGTTCATGAACACTGTCCCGTCCGTCGTTGTTGGTAATTCGAATATCAATTCACCCACTGTATATCCGTACTTTCCCTTTCCTTCCAAAAGTAGTTTGTATACCGGAACTACGGGCACCGCTCAAAATCTTGTCATGAGCGATACCATCACCTTCAACAAGTACTGGGGGGTGATGTTAACGGGAAATCAGGCATGGATTGACAACGAGGTCATTCGATCGCCATTCGCCGCGTCCGGAACTTACAAGGATAGTGGCTTCAGCTACAGCGCAAGCCTTATGTTCAAGCCGGTCGAGAACGTCACGACCTATATTACTCGGGCTTCAAGCCTTCAGGAAGGTGAGATAGCGCCGGGAAATGCGACTAACAGCGGTGTGCCTATCGCGCCTTATCGGAGCGAGCAGTACGAAGCGGGCGTGAAAGTCAGCGTTAGTAAAATAGATGTTGGTGCGGCCCTTTTTCGTATTGAAAGACCGTTTGCAGCTGTGGATCTGGATGGAACGTACCGAATTATCGGCAATCAGGTGAACAGGGGATTCGAGGTGTTCTCCTCGGGACGCGTAGGCGAATACACGACCGTAATGGCGGGAGTCACCCTGCTCGATCCCAGGCTTAACGATACGAATATTGCGACCACTTCCGGAAAGGACGTTGTAAATATCCCGCGCGTCGCCGCGAACCTGCTCATTGAGTACGACCTGCCGCAAATCCCCGGCCTGACTGTCGGAGCAAATGTCCGCCACACAGGCAGAAGGGCGGCGGATAACGCCAATACGGTTTATCTGGATAGCTTCACGACACTAGATTTGAATGCGAGATATACGACCCTCGTGTGGGGATATGAAACGACATTCCGCTTGAACATCAATAACGTCACAAATGAAAATTATTGGGCATCTGTTCTCCCCGCGAACCTGATCGGCTCCGCCGCGGGCACGTACGCGCTGACTCCCGGTAAGCCTTTTGACGTATTCGCCTCCGCAAGCGTCAAATTCTAGTTAAATGCGAAAGCTCTTACTGCGACCGTCAACTCTTTTAGCCGTCACGACGGGCATAGCAATCGCCGTGACCTTCATGTTAGTTGCGAGCAAAAATTCACTCGTATCGGCTTGGAGTGACGAAGGTCACCCGTCAATAGAGATGAGAGAGATTGTCGATATGGCGGGGAGGCGAGTCACCGTCCCCGTTCATATTCAGAGAGCCGCATCTCTACTGATCACATCGTATGAACGAATGCTTCTCCTGGACCAGATCGAGAAAATGGCGATGTCGATGCGAGTGACCTCTCCATGGGCAAGGACGATATTCCCTGAATTCAGCGCTGCAGGAGACATCGAAGTAAAGTCTGCCGTCAATCCGAATGTTGAGGAACTCGTTGCGAAGAAGGTCGACGTTGTCTTCTTCTGGGATAGGCCAGCGATCATACAAAAGCTTGCTGCCGCCGGGATTCCAGTGGTGGTCACTCAGGTGCCTGACCAGGCTCAAACGGATTCCTTCGAAGCCTACAAAAGAAACAGAAAAAAAGATGTGTTGATGCATGGCCAGATCTTTGGTCCGGAAGCAGAAAAGAAGGCGGGGGCATGGAGCCGGTATTTCGACGAGAAAGTTGATTATGTCTATTCGAAGACGAAGGACATTCCGGATGGTGAGCGGCCCAGTGTGTACTATGTTCGCGGACCGGATGTCCTGACGACGCACAGCAAGAACTCACCCACCTGGTGGGCCATGAGAGTTGCGGGTGGAATGCCCCGCGCCTCAGGACAAACCAGAGACGTTATCGACCGCGTACCGGCGGAACAGTTCATCTCGTGGAATCTTGATGTTATCTTTATGGGCTGGTTGGACAACACCGATCTTGTGCTGAAAGACCAGAAATGGAGCAAGGTGCCTGCCGTCATAAATAAGAGGGCATTCATCAGCCCGAATGGCGTTTACCGATGGGACCACAGCAGTGAAGTTCCGCTTCTCATCATGTTCTTTGCAAAGAAGCTTTATCCAGATCTGTTCTCGGACCTCGATTTGGTGGCGGAGACAAAATATTTCTACAAGACCTTCTATAGGTATGAACTGACTGATGACGAGGCCGACCGAATACTGACGCATCGTCCTCCGGGCGCCACGAAATAAACGTTTTGCAAGACGTCGGTCGATCTCAATTTTTATTATCTTTATTATAGAAGGAGTGGCAACGATACTTAGCACAAGCACCCCTAGGCTCAGGACCTATTAAATCTATTGCGAGAGTGCAGGCGGGCTGATTCAATGGTGATGTCGGAGGCATCGCCATGGGTGATCTTTTACTGCTATCGGAGGCGCAGATGCGCCGGATCGATCCTTATTTTCCTTTGTCGCACGGGATTGCGAGGGTTGACGGCCGACGGGTGATCAGCGGGATCATCTTCGTGCTCAGGAATGGATTGCGCTGGCGCGATGCGCCGCGTGAGTATGGTCCTCACAAGACCATCTACAATCGGTTCGTGCGCTGGAGCCGCCTCGGTGTGTTCAACAATATCCTTGCCGAACGGGCGCGCAAAGGTGGCAAGCCCTCTCTCCTGATGATCGATGCGACGCACATGACGTGACGTCGGAGGTCAAGAGACCTGCCGGGACACTGAGCGGTTCAGTCGTTCCGCTAGTTGGTATGATGGATTTCCAGCACGCTCATCGGCCATTTGTCTTCGATGGCGAATGCGAGGTGCTGTTCGCGCATTAACTTGGCTACGACAATTTGTCCAAACGCCGTTTTGTGTTGCTCAGAGGCTCTCCGCTCGCTTCTGCCAGCGCCTTGGCTATCCTTGGGATTCGGGTCTTCATTTCACCGCGCAGAGCCTTTAATCTGGCTTCGAACTTCGGCGTAAACGCAAGCCTAAGCGTTAAAGGTCCGCATAGATTGTCTCGATTTCCGCTGCTTCGTCGTCGGTCAGGGCCGCGAATTCCTTTTCGCGCGCACGCTTCGATAGCTTGCCCTCGTTCTGCCGCAGGAAGCGATACAGCAGGTCAAGGACCCGGTCCGGCATGTCGATCATCCGCTTCACCTGGGTCTTGAAGCTATCGTAGCCCCGGAGGAACGCGGTTTCGGCGGGCAGATCGACATCGATGGTGCGCACGACACATTCGAACAGAAACTCCGCATGGGGTGTCGCGTCGAAATAGCGATAGAAGTCGGCCGTCTTGTTCAGGATCTCGACATTACCCCGGTCCGTCGGGCGCCAGCGAATGAATGGCAATAGTCGGCGCGAATAGCTTTCCAGCACATGCCGATAATCGTCGATTCGATCGAGGATGACGGCCGATACTGGGAAAACAAGACCAGGTGGGTTGAAGCCCCGTTCCGCCAGAACATGATGGATGAGGTAGCGGTGGAGACGACCGTTACCATCCTCGAATGGATGGATATAGACGAAGCCGAACGCGAGAACGGCCGCGGCAAGTACCGCGTTGAGGCTTTGCGCGGCGCCGCGATCGAAAGCCGTCAGGCCATCGATCAGCGCAGGCAGGTCCTGGTGTCGTGCGCTGATGTGATCGGGAATGGGTGTGCCGTCCAGTCGATCGTGCTCGCCGACAAACCCACCTTGATCTCTTAATCCGAGATGGACGAAACGTGCATCACCAATGACGATGCGCTGTAAGCGCTCCAGTTCGGCGCGGTCGATCGGGCGTCGGCCTGCTTCGCCAATGATATACCCCCAGCGCTGAATGCGGTCCTGTGGTGGATCCTCGCCCTCGATCTGGAAGCTCGATCGCGAATCCTTGAGCAATAAAAAGGCCGCGGTGCGGGCGAGGAGGTCGGCGGGTATTTCGGCCACAAGACGTCGTGCTTCATCGCTGAGATTGCGGGCGACGAGGTGTTCCAATAGAGGCGTGCGAAAGATCAGCGGGCAATAGGCGGGCGTGCCGGGCAGGTTGTTCTTCACGCGATGGCGCGATGATGTCGTTCCGTCGATAGCCCATTGCTGCCCCGGGTCAACGACAAGAGCGTAGCTCCCCTGCGTTGCGTCAGGCAGGTCGAGCCGGACATGGAGCAGCCATTCGTACAAGAACCAGATCCGCCGTGCGTAGGCGCCTGTTGGCGCTGCACGGACAAGAGTCGCGATCGGCTCTGGCCCCGTGACAAGGAACAGTCGCTTCAGAACGGCGAGATCGAGTCCTTCGTAACGCAGCGCGAAGGTCAGGTGGCCACCGAGATTGGCTTCGGGCCGGTGACGCGGCGTATAGAGCTTCCAGCCGTCGGCCTCGTAGACCTTGTGTCGGGGGCCGATTGCGGCCAAGCGGATGGGCGCCGGGACAGCCAGCTCAAAGGCATCGATCAAGGCCGCATAACCGACCGGAATGGCGGCTTCCGGCAGCGGGCGACCGTGAAAAGCGATGATAGTCTCTGAAAATGGCTTCCGTTGCCCAGATTTCATGAATCTCGATACCGATTTATGAAAAGAACACTAGGGGAAAAAGTTTCATGAAAATAGATAATTTTCAATGGTATATGTGAAATTCACGCTCGAACTGTGAAAATCGATTCTACGATCGGCGCCCCTAGCGAAGAGGACGCCTCCGCCGGCTCACCATCGGCAGGATTGTGCCTTGCTTCCCGCCACTGCTTAGGGCTGTATTCACATTTCAACGTTTTGGGGACGACCAACGTGGCGACAGGAACTGTGAAGTGGTTCAACCAGCAGAAAGGCTATGGCTTTATCCAGCCGGAAACCGGCGGTAAGGATGTGTTTGTCCATATCTCAGCCGTGGAGAAGGCCGGGTTCACCGGCCTGGCAGAGGGCGCCAAGGTGTCTTACGAGATCGTGGCGAACCGCGGCAAAGAGAGCGCGGAGAACCTGCGGCTAGGTTAGTGAGCCGAGCCGGGGAGGCAAAACATGGCCGGTAAGCCGCCTCGCCACCGCCACCGCCACCGGCCGGGCGTTCGTCGTCTGCATAAACCGGCGACTCGAAGATCGCCTTGAGGTCGGACTTCTCGAAATGCTTGCGCCGGGTCTCGCGGGCATCGACGGAAAACCGGATGGCCTTGCCGAAGGGGTTCGCAAAACCGGGCACCTTGTCGAGAACACCTTTACGTTCGGCCCGCGAGGTGATCCCCAAGAATTTGCACGATCTTGTTCACGGTGGTAGCCGATCGGAGTGTGCGGCCCTGACAGGTCCCCCTTCTGGCTACATAAGCACGTGATGGTCACACGCGGCCAACCGATTTTCCCTATCCAGATCCTAAAGTAGATCAACTGCAGGCTCGGTGGTACACCCGGGGTCAAATTAAATCGCCACTTCTAAGGAATGTCGGTATCAGTATCTGCGAGTCCCCCGCAACCAGTCTATAGGCCACTGAAAACATTATGTTTCCTAGGAGGCTTTCGTTTTCCAATTTGCGTCGTCAAAAGATGACTCGTGGAAGCACCTGGAAGAGAGTCGGAGCGTAGAATCGCGGAGTTTAACTGCGGCGATCTGACTCACTCCCGACAGCCGCACTATTGGGCACCCCCGCCATCGCCCAGCACCTTGCCGGGCCACCTTCTGTCCTGAAAAACGCGTTCGGTCGAACGCTTCGCGGCCAAGACCGTTGAAAAGGATGGAGGACGCAGCAAGACCATCAGGCAAGGCGCGTTCCAGGCTTGAGTTGACGACGGTGTTCGGCGGTTCGGGCTTTCTCGGACGCAGGATCGTCAAGCACCTCCTTGACGACGGCGCCGCTGTCCGTGCGGCATCGCGCCATTCCACTCTTGCAAAGCGTCCACAGGTTTACGGTGGATCCCTGTCCGCCGTAAAAGCCGACATCCTGGATCAGGAACAGGTTGCTGCCGCCGTTTCAGGCGCGAGCACGGTCATCAACGCCGTCAGCCTCTATACCGAGCGCGGCGACGTTACGTTCGAACGGGTCCATGTCGAGGCCGCCTCGAGACTGGCAGCCGCCGCACGAGAGGCCGGCGCTGTGCGATACATCCAGATATCCGGAATCGGTTCCAACCCCCGCGCGGCATCCGCCTATATCCGGGCAAGAGGGCAGGGGGAGGAAGCCGTTGGAGCCGCATTTCCGAATTCGATCATCGTCCGCCCCGCGGTCATGACGGGAAGCGACGACGCATTTCTGACGACGATCGTGAGGCTGTTGCGAATCCTTCCTGTGTACCCGCTGTTCGGTAGCGGCGACACGCGTCTCCAGCCAGCATATGTTGAAGATGTCGCGGAAGCCATAGCGCGACTCGCGCTGGGGGCGAGTGATCCCGAGGCACGTCTGTTCGAGTTCGGCGAACCGCGTGTCTACTCCTACAGGGAATTGGTCGAGGAGATCTCCCGGCTACTCGACGTGCGCGCACGCTTGATGCCTGTGCCGTTTTGGGCATGGCGCGCGCTCGCCATCGTCGCCGAACTCGTCCCTGGCGCGCCGCTGACGCGCAACCAGGTCGAACTCATGCAGATCGACAACGTCGCGGCGCGGAGCGGCTTCCGAGAACTCGGGATTGAGCCTCGCGACATCGATGTGGTTGTGCAGGCCATCCGGGAGAAGTCGCGACCATGATGCATCAAGGGGCGATATGCGCGCGCATAGGCAAGTCCGTCAGTCCTCGGCGAGAAGACCCGGCCGAAGAACGGATGCAGCGTCGTAAGGCCCTCACGGTGAAGGAACTCTGCGAACGATATCTCGACGCGACCGACAAGAAGCTGATCCTGGGCAAGGGAAATCGCCCGAAAAAGGAAAGCTCGCTCTATGTCGATCGCGGTCGTATCAATCGGCACATCATTCCGCTACTCGGCAAGAGACGACGAATATCACCTGCTCGGACAAATCCTTCGGGAGAAGGGCGAGGATCAGGAGTTCAAGTCTGCTGTGCAGATTGCTCGTCATCTAACGCTGACCGCCTGGCTTGAGGAAGATTCGCCTGGACCAGCGAGGCGCCGACGAGAGTGACAGTGCCGATGTAGTGATCGGGATCGACGAGGCTCCTTGCGCTCATGACTTCGCACCTGCGCTGCCGGTCGCGTCGCGAAGCGCCTTGACTCGTAGGGCATGGCGCTCACGTTCCGTTTCGGCCACAAGATCAGGCACCGCGAGGGTCAAATCGGCAAAGCGCCCGTTCAACAGCATCACGCGCTCATCGCCAGCCTGAATCAGGCGAATAAGTTGCTGATGGAAGCTGTTCTTGGCGGCATCGCTCCCCACCGTCACGGGGTCTTTTTCAATTAGCTTCGAATCGAGAAACACCGGATCACAAACAACGAGCCGGAAACTCATGTTGCTCTCCAATGCAGCCAAAACCGGCTGTGCAAGGTGACTGTCGTTGAAGCTGAAGCCCGCAACCAGCAGCGTGGTGTCGGGCTCGCGAAGCGCCGACTGGAAGGCTGACATCATATCGAGATAAGGTGGTTCGAACGCCTCCTGATATTTGCTGTCCCGCGGATAGATCAGGACTGGTTTTCCTTCATCGCCGCGCGACCGGATGATCTCGGTTGTCGTACGACGCCAACCGATCGATCCATGCAGCTTGTAGAGCTGAACGACGCTGTCGAGATAGTCAGGAGCATCTTTCGCATCACGGCGGACAATATCGAGTTCGAAGTGGGAGCGGTCAAAGACCGGCAGGGCTGCGTGCGAAAAACCGTCGATCACTACAAATCGCTGGAGCCGGGCGGCATATTCGAAAGCAAGATCGTAGTTGGTGGTAAATAGCTTCGTGCGTGGCTTGCGTACGCCACGCCTCACCAGTTTACGCAGCATGGCCTGATGCGACGTGAGATCCGTTTCGGCGTCAATGAAATCAACGCGTGCCAGAATCGCCGATTCTGCCTTCGTGATGAACCCGGTGATGGTCTTTCCGTTCGCGTCTGTTTCGCTATAAAGCGCAACAAAGAGCTTGCACTGCGTCAGCAGTTTCTCGATGTCCGTGATTGCCTTGCCGTTCGGAATGATTCCCAGCACTTTGTCGAAATTCGTATCGCCAACCGAAGCCTTGGCGGCGTCCCACAGATCGGGAAGACCGGGTGCCGTCTTGGCCTTCAGCTTGGATACGGCGCCGTTTTCGACGCAGAATTACGAGCCGGCGCCGGTCAATAGCAACATATTCGTGGCGTTGAGGCCATTCAGAGGAAGCTGTCAATCGCCTTGGACGATCCGCGCTCTTTCGTCTCGCCGGTTGTTCCGTCAACTTCATCGGCGTAGCGACGCCATGTCTTTGCAGATTCGAATTGCCTGATGTTTTCCTTTGCGGGCTTTCTGCTCTTCCAAAATGACATTGTCCCCCGTTAATTCGTTATTTGAAAAGTCGTTCGATGTCTGCAATCGGCCGGAACAGTTTCATCGGCTGGTCCGGTAACGGCAAGAAGCTCTCGCGTTCATAGAAACGGCGGGCATTATCGTCTTTCGCTTCGACGATCACCGCGAACGAGGCGATTTCGCTCTGCACAATGCGATACAGGGCATCCGCCAGAAGAAAGCGGCCATAGCCCTTGCCCTGCTGACGGCGATCGATCGCGAGCCGACCAAGGAGGGTTGCCGGCACGAGGGGATAGCGCGGCAGTTTCCGCGTAACCCGCTCCGGCAGTTCGGCGAGATTTACGGATGTCGAGGAAAGGCTGTAGTTGCCGGCGAGAGTCCCGTCAGGCAGGACCAGGACAAAAGGCGCCGCCATGTTCTTTCGGGCGTCCTGGCCGGCCTGCGTCCGAAAGTACCTGTCCAGCGGCTCGATGCCGCTTTCGAATCCTGATCGGTCATGATGAGGGCCGAGAATCTCGACCCGCGGCGTTTCCTTCCCGCGACCGCACACGCATCAAACACCAGTCGTCTCGCGGTAGCGGCGAACGGTTTCGCGCAGCCGGGCATTCACCGGCGTCGGATTGATCAGCGCCTCAACGAAAGCCTGGCTGTCCCGCACCGAGAGGTCGAGACGGTGATGCTCCTCGATCGCCCGACGCGCGGCGTCCTGCAAGCTGGTCAGCACGAAATCCGTCACCGTCCGGCCCTGAAGTGCTGCGGCGCGCTCGATGAGGTTCTTCTGGTCGGAAGTCACGCGCGTCTCAAGGCGCTCGCCGCGCACGCGGTTGCGAACCACCTTCTTTTTCTTTGCAGATACGGCCATTGCTCTTCTCCCAAGCCATTAATGTACGGCCAATGGCCGGGATTTTCAAGGTTCCCAGCCAGGCCAAACTCAGAATCTGGCGGAGAAACGGCGATCCCGACGGAAGATTAGACCCGGCTAGGCTCCCATTCCCCGCCTTGACGGCGGCCTCAGCATTTCGACCGCTTTGACGGAAGTAACTCCATGCACCGCTGGCGCGTGATGTCGTCGATCACGAATTCCTCAGGCGACTTGCCGCCCAGTTCATGCCGTTTGCCGCGCATCCAAAGGTCCGCACGCACGGGGTCAACGTAGCGAGAATGGGCAGCGGCCGAGAGTTCGGCTACGGCCTTGTCCTTGCGTTCACGCGCACGCTGCAATTTCTCATTCTCGCGAACCTTGTCGGCAAGCGCGCGGATTGCGTCATGATATCCGCTTTCGTTGACCGCAGCGGCAAGTGGCGACTGCCCGCTCGTTTTTTCATTCGCTGTCGTCAGCCAGGATTCGGCCTCATCTCCAATTTGAGAGCCGAATCTGCGTCGTGATGTTCATGAGGGCGTGCTCGAACGATTGCCATTTCGCTTCATCGAAGCCTGTCGCATCTTGCGGGGAATAACCTCGGCCTGGAAGCTCTGCCGCCCACCATTGCTCGAACATGAATGACGCGGTTTCCTCCGGCGGCAGCTTGGCAAGCATCTCCTCGACACGATGCTGAACCTCGGTCTTGCGCTTGACCGGACGATCACACAGCTCCCGCGCATCCTCAACCATCCCTCGCAGGCTGCCAAGGATATGCCATGTTTCTGTATGGCCGGATCGGATGAAGCCGTTTTGCTCAAGCTGCCAGAGTCCCAATATTATCGCCGGCATTTCCCGTTATAGGCGAGTAGATCGTCACAAACTACAACCGTGTCGCCTGATTGCGCACTCGCCGCGGCGATACTTGACGCTGAAAAATTACTTCCGTATGACGATCAATATATATGTATGTATATTACGAATCGTCGCGGCGTGAAAGGGAAGTGTCCCTGCGGCGCCTTCTGGAGGCTGCAATCGTGAAGAGCAATTTGCTTGTCGGTATCCTAATCGGCAGCGCATCGTATGGCGCGTCGGCCATGGCGCAGGATACGAGACAGCTTCCAGCGGTAACGATCACAGCGGAGCATCCGAGAGCTACGCAGCGGCGAAACACGACGCAGAATGCACGCGCTCCCAGTCGCGCGACACGGAGCCCGCGCCAGGCTGCGGCACCGCAGAATCAGCAACAGCAGCCAATGGCGTCGCCCTACGGCGACAATTCCGGCCCTAGCGGATTCACGCCACAGAGCGCCGAAGTCGGTCCGCTGAAGCGGCGAGCGATGCTCGACACGCCTTTAGCGATCAACGTTCTGGACAGGACTTTCATCGAGAACCGCTTTGCCACCAGCCTTCCGGACCTTCTGAAGTATATGCCGTCATCACAGATGGAAGCGCGCGGTGGCGCCGATGTCGGTCGCCCGCAAACCCGCGGCATGCAAGGAAATCCTGTATCCAATAGCCATCTCGACGGCATGAATGTCGTCGCCACCACGGCCCAGCCGATCGAAATGTATGAGCGTGTCGAGGTCATCAACGGGCTGACGGGCGCACTTTATGGACCCGCGAGCCCGGCCGGCATGTTCAACTTCATTCAGAAGCGGCCGACCGATACGTTTTATGGTCGCTTCAGCGGCAGCCATGCGACCAGTTCGGCGATCTTGGCCCACGGCGATTTTGGCGGGCATATCGGAGAAGCGAAGAATGTTGGCTACCGCATCAATCTGCTCAAGGAGCAGGGCGCCGGCTATGTCAAGGGCAGTGACCTGAACCGTGATCTGATTTCGGGCGCTTTCGATCTGCATCTCAGCGACAAGACGCTCATTGAACTCAACGCCAGTCACTACAATTTCGAGAGGTTCGGATTTCCGGGCGGTTTCGCGTACGGCAATGCCATTCGCCTGCCTGACGCGCCGGATCCCACGCGCGTCGGCTACGGCCAGACGTTCTCGGGGTTCGATCTGGAGACCACGACTTATAGCGGCCGGATCAAGCACGAGTTCAACGACAACTGGAGCTTCACCGGCGGCGTGCTTCATCAGACCGCAGACCGCTGGCTGCCGACGGTCACCAATGCGCTCACCAGTAACCTTGGTGCATATAACAATTCGCTCTCACCCTCGGTCACAGGTCGTTTCCAGGTTCTCAGCAACACGGCCAATCTGAACGGCACGGTGTTCACGGGAGATATCAAGCATGAACTCGTGGTCGGCACGACGGGCTTTATCTGGGATATCTACTCGGCGCTCAATACCACACCGAGCATCCCGCTCGGAGCGGCGAGTATCGCCAATCCCGTGCAATGGCCAACTCCGGCCGGAATCACCAAGCACGGCCCACGCTACATAGCATCGAGCAATGGCCAGCAGGTCGCGATCGTCGGCGACACCATCACCTTCAACTCCTATTGGTCGGCGATGCTGGTCGGTAGCTATAGCTGGTTCGATGTAAAGAACTACAACACGAGCGGTGTTCTCACCGGTGGCTACAAAGAGGAAGGGTTCAGCCCAACAGCGCGATCATGTTCAAGCCGATGTCGAACATCACGACCTATGTCGCCTATGCCAACAGCCTTGAGCAGGGTGGTTCGGCGCCCGCTGGCGCGCTCAATGAAGGGCAGAGCGTCGCACCTTATCGCAGCAAACAGTTGGAAGCCGGCGCCAAGGTCAATTTCGGCAAGGTCAACGGCACCTTCGCGATTTTTCAGATCGAACGTCCGTTTGCCTTCGCCGATACGGATAATATCTTCAGAGTCCAAGGGATGCAGGAGAACAAGGGTATCGAGTTCGGTCTCTACGGCGAGATTTTCCGCAACTTCAACGTCTATGGCGGCTTGACGTTGCTCGACCCGCGCTTGAAGGATACCGGAAATCCGGCCACCAGCAATACCAAGGTCGTCGGCGTTCCCGGTGCGCAGGCAAACTTGTTGATGGAGTATTTCGTGGAGCGGTTTCCGGGCCTCGCGTTCAATGCCAATGTGCACTACACCGGCGAGCGCGCGGGCAACAATATCAACACGTTCATGGTCAAGAACTACATCACCCTCGATCTCGGCATGCGCTACACCATGACGCTACCCGACAAGAACACTGCGGTGTTCCGAGTTTTCGCCAACAACGTCACCGACGAGCGTTACTGGCTTTCAATCTTCCCGGGCAGTATCAACGGCGTGCCCGGATCGAACACAGCTTTCCTCGGCGCGCCGCGCGAGGTGAGAGTCTCGGCTTCGGTGACGTTCTGAGCAACCATGGCAAGCGGTCTGATCGATTGGGAGCTTCTCGATGCATTGTCGACATCGCCGGCGATGTCGCAGCCGGCGATGTGGAATGCATTCGCGGATCGGTACAATGGCTACGTGGCGATGCAGGCGGACTATACCCGCCTGCAGATTGGCGCGATGAAGATAAGCCCGGATGATACTGTCGTCGATGTCGGCGCCGGGCCTGGCCGGATCACGTTGCAGGCGGCAGAGAAGGCGCGCCTCGTCACGGCTATCGACGTCTCTCGCGACATGCTGGATCACCTTGAAGCAAATGTCGCGGCACGCAGTCTCCAGAACGTCCGTCCGCTTCACCTGTCGTGGGATGAGGTCGTGCCGGGAGACAACGTGCCGCTGCACGACATCGTGGTGGCCTCCCGATCTCCGGCAATGCGTGACCTGAAGAAGCTCGATGCGCTTGCCCTTAAGTACGTCTTCGTGATGACGTTCTGCGGGCCAAGCCTGAAGAGCTTTCACGATACGCTGGTGACAGGAATCGAACCCGAGCCTCCGCGCGGCAATGGCGGTTATCGGTCACCGATGGCAGGCTACGCGCTCGTCTTCAATCGTCTCATCGATATGGGCATTGAAGCCAATGTCGGCTACCTCCCGGACGGGTTCTCCGGAAGTTGGCGCGGCTGGGACGATCTCATCGCTCATTTCAGCTGGCTAAGAATACCGCCGGACGGGCTTGATCGCTTCCGTAATAACATCACGCCCTACCTGACGCAGGATACGACCGGACTCCATTTGCGAATGGAGACGCGCACGGCGGTCATATGGTGGAAGAAAGATCCTCGTCTGCCGGACGCCGGTTCGTCCGCAATCTAGCGCCTGATCGCAGCAGGAGAACGATGAATGCTAATCCGGTGTCTCCTGTTCGGACTACTGATGCTTACCACAGCACCGGTTGCGGCAAGCGCGGAGTCGCCTCGGCGGGAGGTCGTTTACTACGGCGACCGTCACCTTAGCCTGCCGCAGACGGTGACGCGGGTGGCGACATCCTGGGAAGCGCAGAATTCGATCATCGCCATGCTTGGTTACGGCGATCGGATCGTCGCCACCACGCGCATCGTCAGATCGATGCCGGTATTCCGCAAGTTCGTCCCGAGCATCGTCAACGCTTCGCTGGCGGGGACGGGCGGCGCCGCGGGCATCAGCGTCGAGGAGATGCTGGCGCTGCGGCCGGATATCCTTTTCGTGCCGGATATGCTGCCTCCGGCGAAGATGGAGCAACTTACGCAGGCCGGGATCGCGGTGGCCGCTTTCCACTACAATTCCATCGACGCGATCGTCGAGCGTACGCTGATCACCGGCGAGATTTTCGGAGGTGAAGCGCTCGACATCGCCCGCCGCTATGCGACTTATTTCGAGAGTAACCGTCGCCGCGTGCGCGAGCGGTTGGAGAGGATTCCGCCTGCGGCGCGGCTGAAGGTTTATCTGGCATCCGGCTCGCCGCTGTCCACCTCGGGCCGTCCCTCGCTCAACCAGGACTGGATGGATCTGGGCGGGGCGATCAATGTCGCTGAAAACTGGTTTCACGATCGGCCGAATGCGTCCGGCACGGCGATTCTCGAAAACATCGTGGCGAGCGACCCGGATGTCATCATCACTCTGCGTGCCCGCGATGTCGAGGTGATCCGCAACAGCCCCCAATGGAGCATGATCAAGGCCGTGCGCAACGGGCGTGTCTACGCCAATCCGCGCGGTCTGTTCTGGTGGTGCCGCGAGACGTCGGAGGAGGCGCTGCAGTTCCTGTGGCTCGCGAAGCTGCTCTATCCCGACGCCTTCACCGATATCGATATGGTCGCGGAGACGCGCGCCTTCTACCGGAATTTCTATCGTATCGATCTATCCGATGACGAGGTCAAGGCATTCCTGTCGCCGTCCGAATGAACGGAGCACAGACGATCCTGTGTCGAAAGCCCACGCATCATCATGCATGGCATAGAAGTAACACCTCCATGCCGCACTGTGCCATTCATGACTTCGCGTCGCGGTGCTGGTTCGCCAGGTCTGGGGACCTCCCGCCGCGCTCGCAGTAACGAAAGCAGAGCCCAACTACCCCGGGGGGGGGGGCGACGACACCGGCGGAACGATCTGGCCGATCTCCGACGCTGGCCGCAGCGAGGGCCTGATAATTGGAATGGGCGGCTCGCGTTTGCTATACTGTTCTGCCTTGATACGCGCCTTAACCTCCAGTATTCGCCTTGCAAGTGGTCGCGACGGCTGGAAGATTTGTTCCTCGAGACCCGGGCTCACCGTTTGCAGCCGAAAGGAGCCCAACTTTGAAGCCCGATTACAGACATACTTTATTTCCGTCACGAGGAGATGCGAGATGGCGATGACGGCCACCGAGGTCACTTTCGATACGCCGGCGCCGGAGTTTCGGCTTCCGGCGACCGACGGTAAGATTTACGGACTGGACGACCTTGCCGGCGGAAAGGGCACCGTCGTCGTCTTTATCTGCAACCATTGCCCCTACGTCAAAGCGGTGATCGACCGCATGGTTGCGGACGCACGGGTGCTCATGTCGGAGGGTATTGGTTTTGTGGCGATTTGCTCGAACGATGCGGCGAGCCGCCCTGAAGATTCATTTGAGAATATGAAGCATTTCGCCAGGACTCACAGTTTCCCGTTTCCTTATCTGCACGACGAGACCCAAGCAGTTGCGCGCGCGTATGGGGCGGTGTGTACGCCGGACTTCTTCGGTTACAGCGCCGACCGCAAGCTCAAGTACCGCGGTCGGCTCGATGAAGGCCGCAAAACTCCGCCCCGCGCGGAAGCGCCCCGAGAGCTTGTCGAAGCCATGCGCGCGATTGCGCGGACCGGTGTGGCGCCCGCTGACCAACAGCCGTCCATCGGCTGCTCGATCAAATGGAAGGATGCCTAAAACCGGTCCTTCACCATATGCCGCGCGAGCTACGCGGTCGAAGTCATGGCTTCTCCGAAAATACTTCGAGCCCTTTGGCTACAGGGCTCGGTCCGGATCAACCTCAACCAATGCCGGTTGGGCGTCACAGACGTATCTGGTCGGCAAGATTGACTAGAGCGGCC
>NZ_BJNF01000082.1 GCF_006539545.1 Nitrobacter winogradskyi
GCTCTAGCTGCATAGATCAGTTTTCGATTTGCAGAGGCGGAATCATTAGGACTCCTAAGTCATCCGGCAATCGTCCTCTTCAACAACGTGGCGACCCGGCTCAGTTCAATCTCGGTCAGGCTGGCATAGCCGAGCCGAAACGCCTGCGGTGCGTGCGCGGCGTCGAGCACGAATTTGACACCCGACGACACCGCCAATCCGACCTGTGCTGCGTTCGCCGCCCAGGTTTCCGCATCGAGCCCGGCGCGCAGGCGCAGCCACAAAGCGAGTCCGCCCGCCGGCAGATCGAAGGCGACATGTTGGCCAAGCTCGCGACGGATCGTTGCGGCAAACAGATCCCGCCTTTCACCATAGATGCGGCGGGCCTTCCGGGTGTGTCGGCGCAGTTCGCCGTCCTCTATCAAGCTGGCGAGCGCCTGTTCGAGCGGCACATCGCCCTGCCGGTCGATGGCCTCGCGTCGATCGGCCATACGAGTCAGGACGGCTGGCGCGGCAATCGCGTACCCCACGCGCACGGCCGGGGCGAGCAGCTTGGAAAGAGAGCCGAGATAAACCACGCCCTCTGCTTCGGCGCGCGCCGCCAGCGGTAGCACCGGCCGTCCTTCGAAGCGATACTCATGATCGTAATCGTCCTCGATCAGGACGAGCCGCTTGTGACGTGCGAGGTCGAGGAGTTTGAGGCGGCGGCTTGCGCCGAGCGTGACAGTCGTCGGATATTGATGGTGCGGCGTCACATAGATCGCGCGCAGCTCCGGTTCGCGATCAGCGATCGCCGCCAGCCGATCGACATCGATCCCATGCGCGTCCACCGGTACGCCGACCACTCGGGCGCCCGCGGCGCGAAAGGCGGACCAGGCAAGCGGATACCCCGGCTCCTCCACCGCGATCGCTTCGCCCGGCTCAACCAGCGCCGCGGCAGCGAGGTAAAGACCCATCTGGCTACCGCGTGTGATCATCATGTCATCCGCCGAGGCGGTTAGCCCCCGCTCGGAGATGAGGTAGCTTGACAGGGCCGTGCGCAGCCTGATGGTCCCACGAGGGTCGCTGTAATCGCCGCCGCCGACGAAGGCCGGCGACGTCAGAGCAGTTCGGAACGCCCTTGCCAGTTGGGTGGCCGGCATGAGCCGTGCGTCCGGTGCGCCGTCCGAAACGCGCAGCATTGGAGGCGCCGTGCCGCGTCCCACTGGATCGAGTGGCGCCCGGAGCGCAGGCGGCGGAGTTTCGCCACCGGCCGGCTCCGGCAGGTCATTCGCGACGAAGGTCCCCCGCGACGGCCTGGCCACGAGCCAGCCTTGCATGGTCAGTTCCTGATAGGCAGCGTCCACCGTGTTGCGGTGAACCTTGAGACTTGTCGACAGAGCCCGCGTACCCGGAAGCGGATCGCCGGGTTTAAGGCGGCCGCGTTCGATCTCCCGGATGATCGAATAAGCGATGTTCATGAACATCGGTCGTTCGCCGTCACCGGTCAGTTCAAGCTTTAGATCATGGCGCGATCCCAACCGGCCTATCTCCTGTATCAAAACTGGCACTATAAGCTAGGCCGGTTGCCGATATGATAGCAGAGAGAAGGCGCCGCAACCTGTTCGCGCGGTCGCTGCGGAGTTCCATCCCTGCGACGCGAGCCTGCAACGTTGAAGACCGCCGTCGCGATCCGGCGCGTCCACTTCGAAGGCCTGGGAAGCTTCGAGGCGGTGCTGACCTCGGCCGGCTATCCGCGGGAAGATCCTGGACGTGGGCTTCGCCGCCGACCTGCTTCGAGGCGTCGAGGAGCGCGGGCTCGTCCAGCAGGTGGCGATACCGGGATGAATTTGAAAGGAGCCTACAATGAGCACGATGACTGCGCCTAAAGACGAGCTCGTAAAACTGGCCGAAAGCCGGATGAAGGTTGCGATCGCGGAAAATACCTGGACCGATCGCCAAAAGCTCGCTCTGACCTGCCGCATTCTCTTCGAAGGTGGCCACGATTCTGGTCTGGCCGGCCAGATCACCTGTCGCGCTGAAGCGCCAGGAACGTATTACACCCAGCGTCTGGGTCTAGGGTTTGACGAGATCAGCGCGCAGAACCTCCTTCTCGTCGACGAGGATCTTAACGTCCTCGACGGCGGCGGCATGGCCAACCCGGCAAACCGGTTTCACAGCTGGCTCTACCGTGCGCGGCCCGACGTCAACTGCATCATCCATACGCACCCGCTCCATATCGCAGCGCTGTCGACGCTGGAGGTGCCGCTGGTGGTATCCCACATGGACCTGTGTCCGCTGTACGGTGAGGTCGCATTCCTCGAAAAGTGGCCCGGGGTGCCCGTCGGCAACGAGGAAGGCGAGATCATCGCCGAAGCGATCGGTGACAAGAAGGCCATTCTCCTGTCCCATCACGGGCAACTGATCGCCGGGGCCACGATCGAAGAGGCCTGCGTTTTGGCCATGCTGATCGAACGCGCGGCGAAGATGCAGTTGCTGGCCATGGCCGCCGGAGAGATCAAGCCGATCCCGGAGAACCTGGCGCGTGAGGCCCATGACTGGATCTCCAAGCCGAAGCGCCACAGCGCGGCCTTCGACTATTACTCCCGCCGCGTCCTGAACCGTCACAACGACTGCCTGCTCTGAGCTGCCGCGCTCGACTCCCCCTACTATTATAAAGGACAGCTAAATGCCCGATCACGCCATCCATGGCATCATTGGTTACACGATCACGCCCTTCGACGACGAAGGCGGCCTCGATTTGAACGCGCTCGACCTGACCATCGAGCGGATGATCGACGCTGGCGTTCACGCCATTGCGCCCCTCGGCAGCACAGGAGAAGGCGCCTATCTGAGCGAGGAGGAGTGGACTGCCGTCGCCGAACGCAGCGTGAAGACGATCAACGGCCGCGTCCCGGTGATCGTCAGCGTCTCCGATCTAACGACGGCTGGCGTGGTGAGGCGCGCGCGAGCGGCGGAGTCGTTCGGCGCCACTGCGGTCATGGTCCTGCCGACATCGTATTGGAAGCTGCAGGAAGACGAGATCGTCGCGCACTATCAGGCGGTCGGCAAGGCGATCGGCGTTCCGGTTATGCTCTACAACAACCATGCGGTCAGTGGGATCGACATGTCCGTCGATCTGATCCTGCGCATCGTCGACTCCGTGGACAATGTCACGATGGTCAAGGAAAGCACGGGCGACATCCAGCGGATGCATCAACTCTACTTGCGGACCGATGGACAGCTTCCGTTCTACAACGGATGCAACCCACTGGCCCTCGAAGCCTTCGCCGCAGGCGCGGCCGGCTGGTGCACGGCCGCCGCCAATCTGATCGCCGCCGATAACATCGAGCTCTACGAAGCGGCTCGAACAGGGCGCCTCAAGGACGCTCGAGCGTCCTTCTTTCGGCAGCTGCCGTTGCTCGACTTCATTCTCAAGGGCGGTTTGCCCAAGACGATCAAGGCCGGGCTCGACATAGCCGGCGTGCCAGTGGGCGCACCGCGGCTTCCGGTGAAGCCTCTGGACGAGGCAGGCAGAGCGAGGCTCTCGGCCATTCTCGAGACACTGAACTGAATAGCGAAGGGTGGCCAACGTTCCGGTGGAGTTTTTACTCAGCCGAGCCGACTACGGCAATCGGTTGCGGCTATAGCGTCTTCAAGCGAAGTCGAAACCGGTTCGCGTGAAGAAAACGCGTCAAATCAAAAAACTACGTCCTTCACCGCTTCCGTGAAGCGGTGAAGGACCCGAGGCCAGCGGAGCACTCTTCGGGCGATAGGAGTACGGGAAAGTCGCATGTGCCGCTCGATATTCGCCAGCTTCACCACGCCATCGCGGCAGCCGATCATGGTAACCCTACCGCGCAGCGCGCTCACCCTCTGGGGCAGAGGCGGGGGCCCTCAGGCACTCCGGGGCGGCGGCGGGCCCCCCGTTGCGCCGGCCCCCTGCATGGATCGTCTGAGCAGGGCATAGACGCTGCCACCCGAGATTGTCCCCAGCAGATAGAAACCCGCCGCGACCACGGCGAACGGCGCCCGCACGCTAAACCCGAGAAAGTCTACCGCCACGATCTCGCGGTTCTGCACCAGGAAGATCAGCGTGGCGGCCGCGAACAGAACAATGATTGCTGTATGAACCCACCGCATTGTCGTCTCGCTTTCGTACGTGCGGGCACGATGATCTGGATCGCGCGCCCTCCGGAATGGGACTCACTTGGGCACGTCATTCTTGTAGATGGCGCCATCCTTCATGATGACGAGGAAGTTCTTGCCCGGATCTGCGACGAGGTTGATGTTGTCCAGAGGATTGCCATCGACCAGAAGCAGGTCCGCGAGCGCACCCTGTTCCACAACACCGAGCTTGCCCGGATAAGGGTTGCGTTTGCCGGCAAGCGCCAGAAGTTCGGCATTTGTCGACGTCGCCATGACGAGCGCTTCGGCAGGAGTGTACCAGCGGACAAGCGACGCCAGAATGGCCCCCTGTTGCCGCGCCAGCGCGCCCGAGAACAGCACATCGGTGCCCCAAGCCGTCTTGATATTGTACTTCTTCGCCAGCTCGTAGGTTCTGCCTATGCCGGGCCAGACCTCATCCGCCTTGGCGCGCTGGACTGAACCCACCGGAAAGCCCAGCCTCAGGTCCTCGGGGAGCGGCTGCATGCTCAGCCAAATGCCTTTCTCGGCCATCAGTTTGGCGGTTGCGTCGTCCATCAACATGCCGTGTTCGATGCACCTCACACCGGCGGCAATGGACCGCTGGATCGCAGCCGGCGTAAAGGCATGGGCTGCGACGTAGGTCCCCCAGTTCTCGGCTGCTTCGACCGCGGCGCGCAGTTCAGCCTCGGTGAAGGTGGACACGTCGATCGGACTGAAGGGTGACGACACTCCGCCGCCCGCTGTCAACTTGACCTGGGAGGCACCCTGCATGAGTTGCTCCCGAACGCGCAAACGCACCTCGTCAGGGCTGTCCGCGACCATGGCGCCGCCGACCTGCTCCATGCGGGTGAGCATGCCGCCGATCGTTCTTGGCAGATCGGTGCGCTGGCGGAAATCGCCGTGCCCGCTCGTGACGGTGATAACGGCGCCGGATGGATAGACGCGCGGACCCTTGACGATTCCTTCGTCGATAGCGGCCTTAAGTCCGAACACCGGGCCGCCCACGTCGCGAACGGTGGTGAAGCCGCGCATGAGCGTGTCTTTAGCTTCCGCGGCAGCAACGAGATTGACGTAGCCGACGTCACCGAATGACTGTGCCGGAGTCACCCGGATCAGCATTGCGTGCCAATGCGCGTCGATCAGGCCCGGCATCAGGGTGCGTCCGCCGCCGCTGATGATGCGGGTATCCGCTCTGCGATCGACCGCGATGGGCTGGGTCGAGATCGTCTCGATCTTGTTGCCGCGCACCAGAACATTGGAGGGCGCGGAGAGCGCGGCGCTCTTGCCGTCGAAAATGCGCACGTTCTCGAACAACGTGACGGCGCTGCTCGCCGGCGGATTGCCTTGCGCGCGGACGGCGGACGTCAGTCCGACGCTCATGGCCAGGAGCATGGCGACAAGAGCGCGTCGAAACATCAAAGTCATACGATCGTCTCCCGGGCGGACGTGGCATGCTTTCAGATGGCATTTTATTTTATTACGTCGACCTGCGTCGACGATACGCGGTTCCGTCGAGCGGTGCAACGGCGCGCCGGATTGAAAGCGGTTTCGTCGCCGTCAGCTATCCAGCGGCAAGTTCGCCATCGTCGAAAAGAGCCACGAGTTCACCCTTGTCCCATGGCGGCCGGTCATCGACCGTCAGCTTGGCCGGGAGGTCATCGGCCGCGTGCAGGGCGGATCAGTGTCGTGGCAGTTGGGGTGGTCGCGAGGGATCGGGTCTATCATCGTCTTGCACTTGCGGCGTTCTTAACTTCCAGCGACGCAAGGTTCGGGCGTTGAACACGGTTCGGATTTATGTAACCTGAATCATGGCAACCGCTATAGCGCTTTCGAGCGAAGTGGGTACCGGTTCGCGTGAAGAAAAAAGCGTCAAATCAGATTATAGAACGTGGTTCTGATTCCATCAGAAGCGAAAAGGCTCTAAAAGTCGATCCGGCTAAAGGTGCACATTGTTATGAGCTTTTCATTCAAACATTGGCCTGGTTTTTTCAAAGCTGCTTTTGTCATCATCATTGGCGGAGTGATGACCTTGGCGACTTTCTTTCTGGTAGCAGTTTTCGCACCGGAGAAGGTCAGAGCGACGCTCAAGAATATCGGCCGGGCTGGCGAAACAGTGTCAGCCATACTGCCTCCACCTCTGCCGGCCGCGCGGATGCCTTCGAAGGCCTATTGGCTGAAGCAAAATTGGTCAGCGCGCGAGCGCTTCTGGTTCCATCACGCATCTCAAGGCACCGCAACCTTTCCAGTGCCCTATGACTGGTTCGTCTCGCTTGAGCGGGCGGAGCTCGCAGTGTTTTCCACACCTAGGCTGCTGAGCGATGGAGATTATCTGATCCGTTTTGGCTTCATTCCCAGTCCGCGCAAACCTGACAGCAGCGCGTCCGATTTCGGTTACAGCAAGGACACGCTTAATACCAATCCTGCGGACGAACCCGAACAGTTCAAAAATTATCCCGAAAATCCTGATGGGTTACCTGTGGGCTTTGCAAAGCTGGAGAGCGGCGTCGAGCCGGCTACCGGCGAGCCTTATCCCGCTCAACTTGGCTTCACCTGCGCCGCCTGCCACACGGGTCAAATCCGTTATCGGGATGTCGACATTCGCTTTGACGGCGGGCCGGCGATGGTCAATCTCGGGAATCTGGAGTCCGCCATCGGGCTTTCGATTTTTTACACCGTTCACGTTCCCACGCGCTTCAACCGTTTTGCCGATCGCGTCATCGCGCGCGCCGTAAAAGCTGGTGCGCCACCGGCCGATCGCTCCGCATTCAAGGAAGAACTAAAAGAGAAACTGCGACAGACCCTTGATAAGATCAAACGCGAAAGGGATTGGAGCAAGGCGATTCTTGCGCGCGGAAATATGACCTATATCGATGAAGGATTTGGTCGGCTCGATGCCCTCAACCGGATCGGCAATCAAATCTTCTTCTCGAATTTGCTGCCCCCGGTTACCAGGGACAATCAAGCGTTTCCTGAGGTGCTTGCGCGGAATTATGTGCGACCTGATGCGCCGGTCAGCTTTCCGCCCATCTGGGACGTGCCGTGGTTCCTATGGGCGCAATATGATGGCTCGGTCCAGAATGAACTCGTCCGCAATGCAGGGCAGTCGCTGGGCGTGAAGACAAAACTTAACCTGACAGAGCATTCGGATCCAAATCGGCCGCTGTTCAGGTCGTCGATGAAGATGAAGAACATCTTCTGGATTGAGGAAATGCTTCGCGGGCCCGATCCGTTTGCCGATAACGCGCCTGGTCAGGCGCCGGAATTCAAGGGACTGGCTGCGCCCAGATGGAAGGAGGTCGCGGATATATTCGAGAGCGATCCAGCCTGGCGGGTCGACGAGGAGAAAGTGAGAAGCGGTCGACGGCTCTACGCTGAGCTTTGCGTCGAGTGTCATCGCGGTCCCGTGCACGATCCCGAGTTCGACAGGGAGCGGCCCGATCTTTCGTTCTGGCGCGCCGAGAATCCGGATCGAGCTGAGAAGAACTGGGTCACGATCGGTGGTCGCAGGTTTTTCAATGCCGTTGAAAAGCCGGTCGCCGTCATGGGCACTGATCGCCAACAGGCTCGGGTTCTCTCCGAGCGCCAGGTCTATATACCGCCTTCGCTTGGCGTGAATCCAATCAAGCAACTCAACGCGCAGTGGTCCTGCGACCTGCCGCCGAATGACGAAGCGCTCAACGCTTCATTCGCGTTGGCGCTGATGGCGGTGGTCGACAAGTCGATCGACCAATGGTTCAAGGATAATCCGCTACCGGCGGATCAGGAGAGGATCATGCGGGGGGAGCGACGGAACTGCCAAAACAAAAAGACCTTCAAGCCGATTTCGTCTGATAGCGGCAAGCCCGCCAATCCGCCGATCGTCCTGGTGACGCACTATCGCGCACGACCGCTCGACGGTGTCTGGGCCACGGCGCCTTACCTTCACAACGGCTCGGTGCCGACCCTGTATGATATGCTCACCCCGCAGCACCTAAGGCCCCAGGTTTTCTGCGTCGGAAGCCGGGAGTTCGATCCTGTCAAAGTCGGCCTTCCGGTGAAATCTGGTGAAACATGTGCGGCCGGGATCACCCGTTTTGACGTAACCGGACTTGGAAACAG
This sequence comes from Nitrobacter winogradskyi, assembly GCF_006539545.1. GTDB lineage: Bacteria > Pseudomonadota > Alphaproteobacteria > Rhizobiales > Xanthobacteraceae > Nitrobacter > Nitrobacter winogradskyi_A. The sequence goes on from NZ_BJNF01000082.1 coordinate 8,206, forward strand.
CAATCTTGGGCATTCATTTGAAGGCGCCGAGTCTGACAAGACCAAGCTGCCGAATGGCGTCATCGGACGCGGGCTGACCGATGTCGAACGGGATGCGTTGGTGCAATACTTGAAAACGCTTTAAACTATCTTTGCCGCTGTCGTCACGCGTAACTGCCTCACGCGTGGTTCCTTTTAAATCGCAGATGGCCCGCTACGATATCGACAACTGGCGCTTCTCCATCAATGCCAGCAACCTGTTTGACAAGCATTATGTAGCGGGTTGCTTCGATCTCGTTCAATGCAACGCCGGGCGCGTGCGCACCGTGCTCGGCAGGGTGAGCTATCGCTGGTAGTTGATGGCGTTTACGACGGCGATCCAAAGACAGCGACCGCTCAGAACCGTATGCTGTGCGGGCCGGTGGAATATGTCACGGACCATAGGCACGCTCGCCGTCAGCGCACGTCTGGAGCAGCCATCCATTCTTTGCCCTTGAGCATCGCATGCCAATAGATCGGCGGCAGGATTCTCTCCTTCAGCCACCAGGCTGCCCGGGTCGGCTTCCTGCCGTCCAGAATGAAGGCGGGGAAGCTCGGCAAAAGCTTTCCACCATAGCCGAACTCGGCCAGAACAATTTTGCCGCGCTCGACGGTGAGCGGACATGATCCATAACCATCATAAACAGCCTGCCTGGTGCGAAGACCCAAATCGACGCAGATATTCTCGGCAACAATCGGCGCCTGCTTGCGGGCCGCCGCGGCCGTCTTTGCATTCGGTGCGGAACATACATCGCCGAGAGACCAGATGTTTTCGTATGTGTTGTGACGCAGGGTCCCCTGATCGACGCTGACCCATCCAGCCGCGTTAGCCAGTGGGCTCACGCGGATGAAATCCGGCGCGCATTGAGGCGGCGTCACGTGGATCATGTCGAACGACACTTCGACGGTCTCCGCCGGACCATCGGCCGAGGTCCTGGTGAAGTAAGCTTTTTTTCCCGGACCATCGATAGCGACGAGGTTATGCTGGAATTTCAGCTTTGCATCATATTTCCTGACGTATTCCATCAAGGCGGGAACGTAATCGGCAACGCCGAACAGAACGCCACCCGCGTTATAGAATCCGACATCGATGTCGCGGAGATGACCCTGACGATGCCAATGATCGGCCGACAGATACATCGCCTTTTGCGGTGCGCCGGCGCACTTGATCGGCATCGGCGGCTGCGTGAACACCGCGTTTCCTGATCTCATGGAGCGGACGAGTTTCCAGGTATAGGGCGCGAGATCGAAGCGATAGTTGGAGGTCACGCCGTTGCGGCCCAACGTTTCGGTCAATCCATCAACTCTTTCCCAATCGAGTTTCAGGCCGGGGCAGACGACGAGACGGCTATACTTTACGAGGCGACATCCTTCCAGAATGACGGCGTTCTCGGCCGGCTCGAATGCGGTGACCGCGGCTTTGATCCAGGTGACGCCGGAGGGAACGACCGACGCCATCGTATGGACGGTTGACGTTGCGTCGAAAATGCCGGCGCCGACCATGGTCCATCCGGGCTGGTAGTAGTGAATGTCGGCGGGATCGATGACGGCGATGTCGAGATCGGGCGCGCGCGCCAGGAGACTTGACGCGCAGGCGATGCCGGCGGCGCCGCCGCCGACAATGACAACGTCATAGCTTGCGTCGGCCAGATGTGTCGGGGTTCTGCCACCGTTAGCGATCCTCCGCACGATGCCGGACATATCGTAGCCGGCTGCCTTGGCAGCGCCGAGCAGCGCGGGGAGGGGTTGCGTGGATGCATTCGCCAAACACCAAAGCGAAATGGAGCGTGTTCCTGTACGGCAGAATGCCAGGGTCGGCTTCGGCAGGCTCTTTAATGTCTGCGCGAATTGCACGGCGTCATCATCCGACATCTTGCCGGCAACGACCGGCTGATGGACGAATTCGAGTCCATGGCTGAACGCTGCCGATTCCAGTTCCCGAGCCGACGGCTGATCGGCGGCCTCGCCGTCAGGCCGGTTGCAGATGATCGAACGGAAACCAGCCTGCTTCAGCGCGGCCATATCCTGCGGCATGACCTGTGCCGACACGCTCAGTTCATCGGATAGTTTCTTCGTATCCATGCGTTTTCCTTCTCTCTCATATCCGGCTGGTGGTCCCGCCCTTAGAGCGTGTTGATAGGTACCTTCAGAAAGGTCTTTCCGCTCTCGTCCGACTCGGGCAGATGTCCGGCGCGCATGTTGACCTGAAGCGACGGCATGATGAGGCGCGGCATCGAAAGCGTCTCGTCGCGGGCTTCGCGCGTTTGCACGTAGCTATCCTCGCTGATTCCGTCGCGCACATGGATATTGTGCTTCCGCTCTTCGCGGACAGTCGTTTCCCATCGAATTTCGCGGCCGTCAGGCCCGTAATCGTGGCACAGGAACAACCGTGTTTCGGGCGGCAGTGTTTCCAGGAGTTTCCGAATGGAGCGATAGAGCGTGCGGGCATCGCCCCCCGGAAAGTCCGCCCGCGCCGTACCTGCGTCAGGCATGAACAACGTATCGCCGGTGAAGGCCGCGTCTCCGATGACGTGGGTCGTGCAAGCCGGCGTATGTCCCGGAGTATGCAGGACAAGCGCGGTCATACTGCCGATCGAATAGGTATCGCCATCCTTGAACAGTCGGTCGAATTGACTGCCGTCGCGCTTGAACTCCGTGCCTTCGTTGAAAATTTTTCCGAAGGTCTCCTGCACGGTCAGGATGTGTTCACCGATGCCGAGCTTGCCGCCAAGCTGCTGCTGGATGTACGGCGCAGCCGAAAGATGATCGGCGTGTGCATGGGTTTCGATGAGCCAATCGACCTGCAACCCGTTGCGACGGATATAGGCAACGATCAGATCCGCTGATTTGTAGCTGATGCGGCCAGCGGCGTAGTCGATGTCCATGACGGAATCGATAACCGCGCAGGACGGAGACGACGGATCCCTGACGACATAGCTGATGGTGTTGGTCTCGGGATCGAAGAACGGAGTAACCTCGGGCTTAACCTGAGTATCGATCGGATAGCTCATTGTGGGACTCCCTAGGTCAGGCGGGCATGGGACAGTCTTCATCCTCAACGGCCGAGCAGAGCAGATGGCAGGCGGTCAAGATCGGGCAGGAGGGATTTCAGGGTCTCTGCCTGCTCCCCGATTCTCGTGGCGGAGACCCAGGTCCCCAAGGCGCTTGAGGGCCGCATAACCATCTCCGTCAGCTATCAATTACATAATTATATATTTTATACACTGTAAATATGAAACTGATAGGGGTCAAGCGGGCCTTCAATCATTGTGCAACGTGATATTACGGTTTCAATAATTAGATAATTATGTAAGTGTTTTGGGCTGAATTGTCATTCGACAGGAAACCTCCAGGTGGCCCTATGTCCCTTTTGAAGAACGATGAGACGCCTCGTCTCACTCCTTCTCCATTCCCCTTGCGGATGGGGGATGCCGCCCCCGACTTCGAAGCCAGATCCACGAAGGGTCCGATCCGGCTTTCCGACTACAGAGGCCGGTGGCTCGTGTTCTTCTCGCACCCGGCGGACTTTACGCCTGTATGCACCACGGAATTTGTCGCGCTGGCCAAAGCGCAGGACCGCTTCGCCGCGCTGGACTGTGCTCTGCTTGGTCTTTCGGTCGACAGTCTTTATTCGCACCTCGCCTGGACCCTGACGATCACGGAACTGTTCGCGGTGGAGATTCCATTTCCGGTGATCGAGGACCCATCAATGATGGTAGGCCGCGCCTACGGCATGATCGACGAAGCCGCCGAGAACAGCGCGAGCGTGCGGGCAACTTATTTCATAGATCCCGAAGGCGTCATTCGCGCGATTACCCACTATCCGCTGACGATCGGCCGTTCGATTGATGAGATGGTGCGGATGGTGGCGGCGCTGCAGGCAACCGCGTCGAGCCAGAAGTTGGCGCCCGCCAACTGGCAGCCCGGAGAACCGCTGCTCTTGCCTGCCGATGAAAAAACGCAAAAGGATGCCGACTGGTTCTGCCGGAGCGTAACATGAGCGCCTTATGGCAATCCCGCGAGCAGGCGGATTTTGCAGCAGACAGATTGCGCAAATTCGCTCAACCTCAACGCCTGATGATCCTGTCGCTGCTGCGGGAAGGCGAGAAGTCGGTGACGGAAATCGATGCGGCGACCGGGATCGGACAGCCTGCGCTCAGCCAGCAACTCGCGGAACTCCGTAAGGCCGAACTCGTCACCACACGACGACAGGCAAAGCAGATCTATTACAGTCTGGCTCATGAGTCAGTGGCGCTTTGCGTTCGCAGCATCGAGGCTGTCTTCAATGCCGAGAATCCGGAACAGGCATTGTTGAACGCCGTGAGGCACGATTTCCGTCCAGCGTGTGAAGACGTCGTTCATGGAGCGGCGAATTTCGCGCGGCTTCGTTAGAGTCTGACTCAACATAGTTGAAACAGACTCATTGTCTGGCCGCGTTTTCTTGCGGCGAACCGGAATGGCCGGCGTGCAGATTTCGAGTGGCGGAGCCACCGGTCTCTGACTGCATGCTCCCCCTGATCCCTGAACGTCATAAGCGAGGGTGACTTCCTCAAATGCGTATCGCGCACCCGTCCGTTATTGCGATCGGATGACCGTTCGAAGCGGTGGTGGCGTCATGGCAACCGTGTGCTACTGGTTGATCTCGGGTCCCACCAGTCTTGCAAGCTTGTCGAGAGAGTCCTGCCAGCCAAGATAACAGCCCTCGGGCGGGATTACATCCGGCACGCCCGTTTGTTCGATGTTGATCTCAGTGCCGACCGATACTGCCTTCAAGGTCACGGTCACGCGCATCTCGCCGGGCAGGTTCGGATCGTCGAAGCTGTCGGTGTAAACGAGACGCTTGTTCGGCACGAGTTCAACATAGGTACCGCCGAAGCTATGGTTCGCGCCGGTGGTGAAATTACGAAAGGACATCCGGTGTCTGCCGCCGACCTTCGCTTCCAGTTCCTGGACAGTACATAGGAAGCCGTAGGGCGGCAGCCAGCTTGCGACGGCATCGCTCTCCACAAAGGCGCGATAGACCTTCTCCGGTTTAGCGGCGATGACGCGGTGAAGTCGGATCGTGCTGGGCATGGTTCTCTCCTCGCGGTTCGGCAACCTGTCAGCGTTGCTTGCAAATCTCAGGCGGAGCGCATCCGGCCTGCGCGCGGCCGGTCAAAGACAAAGGCGCAACCGCGTGGTGGAAACGACATCTGCGTTGCGTTTTGTGCCAGTTCATCGCGTCGCTTTCATGATCACCCCACACATGCTCGCATGTCGTTCGACGAATGTATGTCGATCGATTTCTCTAGAACCAATCTAAATAATTACGGTTGCGGCGGAATTTCAAAGGCCATACGCCTGATGCGACGGTCGCGGCACCGGTGACAGCGTGCCGGCCTCTCAAACTCGCGCAATTCGCGTCGGCATCATGGTTCGTTCGAGGTTCGCATCCAACCTGGTTCATCGGCTTCCGTTGGCTGGATTTTCCGGCCGCGCGAAGGTCGTCGGCGTGTGCCGTGCGGGGCGCCGATGACGTGGGATCTGCAAAAGCTGTTCATCCGGCATGCGCGGGAGATCGATCGCTTTCTCCGCCGCCGCGGCCACAATGCCGAGACGGCCGCCGATATTACCCAGGATACGTTCCTGCGCGTGCTGGCCTCGCCGCCGGGCGAGGCCCGGACCAACCACAATCCGAAAGCCTACCTCTATCAGGTATCGCGCAGCCTCAGCATCAATCACCTTCGCCGCGAAAGCCTGATACAGACGACTGATCTCAATGAGGCGGGCGCTATCGCCGATCCAACGCCGTCAGCCGAGAAGATCATCTATTCACGGCAATGTCTGGCGCAGACGCGCAAAGCTCTCGCCGAATTGCCGGAGCGCACCCGGATGGCCTTTGAGATGCACCGGCTCGGCGACAAGACCATCCAGGAAGTGGCCGACGAACTGGGCGTCTCGACCAGCCGGGCCTGGAAGCTGATCCGGAATGGCTATCGGCATCTCCTGACGCGGGTGGACGATTTCTGAGTTTTTTTCGTCTCTCGCGTGAAATTCGACGCTGCCCGTTTGTATTAGAGCATGATCCCGAAAAGTGGAAACCGGTTTTCGGAGAAGATCATGCTCAAACAAAAGATAAGCGACAAGTCTGATTCAACGCGGTTGAATCGGATTCAATGCAGTTGAAATAGACTCTAGAAGGGTAGACGCGATTCTCGACGCATCTCGCCGCCTCTCGAAGGAATATGAATGAGCCAGCCCGGGCCAGATCAGTATCGCCTGATGGATGAAGCGATCGATCTCGTCATCCGCTTGCAGAACGACCCCGGCAATCCGGTCGCGACCGAGATGGTGAAGGTCTGGCGGTCGCGGAGCCCGGAGCATGAACGCATCTGGGCGCGGGTGGCCAAGGTTCACGGCGCTTCCGGCAAGATCCTGACCCAGCGCCGCAAGACTGAACGTCGCGAGAAACTGGGACTGACGCGGCGTAATCTCGTGATCGGCGGGATCATCGGCCTTGGAACCGCAGGCGCCGGCTATTCAATCCTGCCCGAGATGCTGCTTCGCGGCCGGGCCGACCATATCACCGCCAAGGGCGAAATCCGCAGCGTCACGCTTGAAGACGGCAGCGTGGTGACGCTCGGGCCGGATAGCGCCATTGCAGTGGATTTCACCACCCAGCTTCGCCGTGTTCAGCTTCTGGCCGGCATGTCGTTCTTCGACGTCGCGGCCGAACCGAAGCGAGCCTTCACCGTGCAGGCGGCGGAGTTGACGGCAACGGCGCTTGGTACGGCCTTCGACGTTGCCAATGATGCCGGCATGCTCTCGATCTCGGTCGATCATGGCGTCGTCGAAGCGCGGGCGTCGGGTTCGGCGATCGCGGCAGGCACGAAGCTTTCCGCCGGAGAATGGGTGACGTTCGATAGCGCGACCTATGCGATCGAGCGCGGATCGCGCGAAGCGGGTCAGATCGCGTCGTGGCGCGACAATCTGATCATGGCCGAGAAGGAGGCGGTCTCGGCGCTGGTGGCGCGCATCGGTCGCTGGATTCCGGGGCGGATCGTCATGGCCGATCCCTTCATTGGTTCGCAGCGGGTGAGCGGAATCTTTGATTTGACTAATCCTAAGCGGGCGCTTGAAGCCGTCGTGCATCCGGCCGGCGCCCATGTCCGGCAGGTCTCGTCCTATCTGACGGTGATTTCCCCCATCTAAAAAAAGTTTCGCGAGCAGGTAAAAAAAATCGACCCCGATTGTATCAGCTATAGGGGCTGGCGCCGTCCAAGCATTTTGACGCCGCGAGCCCTCCTGACGAGACAATTGGGGTGGCAATGGTTATGGGGTACGCGGCTCGGGCGTTTTCTGGCAAGGCCGGCATCGGCAGGGTGCTGGCATCAGCGTTGATGATGAGCACGGCGATGATCGCCGGCGTCGTCGTGACCGGCGGCGACGCCTGTGCGCAGGGCGCGGCGCAGACGTCGTTCAATGTGCCGGCCGGTCCGCTCGGTCGGGCGCTGACGGCATTCGGCCGGCAGGCCGGCCTGCAAGTGACTTATCTGACAAGCATCGGGACCGGAAAGACGTCGCCGGGTATTTCAGGCCCGGCCACGCGCGAGCAGGCGCTTGCGCGCATCCTTCAGGGCACGGGGCTGAGCTACCACTTCACCAACGCCACTACTGTTGCGATCTCGCAGCCGGCGGCCGCTGGCGGCGCTGGCGCGGCTCCATCAGGCGCGATCTCGCTTGATACGATCGATGTACAGGGCGAGACCGCGTGGGGGCCGGTGAACGGTTTTGTCGCCAGCCGCAGCGCCACCGCCACCAAGACCGATACACCGATCATCGAGGTGCCGCAGTCGATCTCCGTCGTCACGCGCGACCAGATGCAAACGCGGCAGGTCCAGTCGCTGCCCGAAACGCTGAGATACACAGCCGGTGTCCATGCCGAGATGGGCGGCAATCAGACCGACTTCGCAGTTGCGATGAGAGGGTTTAATGCGGGGGGAACGTATCTAAATGGGCTGCGCACGCTCAATAATCACAGTGTGGATCCTTATGGTCTGGAGCGCGTAGAGGTGATGCGCGGACCAGCCTCGGTTCTTTATGGCCAGGGTCAGCCCAGCGGAATAATCGGCCTTGTCACCAAGCGTCCTACCGAAAAAGCTCTCCACGAAGTGCAACTTCAGGGCGGCAACTTCGGCCGGAAGGGTGGCGCCTTCGATTTTGGTGGCCCAGTGACGAGCGACAACACGCTGCTCTATCGCTTCACCGGCCTGATACGCGAAAGCGGCAACGGCATCGACTTCTCGAACGACCAACGTACTTTCCTGTCCGGCGCTGTCACTTGGCGCCCGACCGCCGCGACAGAGATCACGGCTTTCAGCGTCTATCAGAAAACCGATTTTCGAGCGAACTATGGCCTTCCAGCACAAGGAACGGTGTTGCCAAATCCGAACGGACGAATCCCGATCACGCGCTTTATCGGTGAACCTAATGTCAGTCAACGCAATGCGGAAATGGCTGTTGTCGGGTACAATCTTGAGCATCGCGCTACAGACAGTGTGATATTCAGACAGAACTTGCAGTACTCCCATGAGGGTTACAACACAGATGATATCGCGCCGTCGGGTCTTCAAGCAGACCTTCGTACGCTCAACCGTGAAGCGTATCGCAGTCGCTTTAGTTGGGACACGTTTGCGATCGACAACCAGGCCGAGTTGAAAGCCACCACCGGTGTCTTGCATCATACCGTGCTGTTCGGCGTCGACTATCGATGGCGGAAAAGCACCGAGACAGCTACATATGACGGCGTTGTTGGCCCACTCGATGTTTTTGCACCGGTCTATGGTTCACCTGTTTTTATCCCTGCTGATAATTACGGACCCCGGCAGAATCAAAATTTCACCGGCATCTACCTTCAGGATCAGATCAAGCTCGACCGCTGGATTTTGACTCTCGGCGGCCGCCACGATTGGGCGGACTCTAAGACTACGAACATCTTCAATCCCAACGGCACGGTTACCAGTCAGAATGATAGCGCCTTCACCAAGCGAGCCGGGCTCGGTTACGAGTTCGACAGCGGGGTGGTCCCTTACATCAGCTATGCAGATTCCTTCTTGCCAATTTCCGGGACAACGTTTGACGGGACACCATTCAAGCCGGAGTCCGGCGTGCAGTACGAGGCAGGCATCAAGTACCAGCCCAAGGACATGAATTTGCGTATGACGGCCGCAGTTTACGATTTGAAGCGGCAGAACGTCACGACGCCGGACCCCGATCATCCCGGAAGGTCCATCCAGACCGGCGAGGTCACCTCGCGCGGCTTCGAGTTCGAGGCGGTCGCCAGCCTGACCAGCAATCTCAACCTGACCGCAGCCTATGCCTATAACGATGCGCGAGTCACCAGGAGCAACGGCGCCAATCTGGGCAAACGGCCGGTGACCATGCCGCCTCATGTTGCGTCTCTGTGGGCCGACTACACCATCCGCGAGGGCGCCCTGAACGGGCTCGGACTCGGCGGCGGTGTACGCTACGTCTCGGCTAGCGCGGGAGACTCTTTGAACACGTTCTATGCGCCCGCCTATACGGTGGTGGACGCGATGGCCCGCTACGACATCGACAACTGGCGTGTCTTGATCAACGTCAGCAATCTGTTCGACAATCAGTATGTCGGTGGGTGCTTCTCTCCTGTTCAATGTAACGTCGGACGTGTTCGCACCGTGATAGGCACCGTAACCTATCGCTGGTAACCGGCGTTGTTGCGCGGCCGCACGCGCCGCGCGCATCACGCCGTTTTTGATTGACAGCATTTTCTTCGCGCCAACCGGATTCCACTCGGCCGGAAAATGCTCTAAATCCGGTTATGACAACGAGCGAGGCAAGAACGTCGCCGCTGCGTATCCTGTTGTCCGAGGGATCGAGCACGTCGGCGCGCGAGGCGATCACAATTCTCGGGATGCAGGGGCATCATGTCGAGGTGTGCGATCCCGATCCGCGCTGCTTTGGACGCTTCTCGCGGTTCGTTCGGCGATTTCATCGCTGCCCGGGTCTTGGCGTCGATCCGGCCGGCTATGTCACCTTCGTGCGGGCGCTTCTGGCGAGGCGGCCTTTTGATGTGCTGCTGCCGATCCATGAGCAGGGATACGCGCTTTCGAAAATACGCGAGGCGATCGAGAAGCATGTCGCCGTCGCCCTGCCGGCGCACGCCGCCTATCAGCAGGCGCACAGCAAGGCTTCCTTCAGTCGCCTCCTCAGCGGCCTCGACCTGCCGCAGCCGCGCACGCTGCTCGTCAGGACCAGCGAGGACGTGCTGGCGCTCGATCGTTTTCCGCTGATCCTGAAAGCCGCGACCGGCACGGCGAGCCGGGCGGTGTGGCCGGTGAAGGGACCGCGCGAGCTTGCGGCCGCGGTCAGGGAACTCGCGCGATGCGACGCATTCGCCGACGACGTGGTCGCACAAGAGTTCATCGACGCGCCCGTGGAACATGCGCAGGCGGTGTTCGACCGAGGACAACTGTTGGGCATGCACGCTTACCGGCAGATTGCCCGTGGCGCGGGAGGCGGGGATGCGGTGAAGGAAAGCGTCGATCGCCCGCTGGTGCGGGAGCATCTGACGCGTATCGGCAGGCGCCTCGACTGGCACGGCGCATTGTCGGTGGACTATCTGACGCCGGGTGCTAACGACGTGCTGTACATCGATTGCAATCCGCGCCTGGTCGAGCCGATGAATGCTCTGCTCGCCGGGCACGACCTGTTGAGCCTGCTCCTGCGGGTGACGCGGGGAGTCTCGCCGGAGGCGCTGGTTCCGGGCCGCGCGGGCGTGCGCACGCATCTGGCCCTGCAGGCCTTGCTCGGATGCGCCATGCGGTCTGGGTCGAGGCTGGAACTGTTGCGCGAATGCCGGCATTTGCTGATGCGAACGGGCGTTTACCGGGGCAGCCAGGAGGAACTGACGCCTCTGCGCATCGATTGGCCGAGCGTCATTCCCACCGTGTTTGCCGCCGCCTTGCTACTCGTCCGGCCGGGCGCGGCGGAGCGCCTTGTGAGCAAGGGCTGGGGGGATCATTTGTTGAATCCGGAAAGCATTCGGATCATTGAAGGTTGGAACGGCCCGCCGGTGTAGTATCTTCATCACAGGGTCGATCTCCTTGGAGCTGCGTACGTGAAATCCATAACGCTGCAACCTCGCGCCAGAACGGCGCTTACCGGCCGTCGCCCGATACTTGTCACAGGTGGAAATGGATTCATCGGACAACATCTGGTTGCGGCGCTGCGCCGCCGGCACGGCGTCGTCCGCGTCCTGGATCTGCAACCGCCGCCACCCGGACCCATGCCGGAATTCATCCAGGGAACGATCCTGGATCCGCACGACGTGCGGCGCGCTCTGGACGGCGTGGATACCGTGTATCATCTGGCGGCGATCTCGCATCTGTGGACGGCGAACCCCGCCGATTTCGAGCGTGTGAACCAACATGGCACCGAACTCATGCTCGCGGCGGCACGCGAGAGAGGGGTGCGCAACATCGTCCACTGCTCCACCGAAGCGATCCTGTTTCCTTACCGCAGGGGCGGGGTAACGATGCCGCAACGCGCGGAAGACATGCCGGGGCCCTATACGCGATCGAAATTCATGGCCGAACAGATCGCGCGGGAGGCGGCGGCCGATGGGCTGCGTGTCGTGATCGCCAATCCCACCGTTCCCATCGGGCCCGGCGATCACAACTTTACCGAGCCGACGCGGATGCTCGAACTGTTCGCGCGCAAATCGCCGCCGATGGTGCTGGACTCGATGCTGAACCTCGTGGACGTGCGGGACGTCGCGACCGGCCTCATCCTGGCCGGAGAGCGCGGCCGGGCGGGAGAACGCTATATTCTCGGCGGCGAAAATGTCAGCGTGCGCGAACTCGTGCGGCGGGTGGGCAGCCTGTGCGGCCGCAGCACCAACGTGCATGCGTTGCCGGCTTCCCTGGCGCTTGCGATCGGGGCGGCGTCCGAATGGTTCGAAGGCCAGGTGATCCAACGCACGCCGCGTGTTTCGATCGAGGCGGTGCGCATCGCGTTGCGCTCGATCCCGCTGAACACACGAAAGGCGGAGACCGAGCTCGGCTATCTGCCTCGCCCGATCGACGGCGCGCTCACCGACGCCATCGCCTGGCTCACGCGCCGTGAGGCGGATGCGGCCGAGCCGCGGGTCTCGGCGTAGAGTCTTTCACCTCTTCACGGAAACGGTGAAAGACTCTCTTCATGTTCTGACGCGTTCTCGTCACGCGAACCGGTTTCCGCTTCGCTCGAAACGCTATGGAGCTTGATCCCGAAAAGCGGCGCCGGCTTTCGGATAAGATTATCCTCTAAAAACTTGCCCGCGCGGTCAGCATGAAATTTCGCGGCGTGCCGTAGAAATTTCCACCCCAGGGATTGCTCTCCGTCACATAGTAATACTTCTTGTCGAAGACGTTGTTGACGTTGAGAGCCAGCGACCAGTTCTTGCTGATGTCGTATTGTACGAGCAGATCGACCACCGCGCGGCCCGGCTCGGTAAAATCAAAGGGTGTCTCGGGGCCATCGTAAGCCCCGTTGTTGAATGTCCTTATGAATCCCCTCTGATAGTACGAGCTTTGTGCCGTCACGCCGCCGCCGACTTTAAGACCTTCAAGCTGGCCCGGAAACGCATAAGTTGTCCATAATTTGAAAAGGTGTTTTGGCGTGATGGTGCTGTAGACGCCACCCTCCGCCTGGTTCTGGTTGTCGTTGAAGGTATAGCCGGCATGAACCCGCCAGCGATCGACGATCTCGCCGCTGACCTCGACATCCACACCCTGACTCATGATGCGACCGCTTCCGAGATAACAGCAGTCGGTGCCGAAATTACCGGGAGTGGGCGGATATGCCATATCGCGTATTGCCTGGCCGTTGCGCTTGATATGATACAGCGCGAGCGATGTATTCAGGCGGCCGTCGAGCATACTTCCCTTGACGCCAACTTCATAAGTACGCCCGGTGACGGGACCGAGCGGCGTGCCTGGCGGCGGCCCCTGAAAGCTGCCTCCCTGCGGCATATAGGTTTCGGCAAAGCTGGCATAGGCCGTCCATCGCTCCGACAGATCGTAAACCAGGCCCAGATAAGGGGTGAAAATGCCCTTGTCCTCGTACCTTGTTAGAATCGTGTCAGTGACAGCGCCGGTGTTGCGATTGAGGATATCCACGGCTCCGTCGAAATTATACCAGCTCACCCGCCCTCCGAGGATCATTTTGAGAGGTTCTGCAAGCTGGGCTACGAGTGATCCGTACACTCCCTTCTGGACGATCTTGTTCCGGGTGTCGGATACCGGAAGGTAGGGAAGAGTTGAAATATTGTCGAACGGGTCATACTCGAAGATGTTCGGCGACAGCGTGATATTGGAATTGCGGAGTCTCGTTGCAATATGCTGGTCGCGCTTGTTGATATTGGCTCCCAAAGTCACCTTGTGTTCACCGCCGAGCAGACGGAATGAGCCTTTCAGCACGGCGTCGAGCGTGTCCTGTGTTTCGTCCAGATCGAAGTCTCTGTCCCTGAACGTTCCAGGTCCCGTGCCGGTGAGCGGGTCGATATAGGAGGCCCACGACATGTCGCGGCGGTTATTGTTGCTTTTTGCGCGCGATGCTTCGACGCCCATGGTCCAGTCCGATCCGAGGTGCTGATCGATTCGGACGAAGTGTCTGGTGTTATTCCTCAGCCAGCGATCATCGGGGCCGCCGAGGTAGTAGTTGCGCGGAAGACCGATATCGGCGCCATTCGAATAGCGCGGAAGACCGAAAAGATTAAATCCATCGAAGTTCTGGCGCAGCACATTGCTGCCTACGGTCAGCATCGTGCTGTCGGTGACATCCGCCTCGACGATGCCGTAAAGCATGTGCTTTTTGCTTTTGGCGTATTTATAGAAGTACTTCCGGTCCTCGAAGGCGCCAACAAGACGCGCGCGAACGCTGCCGTTTTCGGTGACCGCGCCGCCGACATCCAGGTCGCTTCGGTAGTTGTCCCAACTGCCGCCGCTGACCGCGGCATTCGCGTGAATCTGCTTGGTCGGCTTCTTGCGGACAAAATTGATGACGCCGCTTGGTTCACCCGATACGCCATAGAGGGCGTCGGACCCGCGCATGACCTCGACGCGATCGAACATGGCGAGATCCATGCCTGACACGTTGAGGCCATCTGTACCCGCAGAGCCATATATCGGACTGTTGCCGTCGATCTGGTAACTCGTGATCTGGAAGCCGCGGGAATAGAAGGCGGCGCTGTTGGTGGATTGCTGCATAACCGTGATGCCGGGGGTGCGTTCCATCGCATCCTCCACCGTCAGCAACCTCTGATCCTGAAGGCGCTGGTGCGTCATCACCGTGACAGTTTGCGGCAATTCCCGGAGTGTCTGATTCTTGCCGAATGAAGATCGGCTGGTGGTGTAGGAGTTGGTGCCTTCCGTCCTTCCGGGATCGCTCGACGGTACTCCCTCCACATCGATCGTATCGAGCGCGATCGCGCCGGCGGGCGCCGCGCCGGTGGCCGCGCCACTGGACGGCGCCGCGATCGAGACGGTTCGTGAATCAGGGAACGAATATGTGAGTCCAGTGCCTTGAAGGATTCTCGCAACGGCTTGCGCTGGCGACACGGCGCCGCTGACGCCGGGAGATGATTTGCCTGCCGCGATCGCGGGAACATAAACAATCTGGAGACCGCTCTGGCGTCCGAATTCCGCCAACACGCGGTTCAGGGAGCCGCCGGGGATCGAATAGGATGTCTGGGCGGACTGCGCGCCGGCCGGTGTCGATCGCAGCAAAGACACACCCGTCATCGCCGTCGACGCCAGCAAAACCGCTCCAATGCTGGCGCCAAGACGTCCCCGCGCGGTGCGACCGGAAAATTTCAACCCCATGATCAAGCCACCTTGAATGCTTCGACAGGGCTGCTGAAACGCGCCCCTAATTTTGCATACGAACGGGGCTTCGCCGTTTTCCTAGTCTCGTCAAAAAAATTCAGATCGGGGAAATCAACGTGAGATATGAGCCGATCACCCGGACGCGTCCGCCGAATGGATGCACGAGAGCCCTGAGCGCGCGAGGCGGATCGGCGACGTCAAACACGCCGCTGACGCGCTGCGTGCCGAGACCGGGATCGACGACGACGGTGCGACCGGGCTGCCAGCGGCTGATCTTGGAAATGATCGACGAGACCGGCTCATCCTCGGCGAAAAGCTGTCCGGTACGCCACGCGGCAATCTGGTCGGGCCCGCGCGTGCCGCGCTTGCTGGTCCCATCGCGTTCATCGAACGCCACCCATTGCCCGGCTGACAGGCGGGTGGCTTCGATGTCCGCCGCCGTGGATGTGACCTCCACCGTGCCGCGGTCGACCGAGACTGACCTATAGCCCGCGCCATCGCTGACCTCGAACGCGGTGCCGAGCGCGGTCGTCACAAGCTGGGCGACCGAGACCCGGAAGGGCCGCGCTGGATCGCTTGTCACATCAAAAAACGCCATGCCCTGGAGCAAACGGATCGATCGCTGTTCTTCGCTGAACTGCACTGCCAGCGCTGTGTCCGGCCCCATCGTCGCGACGCTTCCATCCGCGAGATCAACACGGCGGACCTGCCCCGTGCCGGTGGTGTAATCCGCTTTCGCCTCGACCAGAAGACCCGGCAAGGTCGCATAACCGGCAGCCGCGCCCGCGCCGACCAGTCCCGCGATGACCAGCGAGCGCCGGGTGATGCCTGCGGCTGCTTTCTTCCCGGCGTCACGTTCATCGGTGATGATCTTGACCATCATGCCGTGAATTTCAGCGACTTCGGCCCATATGCTTTCGTGCTCCAGGCTTCTCAGGCGCCACTCCCGGATCATCCTGCGCGGAACGGGATTGTCGGGATCGTTCTTCAGCCGGATCATCAGATCGGTGGCTTCCATGAACAGCCGATCCTCTTCGGACATTTCGTCGGTCATGAACACGCCTTCAGGGATAGGGCAGGGTACGTCTGCGCTCCACGGTTCCATACTAAAGAATACGAACGGGAGCGGACGTTTTTCCCTCGGGTCGCGTGCTAACCTTCCGCCTCGCGAAGGCGATCGCGGACATGACGGTAGGCGCCGCGAATCAGGACCCAGGCTCGGGTGGTGGACACACCAAGCTCCCGAGCCACGGTTGCGATGCCTTTTTCGCCGAGATGGTGCATCTCGAAGGCGCGACGTGTCCTTTCAGGCAGTTCCCGCAAGGCGGCGGCGGAAATCGCCAGCCGCTGCCGGTCAAACACGATTGTCTCCGGAGACGGCATGTCGTCGGGAATAGCCTCGAACTCGGCATCCGTCAGCGCGACCTGCGGCGCGCACCGCTCGCGCCGGATCTGATCGATATGCAGGTTGCGAGAGGCGCGGAAAAGAAAGGCGCGGGGATTATCGCATTTCGTCTGGTCCGGCCGGCCTGCGGTGAGAAGCCTCAGGAAGGCCTCCTGAGTGAGGTCGGCCGCGTTCTCCGGACTGACGCCTCGCCGTCGCAACGCGTTCGCGATCTCCTTCGAGTGTCGCATAAACAACGTGTGAAAATCCCAAGGCATCAGTCGCTCGCCTCCGTTCGACACGAAGCAAAACGCTTGGGGGTGAGCAGCAGGCTATTCTGATGGCCCGAAATCACGCGACCGTTGCGGATCACAGCGAGAAGGCAGGACGGACGCGGAACTGCGAGGCAATACCTGCTCCCTTGCCACTCGCACTGATGCGTCACCGTCCCGTTCACATTGGTCTCCAAACCACGCGGATTGCGGCGAGCCGGGTCAACCGCCATTGCCATCCCTGACGGTGGCCATAGCGGCGGAATACTTCTTGCGCAAACTCAATGATTTAGAATGGGTTTAAGAGCGGCCCCCGGAAAGACAGGCGGCGTCATCTCCCGTTTGCATCATTCTGATAACGCACTCATTTCCCAAGCTGTTATTCCTGTCACGAGCGAAAGGCTTCCGAGCGCGTTTTTCGATCATCTGCTGGAGGTTGCATGGCGAATACCTTTCCACATGGCACTGTCCACAAGGCAGGCGATGATCTTCAGGCAGCCTTGCGATCAGATCCGAAAGTCTTTGCGTTGTGGGAAAGCCTGACGCCGCTCGGTCGCAATGAATTCATCTGCTGGGTGGAGGACGCAAAGCAGCCGCGAACACGCCAGCGTCGCATCGAGCGAACCCGCGACGAACTATTGGAGGGCAAGAAACGCCCCTGCTGCTGGGCGGGCTGCATCCATCGCGCCGATAAGGCGCCAAGCCGATGGCAACAGGCGATCTTGATCGATCAGAAGCGGAAGAAGAGGTCGTAAAGCGGCTTCAGTGAATGCGCCGCACCAGATCCCGGCTTGCGCCGGGCATCTGGCGAACGAGCAAGCTCCATGCGCTTTTGGGGGGCGGCGCGGCCTTAGAGCGGCC
>NZ_BJNF01000083.1 GCF_006539545.1 Nitrobacter winogradskyi
GCTCTAGAAGAAGAAACTCGTCTGTAGGTAGCCGTAGAAGGTGTCGCCGGTGGGAGGCGCGTTGGGGGCGTCGCGCAGGAAATTGCCTTTGATCAGGTAGAGAGCCCCGGTATCAAGCAGCCAGGCGTCCGGGATGAGCCAGTATCGCAGGCGAGTCTCGATCTGCTGACCAGCGAAGATGCCGGATCGACCGGATCGGTCCCGAACCCCCGTGAGACCGAAAGAATCGGTGGGATTCTCCAGGAAGAGCGTGCGGTAACCGATGAAAGCATCCCAGAGCGGGCTCGGCGTGACTTCCAGGCGTATCCCCGGCGAGATCAGGTTAGAGCGCTGTATTGGCCCATAGAGGCTGGTCGGGCCGAATTCCCAGCGCCGGGCGCCGAACAGGGTGTCGAAACGGGTGAAGGTATTGGGGTTGTTGCTGTCGCCGCTGGCTTGATCGTATTGCACCAAGAGCCGCGGCAACCAGTTCGTATTGAAAGTATAGCCCGCCTGCGCATGGAAGAAGTAGGCCGAGACCTGGAGGTCGCGCGTGTCGGTGACGGCGGCCGTATCCCGGGCAAGGCCCGTCTGGTAGACCACTTCGACCTCGTGGTCGAACTGATCAGGCTTCGGCGCCCGCCACAACCGAAATCCGGGGGTGAACATCCGCCGATTCCGTGTCTGCACCGCCCGCAGGCCGGTCCCGGAATCCTGCTCGTACAGACCAAACCCATATAGTTCCAACGATCCGCCGAGCACGTTCGCGAACGTATAGGAGCCACCGTAAAATTGCAGATCCAGGTTTTCCCGATCCATCACGATCGCATTGTCGAGGATGCCCGCCGCGTCGGCGGGAAACCGGGTATGCGGCATGGTCCAGAACAGGGTCATCTGATCCTTGTTCGCACCCTGCCAGTCGAAGGAGGCGCCGGTGAATGAGTTGATGGTGTTACGAAAATCGTTGCGCGCCACGAGGCGGCGCGAGCCAATGTCCTTCGTGAACCGGCCTGCGGTGAGGCTGCTCTTCGAACCATTACCCGTTTCGTCGGAGAGATCGAAGTTGAGATAGGCCTGAGTAAGCTCAAGGGCGTTCACTTCCGTGGTAGCGGTCGACGAGTTTGGCTTCTGTAAGTAGCCGCGACTATCAAACACCTCTCCGCCGATCTTCACTTTGTGGCCGGTATCGTACTCCGCGTAGACGTTAGTTCGGAATGCAGCAAAGACATCGCTGTGCGGAAACGGCGCCGGACGGAACTGGTTGTTGATCCCTTCGATGCGCGAACGGAAACTGCCTCCGATCTTGAGATTTTCAGGCCGTCCGAGTGCGTCGTAGAGGGAGAACACCGGCTTCGTCGTAATCGCCTTGAAGTAAGGAAACGTCAGCGCCTGAAGCTGCTTTTCCGTCCAACCCTGAGTATAGGTATCCGCCCAGCTCGGAGCGGCGAGTGGGGCATAGCCCTGCCTTCGCTGCGCCTGCCGCTCGGCCTGCGTTGGTGAACATACGTCAGGTTCGCTGCATGCCCCTTCATGCATTAGTGTACGCGCCTGCGCAGGACTCGATGGGACAGCAACAAACGCGACGCTGGACAGGACAATCAGCCCTGCCGTCGAGCCGAGGAAAGAACCCTTCATACAATTCATCGTCAACTTCCCAAGTTTTTCTGCATGGCAGCTACCCGCTGAGCACAACGCTCGAACAATGTTTCTACTGTCCTTGACCGACGCAGCCGTCCGCGCATGCCGCACACTCCTTCAATGAGGAATTCATGCGGCTGCTTAGATCGTTGCTGTTTTGATAATTAAGACGACTTGTGATGCTCCAGGCCGAAGCCCTTCGATGTAGCCACCGGTATATGTCGATATTGCATGATGTCAACAGGCAGACAGCATCAAACGAAT
>NZ_BJNF01000084.1 GCF_006539545.1 Nitrobacter winogradskyi
GATGTTCCCGTTCAGCCGGCTGCGCCGCCGTCAAAGCCGCGGTCGCGCCAGGCCCCGCGGCAACGCGATTACAATCGCCGCCGCTTTCTCGGCTGGCTGCGCGACGAGGTGGCGGTGCTGCGTTCCGTCGGGCTCGGCGTTCGCGAGATCGCCGTGCGTCTCGATATCGAGGAATATGACGTCCTGGCGTTCTGTCCGAAACCAAAGGAGAGCGTTTTGCGTCGCAGCCTTCCGCGTCGTGCCGTCGAGGCGCTCCTTCATGGCCGCCACGCTTCGCTCGGAGGCCGGACGATCGCCAAGCGCAGCCGCCATCTCGTCGAGATCGCCTCGGCCTACACCTGGGAAGAACTCTTGTCCGAACCCGGCGTCGGTACCGTCACAGCTTCGGAAGTCCGGCTTTGGCTTGAGGAGCGGGGAGTGACGCTGAGAAAATCGGAAGGTGAATAACTAGCGTTTGCGATCCGAGCTATCCGGTTCGCGCGAAGAAAACGCGTAAAAATATAAAGAAAGATAGAGTCTTTCACTGTTTCCTTGAAGCGGTGACAAGTTCGAGAGTCTGTTTCAACTGCGTTGAATCCGTTTCAACAGCGTTGAATCAGACCCGTCGCTTACCTTTCTGTTCAGCACGATCTTTTCCGAAAACCGGTTTCCACTTTGCGCGGGCGTGGCCTTTCGGGTCGGGATCTTGCTTTAGAGC
>NZ_BJNF01000085.1 GCF_006539545.1 Nitrobacter winogradskyi
GGCCGCTCTAGAATCGCGAAACGATCTCAGACAGCGTTGGGCGAGGCCGATCCTTGCTGGGTTTGGTTGGCGTGCCGATGTGGATAAAGCCCGCGAATCTTTCGTCCGGCTTCAAACCGAGGCCGTCGAGTATGTCGCGATCGTAGGCGAACCAGCCTGTCAGCCAGTTCGCACCATAGCCGAGCGCGGTGACCGCCGTGACGATGTTCATGGCGCTTGCGCCCGCCGATAGAACCTGTTCCCACGACGGCACTTTCGGATGCGGCTTGATGCAGCTCACCACGCCGATCACCAGCGGCGCCTCCATGAGTTGGCGCTTTTCGATTTCGATTTCTTCCTGTGGAGCCGATGGATTTTTGCGCGCGTAGACGCGGGCGATGACATCGCCGGCGCGGACGCGTCCATCGCCTTCGAACACGATGAACCGCCACGGCACGATCTTGCCGTGATCGGGGACGCGCGAGCCGATGGTGAGAATGGTCTCGATCTCTTCAGGCGAGGGACCCGGCCCGGTCATCTCTCGCGGCTTGACCGATCGGCGTGTACGTAGAAAGTCGATGATATCGGACATAGCTGCTTTCGTTGAACTTGCTGCCGTCTGCTCGGTTCGTACGAGAGGCGACGCGATGGTGATCGGTTGGTTACGAGCCGCTATAGCGTTTTCGAGCGAAGTGGGCATCGGTTCGCGTGAAGAAAACGCGTCAAAACAATATTATAGAGCCCCGCTTCTGATTCAATCAGAAGCGATAATGCTTTAGGGCGCTGTCCTGCTGCGTTGGATATCCGGCGGAACGGCTTCCGCTACGAGCGCGGCAATGGCCTCGCCGGTTGGCATCACCTTCTGGCCGTCGCTACCCAAACGGCGGATGGACACCGATTGAGTCTCGGCTTCCTTCTTGCCGACAACGAGCAAAGCGGGGATCTTCGCCAGCGAGTGCTCTCGCACCTTGTAGTTGATCTTCTCATTGCGCAGGTCCAGTTCGACGCGAAGCCCCGCGCGCCGCGCGGCGGCAGCGACCACTTTCGCGTATTCATCGCCATCCGACGTAATGGTGGTGACGACCGCCTGCACCGGCGCGAGCCAGAGCGGAAAGTGGCCGGCAAAGTGCTCGATCAGGATGCCGATGAATCGCTCGATCGATCCGCAGATCGCGCGATGCACCATCACCGGCGCCTTCTTGCCGCCGTCCGCGTCGATGTAGAAGGCGCCGAACCGCTCTGGCAGATTGAAGTCCACCTGTGTCGTGCCGCACTGCCAGTCGCGGCCGATGGCGTCGCGCAGCACGTACTCGAACTTCGGCCCGTAGAACGCACCCTCGCCGGGGTTGGTCTCGGTCTTGATACGGTTGTTCGACGCGGCGATGCGCTTGAGGACATCCGCCATCACCGCTTCGGCGTGATCCCACGCCGCGTCCGAGCCCACGCGCTTGTCGGGGCGCGTCGAGAGCTTCACCGTCAATTCACCGTCGAAGCCGAAATCGGCATAGGTCGACAAGATCAGCTCGTTGATCTTGAGGCACTCGTCGGCGAGTTGCTCCTCGGTGCAGAAAACATGCGCGTCGTCCTGGGTAAAGCCGCGCACGCGCATCAGGCCGTGCATTGCGCCTGAGGGCTCGTAGCGATGCACGACGCCGAACTCGGCGAGCCGCAGCGGCAGGTCGCGGTAGCTTTTGAGCCCGTGCTTGAAGAGTTGCACATGGCCGGGACAATTCATTGGCTTGATCGTGAACCAGCGCTTGTCCTCGGCTTCATCGCCGGCCGACTGCGCCGCGAACATGTTCTCGCGATACCATTCCCAATGTCCCGAGGTCTCCCAGAGCGACTTGTCGAGCATCTGCGGCGCGTTGACCTCGTCATAATCTTCCGCGAGCCGCCGGCGCATGTAGGCGATCACGGCCTGGAAGATGGTCCAACCCCTGGCGTGCCAGAACACCACGCCCGGACCTTCCTCCTGGAAGTGGAACAGGTCGAGTTCGCGGCCGAGCTTTCGATGGTCGCGCTTCTCGGCTTCCTCGATCTGTTTGAGGTAAGCGTCGAGAGCCGCCTGGTTCGCGAAGGCGGTGCCGTAGATGCGCGTCAGCATCGGATTGTTGCTGTCGCCGCGCCAGTAAGCGCCGGCCACCTTCATCAGCTTGAACGCGTTGCCGATCTTGCCGGTCGAGGTCATGTGCGGGCCGCGGCAGAGATCGAACCAGTCGCCCTGGTAGTAGATCTTGATCGGCTCGTTGCCGGGGATGGCGTCGACGAGTTCGACCTTGAAGGCCTCGCCCTTGTCGCGAAACACCTGCTTGGTCTTCTCGCGATCCCATACATCCCTGGTGAAAGGCTGGTCGCGCGCGATGATTTCACGCATCTTCTTCTCGATCGCGGCGAAATCCTCGACCGAGAACGGCTCGTTGCGGAAGAAGTCGTAATAGAAGCCGTTCTCGATCACCGGACCGATGGTGACCTGCGTGCCCGGCCACAATGTCTGCACGGCTTCCGCCAGCACATGCGCGGCGTCATGACGGATCAGTTCCAGCGCGCGAGGGTCGTCGCGGCTGATGAATTCGATTGTGGCGTCCTGTTCGATCGGGTCGGCGAGATCGCTGACGATGCCGTCGAGCGCCATGGCCACCGTGCGCTTGGCCAGCGACGGCGAGATCCCCTTGGCGATTTCAAGGCCGGTGGTGTTCTTCGGGAATTCGCGCGTCGCGCCATCGGGGAAGGTGAGGATGACGTTGTCGGTGGGTGAGACGGGCTTCAGGTTGGCGAGGCCGTACCGGAATCCGGCGGGGTCTTGTTTGTCGGACATTCACTCTCTCCTGTGGCTCACTCCTGCGAACGAGCGCAGGTAAGCGGGATGCTGCGGTATAGCAGCCGATTTGCGGCTTGCAACCCGTGAAGGCCAGCGGCCGCCGGATCCCGGAGAGGGAGCGGGCTTCGTTCCTGGTCAGTGCGCCCGATCATGGACGGGGGGATGGTTACCCACCTCGTCCATCCGCACCAGCCCCTCGAACCGCGCAAACATCGCAAGCCGGTCAGCCGGAACTGTTTGCTCGGCATTCGCCAGCGCCTGAGCGAGCGTGTTTGCGACGTCGGGAGCAATGCCGGCCTGCCGCAAAGCCTCGGCGTTCCTGATTTCGTCTCCCGCGCAGAGGATGATGGCCCAGCGCCCGTTCCGGTTTCGGAGCAGGGCGCGCCCGCCTGTCTCGCCCTGCGTCCAACCCGCAATGGCGTAGCCCGCCACGGCGACCACGGGCGCGACGTCCAGCTTTGCTTCCGGCTTGTCGAAGGTCGAATGGAGCAGATCGCGCACGGCGTCCTCGTCAGGCCCCGCGGCCGCCGATCCGGTGAGGCTCCAAAGGATGATGAGCGCGGCAAACAGTTTCGTCGGCACTGAAATCTCCTTATACATTCGCTTCACGACAGCAATCTCCGGAGAGCCTTGCGTTGACCACCACCATCTACGGCATCAAGAACTGTGACACCATGAAGAAAGCGCGCGCCTGGCTCGACGATCATGGCATCACCTATGACTTTCACGACTACAAGACGGCCGGCATTGATGGTGTCCGGCTCAAGGGATGGGCCGCGAAGCTCGGCTGGGAAGCATTGCTCAACCGCGCGGGCACCACGTTTCGCAAATTGCCGGATGCGGAAAAGGCGGGACTGACGGAAGTCAGGGCATTGGCCCTGATGATGAGCCAGCCCTCGATGATCAAACGGCCGGTGCTTGAGGCCGGCGACAAGCTGCTCGTCGGATTCAAGCCGGAGATCTATGAAGAGCAGCTTCGGTCGCCCAAGACGAGGCGATAGCGCAGCCTCGATAGATTCCGTCGCGCTGTCCGGATATTCGTACCCGTTGTCAATCCCTCATCGGGTGGAGGCCGACAAAACCGGTGGATGATTCCGCCGGTTGCGATGCTGATTGCCCACCTTTGCCGGAAATGGTTTATGACATCCTCGTGATCCGGACTGGCGGCCGGTTCTTGTCTGCAAAGTGGATACTGTGATGCTGCTGCGCTTGTTCCGGTTCTTTCTGCCGAAAGAGGAACGCTTCTTTGATCTGTTTTCCCGCCATTCGCAGACGGTCATGCTTGGGGCGGAAGCGCTTCAGGGAATGCTGAAGGGTGGCGAAGAAACACCGGCTTTCTGCCAGCGGGTCAGTCAGCTCGAGAACGATGCGGACGGCATCACGCGCGAGGTGCTGA
The DNA here is from genome assembly GCF_006539545.1 of Nitrobacter winogradskyi. Taxonomy (GTDB): domain Bacteria; phylum Pseudomonadota; class Alphaproteobacteria; order Rhizobiales; family Xanthobacteraceae; genus Nitrobacter; species Nitrobacter winogradskyi_A. Next base: position 4,194 of record NZ_BJNF01000085.1, read on the forward strand.
CAGCGGTCCGGCGCACCTTCATCACGCCGTTCGACCGCGTCGACATCAAGAATCTCATCACTTCGATGGATGACGCCATCGACCAGATGCAGCAGACGGCGAAGGCCGTGGTGTTGTTCGAGGTGCGCAGCTTCGAGCCGCCGATGCGCGAGATAGGCTCGCTGATCGTGGAATGCGCCAATCTGGTCCATCGCGCGCTGCCGCTGCTGGAGTCGATCAGCAACAACGTCGCCATGCTAATGGCGATTACCGAGGAGTTGGGCAAGCTGGAAGGCCGTGTCGATGATCTGCATGATATCGGCCTGAAGGAGCTTTTTCTGAAGCACCGCAACGCCAACGCCATGGACTTCATCGTCGGTGCCGAGATCTATGATCACCTGGAGAAGGTTGCCGATCGCTTCGACGACGTCGCCAACGAGATCAGCAGCATCGTCATCGAGCAGGTATAGGGCAGGACCGCGCCGTGGACGCCATGCTTGCTCTTCCGGTCCTCGTTGGCCTGATCGCCGTCGCGCTGCTGTTCGATTTCCTGAACGGGCTGCACGACGCCGCGAATTCGATCGCGACCATCGTCTCGACCCGGGTGTTGCGACCGCAATACGCGGTGATCTGGGCGGCGTTCTTTAATTTCATCGCGTTCCTGGTATTCGGGCTGCACGTCGCCAATACCATCGGCACCGGAATCATAGATCCGAACGTGATCGATGCGCAGGTGATCTTCGCGGCGCTAGTGGGCGCCATCGTGTGGAATCTGGTGACGTGGGGACTGGGGATTCCGTCGAGCAGTTCGCACGCGCTGATCGGCGGTCTGGTCGGCGGCGGCGTCGCCAAGGCGGGCCTTTCGGCGGCGGTCTGGGGTGGTCTGTCGAAGGCGCTGCTGGCGATCGTATTGTCGCCGGTGGTCGGTTTTCTTCTGGCGCTCGTGCTGGTCGCGATCGTCTCGTGGCTGTCGGTGCGTTCGACGCCGTTCGCGGTCGATCGCGCATTCCGCATTTTGCAGTTCTTTTCAGCCTCGCTTTATTCGCTGGGTCATGGCGGCAACGACGCGCAAAAAACCATGGGCATCATCGCGGTGCTGCTGTTCTCGCAAGGTTACCTCGGCAGCGAGTTCAGCGTACCGTTCTGGGTGGTGCTGTCCTGTCAGGCCGCGATGGCGCTGGGGACGCTGATGGGCGGCTGGCGGATCGTGCGGACAATGGGGCTGCGCATCACCAAGCTGACGCCGATGCAGGGCTTCTGCGCGGAGACCGGCGGCGCGGCGACGCTGTTCATGGCGACGTTCCTCGGCGTTCCGGTATCAACGACCCACACCATCACCGGCTCCATTGTCGGCGTTGGCGCGGCGCGGCGCGTGTCGGCGGTGCGCTGGAACGTTGCGAGCTCCATCGTCTATGCGTGGGTCATCACCATCCCCGCATCGGCGATCGTCGCCGCGCTGGCCTATTGGGCGGTGGCGATCGTCAGGTAACGAGCTTCAGCCCGGCGATGCCGGCGACGATGAGGCCGATGCAGGCCAGCCGCGCCAGCGTTGCCGGGTCGTCGAACAGCATGATGCCGAGGATCGCGGTTCCGACCGCGCCGATGCCGGTCCAGATCGCGTAGGCGGTGCCGATCGGAAGCGTCTTGAGCGCAAGTCCGAGCAAACCCAGGCTGATCGCCATGGCCGTCAGTGTCAGTACGGACGGCACCAGCCGCGTGAACCCTTCCGTGTATTTGAGGCCGATCGCCCAGCCGATTTCCATCAATCCGGCGGCGAACAACAAGAGCCATGCCATGCGGCCCTCCCAAGTCATGAGGCAGGGCCGTCCCCGCGCGTGGTTGTGTGGGATACGGGAGGTCGTCCTTCCGCAGCCCTGATATGGGGCGGGCGGAGGCGTTCGGCAAGCATCCGGCTGGGTCCGGGCAGGGGATGCAAATCCCCTTGATCCGGCCGATTTTCCCTGCCACACAGCTCGCTGATGCCCGATCTCGCCTTAAAGACCGAATCGACACCTGCCTCGCCGCTGGCGGCGGAAGTCGCGCGCCGGCGCACCTTCGCGATTATCTCGCACCCGGACGCCGGCAAGACCACGCTGACGGAAAAGCTGCTGCTGTTCGGTGGCGCCATCAATCTCGCCGGACAGGTCAAGGCGAAGGGGGAGCGCCGCAATACCCGGTCGGACTGGATGAAGATCGAACGTGACCGCGGTATCTCGGTGGTCACTTCCGTGATGACCTTCGAGTTCGATGGCCGGGTGTTCAATCTGCTGGATACGCCGGGTCACGAGGACTTTTCCGAGGACACCTACCGCACCCTGACCGCGGTGGATTCCGCCGTCATGGTGATTGACGCGGCCAAGGGCATCGAGGCCCGCACCCGGAAGCTGTTCGAGGTCTGCCGGCTGCGCGATATCCCGATCGTCACCTTCATCAACAAGATGGACCGTGAGAGTCGCGACACCTTCGATCTGCTGGACGAGATCGAAAAGACGCTGGCGCTCGATACCACTCCGATGACCTGGCCGGTCGGGCGCGGCCGCGATTTTCTCGGCACCTACGATATCGCGACCGGCGGCATTCGCCTGCTCGACGGCGGCGGCGCCAAGACCGGCGCGGCTGAACGGATCGACATCGCCGATCTCGCCACGCGCAACGCCAACCTGAATGTCGATGAGATCAGGGAGGAACTGGCGCTGGCCACCGAAGCCTGCAAGCCTTTCGAACTCGAGGCATTTCGCGAGGGGCATCTGACGCCGGTCTACTTCGGCTCGGCGTTGCGCAATTTCGGCGTCGGCGACCTTCTGGAGGGGCTCGGAAAATTCGCGCCTCCGCCGCGCGCGCAGGAGTCCAACCTGCGCAAGGTCGAGGCCGACGAGCCGCGCATGACCGCCTTCGTGTTCAAGATCCAGGCGAACATGGATCCCAACCATCGCGATCGCATCGCCTTCGCGCGCCTGTGTTCCGGCAAGCTGACGCGCGGCATGAAGGCGAAGCTGGTGCGGACCGGCAAGCCGATGCCGCTGTCCTCGCCGCAGTTCTTTTTTGCGCAGGATCGCGCCATCGCGGACGAGGCGTTCGCCGGCGACGTGGTCGGCATTCCCAATCACGGCACCTTGCGGATCGGCGACACCCTGACCGAAGGCGAGGATGTCACTTTCGTCGGAGTGCCCTCGTTCGCGCCGGAAATCGTCCGTCGCGTGCGGCTGACCGATGCGATGAAGGCGAAGAAACTGAAGGAAGCTCTGCAGCAGATGTCGGAGGAGGGCGTGGTGCAGGTTTTCCGCCCGCGCGACGGAGCGCCCGCGCTGGTCGGCGTCGTCGGGATGTTGCAGCTCGACGTACTGAAGGCGCGCCTCGATGCCGAATATTCGCTGCCGGTGGATTTCGAGGTCTGCGAGTTTCAGCTCGCGCGCTGGATTTCATCAGACGACCGCAAGAAGCTCGATGTCTTCATTGCCGCCAACGGCTCCGGCGTTGCGGATGATGTCGACGGCGATCCGGTGTTTTTGGCCAAGAACGAATTCTATCTTGGCTATACGCGAGAGCGCGCCGAAGGCATCGTTTTTTCCAGCGTCAAGGACGTGAAGAAGACGTCATGATTTCACCTGACGAAAACGGCCGGTGCGGGACCGGCCGTTTTGAAAAGTGAAGGGTTAGCGCATCGGGCCGCCGGGGCGGGGGGCGCCGTTGATGCCTGCCGGCGGCGGTGCTGCATCCATCGATCCGGCGGCGCCTGCGTCGACGTTGCCACGCCCTGGAGCCGCGCCGACCGTGCCTTTAGCCGATCCTCTCGGATGAACTTTCTGGGTATGCGCCGATCCGGACGCTCCCGCGCTGCCACGGACGCTGTCGTTCTGCTGCGTCTGGCCGTAAGGCGAGGGCTGCTGAGCCTGGGCTCCCGCAATTCCGAAGGCCGTGACGGCAGCGGCGGCGGCGAGAAGTCTGAGGTTCATTTGCGTATGCTCCATCTGGTTGGTGGAGCGGCGATAACCGCGATCGACCGCCCGCGTTCCCAGTCATTCAAGGTGATTGCGGGGTGTTGTTGCGACGAAAACATGTTTGCCCCCGTTCTTGCGCCGTGTTGCCTGAAACTCATCAAGGGTGTTAATCGGGGACCAGTGCACACAGGAGGATACGATGGGACTATTGGTGATGATTGCTGGCCTTGTTCTGTCCCTCGGCGTGCATCTCGTCGTGACACGGCGCGAGTTTCGCGCGCGGCTGATCTCGTCCTATGGCGAAGGGCCGTACAAGATCGGGTTCTCGCTGATATCGGCTGTTGGCGTCGCGCTGACCCTTTGGGGATTTCTGAGTTATCGCGCCACCGGCGTGATCGACGTCTGGTATCCGCCGCGCGTGATGAAGCACATCGCCGAAGCGCTGATCCTGCCATCCATCATTCTTGTGGTCGCGTCCTATATCCGCGGCCGCATCTATGCGAAGCTGAAGCATCCGATGCTGGTAGGGATCAAACTGTGGGCGACGGCGCATCTGCTCGCCAACGGCGACCTCGGCTCGATCATCCTGTTCGGATCGATCCTGGCGTGGGCGGTTATCGACCGCATCTCGCTTAAGCACCGCTCGGATCCGGGCGGCCTGCCGATTCCGGTCGGCGGGGTTCGCAACGACGTGATCGCCATTGTCGTCGGCATCGTCGTTTATGTCGCGATCGGCGCTCTTTTCCATCCTTTCGTCCTCGGTGTTCCCGTCTTCGGAGCGTAGCATGTCGGTCCAGTCGGCCATCAGGCGCAGGACGGCACCGGACATTCGCGCTCGCAAGAACGGCGATCCGATCGTGATGCTGACCTCGTATCACGCTCATACCGCGGCGCTGGTCGATCGTTACTGCGACGTCATTCTGGTCGGCGACAGCCTGGGCAACGTGATGCACGGTTTCGAGACCACCGTGCCGGTCACGCTCGACATGATGATCCTGCAGGGCCGCGCGGTGATGCGCGGATCGCAACAGGCGCTGGTCGTGGTGGACATGCCGTTCGGCTCCTACGAAGCCTCGAAGGAGCAGGCGTTTCATTCCGCCGCGCGTATTCTCAAGGAGACGCTTTGCGGCGCGGTGAAGCTCGAAGGCGGCGTGAAGATGGCGGAGACCATCGCGTTTCTTTCCGCGCGCGGGATTCCCGTGATGGGGCATGTCGGCCTGACGCCGCAATCGATCAACACGCTGGGCTCGTTTCGCGCGCAGGGACGCGAGGAAGGGACATGGCAGCCGCTCGAGGATGATGCGCGCGCCGTCGCGGAAGCCGGCGCATTCTCGATGGTGATCGAAGCCGTCGCGGAGCCTTTGGCGCGCAGGATCACGGAAACAGTCGCGATCCCTACGATCGGCATCGGAGCCAGTCCCGCCTGCGACGGTCAGGTGCTGGTGCTGGAGGACATGCTGGGCCTGTCGCCGCGCGCGCCGAAATTCGTCCGGCGCTATGGCGAACTCGGCCCCATGATCGAGGCCGCGATCGAGGGCTATGCGCGCGACGTGCGCAGCCGCGCCTTTCCTGGCCCGGAGCACGTTTATGCCATGAAGCCGAAAAGTTAGGGGGCCGACTCGAATCCCTCAACTTTACGATCGCTTGACTAGAATTTTCTGATTGCCGCAACTGTTGCGAGAACACGTTATCCGTGCAAAGTACGCCTGCCGCCAGCAGGCGGCGCGTTGAACAACAACACGACAGCCCACAAACGGCTGTACGCTCGGAGCACAGATGCGAACCCTTATTCTGGCCCTCGCCCTTTTGAATTTCCCCCTTGTCACACCGTCCTTTGCCGATGACTCCGGTCCCGTATTCACCGACCAGGGTGCGGCCTGGGATATGTCCAGCCGAAGCGATTTCTACACGCGCGATCAGGGTTCGCGCCTCATTCCGTGGGCGTGGTTCAAGGCGCTCAAGCAAGCTGACGGCGCTCCCTTTCTCTCCGACGGTTTGACAAGGTACGGATACCTGCCGGCTCTCGATGCTTCAGCGGAGCTTCCGGTGGGATTCTACGCGTCCGGGCCGACCGGCGCGAAGGTCGTCGGGATGACGTGCTCCGCCTGTCACACGCGCCAGATCAAGGTCGCGGACCGGCAGTATCGCATCGACGGAGGGCCGGCTCTCGTCGATTTCCAGGCGTTTCTGAGCGACCTCGACAAAGCGATGGCGCGGGCAACATCCGATGATGCCGCGTTCAAGGCATTCGCGGCGTCTGTCCTTCAGACGCCCAAGCCTGATAGCGATAAGATCGCCGCTCTGCGGAGCGACGTGGACGCATGGTACGTTCGCTATCACGCCATTGTGGATCGGTCCCTTCCGAACCCTGGCTGGGGATTGGGACGCCTCGATGCGGTCGGCATGATCTTCAATCGCGTGACGGGGTTGGGCATCGGCCCCGAGCCGACCTTTCTGATCCCGGAGAACATTCACAGAGCCGACGCGCCGGTACGCTATCCTTTCCTCTGGAACGCACCCAAGCAGGACAAGACGCAATGGCCGGGCTTTGCTGATAACGGGAGCGATATCCTCGGGCTGGCTCGGAATGTCGGCGAGGTGATGGGCGTTTTCGGCAACTTCCAGCCGACGCGCGACGGCCTGTTCATCGACTTCCTGAACAACAACTCGGTGAATTTCGACGGGCTGCAAAAGCTTGAGGATCTTGCAAAGAAGATCGGGCCGCCGAAATGGCCATGGTCCGTCGATGCGACGCTCGCGGCCAAGGGCAAGACTGTCTTTGAACGGGCGGCTGCTGACGGCGGCTGCCAGGAATGCCATGGCCAGAAAGCCGGCAAGGAGCGTTTCCCCTTTCAAAAGACCTGGGCAACACCAATTCAGAACGTCGGGACGGACACGCGTGAGTACGATATCCTGGGATGGACGGCCAAATCGGGCGTGCTGAAAGGCGCCTACATTCCGTTCGCGACCAAGCCTCTGAAAGAAACCGACCTCGCGTTCAACATTCTTTCGACCTCGGTGATCGGCACGATCGGAGAGCATGTCCTGAGCTTTTCGAAAGGCGCCTCTCCACGCGCTCTCGGGGCCTCCGTTCAGTCAGAGGCCGCGCCGGGCGCACCTCAGCCCGTCGACGCCACTCAACTCCCGGCTGTCTTGCAGGATTTGCCGGGTGCATTCAGGTTCCCTGAAGCCGCTGCAACTCCTGAAACCCGTCTTCGACTGGACATGGGTGCCGGAAGCTCGAACACGGATGCCGCAACTCCCGCACCTCCGAAGGGCGCGTATGAATCGCGGGTTCTCTACGGTATCTGGGCGGCCGCGCCATACCTGCACAATGGTTCGGTCGCAAGTCTTGCCGAACTGCTCAAGCCTGCAAGCCAGCGGCAGCAGCGTTTTGCGATCGGTCCCGACTATGACGTGAATAACATCGGCATTGCCGCCAACCAGACCCAGGCCGGTAACTTTCGCGAAACGACCGGTTGCGACGATCTGAATTCCGGCAACAGCCGTTGCGGCCACGAGTTCGGGACGAGTCTGCCGGACACCGACAAGAAAGCGCTTCTCGAATATCTGAAAACGCTTTGAACGGTTGGCCTGCTTCGCCATTGTAGCGTTTTCCAGCGAAACACGTCCTCGGGGTTGACCCGAGGATGGAATCCGGTTCGCGTGAAGAGGACGCGTCAAAACAAGATCACGTTTATGGTTTTGGATCGATTCGATCCAAAACCATCGTGATCGAGCCGATCAGGTTCGCTTTTGCCTTGTCGGTGCCATATCGCTACGATACCGCAGCCGACATGGTGGGTTACGCGCCGCGCGGCGCTTGACGTTTGCGGAATTGGGGCGACTATAAGTGACTGAAATATATAGTGAAATTGATGATGAGCTCCGTCGCGAGCGACTCAAGAAAGTCTGGGGCCAGTATTCGGCGCTCATCATTGCCGCCGTCATACTCGCGCTCGTCGCTGTCGGCGGCTGGCGTGGATACCAATATCTCCAGACCCAGAAGGCCGCCGAGGCCAGTTCAGCCTTTGAAGCGGCTGCTGCGTTGGCCGATCAGAACAAGCATGCCGAAGCCGAGGCGGCTTTCGCCAAACTGGCGGAGACCGCGCCTCTCGGATATCGTAATCTGTCGCGGCTTCGCGCCGCCGCGGAAGCCGCCAAGCATGATATCAATGCTGCGGTGAAATTGTATGACGCGATCGCCACCGAGGGTGGATTCAGCAGCGTCGAGCGCGATTTCGCGCGGGTGCGCGCCGCCGCCTTGCTGGTGGACGCCGAGACCTACAACAACATGCTGCAGCGGCTCGAATCGGCGGCTGCGCCCGAGGCGACGTTCCGCCATAGCGCGCGGGAGCTTCTGGCGTTATCCGCCTGGCGTTCCGACGACGCCACGGCGGCGCGGAAGTGGCTTGATATGATCAGCGAGGATGGCCAGACCCCGTCCAGCCTGCGCAGTCGCGCCGAAGCCCTGCAAGCCTTGCTGCCGCCGGTTGCGAAGAGCTGAACAGGCGTGCCGAAGTCAAGTTTGAACGAGAAACCGTCGATGCGCCGCTCGGAACGTCTGTTGACTGTCGCCGTTCTGATCTCGCTGTGCGGCATGCTGGCCGGTTGCGGTGGTGGTGGTCTGAACAATTGGGATCCGACCGATATGCTCAATTTCCTCGACACCAAGAAGAAGATGCCGGGTAACCGCCAGCCGGTTTTCCCGAATGGTGTTCCGGGTATCGAGCAGGGTGTGCCGAAGGATCTCTACAAGGGTGATGTCGGGCTTCAGCAGGAGCAGGCTGCGGCGCCGCCCGATGAATCAGAGCTGACGCGACGCCAGGGCGCGGCGGACAGCTCGTCTCGTCGCGCCACAGCGGCCGATGCTCCCACAGCCGCTGCACCCCGCAAGCCCAAGCGTCTCGTTCATCGCCGGGCCACGTCCCTGCCAAAGGAAGAAGCTCCCCCAACGCGGCAGGCCGAGCCGCCGCCGCCCGCCGCGCCGCCGTCCGAGCCGGCTGCAGCGTCGCCATTCCCGGCTCCGCTGCCCAGCGGCAGCTTCTCGCGCTGACAGCGGTATCGGTGCTGCTGAAACACTGGTATTGAGACGCCGCCCTTGAGCATTATCCGGCTAACCGGATTTCACTTCGCTCGAAAACGCTATAGAGCGGGTGCGGAGCGTCGATGTCTTTCACCATTGCCATCATAGGCCGTCCGAACGTCGGAAAATCGACGCTGTTCAACCGTCTGGTGGGGCAGAAGCTGGCGCTGGTTGACGACGAGCCGGGCGTGACGCGAGATCGCCGCGAGGGGCAGGCGCGTCTCGGCGATCTCGATTTCACGGTGATCGACACCGCCGGCCTCGACGAGGGGCCGCGCGGGTCTCTGACGGCGCGCATGCAGGAGCAGACCGAGGCCGCGATTGCAGCCGCCGATGCGCTGATGTTCGTGTTCGACGCGCGCGCGGGCCTCACGCCAACGGATCGTTCATTCGCCGATTTCGCGCGCCGCGCCGACAAGCCGGTCGTGCTCGTCGCCAACAAGAGCGAGGGCAGGCACGGCGACGCTGGCGCGCTGGAATCCTATGCGCTGGGGCTCGGCGATCCGGTCGGCGTGTCCGCCGAGCACGGCGAAGGCATGGGCGATCTTTATGATGCCTTGCGCTCGGTGATGCCGGAGCCGGCGGAAGAGGTCGACGAGGAGGAGATCGTCGAGCCCGATATGTCGCGGCCGATCCGCGTGGCCATTGTCGGGCGGCCCAATGCGGGCAAATCGACCGTGATCAATTATCTGCTCAGCGAAGAGCGGCTGCTGACGAGTCCGGAAGCCGGCACGACGCGGGACTCGATCTCGGTCGAGCTAAACTGGAAGGGACGCGATTTCCGCATCTTCGATACCGCCGGATTGCGGCGGAGGTCGCGGATCGAGGCAAAGCTAGAGAAGTTGTCGGTGGCGGATACGTTGCGCGCCGTCAGGTTCGCCGAAGTTGTCGTCCTGATGACGGATGCGCAGAACAGGTTCGAGGAGCAGGATCTCCGCATCGCCGATTTGATCGAGCGCGAAGGCCGCGCGCTCGTGATTGCCGTGAACAAATGGGACTTGATGAAGGGCGGTTCGGCGCGGATTGCCTCGCTGCGCAACGATGTCGATCACTGGCTGCCTCAAGTCAGGGGCGCTCCGGTGGTCGCGATTTCCGGCCTGACGGGAGAGGGAATTGATGGGCTGATGACCGCGATCCAAACCGCCTATGCCGTATGGAATCGCCGTGTCGCAACGGCGTTGCTCAATCGCTGGTTTCAGCAGGCGGTCGCAGCCAGTCCGCCGCCTGCGGTCTCCGGTCGGCGGCTGAAGCTCAACTACGCAACGCAGACCAAGGCGCGTCCGCCGAGCTTCGTGGTGTTTTGTTCGCGGGCGGATGCCGTTCCGGAATCTTATCTACGCTATCTGGTCAACAGCTTGCGTGAGACCTTTGATCTGGCAGGCACGCCGATCCGAATCACGCTTCGCGAAAAAGCTAATCCGTTCGCGCATAAACGCAAGCGCAAGTCATAGCGAGCACGGCGCGGACTGGGATGGCAGCCTCGGTGTGCGGACGTGAATGTGGAGACTTGAATGTAAGACTTGGATCGATGCCGGTCAGCGACTTTGAGGAGGCCGCGCACGCTGCATGAGCTGGGTTCTGTAGTTCACCAGCAGGTCTGCGGCCAGTTCGGCCGGAGTTCGGCGATCACCGCTGAGGTTTTTCGTGAATGGCGGCTTCTTGAAAGCAAGAGCGCGGATCACGCGTTCCACAATGGCTTGCATCGTCAACTCCTGATCCGATCGAAACCATCCATCTCCAGAAAGGTTCCCGCATCACGCATCGCGACTCTTGAGATCGTATAGGTTTCCGGTCTCGCTCCAGGAGGGCAGGCACATCGGGATGATGAGTTCGGCAATCTGTTCAGGCGTGTCCAGCGTCATGGGATCCTCGCCCGGGAACACGATGGCGCGCAGCCGGGTCCGGACCGGCCCCGGATCGAACAGGTTGACCCGGATTCCGGTCGTCGCGGTTTCGTTCGCCCAGCATCGCACGAGCGTATCCAGCGCGGCTTTCGAGGCTGCGTAGGGCCCGCGATAGGCATTGGCCTTGCCGGCGGCGCCGGAGGTGACGAACACCGCGCGTCCGGCGTCCGACTGCCGCAGCAACGGCTCCATGCAGCGGATCAACTGAAAATTCGCGGTGACGTTGATCGCCATCACGTCCTGCCATGGCTTCAGTTCGATGTGTCCGAGCGGCGAGGAAGGACCGGCGATGCCGGCGTTGCCGACGAGAATATCGAGCTTGCCGTGGCGCTCGTTCAATGCGGCGCCGAGCCGGGCGATCCCGTCGAAGTCGGTGAGATTGAGCGGCACCAGCGTCGCGCTGCCGCCGTCGTTGCGGATGTCGTCGTCAAGCTCTTCGAGTCCGCCCTGCGTGCGAGCCACGGCGATCACATGCGCGCCGGCTTTTGCCAGCGCGCGCGCGGTGGCGTAGCCGATTCCGCGCGAAGCTCCGGTCACGAGCGCGATGCGGGAAGTGAGCGGTTTTGTCATGACAGGGGGTGCTTCGTGCTAGGGGTGACGAGAACGGAGGTTTGCGCCTTATGCCTGAATTATCCGCCGAGGCCAAAGCCCAATGGCGGTCGATGTCGCCGGCCGACCTGCCGCAGGTCTCGGCAATCGCGGCTTCCACGAGATTGCGTTCGACAAGCGGTTACAGCAATGCCTCGGCCTTCATGGTCCAGCCGCTCCAGAGCCTTTCCGCTTCTGATTGAATCAGAAGCGAGGCTCTATGATCTTGTTTTGACGCGTTTTCTTCACGCGAACCGGCACACTTCGCTCGAAAACGCTATAGGCTGGAGGTTCTGTTGGTGAATGAGTCCTCGGAATGGATTATCGATCTCTACGAACGGCACGCGCGGACCTTCGATCGCGAGCGCGGCAGGAGCCTGTTCGAACGCGGCTGGCTTGATCGGTTTCGCACGGTCGCCGGCCCAAGAGCGGCCATCCTCGACATCGGTTGCGGATCAGGCGAGCCGATTGCGCGCGCGCTCATCGAGGCCGGACACAACATCACCGGTATCGATTCGGCAGAAACGATGATCGCAATCTGCCGTGAGCGCTTTCCGGCGCAATCGTGGGTGGTTGCCGATATGCGGAGCCTCGTCCTCCGCCGTCGGTTCGGCGGCATTCTTGCGTGGGACAGCTTTTTCCATCTTACACAAGCCGATCAACGGGCGATGTTTGCGGTCTTTGCCGCGCATGCGGCGGAAGGATGCGCGCTGATGTTCACCAGCGGCCCGCGTGCGGGCGAGGCGATCGGGTCATATCAGGGCGAGGCACTGTACCACGCGAGTCTCGATCCCGACGAATATCGGGCGTTGCTGCGTGCCCACCGATTTGATGTCGTCGACCACATTGCGGAAGACGCAATATGCGGTGGCCACACCGTATGGCTGGCGCGGTCAGATGGAAGCGGTCCTGCTGCTAGCGGTCCTGTTGCTTGCTAGCGCGAGGGTCAGCTTGCTTCCGCGAGCAGCGACAATTGATGCGGCTGCGGTTCGATGTCGGTATGGTCGGTAAGGCTGGTCGGATAAGCGCCCGTGAAGCAGTGGTCGGCGTATTTCGGGTTGGCCGGATCGCGCCCGGGTTCGCCCATGGCGCGGTACATGCCGTCGATGGAGAGGAAGGCCAGCGAATCCGCGCCGATCATCTCACGCATCTCTTCGAGGCTGTGGGTCGCGGCCAACAGTCCGTTCCGGTCGGGCAGGTCGATGCCGTAGTAATCGGGATGAATGATCGGAGGCGAGGCGAGGCGGAAATGCACCTCCGTAGCCCCGGCATCGCGCATCATACGGACGATCTTTCTCGAAGTCGTGCCGCGCACCAGTGAGTCGTCGATCAGGATGATGCGTTTGCCGGCGATCGCTGCGCGGTTGGCGGAATGCTTCATCCGGACGCCGAGTTCGCGAACGCTTTGCGCCGGCTGGATGAATGTGCGGCCGACATAATGGTTTCTGATGATGCCGAGTTCGTAGGGCACCCCGGAGAAACGACTGTAGCCAAGGGCGGCAGGCACGCCGGAATCAGGTACCGGCACGACGACATCGACATCGACATGACTTTCGCGGGCCAGTTGCGCGCCGAACGCCTTGCGGACTTCATAGACCGAACGGCCTGCGACGATCGAATCCGGCCGTGAAAAATAGATGTATTCGAAGATGCACGGCCTGGGCGGCATCGGAGGAAAGGGCTTGTGAATCTCGGTTTGAATAACGTCATCCTTGCGGTGAAACACGATGACTTCGCCCGGTTCGATGTCACGGACATACTTGGCGCCGATGATGTCGAGCGCACAGGTTTCCGAGGCAAGGATCGGGCAACCGTCGAGTTCGCCGAGCACGAGCGGACGGATGCCTCGCGGATCGCGCGCTCCAACCAGCTTCTTGTTGGTCAGCGACACCAGCGCATAGGCGCCCTCAATGGCCCGGAGCGCTTCGATATAGCGCTCGATGAAGCGGCCGCGCCTCGACTGCGCGACCAGATGCAGGATGGCCTCGGTATCGGAGGTCGATTGCATCAAGGCGCCGCGGCCTACCAGTTCGCGGCGCAGCGTCAGTCCGTTGGTGAGGTTGCCGTTGTGGGCGACGGCGAAGCCGCCGGCGTGGAGTTCGGCGAACAGCGGCTGCACGTTGCGCAGGATGGTGCCGCCGGTGGTGGAGTAGCGGGTGTGGCCGACAGCGGCGCTGCCGGGAAGACGCTCGATCACCTCGCGGCGGGAGAAGGCATCGCCGACAAGTCCGAGCCGGCGTTCGGAATGGAAGCGGTGGCCGTCGAAGGTCACGATTCCGGCCGCTTCCTGGCCGCGGTGCTGGAGAGCATGAAGGCCGAGCGCGGTGATCGCCGCGGCTTCCGGATGGCCAAAAATGCCGAACACGCCGCACTCCTCGCGCAGCGTGTCGCCGTCAAGATCGAAATCAGTCTCGGGATCGTTGGGGGAAGCGTCGCTGGAAAGACTCTGCTGACAGTCCATTGCGCCTCGCTTTTCGACGGCACCTGAGTAAGTCGTGAACGTCAAGTCCGCGCTCCCAACTAATGTTCCGCCGGTTTGCCGTCGATCAGTTTTTGCAGGCTGTCTCGGGCAGGTTTGGAATAGCCATCGGAGCCCGGAGACTCAGCAGGTTCTGAATCCGGTTGCTCCACTTCGGGCTTATTCTTCTTGAGCTTGTTTAAGATGGTGTTCTCTGGATCGTCCGGCAAGAGCGACTGTAGCCAGGTGCCGGTGGAATTGAGCATCGTGAGCGATTTCGCGCCCGTGACCCAGTCCGGCCGCTGCTTGTCCGGAACCAGCCAGGTGAAGAACAGGAAAGCGACGACGACGATGAGCAGCCCCCGCGCAAGCCCGAACAGGAAACCAAGGGTGCGGTCGAGCGCGCCGATCCTCGAATCGAGAACCATGTCCGAAATGCGTGTCGTAAGGATCGAAATGACGATCAGGGTGCCGATGAAAACGCCGCCGATCACGGCCGCTGCCGCGATCGTGTCGTTGTTGAAATAATTCTTCGCGAACGGCAGAAGCTTCTGGAAGGAGTAAAGGGTGGCCAGCGCGGCGATGCCCCATGAGGCGATCGACAGGATTTCGCGCATGAAGCCGCGAATCATCGCCAGCAGGCCCGAAATCAGCATCACGCCGAGCAGAACGAGGTCGAGGATTGTTATCGGCATCGGCTGGTCAGGTCCGCTCGTAAATCTCGAAAACCGCGAATCGTCGTTCGATCGCCTGCCGGGGCAGACTATCATGCGGCACGTCCGGAGGGACGTATTCGCATAACACGATCATTAGAGTCTGTTTCAACCGCGTTGAATTCAGACTCGTCGTCTATCTTTACTATTTGAGCATGATCTTTTCCGAAAACCGGTTTCCACTTTTCGGGGATCATGCTCCAGCCTTGCATCGGCCTTGCGGCCGGCGCGGGATGTATAGCGGCGGCAGGCCGCAACGTCACGCCGCTTTAGCCTCCTTGACGACGGTTTTGGCCGGGTGTGGCATTTTTCTCCGGGTCTGCGCGTTTGCCGGGACGGACTTGCCCGCGCGCGGCGATATCCGCCACCAGCGTGGTCAATCCGGCGACGGTATCGAGGGAAAGACCGGCATCGCTGCCGATATCTCCGCGGGCCGATTCCGGCAGCACGGCACGTCCGAATCCGAGCTTGGCGGCTTCCTTGAGCCGCGCCGAGGTTTGCGCCACCGGCCTGACCGCGCCGGATAGCGAAATCTCGCCGAAATAGACCGCGTCGGTCGGGAGCTGGGCGTTTGTCAGCGATGACACCAGCGCCGCGGCCGCGGCAAGATCGGCGGCCGGCTCGTTGATGCGCAGACCGCCCGCCACATTGAAATAAACGTCGTGCCCCGAAAGCTTGACCCCGCAATGCGCTTCGAGAACCGCCAGCACCATGGACAGCCGGCTCGAATCCCAGCCGACGACGGCGCGTCGCGGCGTTCCGAGCGAGGTCGGCGCCACCAGCGCCTGTAATTCCACCAGCACCGGCCGGGTGCCCTCGATGCCCGCGAAGACCGCCGTGCCCGGACTGCCGAGATCGCGCTCCGACAGGAACAGTTCGGACGGGTTGGAGACCTCGCGCAGGCCCAGTCCCGTCATCTCGAAGACGCCGATCTCGTCGGTGGGACCGAACCGGTTCTTCACCGCGCGCAGAATGCGAAACTGCTGCGAGCCTTCGCCTTCGAACGACAACACCGCGTCGACCATGTGCTCGACCACGCGTGGACCGGCGATCTGGCCGTCCTTGGTGACATGGCCCACCAGGATCAGAGCCGCTCCGGATTTTTTGGCGAAGCGTATGAGCGCCTGCGCCGAGGCGCGAACCTGCGTGACCGTTCCCGGCGCGGATTCCACCGTGTCGGTCCACATGGTCTGGATCGAGTCGATCACCACGAGACGCGGCACCGTGCCTTCGGACAGGGTGGCGACGATATCCTCAACCGAGGTTTCCGCCGCCAGTTGCACCGGCGCGTCGGCAAGCCCGAGGCGTTCGGCGCGCAACCGCACCTGCGCGACCGCCTCCTCGCCGGAAATGTAGACCGCGCGATGGCCGGCGCGCGCCAAAAGGCTCGTCGCCTGCGTAAGGAGGGTCGATTTGCCGATTCCCGGATCGCCGCCGACCAGAAGGACGGAGCCGCGCACAAAGCCGCCGCCAGTCACGCGATCGAGTTCGGCCATGCCGGAGGAGAGGCGTGGCGCGTCCTGCGTCTTGCCCGTCAGCGTCTCCAGCGTGAACAGCCGGCCCTTGCGCCTGGAACGCACGCTGACCGGCATCGTCGTCGCACCGGTGATATCCTCCTCGGCCAGCGTATTCCATTCGCCGCAGCCGTCGCACTTGCCCTGCCAGCGGTTATAGGCCGCGCCGCAGTTCTGGCAGACGAAGGAGAGGGCGGATTTAGCCATTGATCGGTGTCAGGTTCGGGACTCGGCCGGGCCGCCTTTATAGACTCGGTGGTAGCGGCCGCCGAGGCTGGTCAGCACCTCATAACCAATGGTGCCGAAATGGTGAGCGAGTTCGTCCACGGTGATGCCTTCGCCAATCAGCGTCGCCAGATGACCACGCCGGACTCCGGCGTGGGCTGGCAGATCGGTGATGTCGACCGCCAGCAGGTCCATGGAAATCCGGCCCGCCACCGGACATCGCGTTCCAGCGACAACGACCTCGGCTCCGCGCGTGCCGTCATTGCTGCCGCCGGCGCGGAAATAGCCGTCGGCGTATCCCGCCGAGACGACGGCAAGCCGGGTCGGCCGCCGCGCGGTCCAGGTTGCGCCGTAGCCGACGCTTTCGCCTTTGTCGATCGAGCGGGTCTGGATGATCCGGGCCTTCAAGTCGATCACCGGCTGCATCGGATTGCCCGCTTCCGGCGTGGGGTTGACGCCATAGAGCGCGGCGCCCGGACGCACCAGGTCGAACTGATACTGGGCCCCGAGAAAAATGCCGGACGAGTTCGCCAATGAGGCCGGAACCCCGGAAAACTGCCTGGCGATCTCACGAAACGCCGCGACCTGACTGGCATTGAGCGGATGGTGGAGGCTTTCCGCACACGCCAGGTGACTCATCACCAGCGTGACACCATGATCGCCGGCATTGATTCTTGGAAGGATGCCTTGCGCCTCATCCAGGGTGAGACCCAGGCGGTTCATTCCGGTGTCGATGTGAATGGCCGCGCCACCCGCCCAGCCGGTGCGCCGGCAAAACACGTCCCATTCCGCAAGTTCATTGAGATCGCCGATTACCGGCCGGCAATTGATTGTCGCGAAGGCGTCACCGCAATTCTGGAAGAAGCCATCCAGCACATAGATGTCGGCGGTGGAAGCGGCGGCGCGAACCACCCGCGCCTCATCGAGCGTGGCGACGAAAAACGTCCTGCATCCGGCAGCGCTCAGCGCGCGCGCCACGGG
Organism: Nitrobacter winogradskyi; assembly: GCF_006539545.1. GTDB lineage: Bacteria > Pseudomonadota > Alphaproteobacteria > Rhizobiales > Xanthobacteraceae > Nitrobacter > Nitrobacter winogradskyi_A. The sequence goes on from NZ_BJNF01000085.1 coordinate 21,580, forward strand.
CCGGGCGCCACAGCCGTAAGCGTCAGCCTTGACCACCCCCGCGCATTCGGCGGGCACGGCGGTTTTCTCCAGCTTGCGCCAGTTGGCGACGATGGCGTCGAGATCGACCGTGAGGGTGCCGGTTGCCGCGGCTGCCGCAGTCGCCGCGCCGGTATCGGCCGGCACGCCTCTTACTTTAGAATCGGGCATGAGATTCATGCCGCATGCTACGCCCGGCCGCACGGCGGTTCAACCGCGCGAGCGGTCGGTCTGGAAGGTCTGTAAGGCTAGATCCGCTCGGGCAGGTGACCTTCATGTGCGAGATCGCTGAAGCGCGTGAACTGCCCCTCGAACTGCAGCTCGACGGTGCCGGTGGGTCCATGTCGCTGCTTGCCGATGATGACCTCCGCCTTGCCGTGCACCAGCGACATATCGAGCTGCCATTTCTCGTGCTCCGGGGTGCCCGCGCGCGGCTCCTTGTTCTGGAGGTAGTATTCCTCGCGGAAGACGAACATCACGACATCGGCGTCCTGCTCGATCGAACCGGATTCGCGAAGGTCTGAAAGTTGCGGGCGCTTGTCGTCACGGCTTTCGACCTGACGCGACAGTTGCGACAGCGCGAGGATCGGAACGTTCAGTTCTTTCGCCAGCGCTTTCAGGCTGGTTGTGATCTCGGTGACTTCCTGCACGCGGTTGTCGCTGCGCTTGCCGCTGCCCAGCAGAAGCTGGATGTAGTCGACGATCAGCACGTCGAGCCCCTTCTGGCGCTTCAGGCGACGCGCGCGCGCCGTCAACTGCGAAATCGACAGGCCGCCCGTCTCGTCGACGAAAAGCGGCAGGTGCTCCAGCTCGATGGTGTGATCGCGGATCTTCTCGAAGTCGCTTTCGGTGATGCCGCCGCGCCGGATATTGCTGGAAGCGATGCTGGTCTGCTCGGCGAGAATACGCGTCGCCAGTTGCTCTGCCGACATTTCGCAGGAGAAGAATCCCACGATTCCGCCATTGACGGTCTTCATCGTGCCGTCGGGCTGAAGCTCCGCCTGATAGGCTTTGGCGATATTGTAGGCGATGTTGGTGGCGAGCGCCGTCTTGCCCATGCCCGGCCGTCCCGCCACGATGATCAGATCGGACGGCTGCAACCCTCCCATTCGCGAGTCGAGGTCACGCAGCCCCGTCGCGATGCCGGACAGTTTCCCGTCGCGGCGATAGGCGTTGGCCGCCATGTCGAGCGCGGTCTTCATCGCCTGGGAAAATTTCTGGAAGCCGCCTTCATAGCCGCCGGATTCGGCGAGTTCGTAGAGCCGGCGCTCGGCATCCTCAATCTGCGCCTTCGGCGCGAAATCAACCGGCGCGTCATAGGCGACGTTGACCATGTCCTCGCCGATGTGAATCAGGTCCCGGCGCAGCGCCTGCTCATAGATCGTGCGTCCGTAATGCAGGGCGTTGATGATCGTGGTGGCTTCCGCCGCCAGACGGGCGAGGTACTGGCTTGCGGTCATTCCGCCGATGTCGGTGTCAGCGGGAATGAAGGTCTTGACCGTCACGGGCGTTGCGATCTTGCCGCTGCGGATCAGGCTACCCGCGGTCTCGAAGATGGTCCGATGCACCGGGTAGAAGAAGTGCTTCGGGTCGAGGAAATCGGACACCCTGTAGAATGCGTCGTTGTTGACGAGAATCGCGCCGAGAAGGTCGCGCTCCGCTTCGAGATTATGCGGCGGGGTGCGATAGGCTGGCGTCGCATCAGGCGCAAGCTTCAGGATGTTCGAATCAGCCATGGCTTTCGGATTCTGACCTTTATTCTTTGCGGGATGGGCCCCGCTATATTTGCGGGATACGAGCCCCGCTATTTGTGGGATACGGGCCCCGCATAAAGCGCCGCTCCGGTGGACGGCGGAAGCAAGGTCATGCCCCTTATGCCCGATTCCCACATGACCTTAAATGAAACTCGAGTCGCTAACGCAACGAACTTGACTGCCGGCTGAACCTTCTCTGCGACTCATCGTCGAGCCGCGATGCACGAAGCATAAGCTGCTGTTGATCATGCATCATTCTCACGCGATTTGAAGCCGTGGCCGGTGCTTTTGCTCCAGACCGCGCAGCTTTGCCTCCCCGCGCTGGATGTAGTCGCGCGTTATCGGCACGATGCCTTGCCGTTTCGTGATCTGAATCTGGAAATTCATCAGATTCTGTTTCCGAAACGACATTTCCGATGCCGCCAGATAGAATTCCCACATCCGCGCGAACCGCTCGTCATATAGCCGCACCGCTTCCTCGCGTCGCGCCATGAAGCGCTCGCGCCATGCCTTCAGCGTCTCTGCATAGTGCAGACGCAGGACTTCGATGTCGCAGACCAGCAGCCCGGCGCTCTCGATGGCCGGCAGGACTTCCGACAGCGCGGGAATGTAGCCGCCGGGGAAGATATATTTCGCGATCCAGGGATTGGTGATGCCCGGACCTTCCGAACGGCCGATCGAATGCAGCAGCATGACGCCATCGGGTTCGAGCAGCCCGGCGCAACGCTTGAAAAAAGTATCGTAGTGGTCGACGCCGACGTGCTCGAACATTCCGACAGATACGATGCGATCGAACGGTCCGGGGATGTCGCGATAATCCTGAAGCAGAAACTTCGCCGACCGCGTCAGTTTTTTCTCCACCGCGCGGGCGTTGGACACCTGAAACTGTTCGGTTGACAGCGTAATGCCGGTGACGTTGGCGCCGGTCATTTCCGCAAGATACAGGCCGAGGCCGCCCCAGCCTGAACCGATATCAAGAACGCTGTGACCGCGTTCGAGCAGCAGCTTGGCGACGATATGCCGTTTCTTTCCAAGCTGGGCGTCGTCCAGCGTCATGTCGGGGGTTTCAAAATACGCGCAACTGTATTGCTTGTCCGCATCCAGGAACAGCGAATAGAGCCTGCCGTCGAGGTCATAATGGCGCGCGACATTATTTCTTGACCGCCCGCGTGGGTTGAACTGCTGGATATTGCGGACGAGATAGCGGAGCCACCACTGCAACTTCCCCCAGCGGGGCATGACGTCGGGCTGGTCAAGGATTACCGTCAGGAGATCAGCGATCGATCCCCGTTCAATCAGCAACGTGCCGTCGGTATAAGCCTCGCCGAAGGACATTTCAGGATCGAGCAGAAGCTGGCGCGCGACTTCGCTCGTCGTCAGCCGCACGCGAACGGGTTCGCCGGTGCCGTCGCCGCAGGTAAAGGTCAGGCCGCTCGCGGTTACGAATGTGATCGAGCCGCGCCGGACAAACTGGTTCAGAAAAAACCGTAATACACGGTCCATCGAAACCACCATCAACACGAGGACGCGCGCTAGAGCATGATCCCGAAAAGTGGAAACCGGTCGGATAGGATCATGCTCAAACAAAAAGTTAAGCGACGAGTCTGGTTCAACGCTGTTGAATCGGATTCAACGCAGTTGAAGCAGACTCTGGCCGCCGTAACTCCGGGAATGGTGTCCAAGTTCCATGAGAATGTAGTGTCGTATGGTCCGGTTCACCAGTGCTCGGACCGCAACGCCGATATCCGAAATGAAGACGCGGTGTCCTTTGCGTCCATCTCGGCGCTTCCATTCGCGGCGTAATGAGCTAAAACGTGGCCGCTGCGATGGAAGCGCAGTTTCCGCACCCGGAGGATGAGAATGTCGAGCCGAGCGCTCAGCTTAGCGACGGTGATGCTCGTGACCGTCGTTTTTGCGGCAGGTGATGCGGGAGCGAAGAATCTCGATGCGGGAAAATCGGCTCCTCAGATGTTCTCAGGGAACTGCGCAGCCTGCCACAAAGGGGCCAGGGGACTACTCAGGACCGTGCCGCCCGGATCGCTGCCAGGTTTTTTGCGTCAGCATTACACCACCGGTCCCGACATGGCCGGGATGTTGAGCGCTTATTTGATCTCCAACGGCGCGACCGATCAGCGGCGGCGCGTCGAGCCGCCGAAGTCACATCCGGGTGATCTGAGAACCGAACCGAGACAGATGGAACGGCAAGGCCGGAAACCGCTTCCGCAGCCGGCACAGCCTCCTGAGTCTGCCGCGCAGCAGAATGAGGCTCAGGTGGGCAAGGACCGGCGGACGCCCGCAAACAAGAGAAAGCCCGGCAAGCAGAGCCCGGAAGAGGCGGCGAAAGCCGGTGCCGCGGGGCAGGGCGCGTCTCCTTCCGATGCTGCTGTGAAGCCCGAGACGGCGAAGACCGAACCGTCCGGCGCGACGCCGCCTAAGGAAAACGAAGCCGTCAGCGAAGAAGCGGTTCAGGAGAAAACCTCCAGGGGAGCGGCTTCAAAACCGGAGCCCGCCGGGGAAGATGCGGCCGAAGACAAGACCGCGAAGGACGAAGCGCCAAAGAAGGAATCCGCCAAGGACGAGGCCGGTGGGAAGCAGCCTGCTTCGGAGCAGGCCGCGAATCCGAAGGCGGTCGGTTCGGACGAGCCGAAACCTGATTCCGTTCCATCCTCTCATGACAAGGCTGGCGCCGGCAAAGACGGAACAGCCGGCAAACTTGACGTCGACAAATCTGAAGCCGGACAATCCAGTGCGGCGGGAAGCGGCAAGCCCGACGGCGCCCCGGCCGATGCCGCGACTTCCGGTGAGCCGAAAGCTGTGCCGTTGCGGGCCGATCCCGTTCCAGCGGTGACGCCCGCGCCGAAACCTGATCCTGCTCCCTCCGCGAATGACAAGCCCGACCTTGGCAAAGACGGAGCCGATGGCAAGCCTGCCGCTGATAAATCAGAAGCCGGAAAGTCCAGTGCGGCGGAGAGCGGCAAACCCGACAGCATCCCGGCCGATGCTCCAACCTCCGGCGAACCGAAAGCGGTGCCGCTGCGTGCCGATCCCGTTCCAGCGGTCACGCCCTCACCAAAGGTCGGCGAAGGCAATGCCTCGCCGTCTGCGGAGCCCGCCGCTTCGTCGTCCGCGCCGCCACCGGCTCCCGACCGGTAGCGCTTTCGAAGCGCTATAGAGCCCTTTCGCTTCTGATGTAATCAGAAGCGAAAGGGCTCTATGATTTTGATTTGACGCGTTTTCTTCACGCGAACCGGTGTCCACTTCGCTTGAAAACGCTCTGCTTGATCGCTGCAACTTCGAATCCGAGCGGACAGGCCGCGAGATCGCGGTCACATCATCGATATCAGGCCGCCGCCATGGCGCTCCAGCCGTCCGGCCAGTTCCAGTTCAAGCAGGACCGTGCGCACGACGGCAGGCGGGGCATTCGCCATCCGAATCAGATCGTCGAGTCCGACCGGCGCCGGACCCAGCAAGGCGATTATCCGCGCACGGTCGCCTGCGGCGGGCTCTTCGGTCCAGGGCTCACTGGGCTCCGGTTCTTCAGCGGGCAGATCAACCGGCCGTCTTATGATCGGCCGGACAGCATTGATGACGTCGGCTGCTTCGGTGATCAGTGTCGCGCCCTGCTTGATGAGATCGTTGGTGCCGGCGGCGCGCGGATCGAGCGGCGAGCCCGGCACGGCGAAAACCTCGCGGCCCTGCTCGGCGGCCATGCGGGCGGTGATCAGAGAGCCGGACCGATGCGCTGCCTCGACCACGACGACGCCGATCGCGGCGCCGGAGATCAGGCGGTTGCGCCGCGGGAAATCGCGGGCACGCGGAACATGCCCCATCGGCATTTCAGAAATCGCGCCGCCGCCTTCCAATACGGCTGCCAGAAGATCCTCATGTTCCAGTGGATAGATGCGGTCGTGGCCACCGGCAAGCACCGCGACGGTCCCGCGCGCTACGCTCGCGCGATGCGCCGCCTGATCGATGCCGCGCGCCAGCCCCGATATGATGACAAAACCGGCGTCCCCGAGATCATGCGCCAGCGTTTGCGCGAACTTGTGACCGGCGCCGGATGCGTTGCGTGAACCGACGATGGCGATCATGGGACGCTCCATGACGTCGAGGTTGCCGCGCACGCCCAGCAGCGGTGGTGCATCGTCGATCGTTGCAAGGTGCGGGGGGTAGCCGGCCTCTCCCGGCGCCAGCAGGCTGACGCCGATGCGCCGCGAGGCTGCCAGTTCGTTCCGCGCGTCTGCTTCCGTGCAAAGCCGGCTGGGACGGGAAGCGCCGCCACGCCGCGCCAGATCGGGCAGCCGGATAAGCGCCTCGCTGGCGCTGCCGAAATGGTTCACGAGCGAACGAAAGGTCCGCGGCCCGACGTTATCGGACCGGATCAGCCGCAGCCAATCGATCCGCTGCGCTTCGCTCAGCCGCCTGTCTGGATTCCGGATATTCACGCTGTCCTCTTAGCCGGATACCGACGCGGCTTACGCTTTCGCGCCGATCCTGCCTTCACTGCCAGCGATAAGGCGGGTGATATTCTCGCGGTGCTTGAACCAGAGAAGCGTCGTCAGCACTGCGAACAGCAGCGCGAATTGTGGATGCCCGAAGCCCCATAACAATAATGGCGTGGTGAGGCTGGCGAGCAGAGCCGACAGAGATGAGTAGCGCGTCGTGAAGGCGACGAGCAGCCAGATCGCGCAAAAGGCGAGCGCCGCGGGCCAGAAAAGGCCGAGCAGTACGCCGATATATGTCGCAACGCCCTTACCGCCGCGGAACTTGAGCCACACCGGAAACAGATGGCCAAGGAACGCTCCAAGCGTCGCGGCCATCGCCGCGCCCGGTCCGGAGAGGAGCAATGCGATCACGACGGCGGCCGTGCCTTTCAGCATATCGCCCAGAAGCGTCGCCGCCGCGAGCCCCCTGCGCCCGGTGCGAAGAACGTTGGTCGCGCCGATATTGCCCGAACCGATCGAGCGCAAATCCTGTGTGCCCGCGATCCGCGTCAGGATCATACCGAACGGGATGGAGCCAAGCAGGTAGCCGAAGACGAAAGCGATCAGGCCGTTAGGGAACATCGAAAAGGGCTCCGAATGCCAAATGCCGTCGATGTAAACCATGGATCGGCATGGTCACGCCACGGCAGATATTCACACCGTCGCGGGCATCAACATTCGGCTGCAAAGATTTATGCGGACGATAAACTTTCAAAAATTGCATCCCATGACCACGCCTTCTTCCGACGGCATCGGAGGGGAAGGCCCTATGGTTTTGATTTTTCGGATAGTTATTCGAGCGGATAGAACCTTCCTTCGATCGAAACACCTGTCATGTCAGGCGTGCTCGAAAACCGTGCGTCCGCCGACGATCGTCCGAACAACCCGGCCCGAGAACCGGGATTCGTCGAATGGCGTATTCTTGCATTGCGATTTGAGATTGGCGGGATCGAGAATCCATGGCACGTCAGGATCGATCACGATCACATCGGCGGGCGCGCCCGGTCGCAGCGATCCGCCGGGCAAACCCAGCAGTTCCGCGGGCCGCGTCGACATCGCCCGGATCAGCGTTATGAAATCCAGTTCCGCGTTGTGCACGAGCCGCAGCGCGGCCGTCAGCATGGTCTCCAGCCCAATCGCACCGGCCGCGGCTTCCGCGAACGGCAGACGCTTGGTTTCCACGTCCTGCGGGTTATGGTCGGACATCACCACATCGATCAGGCCCGACGCCAGCGCCGCGACCAGCGCGCGGCGGTCGTCCTCGCCGCGCAACGGCGGCGACAATTTCAGAAACGTGCGGTACGGCCCGATATCGTTTTCATTCAGCGTCAGATGATTGATCGATGCGGATGCGGTGACGGGAAGCCCGGCATCGCGCGCTCGCATCAGGATATCGAGCGATTCCGCGCAGGTCAGGGACGCCGCGTGGTAGCGGCCGCCGGTCAGCCCGACGAGCCGCATGTCGCGCTCCAGCATCACCGCCTCCGCGGCCGCAGGAACGCCCGTCAATCCGAGACGGGAGGACAGTTCGCCCTCGTTCATGACGCCGTCGCCGACGAGATGAGCATCCTCGGTGTGATGGACGATCAGCGCGTCGAAGTCGCGGGCATAGGCGAGGGCGCGGCGCATCACCTGCGCGTTCATCACGCTGCGGGCGCCATCGGTGAAGGCGACCGCGCCGGCCTGCTTCAGGAGGCCGATCTCGGTCATCTCCTTGCCGGCAAGACCCTTGGTCAGCGCCGCCATCGGATGAATGTTGACGATCGCGGTATCCCGCGCGCGGCGCAGCACGAAATCGACGGTGGCGGAATTGTCGATCACCGGCGAGGTGTCAGGCTGGCAGACAATGGTGGTGATCCCGCCGGCGGCGGCGGCGCGGCTTGCCGATGCGAAGGTTTCGCGATGGCCCGCGCCCGGCTCGCCGACGAAGGCGCGGATGTCGATCAAGCCCGGCGCGACAATCATGCCGGCGCAGTTGATGATGTCGGCGCCTTCGGGCGCGCCCGCCGCGCCGATGCCGTGCCGCGCATCGCGAATAATTCCATCGGCGATGAGTACGTCCCCGGGGCCGTCGAGATCGCGCGCGGGATCGACGATGCGGGCGTTGGCGAGCAGGATCGGGCGATGGCCGCTCAGCATATGCGGCACCTTCGCGAACTGTTCGCTAACATCGCGCGTGACAATGCTCGCCGTGCAAATCGGTGGGAGGGCTCGCGTTCACGCATTCGGCAGGTTCCTCGCCAGCGCTTCCAGCACCGCCATCCGCACCGCCACGCCCATTTCCACCTGCTCGCGGATCAGCGACTGCGTGCCGTCCGCGACGATCGAGTCAATCTCGACGCCGCGATTCATTGGTCCCGGATGCATGACCAGCGCGTCGGGCTTGGCGTAGGCGAGCTTCTTCTGGTCGAGGCCGAAATAGTGGAAATACTCGGAGCTCGACGGCACGAACGAGCCGCTCATCCGCTCGCGCTGCAGCCGCAGCATCATCACGATGTCCGCGCCGTCCAGTCCCTCGCGCATATCGCGGGCGACCTCGACGCCCATGCGCTCGATGCCCGGCGGCAACAGCGTGGAGGGCGCGACGACGCGGACGCGCGCGCCCATGGCGTTGAGCAGGATGATGTTGGAGCGCGCGACGCGCGAGTGGAGAACGTCGCCGCAGATCGCGACCAGAAGTCCGTCGAGCCGTCCCTTGTTGCGGCGGATGGTCAGGGCGTCCAACAGCGCCTGGGTCGGATGTTCGTGGGAGCCGTCGCCGGCGTTGATGACGGAGCCGTCGACCTTGCGCGCCAGAAGCTCCACCGCGCCGGAGGCGGAATGGCGCATCACCAGGATGTCCGGATGCATGGCGTTGAGCGTCATCGCGGTATCGACCAGCGTCTCGCCCTTGCGGGTCGATAGTGACGACACCGACATATTCATCACATCGGCGCCGAGCCGCTTGCCGGCGATCTCGAATGATGACTGGGTGCGGGTCGAAGCCTCGAAGAACAGGTTGACCTGGGTGAGACCCCGCAGGGAGGCGCGTTTCTTGTCCACCTGGCGGTTCAGTTCGACATATTCTTCGGAAAGATCGAGAAGGCCGGTAATATCGGCGACGGAAAGGCCCTCGATGCCCAGCAGATGCCGGTGGCCGAGGACAAAGCTAGATTTGGCTGTCGATGTCATTAAAGCCAGAGCTATAGGCACACTCGTCCGTGGGGGCAAGGCCGAACAGCGCGCAGGCAAGTTTTCCCCCGCCGAAGGGAGGTCACGGTAAACGATGGCAAGATCGCTGGCGTGATCTGGCCGCTGTTCGGGCATAAAGTCACATGGATATCATCGCCGGCGGAGGCGGTTCATGACGCAGCCCTTCAGGACGCACGAGGTCTTCAACCAGTCGCCGCCGTTCGAGGATGTCGATCTGTTCACGCTCGACCGTCCGCTGGCGGAGGCAGTGGCGGCGAACGGCGGAGCCGCGGCCCGCGACGAAATGAAGGCGTTTGGAAAGCACTGGGGTTCGGCGGCGATGGCCGCGCGCGGACGTCTCGCCAACGAGAACCCGCCGAAGCCGCGAATCTTCGATGCGCGCGGCAACCGGCGCGACGAGGTCGAATTCCATCCCTCCTATCATGAACTGATGGCGCACAGCACTCATGCCGGCCTCCACAATTCCACCTGGACCGCCGACGGCGGGCCCGCGGCCGGCGCGGCGGAAGTGGTGCGCGCTGCAAAATTCTACATGGCCGCGCAGGTCGAGACCGGACATCTCTGCCCGATCACCATGACCCGCGCGTCAGTGGCGACGCTTGCGGTGCAGCCCAACCTGCTGGCGGAGACGATGCCGGTGATCGCGACCCGCAGCTACGATCCGTCGTTCGCGCCATGGCGGACCAAGCGCGGCATGACGCTCGGCATGGGCATGACCGAGAAGCAGGGCGGCACCGACGTGCGCGCCAACCAGACCCGCGCCGTGCGTGATGGCGACGCCTATCATATCACCGGCCACAAATGGTTCATGTCCGCGCCGATGTGCGACGCGTTTCTGGTGCTGGCGCAGGCCGAGGGCGGACTGACATGCTTCTTCACGCCGCGCTTCCGCCCGGACGGATCGGTCAACACGATTCATCTCCAGCGGCTGAAGGACAAGCTCGGCAACCGCTCCAACGCTTCCTCCGAAGTGGAATTCGTCGAAGCTTTTGCCCGGCGCGTCGGTGAAGAAGGCAAGGGCGTCCGCGCCATCCTGCAGATGGTGCAATTGACGCGGCAGGATTGCGCCATCGCCTCGGCCGGCCTGATGCGCTCGGGGCTGGCGCATGCGCTGCATCACGCGCGTCATCGCAGCGTGTTTCAGAAGCGTCTGGCCGATCAGCCGTTGATGCAGGCGGTTCTTGCCGATATGGCGTTGCGGGTGGAGGCGTCGGTGGCGCTGGTGATGCGTCTGTGCCGCGCCTTCGATGAAGCACCGTCCGACCCGAAGGCGGCGGCGTGGATGAGGCTTTTGACGCCCGCCGTGAAGTATTGGATCTGCAAGAGCGCGCCGGGCCTTCTGTACGAGGCGATGGAGTGCCTCGGGGGAAACGGTTATGTCGAGGAGGGCATTCTGGCCCGGCACTATCGCGAGGCGCCGGTGAACGCGATCTGGGAAGGCTCCGGGAATGTGATGTGCCTCGACGTGCTGCGGGTGTTGGCCCGCGACGGGGAGGCCGCCGTCGCCGTGCTTGACGATCTCGCGGCGGATACCAGCGATCTGCCGGGTGCGGCGGAAGCGGTGGCTTTTCTCGCCGGGACCTTCCGTCGGCCTGACGGCGAGCGCGCCGCGCGCCAGGCGGTGGAAACGCTGGCGCAACTGGCCGCAGCCGCGGCGCTCAACCGGACCGCGCCGGATCAGGCGGCGCTGTTCGCGGCGACGCGGCTCGGCCACCCCCACGGGAGCATGTTCGGAACGGCCGAACTGTCTGCCGCCCAGAGCCGCGATCTGCTTGAGCGAGCACTGCCGTGAGCGCGGACTACGATTCCAATAAGGAGTATGGGGCATCATGGCCGGGCTTCGTCCCGGCCATCCACGCCTTTCTGTTGCGAGGCTGCATGATGTGGATACCCGGCACAAGGCTGGCCATGACGAAAGGGAAGAATGTCGATGACTTCCGCTGAAGCGCCCGTGTCTTCTGCTGTGGCGCCGCCGCCACTGCCTCCGCAACCGCGCCTCCCGCGAGCCTGGAAATTCCTCGGCACCAGCCTGTGGGGGCTCGTGGTGTTCGCCGCGATGTTCGCGGGGCAGCTATCCGTGCTTGCTTATTTCGTGATCACTGATGACGCGCCGTTCAGTTTGGACGAGGTCGCGGAACAGGCTGAAAGCGGCCTGACGGTCGCGCTGTCGGTGGTCACGGGACTGCCGGCGGTCTTGCTCGCGCTGTGGATCGCGATCCGGCTCTCGGGGGTGCCGTTCGCCGATTATCTCGCGCTGCGCCGGGCTTCCTGGCGTCACCTGCTGCTCGGCATTGTCGCCATGGTCGTGCTCGTCACCGGATGGGAGGGGATATCCAAGGCGGTGGGACACGAAAGTTCGCCTGCCTTCATGGTCGATGTGGCAAAGTCGGCCCGCGCCGATGGCGCGCTGTGGCTTCTGGTGGTTTCGTTCTGCGTCGTGGCGCCGGTCAGCGAGGAACTCCTGGCGCGCGGATTCCTGTATCGCGGCTGGTCGGAGTCCTTCCTGCGTCCCATCGGGGCGATCGTGCTGTCATCGCTGGTGTGGACCGCGATGCATCTCCAATACGACTGGTTCTTCTTCGGACAGATCTTCTCGATCGGATTGCTGTTCGGTTATCTCCGGTATCTCAGTAGTTCGATCTGGCCGACCGTGATCCTGCACGGATTCAACAACCTCGCGGCGACGCTGCAAACGTTATGGCTCGCCGGTTCGCCGTGATCATCCCGGCCCGGACGTTCGCCGCTGCGTCGCTAGCCGGTCCAGCGCGCCCTGCAGAATAAAGATCGCGGCGTGTTCGTCGATGACTTTGGCGCGCCTTGCGCGACTCATGTCCAGTCCGATCAATTCGCGTTCGACGGCCGCCGTCGAAAGCCGCTCGTCCCACAGCCCAATGGCGAAATCGGTGAGCCTGGCCAGATTGCGCGCGAAGGCACGGGTCGATTGCGCGCGCGGTCCTTCGCTGCCGTCCATGTTGATCGGCAATCCAAGGATGAAACCTGCCGCGCGGCGTTCGCCTGCAATGGCGAGAAGCCGCGCGGCATCCAACGTGAACGTCTTGCGACGGATGGTTTCGACGCCGGCGGCGAGGCGGCGATCGGGATCGGACACCGCGACGCCGATGGTCTTGGTGCCGAGGTCCAATCCGACGAGCGCTCCGCGCGCGGGCCAATGCGCGGCGGCTTCGACCAGCGGGAGGACGGATGCAGGCATGGCTCCCCATATCATGCGCGGGACAGGCCGGGCAAAGGGGCCGCGGGTCTGCTCGGGCGACCCCTCGCCACTACGAATGGTTGCGGTGCGAAAGCCGGGTCTGCTATAGGCGTGACAACGCCTGTCAGACGACAGTGCCTTACGATCGAGCCTGCGGGGGCTTACAATATGTCCGTTGATGCCGCTACCGTCCGCCGCATCGCGCATCTGGCGCGCATAGCGGTCGATGACGCCGAGGTGCCCCATCTGCAAGACGAATTGAACGCGATTCTGGCCTTCGTCGAGCAGTTGCAGGAAGTGAACGTCGATGGTGTCGAGCCGATGACGTCCGTGACGCCGATGGCGATGAAAATGCGGTCCGACGTGGTGAATGACGGTGAAATCGCGGACAGGATCGTCGCCAACGCGCCGGTGACGCACGACCACTTCTTTCTGGTGCCGAAGGTTGTCGAATAACAGGTTTTGATTTGATGTGTCTGCTCTGCGGCGATGAAAAGGCTTATCGGGCCTATATGGATTACCTCGACGCCATGGAGCGCCAGGGCCGGACCGCCGATCCCGACGAGGCGGCGAACGCCGTTCTCGACAGGCTCCATGCGGTCGATACGGCGCCTGCCGATGATCCCCGGAACGACAGGACGCTGTCGCCTTTTTTTTGCAGCGCGGTTGATAGATGACGGACCTGACCTCGCTCACGCTGGCCGAGGCGCGTGACGGTCTCGCGCGCAAATCTTTCACCTCGCTGGAATTGACCGACGCGCATCTCGCGGCGATGGAGCGGGCGCGCGTCCTGAACGCCTATGTGCTGGAGACGCCGGAGCAGGCGAGGGCGATGGCGCGCCAGGCGGACGAGCGGATTGCCAAAGGCGAGGGCGGCCCGCTCAACGGTCTTCCGCTCGGCGTGAAGGACCTGTTTGCGACGGAAGGCACGCGGACCACGGCGTGTTCGCGCATTCTCGGTGATTTCAGGCCGCCCTATGAATCCACGGTAACGTCGCAACTCTTCACGCGCGACGGCGCTGTGATGCTCGGCAAGCTCAACAATGATGAGTTCGCGATGGGATCGTCGAACGAGACCTCGTGCTACGGTCCGGTCGTCAATCCATGGCGGCGGCAGGGCTCCGATGTAAAACTGGTGCCCGGCGGTTCATCCGGCGGCTCGGCCTCGGCGGTGGCGGCCGGACTCTGTCTCGGTGCAACCGCGACCGATACGGGCGGCTCGATCCGCCAGCCCGCGGCCTTCACCGGCACGGTCGGCCTCAAGCCCACTTACGGACGTTGCTCCCGCTGGGGCACGGTCGCGTTTGCGTCTTCGCTCGATCAGGCCGGGCCGATCGCACGCACGGTGCGCGACGCCGCGATTTTGCTGCGCTCGATGGCCGGCCACGACCCGAAGGATACGACGTCGGTCGATCGTGACGTGCCCGACTATGAGGTTGCGGTCGGCAGATCCGTCAAGGGAATGAAGATCGGCCTTCCCAGGGAGTACCGGCTGGACGGGATGCCCGCCGAGATCGAGAAGCTGTGGTCGCAGGGCGCCGATTGGCTGAAAGCGGCGGGCGCCGAACTGGTGGAGGTGTCGCTACCCCACACGAAATACGCGTTGCCTGCTTACTACATCGTCGCGCCGGCCGAGGCGTCGTCCAACCTCGCGCGCTACGATGGCGTCCGTTACGGCGCCCGCGCCGATGGACGCAATATCGTCGAGATGTACGAGAACACCCGGGCGAAAGGATTTGGCGCGGAAGTTCGCCGTCGCATCATGATCGGAACCTATGTTTTGTCCGCGGGTTACTACGATGCGTATTACCTGCGTGCACAGAAGGTTCGCACCTTGATCAAGAAGGACTTCGAGGATTGCTATGCGGCGGGGGTCGACGCGATCCTCACTCCGGCAACACCGTCCGCCGCCTTCGGCATCGGCGAGAAGACTGCTTCCGATCCGATCGAGATGTATCTCAACGACATCTTTACGGTGACGGCGAACATGGCCGGCCTGCCGGGCATTGCCGTGCCCGCGGGCAGGGACGCCCAGGGGCTTCCGCTCGGGCTGCAACTGATCGGCCGCCCGTTCGACGAGGAGGCGGTTATCTCGCTCGGGGAGGTGATCGAACAGGCCGCCGGACGCTTTACGCCGGAGGTATGGTGGTGACGCCGGATGCTTTCAAAGCCAGCTTGGCAAATGCCGAGCCGCCGCAGGGCGTTTCGGTGCCGCTTGTGGCCTTGTGGTGGGCCGCCAAGGGCGACTGGAACAAGGCGCATGTCATCGTGCAGCCGGTGGTGGGGCCGGAGGCCGCGTGGGTCCACGCCTACCTGCACAGGCTTGATGGCCGCGAGATCGGCAACGCCGCTTACTGGTACCGCCGCGCGGACAAGCCATTTGGAAAGGGCTCGTCCGAGGACGAGTGGAATCAGATCGTCGCGGAATTGCTGGGTGGCGGCAACGGCTAGCCGGTATCGGAAGGGGCAGGCCGCCTGCCGGTTTGCCGCCGTTCAGGTGCGGCGCTGGCATTGACCACGACCGGCATTGACCACGACCGTAGATAGATCGTCGGGATGATTGCCATTCGCTGCGTCACGAACCATAGTCGGCGCGCGATTGGCGGGGCCCCTGCACGACCATGCGTTCAGCATTTGCTGTTATCGGACTATGCGCGCTGCTGCTCGGTTGCGCGTCGATCCAGAACGCGCCCGTCAACCAGCCGGGCAGCAGCGCCGACCTCGTAGGCCAGCTACGCGAAAACTTCGAAGAATGGGCCGCCACTGACGACAGTCTGGTGGTGCTATCGTTCTCAGGCGGCGGTACGCGGGCGGCGGCCTTTTCCTTCGGCGTGCTGGAAGAACTGGCGCAGACGCCGGTGCGCGGCGGCGCATCCATGATCGACCGTATCGATTTCATTTCCGGGGTGTCCGGAGGGTCGGTGACCGCTGCCTATTTCGGGTTGCGCAAGCGCGAGGCCATGGCCGACTTCCGTGAAAAGTTTCTTCTGCGCAATGCCGAGGAGGGACTTCAAACCGACCTCAACCTCGCCACGCTTGGCAGGGCGTTCGCCGGCGGCATCAACGACTCCAGCGGGCTGCCGCGCTGGCTCGACGCCAACCTGTTTCATGGCGCGACCTTCGCCGATCTGCGAAGGACGGTGCGCCCGCGGGTATGGATCAACGCCTCCGACATCTACAATCGCACACCTTTCGTTTTTGGAGCGACCGCGTTCAGTGCGATGTGCAGCGATCTCGCCTCCTATCCGCTGGCGAACGCCGTGGCGGCGTCGGCGGCGGTGCCTGTCGCATTCGCGCCGGTGGTGATTCAGACCTTTCCCGGTCGATGCAAGGATCCGCTACCGGACTGGATCGTGAAGGCGCGGGACAACCGCAATGCGCCGCCGATGCTGAGCGCCTTTGCCAAAGCCATCAGCCGCTATCATGACGGCGAAATTCCCTTCATCAAGCTGCTCGACGGCGGTTTGGTCGACAACTTCGGCCTGTCGGGTTTCACCATCTCGCTACTGTCGGCGCGCACGCCTTATGAACCGCTGTCACCCGAGCAGGCCGTCAAAATCCGGCGCGGACTTGTTGTGGTCGTGGACGCCAAGACCGGCGTTTCAGGCAACTGGATCAATACCATTGAAGGCCCAAGCGGCGTCGATCTGGTCAAGGCGGCGGCGAGTACCGCGATCGATGCCAGCGTCGGCGCGGGTTTCACGGCTTTCGAGCGCACCATGGGTGACTGGCAGGCGGGGCTGATCCGTTGGCGTTGTGGCCTGTCGGCGGCGGAGCGCGCGCGTTACGGGGCACGCCCGGGCTGGAACTGTCGCGATCTTAAATTTTTTGTCGGCCGGGTCGGCTTCGATCAACTCGATCCCGCGCGCGCCGCTCGCCTCGAGACCGTTCCGACCCGATTCCACTTGCCGCCGCAGCAGGTGGACGAGGTGATCGCGGCAGGTCGCGACGCATTGCGGGCAAGCTCCGCCTTTCGCATGTTCGCCGGACGCATGTAAGCGAGCGGAGACCTCGCACATAAAAGATTGGGTTTCCCAATCGTGAGCCCCGGAGTAAAAACCGCGCATGAACGCACCTGTCAAACCGTCCAACCTGATCAAAGGCGCAACCGGCGAGTGGGAGATGGTGATCGGGATCGAAGTCCACGCCCAGGTCACCTCCAACGCAAAACTGTTCTCCGCCGCCTCGACCGCCTTCGGCGGCGATCCCAACAGCCATGTTTCGCTGGTCGATGCGGCGATGCCGGGAATGCTGCCGGTCATCAACGAGGAATGCGTTCGCCAGGCGGTGCGGACCGGCCTGGGGCTGAACGCCAGGATCAATCTGCGCTCGGTGTTCGACCGCAAGAACTATTTCTATCCCGACCTGCCGCAGGGCTATCAGATCAGCCAGTACAAGTCGCCGATCGTCGGCGAGGGCGAGGTCGTGGTCGATCTTGCCGACGGCACAAGCTTCGTGGTCGGGATCGAGCGGCTGCATCTCGAACAGGACGCCGGCAAGTCCCTGCACGATCAGCACGCGGACATGAGCGCGATCGACCTGAACCGTTCCGGCGTGGCGCTGATGGAAATCGTATCCAGGCCCGACATGCGCTCCTCCGAACAGGCCAGGGCCTACGTGACCAAGCTGCGGACGATCCTGCGCTATCTCGGCACCTGCGACGGCGACATGGAGAAAGGCAACCTCCGCGCTGACGTCAACGTCTCGGTGCGTCGGCCGGGCGAACCCTTCGGCACGCGCTGTGAGATCAAGAACGTCAACTCCATCCGATTTATAGGTCAGGCGATCGAGCACGAGGCGCGCCGGCAGATCGGCATTCTCGAAGACGGCGGCAGCATCGATCAGGAAACGCGGTTGTTCGATCCGGATAAGGGCGAGACCCGCGCGATGCGCTCCAAGGAAGAGGCGCACGACTACCGCTATTTCCCGGATCCCGACCTGCTGCCGCTGGAGTTTTCGCAATCCTTCGTCGATGCGCTGAAGGCCGACCTGCCGGAGTTGCCCGATCAGAAGAAGGGACGCTTCATCGCGGATCTTGGCCTGACACCGTATGACTCCACCGTGCTGGTCAGCGAGCATGAGAGCGCCAACTTCTACGAGTCGGTCCTGGCCGGTCTTGCGAACGCGCGACGCGACGGGAAAGTCGCCGCCAACTGGGTGATCAACGAACTGTTCGGACGCCTCAACAAAGAGGGCGTGAGCATCGCGGCGTCGCCGGTGTCGGCGTCCCAGCTCGCTGCGATCATCGACCTGATCGGCGAGGGGACCATCTCCGGCAAGATCGCCAAGGATCTGTTCGAGATCGTCTGGACCGAAGGCGGCGATCCACGGGTGCTGGTCGAGGCTCGCGGGATGAAGCAGGTCACCGACATGGGCGCGATCGAAAAGGTGGTCGACGACATCGTCGCCGCCAACCCGGATAAGGTCGCACAGGTCCGCGCCAAGCCGCAGATGATCGGCTGGTTCGTCGGTCAGGTGATGAAAGCGTCCGGCGGCAAGGTCAATCCGCAGGCGGTGAACGATCTGCTCAAGACCAGGCTTGGTCTGTAGCCTTCGGCTGCCGGTTCAACTCGCGCGGCTGCATTCCTCGCTTTGACGGCATCGACGCGCCGACTGCCTCGTTGTCTGGTGCATGGTTTTCGACGGACGCCGCGCGGGCCGAGGGGACAGCCATCGAGCTGCTTCATCATTGAACTGCGTTTGCTTAAGCGTACGCCGGCCATGCTGATAGCGGTCGGCGGAGTAGGAAAGCTGAATCGGTTTTCGCGAATCGCATTTCAAGATTCGCGAAAACATGCGTCGTAGCGGACGCCGAAGGCGGCTTTCAAAGTTATCGGCGAAAATATTTTTATTGCCAAAAGTCAGGACTCGGAGTCCGCATCTATATCGATTTCAGTGGCGCCGCTGGTCGGTGTGATGCGTGCCGCGCATCCGCCGTCCGTTTGTTGAATTAAGAATATCGTTGCGGCGCAGCCATTATTTGAAATCACGAAAAACGCCTGCTTGGGTTTCCCGTGGCTTGCTGGCATCGTCCATCCACGAGTCTCCGTATAACCTTGGCGCGCGCCACTGTCGTGCCGCCGTGAGATGTCAACACTTCCTTAAGCGGGACGCTGTTTTTTTTTTGATGTTGGTGTATTCGAAAGATGTGCATTTCGATTCCCGAATGCATGCAGCGACGAAGCCATCTCACTCTGGAGGGCAACATGGCCAAGAAGGCGAAGAAGGCGAAAGCCAAGGCGAAGACGACGAAGAAGGTGAAGAAGACGAAGAGCGCGGTGAAGAAGACTGCGAAGAAGACCCGCAAGGTCGCCAAGAAGGTCGCCAAGAAGAAGAAGTAAGCTCGCTTTGGAATCGCCGGCTGCTTGATGCCGGTGACGTCGTCGGGGCCGAGACAGTTTGCTTCCAGGCAGATTTCAGTTCGGGTGACGACGACGAGAGAGGGTGTCGGCGAGACATCAGGTCAAACGGTCGGATCGTTGTTTCGGAGTTCCTCCTCGACAACTGGTCCGAAGGAAGAGCGCGGTGAGTCTCATCGCCGGTCTTCTTCAGCGCGGATACCAAGTCCGCGATCACTGGCGGCTCAGGCTGCGGTGAGAGTTGGTCCTGACGTGTTCACCGACGCCCTCGTCCTGCCGCTGGCTCGGCTATCAAGCTTTCTTCGCTTCTGATCAAATCAGGGGCGCGCTACCGGATTTGATTTGACGCGTCTTCTTCGCGTGAACCGGTATACCCATCCACGGGTCGAGCCCGGGGACGTTCTTCGCGCGAAGACGCTATAGCTCTCGCGTCGTCATTTCCCGTCTTACAATAGAGCGGCTGCTGGAAGCCTTGCGGATCGCGATGATGCTGACGGCATCGTCCCGGATAGCGCCTTTGCTCGCGCGCCTTGGATCCGGGCTGTAACGATGGTTAGCGGTTTGCCAAATCTCACAGTAAACCGAATCGTGTGAAATGACGAAAACCATTGTCATATAAGGGTTTTCTGATCCGAAGTGATAGCTGTCCGCCGATGACGTTCACGTTCGATTCATCGCGATACTTAAACTGCTCTTCAAATTTCACCTTCATGATCCGTGTGTCTGGACGGCACGCCGGCGAACGGCGGTTGGATCCAGCGGGGCGCTGACAGGTGGATGGGCCGCACTCGAAGCAGGGCGGCAAAAAAGGGGAACAGAGGGATGTTTCAGGGGCAGATCGACTTCGAGACGGCGGTGCCGGTGAGCGCTGACGCAATTCAGGATATTCTTTTCGAGCGGGGACTGTACTGGGCGAGCGGTCGTGCTGGTCTGGTCGATCTGGTGGCCGCGCATAAATGGTTCAATCTTGCCGCCCTCAAGGGACACGCTGAAGCGGCCGCGATGCGCCGCGAAGTTGCCGCGCTGATGTCCGAGACCGAGATCGTCATGGCGCAACGCGATGCGCGGGCCTGGATGACGGTGCACTGACGAGCCGCTTTGACTTGCGTCGTACGCGCGGCGGGACCCATTTCATCTGGCAACTGAAGACAGCACCCTCGCGTGAAGAATGTCCCGGATCGGACTTGGGGCCGGATACCGGTTCGCGTGAATACGGAAACATTGTTCCTTTTTCGGCGGTTTGCCAGAGTTTCGCTTCTATAACGTTTTCGAGCGAAGCATGTCCTCGGGCTTGACCCGAGGATGGAATCTGGTTTGCGTGAGGAAAAACGCGTCAAAACATGAAGATAAAGTCATTCACCACTTCTCTGAAGAGGTGAGGGACTTTGAGTTCAGTCAGAGGCGGAAAGGCTCTCATCTTCAGGCTTTTTGTTGGGGGCGGACGCGCGGGCGCGGTTGATCTTCCGTCGATTCCACAAAACAGCGCCAATGGTAGCGGAGATCACCAGAAACGGGATCACATACACATAGACTTTCAGAACGCTCATGATGCGTGGCCTTGTAGCATATCCAGGAACTTTCGCGCCGTTTGAGTACGAGGGCCCTTCGTTGTCAGACTTTGAATGGGCCTGGCCAGCTTGAGGTGATGCGACGCGTCGTCACATACCGTCATGCGACGCTCGTCATCCGCAACTCACCAGCCTGATCGTGCAAAAGCCTGATCTGAACTCGGCGGGGGCAGGCGGGTTCATTTCGGCTAATCGTTGTCGTCCAGTTCTGCGTTCCAGCCGCGCGCCTTGGCGCGTGCGATGGCCTCAGTATAAACGCGATCGTGGCGTTCGGCCAGTTCTGGCGGTAACGCACTGGGAACGTTACCATATTGATCCCAAAGGTGGTTCACTTTGCTCATCAGCGCCTGCATCTGCCCGGCGTCCCAGCCCGCGCAATCCTGCGTTTCAGGGATGAGTCCGAAAACGCGCGCATCGAGCACGGTTCGCCCGAGCGCGGTTATCCCGTGCGTGTCTTGATCGAGTCCGACGTATTTAGCCATGGTAGTTCTCTTGCTTGAAAAACGATTCAATGAGCGTCAGGGTCAAACTATATTAGCTTACTTTGGGGGTTGAATAAGAAATTCAAATTTCTGCTTATTCGATACTTCCTTATATGATGCCCCACGTCAGTCTGCTCCGGCCAGCTGGAGCAGGGGGCCCTCTCGACTGCTTCGACATCGCGCCATCCCGATTCAACAAGGAGTGTTGCCGTGGATCAATGGGTCTCTTGGTGTCTGGTGGTATTGCCGGCGCTCCCGGTACTATCGGCGATAGTGGCCCCGCTGGCAGGATCTGGTCAGCAAGCACGGGCGGCGCGCCTCAGCGTGGCGATGACGGCTGTCACCTGCGTGGTCTCAGTGGTTTTGCTGGTGGCGGTGCTGCGTGCCCCGCAGGGCGATGTGACAGTGGCGCGGCTCGGGCCCGCGGCTCTCATGCTCGACAACCTCGCCGTGGCGATGGCGGTGCTGGTATCTGCCATCAGCCTGGTGGTGCATGTCTACTCCGTGCGCTACATGGCCGACGAGCCTGGCTACGTGCGGTTTTTCGCCATGCTGGACCTGATGACGGCTGTCATCCTGTTGATGGTGACCGCCGCCGATCTGCTCACGCTGCTGGCAGCCTGGTTCCTGATCGGGGTGCTGCTGTTCTTCCTGCTCGGCTTCGATACGACCCGCAAGGCCAGCGGCCGCTATGCCTTGTGGACCTTCCTGACCTATCGCGTGGGCGATCTGCCGATGGTGGGCGCGGCGTTGCTGTTGTGGCATGGCTATGGCACCGCCGAATTGCCGGAACTGTTCGCGCGGATCACCGCCAATCCGGGTATGCAGCTCGGCGGAGTAGCGGTGGTGCCGCTGGTGGCGCTGTTGCTGGCGCTCGCGGCGTTTGCCCGCTCGGCGCAGTTCCTGCTGCATACATGGCTGCCCTATACGATGGACGGTCCAACGCCGGTGTCGGCCCTGATGCATGCGGGCATCGTCAACGCCGGCGGATTTCTGTTCAACCGCTTCGCGCCGGTGTTTGTTCACGCGCCCGACGCGCTGCACCTGGCGTTCGTCGTTGGGCTGGTGACGGCGCTGATCGGCTCGGCGCTGATGCTCACGCAGAATGACGTCAAGAAATCGTTGGGTTATTCCACCATGGGGCAGATGGGCTTCATGATCATGGAATGCGGGCTGGGCGCATTTTCGCTCGCCGTCTATCATCTCATCGCGCATGGACTGTTCAAGGCTACGCTGTTTCTCAACGCGGGCAACGTGATCGGCGACAGCCGCCGCGACGATGGCGTGCCGCCCGATGATATCTACAGCTTCGTGGTCGAGCGCCGTCCCCTGCGCGAAGTCCAGAAAGTGCCATGGCTGTGGGCCGCGCTCGCCACCGTATTGGTGCCGGCGCTGGTGCTGGGTCTGTCACATGGGATGGTGGCGGCGGATTTCTTCCACAAGCAGGGTTCCGTGGTGCTGCTGTTCTTCGGCTGGGTCACCGGTGCGCAACTGTTCTTTTCCATTCATAAAATGCCCAGTGAGAGTCCGTTGCGCACACTGACCATGGTCCTCCTGTCCTTTTTCATCGTGGTGGTGGGCTACACACTGATCGCTCATACGTTCGAGAGCTTCCTCTACCCGGACGAGGAGTTGCGCGACGCCATCTATGCCGCGGCGAGCATCAATGTCCTGGCTTTTGACATTCTCGTGGTGCTCGTCACGGTCGCGCTTGTCGGTTCCTGGCTGGCCACCTTCTATACCCACTCCCTCGAGTTCGAGGGCAAGCCCGGCACGCGGTGGAACGCCATCTACCTCAATCTCTACGCCCTGTTTTCGCGAGAGTTCTACGTGTCCTACATCTACACCCAACTGGCGCGCGGCACGCTGAGCGCGACCAAGCGGGTGAACATCTGGCTGCGTTGGGTCTGACCGCCATGATCGCTTTGCTCCTTGCCTTGATCCTTCTGCCGCTGTTTCCCCTGAGCATGTTGTTCAACGCCGGGCTCCAGGCGCTGCCCGTCTGGCTGCGTGTTCCGGTGCTTCTGGCTTTCCCCGCCGCGGGCGCGTGGCTGCTCAACCAGGCGGCGCCGCCGCCTGAGCAATACATCCTTCCGCTACAACTATTGGCGGCGTTCACCGCGCTGCTCTACGCTTGGCGACTGCTTTCGGTGCAGGAGGTGTTCATCTGGGCGCGGTTGCAGGCCACTTCGGTCTGGCCGCTGGTGTGGCTGGCTTGGCTGCACGGCCTGCACGGGAAGACCCTCCTGTTCGTGGCTCTGGCGATGACGATCCCCGCCGCGGTGCTGATGATTCTCGGTTCCGGCCTGAGCAGCCGCTTCGGGGGGGCCTATCTCGGCCTGCGTGGACGCATCGGCCCGGCTTTTCCGCGCCTGACCCTCGCGTGGGTGGTGACCCTGCTCGCGGCGCTGGCGGCGCCGCCGTTCCCTGGATTCTTCGCCATGCTTGCGGTGTTGCAGCAGATTCCTGTTGGCCTGGCGGCTGTCGTGCTCGCGGTGTGGTTGCTGTGGAGCTGGGCGGCCGCGTTGCTATGGCAGCACGGCCTGTTCGGGCGCGAATGGCCGCGTCCTGCGGGAACGGTCGATCTGTCATACGGCGCTGGCCTGGGGCTGATGCTTACTGCCGTTGCCGCAGTGCTGGCTTCGATCGGAGGATGGTCATGGTGGATGCATTGAACCTCGGCCGGCGTCTGCGGGTGCGCTCGACCGCCTATGTGGCGGGTGAGCCGGTGCCGTTCTTCTGGCCGATGCGGACCTTCATTCACCACAACCCGCTCTACGGCCTC
>NZ_BJNF01000086.1 GCF_006539545.1 Nitrobacter winogradskyi
AAGAGCTGAGTCATTGAAGCAGTAGGCCAATGCCCGAGCTGCCTGAAGTCGAAACCGTGCGTCGCGGCTTGCAGCCGGCGATGGAGGGCGCGACCATCGTCCGCGCCGAGACCCGGCGCAAGGATCTGCGGTTTCCGTTCCAGACCGATTTTGTCGCCCGACTGGAGGGTCAGGCGGTGACCGGGCTCGGGCGGCGCGCAAAGTACCTGCTGGCGGACCTCGCATCCGGCGATGTGCTGCTGATGCATCTGGGCATGTCCGGCTCGTTCCGCGTGATCGATGCGGCAGGTGTTATGTCTCCAGGCGATTTCCATCATCCGCGCGACGAGGGCCGTGCCCACGATCATGTGCGTTTTACGATGTCCTCCGGCGCCGAGATCGTGTTCAACGATCCGCGCCGTTTCGGGTACATGAAGATTGTCGCCCGCGAGGCGCTTGGCGATGAGCCGCTGCTGAAAGGACTCGGGCCTGAGCCGCTCGGCAACGAATTCGACGCGGCCATGCTGGCGCACGGCTGCCGCAACAGGAAGACCAGTCTCAAGGCCGTGCTGCTCGATCAGCGCGTGGTCGCGGGGCTCGGCAACATCTATGTCTGCGAGGCGCTGTTTCGCGCGCGGTTGTCGCCGCGCCGTCTCGCCGCAACGCTCGCCCTGAAAACCGGTGCGCCGTCCGAGCGCGCCGAACGACTGGCCGCGGCCATTCGCGACGTGCTCAATCAGGCGATCGAGGCGGGAGGTTCCTCGCTTCGCGATCATCGACAGACCACGGGCGAACTCGGCTACTTCCAGCACTCGTTTCGGGTCTATGACCGCGAGGGCGACAAATGCCGGACGCCGGCATGCAAAGGCACCGTGAAGCGATTCACCCAGAACGGACGCTCGACGTTCTGGTGTCCGGTCTGCCAGACGTAAACCGGCTTAGCGCGTATTCCGCAAAAGTGGATACCGGTTTTGCGATCAGAATACGCGCAAGTTTTTGATTGAACGTGTTTTCTTACGGCTAACCGGATTCCACTTAGCCGGAAAACGCTATAGCGAGCCGGTTTATCTCCGCACGCAGATGACGCGAACCACGGTGGCCTCCGCATCAAACGATCCATCGAACGGATCCACATCGTTGGCTTTCAGAAAAGCGCGCAGGGCTTCCGCTGGAGCCAGCATGGCCTGCGCGGAAGGCGCCGCACCCGAAAGGCCGGCGATGTCCGCAGGCTTCAGGAGCGCAAGTCCTGCGAGCTGTCCGTTTGCATCGAGCGCCGCCGCGCCGGAAAAGCCTGATGCGGGCGCCGGCGTCAGCATCGATTCGCCGCCGCCGCCCTGCGCCACCGAGGCCTTGACGCGACTGACGGCCGAGCCGCCGCCCTGGTTTTGCGGATCGGTGATGCCGACCAGATCGACGCCGCCTTTGGCATCGGGGCCGAGCGCGATCGGCTGCAACCCGTGCGCGCCGTAGACGCGCAGCAGCGCGAGGCCGTGATCCTTGTCGCTGGCGATCCTGTCGGCGTAGCCATGGCCCGTGACGACGATCGACCGGCATCCGTCGGTGGCGTCGTGACCGGTCAGGATCGTGCCGTCTTTGCTCACGATCACCCCGCTTGCATATTCCACGAGCTTGCGCGGCGGCGGACCGTTCGTCGGAAACGGATCGAATGCGCTCGACATCGCGATCACCACGGGCTCCATGACGCCTTCGGTGGCCTGATCGTAGAGAATGGTCAGGATGCGGGCTTCGCTGTCGCGGAGCTGGCCGCGCATGTAGAATTTCTTCAGGCCCTGTGTGCCCGACAGCACGAAGACATCCGGTTTGACGGCGCTGTAGGTAACCTTGCGGCCGGGGGGTTGCCTGCGTTCGTGATCGGCAAGCCTGGCGGTTGTGAGGCCGGCTTCCTTGCGGCGGGTCACGCTGATCTGGATGGTGCCGGTGGAGGAACTCCATGTCGTGCCGTCGCCTGCGCTCGATTGCTGCGGCGTCAGCCTCATGGGCAGGCCCAGCCGGACGCCGGTCGCCGCGTCGGTCGTGATCTTCCAGCCGACATTCACCCGCGCCTTCCGCGCGGCAGCAGTGAGAACGTCGCGTTCCTGCGGGTTGAGCACGCCGGTCTGCTTGCCGGCCTGGTCCTTCTGAAATGCCTTGATCGCAGCAATCAGCCGGTCGCCGACCTCGCCATTGATGAGGCCGTTGTAGTGACCGGTCCATGCCAGGTCGGACTGAAGCGCCTGCCGCGCCGCTGGCGCCATCGCCCTTACGGTATCGGCCGGAGTTTGCGCCGGCGGGGGGACGGCGGCTTCCGGTTTGCTTCTCGCGCGTCCGATGGTGTCGCCGGGTTGCGCCTGGGCGTACATCGTGGTGGCCACGATCATCAACGCCGCGGCGATCATCGCTCGCATGGCAGCTTTCGTCTCCGTTGAAACGGCGCTATTGAAACACATCTGCTGGGCCGGCAACAGCGGCCATCGGGGTTGTGGTCTGCGTGCCGCATTTGATCGACGGAGAGAACGGCAGGACCATGCTGAGCGCCGACGAACTTGAACGCTATTCCCGGCACATCGTGATGCGCGAGGTCGGCGGTCCGGGCCAGAACGCGCTGCGTAATGCGCGCGTGCTGATGATCGGAGCGGGAGGTCTCGGCGCGCCGGCGCTGATGTATCTGGCGGCCGCTGGCGTGGGGACGCTCGGCGTCATCGATGACGACATCGTGACGCTGTCGAACCTGCAACGCCAGATCATTCATGCGACGCCGGATATCGGCAGTCCCAAGGTCGAGAGCGCCGCGGACAAGATCCGCGCGCTCAACCCGCATGTCGCGTTCCGCGCGCACCATATGCGGCTGGATGCGTCGAACGCGATGGCGCTTTTGGCGGACTATGACATCGTCGCCGAGGGCTCGGATAATTTCGCCACCCGCTATCTGGTGGCGGATGCGTGCTTTCTGGCGAAGAAGCCGCTGGTGACCGCCGCGCTCGGGGTGTTCGACGGATCGCTGACGACGATCCGCGCGCACGAGAGAAACGCCGACGGCGCGTTCAACCCGACCTACCGTTGCCTGTTCCCCGAACCGCCGCCGGAGGGCACGGTGCCGAGCTGCCAGCAGGCGGGCATTCTCGGCGCGCTGGCCGGCGTGCTCGGCTCGATGGCGGCGTTGGAGGTGATTCGCGAGATCGTCGGATTCGGCGAGGGGCTGGTCGGACGCCTATTGATGGTGGATGCGCGCGCAATGCGGTTCGAGACGCTGAATTACAGGCGCGATCCGTCAAATCCGCTCAACGGCGATCATCCGACCATCACCGATTTAAGCGGCTGTCGCTGACCTCAAGATGAGGATCGGGGAATCTGATCCATATCCGTCATGCCCGGCTTTATACCGGGCATCCACGTCTTCCTTACTCAATCATTAATCCTGAGCAAGGCGTGGATGGCCGGGACCATGGAGCATTATCGCTTCTGATTGAATCAGAAGCGAAGCTCTGGATTGCTGTTTTGACGCGTTTTCTTCACGCGAACCGGTATCCACTTCGCTTGAAAACGCTCTAGTTACAACATGCTCGGCAGCACGCGGTCCGGCGGCTTGTGGTTGTCGAGGAAGGTGCGGATGTTGATGATGACCTTCTCGCCCATCTCGACGCGGCCCTCGATGGTGGCCGACCCCATATGCGGCAGCAGCACGACCTTGCCGGCCTTGGCAAGGCGGACCAGTCTCGGGTTGACCGCCGGTTCGTGCTCGAACACGTCAAGCGCGGCGCCCGCGATCTCACCGGCTTCGATCAGCTTGGTCAGCGTGTCCTCGTCGATGACCGTGCCTCGCGCGGTGTTGACGATATAGGCGTCCTTGCGGATCAGCTTGAGGCGGCGCGCCGACAGCAGATGGAAGGTGGCCGGGGTATGCGGACAGTTCACCGAGATGATGTCCATCCGCGCCAGCATCTGATCGAGCGAATCCCAATAGGTGGCGCCGAGCTCGTCGGCGATCTTCGGCGCAACGGGCTTGCGGTTATGGTAGTGGATCTGCAGACCGAAGGCGTGAGCCCGGCGCGCCACGGCCTGGCCGATGCGGCCCATGCCGATGATGCCGAGCCGCTTGCCGCCAAGACGCCGGCCCAGCATCCAGGTTGGCGACCAGCCCGGCCAGTCACCGCCCGCCGTCAGCAGCGCCGCGCCCTCAATGAAACGGCGCGGCACCGCGAGGATCAGCGCCATGGTCATGTCGGCGGTATCTTCGGTGAGAACGTTCGGCGTGTTGGTGACGGTGATGCCGCGCTCGTGCGCCGCGACGACATCGATGTTGTCGACGCCGTTGCCGAACTGCGCGATCAGCTTCAGCTTGCAGTCCGGCTGTTTCAACACCGCCGCGTTGATATGGTCTGTCACCGTCGTAACCAGGATGTCGGCGGTACGGACGGCGTCGATCAGCTGGTCGGGTGTCATCGGCCGGTCGTCGAGATTGAGTCGCGCATCGAACAGTTCGCGCATTCGGGTCTCGACCGAGTCGGGCAGCTTGCGCGTGATCACAACCAGAGGCTTCTTCTTGATCGACATTGGGTGCTCTCTAGTTTCCGGTTTCGAAGTTCGCAGACCGCTGCGGCAACCCCTTGATGAGAAACGAAGTGACGCCGTTACGCCGGGTGCGTCCAAATCCGGGAAACGGCCTGTGGCGAAAATGCGATAGCATTCAGTCCCTGTTAACCCACACGGTCGAAACTGCGGCTGCTGGCTGATATCGGCGTCGCCCTGGTATCCCGGGTTCCTCGCATCTTACGTGCATTTTCCCGGGCGTGCCCCGGTCATCCTGGGTCTGGTCCTCTCTAGCAGAAGGTCGTGCCAAGGCAAGACGGGGTCCGGAGGGCGGGCCGGCCGGATCTGGCGGCGTGGTGAGCTTCTCGGGGGCAGGTGATGATGGTGAAATGGCGCGCTCTTTCCATGGTGTTCGCAGCCGCGACGCTGGGTGCGGTTGCGATCGAAACGACCGCCGACGCCAAGGATTCCGCGCTGTCCACCAGCGGTCTGCCGGTTCCGCGCTATGTGAGTCTGAAGTCCGACCATGTGAACGTCCGCGCGGGCCCGACCAAGGATAACGACGTCGCCTGGGTCTATACCAAGGCCGGCCTTCCCGTCGAAATCACCGCGGAATTCGAGAACTGGCGCCGCATCCGGGATTCCGAGGGCGCCGAGGGTTGGGTCTATCACTCGCTGCTGTCAGGCCGCCGCACCGCAGTCGTTACGATGAAGGCGAAAGACGACTTCGCACCGTTGTATGATCGCGCTGATGTTCAAGGCAATGTGGTCGCCCGCTTGCAGGCCGGCGTCGTAACGCAGGTCAAGCGTTGCGCCGCAGGATGGTGCCATGTCATGGGAGACGGCTTCGACGGCTGGATCGAGCAGCAGCGGCTCTGGGGCGTTTACGCCGACGAGAAGGTCAACTGATCGTCGGTGGGTCCTGTCCGCCGGAATTGCCGGGGAGCCTTTCCGCTTCCGACAGAATTCGGCGCGAGGCTCTATGATCTTGATTCGACGCGCTTCTTCGCGCGGATCCTTGTCCCCGGGCACCATCGCGGACATGCCTGGCTCGAAACGCTCCAGGCGCTTCTGAAAAAACGCACCTCTCATAAAAACAAATGCCCGGCGCAGGGCCGGGCAATGCGAACGCGACCGTGTGGCGGTTCAGCGCTTCTTGCGCAGGCGCACGACCATATCGATGCGGCTGATCTCGTAGCCTTCCGGCACGTTCGGCATCTTCTGCAGCACCAGATGCGGATCGGGAATGTCCACCAGCTCGTGATTGTTTTCGAGGTAAAAGTGGTGGTGGGCGGTGACGTTGGTATCGAAATACGTCTTGGTGCCGTCGACGCTGACCTGACGCAGCAATCCGGCATCGGTCAACTGATTGAGCGTATTGTAGACGGTGGCCAGCGAAACCGGAACCTTGGCGAGGGTGGCTTCTTCGTAAAGCATTTCCGCCGTGAGGTGGCGCGCGCCCTTGCCGAACAGCAGCCAGCCCAGCGCCATGCGCTGCCGCGTCGGCCGCAGCCCGACCGATTGCAGCATTTCGTTGACGTCGTGCCAAGGGCAGCCCGTCAAAGTCGGCTGCCGTCCGTGACTGATCGCCGCGATATCACGGTCCTCCTCGGTCACAACCACGATGTTCTCGCTTGTACTCACGCCAGGCATTCGAAGCTCTTATCCAGCCGTCAACAGTCCCCACAGGAACCAACTATTTCGAACTATAGGAACAAAGGCGTTCAGATGCAAGTTTTTCGCAACTAGAATGGCTCAAAACTGGTGCCGGATCCGCCTTGGGGGCAAAGTGATGCGCGGAAGCGGGCAAACGGCGCCAATGAACATACACCCCGCAAGCCGGATCGCAAATCCGGGCGGAGGCTCGCGATCCTGTAAACCGCCTCTCTCGATCGGTGGGCTATCGGCCGGCGAATCCGCGCGCGGTTGGCTCGCTCCCCCCGAAACAACGGCTTGCATCCGGCGATCCGCGGCCACGGGTGCTCTTTGCCCCCTTCCGACCCTGTGTTAGAGAGCCACGAAGGCGAGGATCCCGGGATCGGTGTCCGACCGAGGTGCACCCACGTCTCGTGCGCCTTTCCAATCATCCATTGCCCAACAGAGAGAAAGGCCACGCAGCATGCAGGACCGGCGCAGCAGCTATGATTATGAAGGTTTGCTGGCGTGCGGCCGGGGGGAACTGTTCGGGCCGGGAAACGCCCAGTTGCCGTTGCCGCCGATGCTGATGTTCGATCGTATCACCGAAATAACGGAGGATGGCGGGGAGTTCGGAAAAGGATTGATCCGCGCCGAACTCGACGTCAAACCCGACCTCTGGTTCTTCGGCTGCCATTTCAAGGGCGATCCGGTGATGCCCGGCTGCCTCGGGCTCGATGCGCTATGGCAGATGGTCGGATTTTTTCTCGGCTGGACCGGGGGCGCGGGCCGGGGCCGAGCGCTCGGTCTCGGCGAGTTGAAGTTCACCGGTCAGGTGCTGCCGCCCGTTCGCAAGGTCGTATATAATGTCGACATCAAGCGGGTGATGCGCTCGAAGCTGGTGCTCGGGATCGCGGACGGGTGGCTTTCCGCCGACGATGATATTATTTACCGCGCGAAAGACCTGAAGGTCGGTCTGTTCAAGCAGGATGCAGAGTCGGGGGCCTGACAGCCGGGGCCGCCGGATGGTTCAGCTTGCGATTTTTTGACGAGGACGCTTCATGAGACAACATGACTTTGGTGCGAGGAGATCATGAAGCGGGTGGTCGTCACGGGGATGGGCATCGTCTCATCCATCGGAAACAGCACGCAGGAAGTGCTGTCCAGTCTCTTCGAGGCCAAGTCCGGCATCACGCGCGCGGAGAAGTATGCCGAACTCGGCTTCCGCTCTCAGGTGCAGGGCGCGCCGACGTTGAATCCGGCCGACGTGGTCGATCGCCGCGCGATGCGCTTTCTGGCCGAGGGCGCGGCGTGGAATCACGTGGCCATGGAGCAGGCGATCCGCGATTCGGGTCTTGAGCCTAACGAGATCTCCAACGAACGTACCGGGATCATCATGGGCTCCGGCGGTCCGTCCGCGCGCACGATCGTGGAAGCGGCCGACATCACCCGCAGCAAGGGGCCCAAGCGCGTCGGCCCGTTCGCGGTGCCGAAGGCGATGTCGTCCACCGCATCGGCGACGCTCGCCACCTGGTTCAAGATCAAGGGCGTCAACTATTCGATCTCGTCGGCCTGCGCGACCTCCAACCACTGCATCGGCAATGCCTATGAGACCATTCAGATCGGCAAGCAGGACATCATTTTCGCCGGTGGCTGCGAGGAACTCGACTGGTCGCTCTCGGTGCTGTTCGACGCCATGGGCGCGATGTCCTCGAAATACAACGATACGCCGGCGACCGCCTCGCGTGCCTATGACGTCAGTCGCGACGGCTTCGTGATCGCCGGCGGCGCCGGCGTCGTGGTGCTGGAAGAACTCGAACACGCGAAGGCTCGCGGGGCGCGCATCTACGGCGAAGTGGTCGGCTATGGCGCGACGTCGGACGGCTACGACATGGTCGCGCCGTCGGGCGAAGGCGCCGAGCGCTGCATGAGGATGGCGCTGTCGACGGTGAAAACCAAGGTCGACTACATCAATCCGCACGCGACCTCGACGCCGGCCGGCGATCCGCCGGAGATCGAGGCGATCCGCAAGGTGTTCGGCGTCGGCGACAAGTGTCCGCCGATCTCCGCCACCAAATCGCTGACGGGGCATTCGCTCGGCGCGACCGGCGTACAGGAAGCGATCTACTCGCTTCTGATGATGAACAACGGCTTCATTTGCGAAAGCGCCAACATCACCGAACTCGATCCGGTGTTCGCGGATATGCCGATCGTGCGTAAGCGTATCGACGACGCCAGAATTGGCACGGTGATGTCGAATTCGTTCGGCTTCGGCGGAACCAATGCCACGCTGGTTTTCAAACGACTGGATGCCTGATTTGTAGCGGCTGCTCGCAAGACCGGCGGCGGTCACAGTACCCATTTGTCAGGACCGGGCTAGGCGCGAAGCGTGTTTTGCGCGGATCACTAGGCCATCCCAACCTTCCAACCTGTCCACGTCGTCAAGGCGTGGATGCCCGGCACGGGGCCGGGCATGACGGAGTTTCCACATGACACACCTGATGCAAGGCAAGCGCGGCCTGATCATGGGCGTCGCCAACGACCACTCGATCACCTGGGGCATCGCCAAGACGCTGGCCGCCCACGGCGCGGAGTTGGCCTTCACCTATCAGGGCGAGGCGCTGGCCAAGCGGGTGCGGCCGCTCGCCGAATCGGTTGGCAGCAAAATGGTGCTGCCGTGCGACGTCGAGGACATCGCTTCTGTCGACAAGGTGTTCGCCGATATCGGCAAGGCCTGGGGCAAGATGGATTTCCTGGTCCATGCCATCGCGTTCTCCGACAAGAGCGAACTCAACGGCCGTTATGCCGACACGACGCGCGAGAATTTCGCGCGCACCATGCTGATCTCGTGCTTCGCCTTCACCGAGGCGGCCAAGCGCGCCGCCGCCCTGATGGCGGATGGCGGCAGCATGCTCACGCTGACCTATAATGGCGGCGACCGCGCGATGCCGAACTACAATGTGATGGGCGTGGCTAAGGCGGGGCTGGAAGCATCGGTGCGCTATCTGGCAGTCGATTTCGGCGCGCGGAACATTCGCGTCAATGCCATTTCGGCCGGCCCGATCCGCACGCTGGCCGGCGCCGGCATCGGCGATGCGCGCTTCATGTTCGCGTTCCAGCAGAAACATTCGCCGCGGGGACGCGGCGTCAGTCTCGACGAACTCGGCGGCGCCGGGCTTTATTTATTGTCGGATCTGTCCGGCGGAGTCACCGGCGAGATTCACTTCGTCGATTCCGGCTACAACATCATCGCGATGCCGCAGCCCGACGCGTTGCGCAGCGAAGGCATGAGCAACGGCGCGCCGAACGACGCGGCGAAGTAGGTCCTGGAGTCTTTCACCGTTCCGTGGAGACGGTGAAAGACTTTATCTTTTTCATTTGACGGGTTTTCTTCACGCGAACCGGATTCCATCCTTAGGGCTCAAGCCCGAGGACATGCTTCGCTCGAAAACGCTATAGAAGCAGCGCGCGGCAGTCGTCCTCTTCCGCGGTGAGGCTGTATCAGCCTGCCGCGATTTTCTCCGCGCGTTGAAACGCCGGCCGCGCCACGCAACGGTCGATGTAGCGATCGAAAGCTGGCCGCGGCGGCACCATCTTGAACTGGCGGATCGCAAAGTTCAGTCCGGAGCCGATCACGATGTCGGCGGCGGAGAAGTCGTCGCCGAGAATCCACGGCCCCTTTTCCACGGCCTTGTCGAGCACGTCGAACACCTGCGTGGCGTCCCCCCATGCGGCCGTGCTCGATGGCACCTGGAGCTTGGCGAAGATCTGGAGCAGCGCCGGTTCAATGCAGCTCGGTCCGAAGAACAGCCATTGCAGATATTTTGCCCGGCGCGCATCCCCGAGGGGCGGGGCCAGCTTCGCATCCGGGAAACGCTCGGCGACGTAGGCGCAGATCGCCGCCGCTTCGGCGATCGCGATGTCACCGTCGGTCAGCGCGGGCACCTTGCCCATCGGGTTGATGGCGAGAAATTCCGGTGTCTTCTGCGCGCCGGTGGAGATGTCGATCAGAGTCCGCTCATAGGGTTGACCGCT
Organism: Nitrobacter winogradskyi; assembly: GCF_006539545.1. Lineage (GTDB taxonomy): Bacteria > Pseudomonadota > Alphaproteobacteria > Rhizobiales > Xanthobacteraceae > Nitrobacter > Nitrobacter winogradskyi_A. The sequence continues at coordinate 10,177 of NZ_BJNF01000086.1, forward strand.
TTCCTCCATCAGCCAGAGCGCGGTGAACGAGCGCGAGCGCGGCGACCAGTAGAGTTTCATCATCGAACAGCGGTCCTTTCGTCAGGCGGTCCCGCATAAACAGGAGGGGATGGCCATACCGCTATAATAAAAAGCCCCTGCGGGAAATCGCAGGGGCTTTGGTTGAGGTGTGTTGTCGCGATCAGGCCTTGAGATCGAAGCGATCGGCGTTCATGACCTTGGCCCATGCGGCGGCGAAGTCATTTGCGAACTTCTCCCCGGAATCGGCGCATGCATAGACTTCCGCGAACGCGCGGAGCTGGGAGTGCGAGCCGAAGATCAGATCGACGCGCGTGCCCGTCCACTTCAGCGTGCCGGTCTTGCGGTCGCGGCCTTCGTAAACGCCGTCTTGACCGGCGACCGGTTGCCACTCGGTATCCATGGTGAGCAGGTTGACGAAGAAGTCGTTCGTCAGCTTGCCCGGCCGGGTGGTGAAGACACCGTGCTTTGAGTCTGCGGCATTGGCGCCCAGCACGCGCAGGCCGCCGACGAGAAGCGTCATCTCCGGTCCGGTCAGGTTCAGCAGTTGCGCGCGATCCACCAGCGCTTCCTCGGGCGCCATGAACTGGTGCCTGTCGCTGATGTAGTTGCGGAAGCCATCCGCGCGCGGCTCCAGCGGTGCGAAGGACTCCACGTCGGTCTGGTCCTGTGACGCATCCATGCGTCCGGGCGTGAACGGCACCTTCAAGTCGATCCCGGCGTCTCTGGCCGCCTTCTCGACCGCGGCCGATCCGCCGAGCACGATCAGGTCGGCGAGCGAGACCTTTTTGCCGCTGGTCCGCGCGCCGTTGAATTCGGCCTGGATCTCTTCGAGCTTCGCCAGCACCGCTTTCAGCTGGATCGGCTGATTGATCTCCCAATCCTTCTGGGGGGCAAGCCGGATGCGCGCCCCATTGGCGCCGCCGCGCTTGTCGGAGCCGCGGAAGGTGGAGGCCGAAGCCCAGGCGGTCGAAACCAGCTGCGCGACGGTGCAGCCGGAGGCGAGGATCGTGGCCTTCAGGTCGGCGATGTCATGGTCATCGATCAGTTCATGGTCCACGACCGGGATCGGATCCTGCCAGATCAGTATTTCCTTCGGTACCAGGGGACCGAGATAACGGTCGCGCGGTCCCATGTCGCGATGGGTGAGCTTGAACCATGCGCGGGCGAAGGCGTCCGCGAACTGGTCGGGATTCTCAAGGAAGCGCTTTGATATCTCTCCGTAGATGGGATCAAAGCGCAGCGACAGATCCGTGGTCAGCATGGTCGGCACATGCTTCTTCGACGGGTCGAAGGGATCCGGGGTGATGGCCGGGGCGTCCTTCGCCCTCCATTGGTGAGCGCCGGCCGGGCTCTTGGTCAGCTCCCATTCGAACCCGAACAGCGTATCGAAGAAGTTGTTGTCCCACCTGGTCGGGGTCTGGGTCCAGGTCACCTCCAGGCCGCTGCCGATGGCGTCAGCCCCCTTGCCCGTGCCTAACCGGCCCTTCCAGCCGAGACCCTGATCCTCGATCGGGGCGGAGTCCGGGACCGGCCCAACCAGCGACGCATCGCCGGCGCCGTGGGTCTTGCCGAAGGTATGGCCGCCCGCGATCAGCGCGACGGTTTCTTCGTCATTCATCGCCATGCGGAGAAATGTCTCGCGGATATCCTTGGCGGCTGCGAGCGGGTCCGGTTGGCCGTTCGGCCCTTCCGGATTGACGTAGATCAGGCCCATCTGCACCGCGGCGAGCGGCTCCGCCAGCTCACGTTCGCCGCTGTAGCGCTCGTCGCCGAGCCAGGTACCTTCCGGACCCCAGAACAATTCTTGCGGCTCCCATTCGTCGACACGGCCGCCGGCGAAACCCAAGGTCTTGAAACCCATCGATTCCAGCGCGGCATTGCCTGCGAGGACATAAAGGTCAGCCCAGGAAATCTTGCGGCCGTACTTCTGCTTGATCGGCCACAACAGGCGGCGCGCCCGGTCGAGCAGCACGTTGTCCGGCCATGAGTTCAGCGGCGCGAAGCGCTGCTGGCCGCCGCCGGCGCCGCCGCGGCCGTCGGTGATGCGATAGGTGCCCGCGCTATGCCACGCCATGCGGACCATCAGTCCGCCGTAGTGGCCGAAATCGGCCGGCCACCAGTCCTGCGAATCCGTCATCAGCGCTTTCAGATCGGCGATGACAGCGTTCAGGTCGAGGCTTGCGAACTCGCTGGCGTAGTCGAAGTCCCGGCCCATCGGGTTGGACAGGTTTGATTTCTGATGCAGGACCTGAACATCGAGCTGCTCAGGCCACCAGTCGCGATTCTTGTGTCCGCGACCGCTCGCAAACGGGCATTCGCCAGCTCTTTTATCGTTCGTCTTTGCGTCCATGATTGTCTCCGATGCTGTGCTGTCGCGTTGCCGGTCGGCCGCCAGCGCCATTCCGAAGCCGCGGATTACCGAGGAAGTGATCGACGCGGAGCTAAGCTCGCTTCTGTCCGGCGCTCCGGCGTCGGTCGTCGATAGGGTTCGGATCAGCCGAGGCCGCGGATCCTCCGGCAACATGAGGATTAGCTAAGTGTGGGGGAGATCCTTGATAAGGTCCATTCGATTTGTCTTCATAGCGCGATAAGCATATCTGATCGAAGATGGTGACCCTCAGACAACTCCGCTACCTCGCCGCGCTCGCCCGCCACGGTCATTTCGGGCGCGCAGCCGAGGCGTGCGCCATCACCCAGCCGGCGCTGTCGATGCAGATCCGGGAACTGGAACAGTTTCTTGGCGTGACGCTGGTGGAACGGCGGCCGGGCGAGGTGATGCTGACCGAAATCGGCCGCGAGATTTCCCGCCGCGCCGAGGACGTGCTGGCCTCAGCGCGCGATCTCGTCGATTTCGCCCGCCATCGCGGCCGCCCTCTGACAGGACGCCTGACCCTCGGCATTATTCCGTCGCTCGCGCCGTATCTGCTGCCGCGCATCCTGCCGGCGCTTCAGTCGCAATTTCCGGAGCTCGAACTGGAATTGCGCGAGACGCAGACCCGGCTGCTGGTCGAGGAGGTCAAGGGCGGCATGCTCGACGCCGCCATGCTGGCGCTGCCACTCGGCGAGCCCGATATCGATACGCTTGAGCTGTTCAACGATCTGTTCCTGCTCGCGGTGCCGGCGAGCGATCCTCGGCCTCGCGGACGCCGCGTGGCGGCGCGCGACATCGATCAAACGCGGCTGATCCTGCTGGAGGATGGCCACTGCCTGCGCGATCAGGCTCTCGCGTTCTGCGCCACGATTCCGCGGGGACCATCGCCCGGCGCGACCGGCATGACGTTCGGCGCGTCCAGCCTTGCCACGGTGATGCAGATGGTGGCCGGCGGCTACGGTCTGACGCTGATCCCGCAGATCGCCGCCGATGTCGAGGCGCGCGACGAGCGCGTCAAGATTCTGCGGCTTCAGGATCCGCAGCCCGGCCGTTGCATCGGGCTGGCGTTTCGCAAGACGTCGCCGCGCAGGGCCGATTTCGCGGCGTTGGGCGAGGTTGTGAAGGGATGTATTGCGGCGAACCACTCTTGAGTCGTCCGCTCGTGAGGGAGGGAGATCGCCGCGTCTGGTGAAGCACGTTCGCCGACGCGCGGCTCCAACGAAACGAACACAATAAAAAAGGGCGGCTCGAAGCCGCCCCTTGGTCATTTTGTGACTGCACCTGATTCTATGCTTTGTGCTTTGACGCGTTTCTTCGCGCGAACCGGATTCCATCGTCAAGCCCGGGGACATGCTTCGCTCGAAAACGCTACATACTTACTCGCCTGCTGCTTCCCGCGGCGCGTCGCTTTCGGCTTTCTGCTTGGCTTCGAGGTCCTCGCCGGTTTCCTGGTCGACCACCTTCATTGACAGCCGGGTCTTGCCGCGGTCGTCGAAGCCGAGCAGCTTGACCTTGACCTTGGCGCCTTCCTTGACGACGTCGGAGGTCTTCTGCACGCGGCCGGCGGCGAGCTGGCTGATGTGAACGAGGCCGTCCTTCGCGCCAAAGAAGTTCACAAAGGCGCCGAACTCCATCACCTTGACCACCGTTCCTTCGTAGATCTCGCCGACCTCGGGATCGGAGGCGATCGACTTGATCCACTTGATCGCGGCCTTGATCGATTCGCCGTCGCTCGAGGCGACCTTGACGGTGCCGTCGTCCTCGATGTTGACCTTGGCGCCGGTCTTCTCGACGATCTCGCGGATCACCTTGCCGCCAGTGCCGATCACTTCCCGGATCTTTTCGGTCGGGATCTTGAAGGTCTCGATCCGAGGCGCGTGTTCGCCGAGTTCGGCGCGAGCGCGATCGAGCGCCTTGGACATTTCACCCAGAATATGGATGCGGCCGTCCTTGGCCTGGCCGAGCGCGACTTTCATGATCTCCTCGGTGATGCCGGCGATCTTGATGTCCATCTGCAGCGAGGTGATGCCGGCTTCCGTGCCGGCCACCTTGAAGTCCATGTCGCCGAGATGGTCCTCGTCGCCGAGGATGTCGGACAGCACGGCGTAGCGGCTGCCTTCCAGGATCAGTCCCATCGCGATGCCCGCGGTCGGCCGCTTCAAGGGAACGCCGGCGTCCATCAGCGACAGCGAGGCGCCGCACACCGACGCCATCGAGGACGAGCCGTTCGACTCGGTGATCTCCGAGACGACGCGGATCGTGTAGGGAAACTCGTGATGCGGCGGCAGCACCGGACGGATTGCGCGCCACGCCAGCTTGCCGTGGCCGATCTCGCGGCGCTTGGCGCCGCCGAGGCGGCCGGTCTCGCCGACCGAATAGGGCGGGAAGTTGTAGTGCAGGAGGAACGTCTCCTTGTACGTCCCGGCCAGCGAATCGATATACTGCTCGTCCTCGCCGGTGCCGAGCGTGGTCACCACCATCGCCTGGGTCTCGCCGCGGGTGAACAGCGCCGAACCGTGGGCGCGCGGCAGCACGCCGGCTTCGGCGACGATATTGCGCACGGTCTTGACGTCGCGGCCGTCGATGCGCTTGCCGGTGTCGAGGATGTTCCAGCGAACGATCTTGGCCTCGAGCTCCTTGAACACGCCGGCGACGCGCAGCTTGTCGTATTTCGGCTCCTGGCCTTCCGGGAAGAAGTGAAGAAGCGCCTTCTCCTTGACCTTGCCGACGGCGGCGTAGCGGTCCTGCTTGACGGGAATGGCGTAAGCCGCGCGCAGATCCTGCTCGACCAGGCCGAGCATCTCCTTCTCGATCTCGGTATCGTCGATGACCTTGAGTTCGCGGGGCTCCTTGGCGGCCTTCTCGGCGAGTTCGATGATCGCGTCGATCACCGGCTGGAAGTGGCGGTGGCCGAACATCACCGCCTTGAGCATGATTTCTTCCGAAAGCTCCTTGGCCTCGGACTCGACCATCAGCACAGCGTCCGCGGTGCCGGCGACAACCAGATCGAGCTGGGTGTCGACGATTTCGTCGAGCGTCGGGTTGAGCACGTATTCATCATTGATGAAGCCGACGCGGGCGGCGCCGATCGGGCCCTTGAACGGCGCGCCGGACAGCGTCAGCGCGGCCGAGGCGGCGACCATCGCCAGGATGTCCGGATCGTTTTCCATGTCGTGCGACAGCACGGTCACGATCACCTGGGTCTCGTTGCGCCAGCCGTCGGCGAACAGCGGGCGGATCGGTCGGTCGATCAGGCGGGAGACCAGCGTCTCCTTCTCGGTCGGACGGCCTTCACGCTTGAAGTAACCGCCGGGGATGCGGCCGGCCGCATAGGTCTTTTCCTGGTAGTCGACCGTCAGCGGCAGGAAGTCGACGCCTTCGCGCGGCGACTTGGCGGCGACCACGGTGGCAAGCACGACGGTCTCGCCGTACGTGGCGACCACGGCGCCGTCGGCCTGGCGCGCGATCTTGCCGGTTTCAAGCTTGAGGGGACGTCCGCCCCAATCGATTTCAACGGAGTGTTGATTGAACATCGGATCCTTCTTTCATCGGATCCCGGAATGGCGGACGCCAGATGCCATAAGACCATGCCAAGATTGCGAGACGCTGGCGGTTAGCGCAGCGTCCGGCGATCCTGCCATGGCCTCGAGGTGGAAAATGGCCTCGAGGTGGAAAATGGCGTTCGTCCCTTCCGGGGTGCGGGCGCCGGCCTCCGGCCTTTCGTCCCGCGCGGCTGGGCACGAAGCCCATTTGCGCCAGCCGCCGGAATGCGGCTGGGCTAACGCACAGGCGGACACGAACTCGCCGGTGCGGTGATATTCACCGGGCGTGGTGGATACGACGTTTCGCATCCGCCAGCCCGGGCCATGTGAGCGATCGATCAGCGGCGGATGCCGTGCTTTTCGAGCAGCGCCTTGTAACGCGCCTCGTCCTTCTTCTTGACGTAGTCAAGAAGCGAACGCCGCGTCGACACCAGCTTCAACAACCCGCGGCGCGAGTGATTGTCCTTGGTGTGAGTCTTGAAGTGCGCGGTGAGGTTGGCGATGCGTTCCGACAGGATCGCGACCTGAACCTCGGGCGAACCGGTATCACCGGACTTGTTGGCGCTGGTCTTGATGACTTCCGCTTTGCGTTCTGCGGTAATCGACATCGTAAACTATCCTTGGCGATTGGGACTGGCGGTCAGTCCGGAGAGGTTGAACACGCGCTTGGGGATGAGTTCGCCATTGCCAAGCTCGGCGAGGGCCAGAAGCCGGCCCGCCACCGTGACATAGACTGTGCCGCTCATATTGGGCGCATCCCGTCCGCGCAACAAAACGGCCTGGCCCCGATGGAGCCTTGCCGCATCCGCCCGTGTGACGGCCAGTGCCGGGATGTCGTCCAGCGCGGTCTCAACGGGCAAAAGCGCGTCGGCGAGGTTTCCCTCGCCAGACGCGGCTCTATCGCACAAAGCCTGCAGATGTTCCAGCGGAATCATGCTCGTCTCGTCGAACGGGCCGACCAGCGTCCGGCGCAGCGCGCAGATATGGCCGTAGCAGCCCAGCAGCCGCCCCATGTCGCGGGCGAGCGCGCGGACATAGGTCCCCTTGCCGCATTCTGCCTCGAACACCGAATGTCCGCTATCCTGATGATCGGCAAGGTTTAAATGGTGTATCTCGACCGGGCGGGGCGCCAGCGGCACGACCTCGCCGTCGCGCGCCAGATCGTAGGCGCGCTCGCCCTGGATCTTCACCGCCGAATATTGCGGGGGGATTTGCTCGATCCTGCCGGTGAAGCTCGGCAGCAGCGCCATGATCGCCTCCGCCGTGGGACGCGCGGCGCTGGTCACAACCGCGCGGCCCTCGGTGTCGTCGGTGTCGCGTTCCTCGCCCCAGGCCACCGTGAAGCGGTAGCGCTTGCGGCCGTCCATCACGAACGGCACCGTCTTGGTGGCCTCGCCGAGCGCGATCGGGAGCCCGCCGGAGGCGAGCGGATCGAGCGTCCCGGCATGGCCGGCGCGCTTGGCGGAGAACAGCCGCTTCACCACCGCGACCGCCTGGGTCGAGGTCATGCCGACCGGCTTGTCGAGCGCAACCCAGCCATGGACGTCACGCTTGTCGCGGCGCGGCTGGTTGTTGTGTTGTCTTTTCCGGACCGGCGCGTTGAGAAAGTTATCGTCGGCCGCGGATTTATTTTTGTCGGCGCCGTTCGAATCGCTGATTTTGGAATCGATGGCGGCGTCAGGCGTGGTCATGATCGGTCAGCTTTCGTCGGTATCCGGTGCGAGGTCTCTCTGTACCGCAGGAGTTCTCAATAACTTCTCGATACGTTCCGCTTCGTCGAATCGCTCGTCGACCCGGAAGCGGATGTCAGGTGCAAATTTTAGGTTAACGCGTCGCGCGACTTCGCCGCGCAGGAATTTTCTGTTGCGATCCAGCGCATCGATCACGTCAGCGGTGTCGTGACCGCCGAGCGGCATCACGTAGATTGTCGCGAGCTTGAGGTCGGCCGACATGCGGACTTCGGGCACGGTGACAAGGTGTCCTTCAAGAACGGGATCATGAACCTGACCCTGTGCCAGGATATCCGCGATCGCGTGACGCACGGTTTCCGCGACGCGCAACTGGCGGTGCGAGCCGCCGGGATGTTTCTCTGGCTGGTGACGACGCGGCATGAACGTCCTTCGAAAACACTCGTCATGGCCGGGCCTGTCCCGGACATCCACGTCTTTTTCTTCCTGTAGAGTTTCTCAAGACGCGCATGCCCGGACGAAGCCGGGCATGACGTCGCATTCGAGTTGATCCGACGCTCTTGTGAGATTTGGACTCACAGCGAGCGCTGGATGGTCTCCACGCGGTAGCACTCGATAACGTCGCCGACGCGCATGTCGCCGTAACTCTCGAACGCCATGCCGCACTCCTGTCCCGACTGGACTTCCTTCACCTCGTCCTTGAAACGCTTCAGCGTCGACAGCTTGCCTTCGTGCACCACGACGTTGTCGCGGATCAGGCGGACATGGGCGCCGCGTTCCACATTGCCGTCGGTCACGCGGCAACCGGCCACCTTGCCGACCTTGGAAATGTTGAACACCTCCAGAATCTCGGCGTTGCCCAGCATGGTTTCGCGCAGCGTCGGCGCGAGCAATCCGCTCATCGCCTTCTTTACGTCGTCCACGAGGTCATAGATGATGTTGTAGTAGCGGATCTCGATGCCGTTGCGCTTGGCCGCAGCCGCGGCCTCCTTGTTGGCGCGAACGCTGAAGCCGATGATCGCGGCGTTGAAACCTTCAGCCAGCGTGACGTCGGATTCGCTGATGCCGCCGACGCCCGCATGAAGGATGCGCGCGGCCACTTCGTCGGTGCCGAGCTTCTCCAGGGAGCCGAGGATGGCTTCCAGCGAGCCCTGGACGTCAGCCTTGATGATCAGCGGGAAATCCTTGCGGCCCGCCGTCTTGAGCTGCGACATCATCTGCTCGAGCGATCCGCGCATGCCGGAGGCGCTCGCCGCGGCGTTCTCGCGCTTCTGGTGGGCGCGATAGCTTGTGACCTGGCGGGCGCGGGCCTCGTTCTCGACCACGGCAAGCCGGTCGCCGGCCTCCGGCGGTCCGTTGAAGCCCAGCACCTCGACCGGCACCGACGGGCCGGCCTCGTTGACGGTTTCGCCCTGATCCGAAATCAGCGCCCGGACGCGTCCCATCTCGGCGCCGGCCACGATGATGTCACCGACCCGCAGCGTGCCGCGCTGGACCAGCACGGTGGCGACGGGCCCGCGGCCGCGATCCAGCTTGGCCTCGATCACGGTGCCTTCGGCGGGCCGCGAGGCATTGGTCTTGAGGTCGAGCAGGTCGGCCTGCAGGGAGATCATTTCCAGCAGCTTGTCGAGGTTGGTCTTGTTCTTGGCGGAGACCTCGACGTCGACCACCTGGCCGCCCATCGATTCGACCTGCACCTCGTGCTGCAGCAGTTCGGTGCGCACGCGCTCCGGCTTCGCGTCGGGCTTGTCGATCTTGTTGATCGCGATGATCATCGGGACCTTGGCGGCCTTGGCGTGATTGATGGCCTCGATGGTCTGCGGCATGACGCCGTCATCGGCGGCGACGACCAGAATGACAACATCCGTCACCTTGGCGCCGCGGGCGCGCATTGCGGTGAACGCGGCATGGCCCGGCGTGTCGATGAAGGTGATCTTCTTGCCGTCCGGCGAGGTGACCTGATAGGCGCCGATGTGCTGGGTGATGCCGCCGGCTTCGCCCGACACCACGTTGGCGTGTCGCAGAGAATCGAGCAGCGAGGTCTTGCCGTGGTCGACGTGGCCCATCACGGTCACGACCGGCGAGCGGGGCTCGATATCGGTCGAGTTGTCGGCCACATCGAACAGGCCTTCCTCGACGTCGCTTGCGGCGACGCGCTTGACGGTATGGCCCAGTTCTTCAGCGATGAGCTGCGCGGTGTCGGCGTCGATCACGTCGGTGATCTTGTGCATCGCGCCCTGCTTCATCAGCATCCGGATCACGTCCACCGCGCGCTCGGCCATGCGGTTGGCGAGTTCCTGGATGGTGATCGCTTCCGGCACCACGACCTCTCGAACCAGCTTTTCCTTCGGCTCGTTCGAGGCATGACCCTTCAGGCGCTGGGTGCGGCGGCGGAACGAGGCGATCGATCGCTCGCGCACGTCGTCGGCGCTGAGCGCCGTCACCAGCGTCAGGCGGCCGCGCTGCTTGGCGGGCGCCGGCTTGGCGGCCGGCTTCGGGGCAACCACGGGACGCGCGGGGCCGCCGGGACGGCGCACCAGGCGCGGAGCCTCGTCCTCGTCGCTGCCGTCGGCGGCCACAGCGGCCGGCCGCGCTGGAGGGGCCGCGCGCGTGGTGGTGGTCGTGGTCTTGGCCGGCGCGGGCTTGGACTCGGTTTGTCCGAAGCGGCGCTTGGCTTCGATCTCGGCCTTACGCTTGGCCTCTTCTTCCTGGCGGTGACGCTCTTCCTCGGCCTTGCGGCGGGCCTCGGCGGCCTCGCGCTCGGCCTGCTCGATGCCTTCCTTGCTGTTGCGGCGGGCGGCTTCGGCTTCCGCAATCCGGCGCTCCTCCTCGGCGCGCACCTTGGCCTCGGCCAACGCGCTTGCGCGCGCGCTGCGCTCGTCCTCGGTGAGCTTCCGCAGCACGACGCCCGAACCCGCGCGTGGAGCGGCGGGTGTCGCCGCGCGAGCCGGCGGAGCCTTGGCGGCCGGCGTCCTGACACTGGCCTGCTCCGAGGTTCCAGCCGGTTCCGGGCCCGGGGAGTCGCCGCCGATTCGACGCTTGCCGCGTTTTTCCACCACCACCTGCTTGGTACGGCCGTGGCTGAAGCTCTGGCGCACGGTGCCCTGCTCGACGCGTGGCTTGAGCGTCAAGGTCTTGGTCGGGCTGACGCTCAGAGTCTTGTCGCCAGGATTTTTCGCATCAACCATTCAGCAGTCCCAATCTTGTTGCGCCGTACGCGTTCGCACGGGTCGTGTCGTTAGAATTCTTGCCGTATTCAGCTGTCCTGCCGCTGCCCGCCATCCTGGTATCGAACCAGTGTCTGGCTGCGCTGCTGGAAAGTCCTGCCCGCCGGACCTGCGAGCAGGGCAGCATGTATCACATTTGCCCTGCCAAGTGCCAAATCCAATTCTGCCGAGTTCAGGGCGGTGACAACCGGGATTTCCCGCGCTCCCCCGGACCCGGCCGCTATTTTCCTGACGGCGGCGTCCAGTTTCCGGATTCCGTCGGCCGCGCCGTCCGCGGCGTGGAGCAGGGCAACCGCCTGACGACGAAGCAGCGCGTCCTCCACCTTCGCAAATCCCGCGACGACCTGACCGGCCTTGGCGGCCATGGCCAGCGCGTCCATTGCGCTGCGGACCATCAATTGCCGGGTGTCCTCAGCCAGCGAGGCCGGCACGCGGACGTCCCGCTTGAAGCCCCTGCTGAACTGGTTACGGCGGACCGCCTCCGCAACAGCGGCGTGCGAGGCCGAAATCCACAAGCCCCGGCCGGGCAGCTTGCGCTTCAGGTCCGCGATTACCTCGCCCGAGGGTGATACCACGAACCGGATCAATTCGCCGATCGGGCGCACCTGTCGGGTGACCGCGCACATCCGGGTCGTCGCGGACCTGTTGGTCCGCGGCCCCTGATCCAGATCTGCCGGGTCGGCGATCGCGAGCATGTCCTCAGCTTTCTCCCAGATCACGATGGTTTTGGATCGGATCGATCCAAAACCATAAACGTGATCGATTCCAATATTTTGAGACGCGGGATGCGGGCGGAAAACCGCACCACACTTTTGCTCATCCCGCTCTAGAGCGTTTTCAAGCGAAGCGGACACCGGTTCGCGTGAAGAAAGCGCGTCAAATCAAAATCTGAGAGCCTCGCTTCTGATTCCGTCAGAAGCGACAGGGCTCTAAGGCGTTCGCTTCATTCGGCCGGCTGATCTTCAGCAGCGACATCCTCAGCCTCCGCCGGTTTCGCGAGGTCGGCCTCGCTGATCCAGCCGGCACTCAGGCGAGCCTGCATGATGATGGCCTCGGCGTCCTCCCGCGAAATCTCGATGCCGTCGAAATAACCCGCGTGCTTGACCGCCTCGCCCTCCTTGCGTTCGGTCCAGCCGACCAGATCGTCGGTGGCGCAGCCGGCCAGATCCTCGATGGTCCTGACGTCGTTCTCGCCGAGCTTCACCAGCATCTTCGAGGTCACGCCGGGTACGGTCTTCAGCGCATCATCCACGCCAAGCTCCTTGCGTCTGTTTTCCAGTTCGGCTTCGAGCTGCTCCAGATACTCTCGGGCCCGGTTCTGCAATTCGGTCGCGGTTTCATCGTCAAAACCCTCGATGCCGGCGATTTCCCGCGTGTCGACCAGCGTCAGCTCTTCAACTGAGGTGAACCCTTCCGACGCCAGCAACTGGCCCACGACCTCGTCGACGTTGAGCGCTTCCATGAACATGCGGGTCGCATTCTCGAAGTCCGCCTGGCGTCGCTCCGATTCCTCCTGCTCGGTCAGGATGTCGATATCCCAGCCTGTCAGTTGCGAGGCAAGCCGCACGTTCTGTCCGCGCCGTCCGATCGCGAGCGACAACTGGTTGTTGGTATCGGGGACCACGACCTCGATCCGCTCGCGGTCTTCGTCGATCACGACTTTCGCGACCTCCGCCGGCGCAAGCGCGTTGACGACGAAGGTCGCGATATCCGGCGACCACGGGATGATGTCGATCTTTTCGCCCTGCAACTCGTTGACGACCGCCTGAACACGCGAGCCGCGCATGCCGACGCAGGCGCCGACCGGGTCGACCGAGGAATCACGCGACACCACGCCGATCTTGGCGCGGGAACCGGGGTCGCGCGCCACCGCCTTGATCTCGACAATACCGTCGTAGATTTCCGGCACTTCCTGCGTGAACAGCTTCACCATGAACTGCGGATGAGTGCGCGACAGGAAGATCTGCGGGCCGCGGGTTTCACGGCGCACGTCGAAGATATAGGCCCGGACGCGGTCGCCGTTGCGGAATACTTCGCGCGGCAGCATCTCGTCGCGGCGAATGACGGCTTCGCCGCGGCCGAGGTCGACGATCACGCTGCCGTATTCGACACGCTTGACGATGCCGTTGACGATATCGCCGATGCGATCCTTGAACTCCTGATATTGCCGGTCGCGTTCGGCCTCGCGCACCTTCTGCACGATCACCTGTTTGGCGGACTGCGCGGAGATGCGGCCATATTCCAGCGGCGGCAGCGTATCGGCGATGGTGTCGCCGATCTGTGCGCCGGGATTGGCTCGCTGGGCGTCCTTCAGCGAGATCTGGTTCGCGGCATTCTCGACCTGTTCGACCACCAGCATGTGGCGGGTGAGCTGGAGCTGTCCGGTCTTCGGGTGAATCTCCGCATGAACATCAGTCTCGCTGCCATACCGCGCCCGCGCCGCCTTCGCGATGGCGTCCTCCATCGCGGCGATCACGATGCCGCGGTCGATGGTCTTTTCGCGCGCCACCGCGTCTGCGATCTGCAGCAGTTCGAGCTTATTGGCGCTGACGGCGGCCATGACTTATTCTCCTTCGATGGGATCGATGTCACCGCGCCGCAGGCGTTCCGCGGCCAGGCGATGTTCCTTGGTGTTGTTCGGCGGGTTTTTCCCGGGAGCTTTTTTGCCGTTCTTGAGTTTCGGTTTCGGCGTGTGGCGCCTTGCCGGATCGGTTTTCGCGTGCGGCGGAGGAGCCGGCAGAATTCCGAGGCTCTGCTTCATCTCGCGTTCCGCGATCTTGCCCCGGCGCATCGATTCCGCGATCAATTCGTCCGTCAGAACCAGCCGGGCGTCGGCGATATCCTCCATGACGAGCAGGACCTCGCTTTCGTCGTCATCATTCCGGATGTCGTCCCGATGCAGGCGCACGGTATTGTCCTCGACGCCCTGAAGGACGCCGCGGAATCGCTTGCGGCCGCGATGGGCGACCGCCATCTCGATCTTCGCGAGGTGACCGGCGTAGCGTTCGAAATCGGATCGGCGCACCAGCGGCCGGTCGATGCCGGGCGACGAGATTTCCAGCCGATAGGCCTTGTCGATCGGGTCGGCGACATCGAGCACCGGCGACAACGCCTTCGAGATCGCCTCGCAGTCCTCGATCTGGATCGATCCGTCCGGCCGCTCGGCCATGATCTGGACCGTGCAGCCCGCTTCGCCTGAGACTTTGATACGGACCAGCCGATACCCCATGCCCTGCAGCACCGGCGCGGCGACGGCCGCGACCCTAGCTGCGACGCCGGGCTCGACCACCAGACGCGGCTCGTCGATCAGCTCATGGTCCGGGTTCTGGGCGGATGGATCGGTCATATTCAAGGAATCGGCCTGATGGTGGCGGGACGGCGCCCACCGCGTTGTCGCCCGATCGGCGGTTGCTGCTGAAGGAACCCGTCCCTCGGTGCATGAGGTCCATTCAGGAAACAAAAAAGAGCGGGTCCGGAAGGGCCCACTCTCGATACGTTATCGTATGAGAAAATTTTCGCTGATATAGCTGTTTTCGTGCTCCTCGGCAAGGCCGGCGCAGGCCAAAAAGCCGATTCCGGCGATCGAACAATGATGATGCCAGAGCATTGTCGCTTATGATTGAATCAGAAGCAAAGCTCCGGATTGTTGTTTTGGCGCGTTTTCTTCACGCGAACCGATCATCCATCCTTAGGGCTCAAGCCCCAGGACATGCTTCGCTCGAAAACGCTATAGCTCCCGCCTCATGCGGTGGTGCGTTCGCGTCGGAACCGCAGATACGCCGCGCGTCGGCCCTCGCGCATCGCTTTGCGGCCGTAGCGCGTCATGGTGTAACCGGGCCACGGATCCTGCCAGTCGGCTGTACGTTCAGCGAGCCAGAGGAAGTCCGGTGACCGCGCCAGATGCGTCAGCGTCCATGCGCAGTAATCGTCGATGTCGCTGACGAAGCGGAATTCGCCTTCCGGCTGAAGCACACGCGCCATCGCCGCAACGGTCGCGTCCTGAACGAAGCGGCGTTTCCAGTGGCGGCGCTTGGGCCACGGATCGGGATGGATGAGATCGATCCGCGCCAGCGAGGCTTGCGGCAGACATGCCAGCAGCTGCGACGCATCGCCGGCGAACAGGCGGATATTGCGGATAGCGTGAGTCTCGATCTGCACGAGGATCTTGGCCATGCCGTTGACGTAGGGCTCGCAGCCGATGAAGCCGGTGCGGGGAAACGCCAGCGCTTCGGCGACAAGATGCTCGCCGCCGCCGAAACCGATCTCGATGCGCGTCTCATCAACCGGCGGGTCGAACAGCGCGGCAGGGCCCGACGGTCCAATCCCGGCAGGATCGAAACCGAGGCGCGGCAGCAGATGCGCGATCAGATCGTTCTGGTGCGGCCGCAGCCTGTGCCCCTTGCGGCGCCCAAAGAACGAGCCTTGCGGGCGGTCGCGGCTTCCCGTGCGGACGAGCGAGGCTGGCTCATCGCATGAGGGATGAGAATTCTGATGGTTGGAAACCATAGCCGTCATCGCAAACAAGGGTTGAGGCGGCTAGCGCTGGTCGGACGGCTCCCTCGCCGCGATCTGTTCGACCATGTCGACGATGCTGCGACGGAGCTTTGCGTCCGTGATCCGGGTGAATGCGCGGGTCAGCGCGAGACCTTCGGAGGTCGCGAGGAAATCCGAAACATAGGCGGGCGAAGGCGCCTCGCTCAGACCCTCGGCCCTGGCGACGCTCGTGACGGGACTGCCCTCGAACAGGAACGAGACCGGAACCTGAAGGATTTCGGAGATCTGCTGGATGCGACTGGCGCCGACCCGGTTGGTCCCCTTTTCATACTTCTGCACCTGCTGGAATGTCAGGCCGAGAGCTTCCCCGAGTTTCTCCTGGCTCATACCGAGCATGATGCGGCGCATGCGCACACGGCTGCCGACATGCTTGTCAACAGGATTGGGCGCCTTGGTAGACATCTGCTAGGTCTCCTCGGAAGGGGGCCGCGATCCGTGGATACGCTTGCCGAACCATTATCGTCAAACACGACTCAACCACTTGAGAACAATTCTTAATTTAATCAGTCGGCTGCATTATACCAGCCGGGTAAGTTGTTACACGAATTATATCGATCGTGTGAACGAAGCGCTGCCGTGAACATCGTGCCCGGTGATCAAGATGACGTGCGCGTCGCGGCTAATGCCCGCGACGCCGTCGAATCACCAGGACGAGCGCCATGGTCACCATGATTGCGGCGGGAATATCACCTGCGCGGGCGTAGGGCGTTGGCGTCATGTTGACGGGCAGGCGGGAGTCCAGAACGCCTTCCACGCCGAGATCAAGCCGTGCGACAATACGCCCCACAGGATCAGTGACTACGGAAATACCGGTATTAGCGGCCCGCACGAGGGGCAGTCCCTGCTCGATGGCGCGCAGCCGCGCCTGCTGAAGGTGCTGATGGGGCCCCGTGCTGATGCCGAACCAACCGTCATTGGTGAGGTTGACGATCCATCCCGGCCGGCCGCCTCTGGTCTCCATTCCGCCCGGAAAGATCGCCTCGTAGCAGATCAGCGGAAGCACGCTCGGGGCGTTGGGAAGCTCGATAGTCCGTCGGCCCTTTCCCGGAATGAAACCGCCCTGGACCTTGGTGAGTTGAATAAAGCCGAGCTTTTCCATCAGCCCCTGGAATGGCAGGAATTCGCCAAACGGCACCAAATGGAGCTTGTCGTAGATCGACAGGATGCCGCCGTCATCGCCGATGACATAGATCGAGTTGTAAGCTCGCGTGATCCTGCCATTCGGCGGCAGGTCGGGAGCGCGCACCGAGCCGGTCATCAGGATCGTGCCTTTCGGCAGGAGATCGGCGATTTCCGCCATCGCGTCGGCTTCGCGGGTCAGAAAAAACGGGAAAGCCGATTCCGGCCAGATCAGGATGGTCGCGCCGCTGACGCCGGTTGACTGCGGTCCGGTGGCCCGGTCCGAGAGCGTCAGATATTTCTGCATCACCGCCGTCTTGGCGGAATAGTTGAACCGCGCGTCCTGCGCCAGATTGGGCTGCATGATACGCAGTCTGACATTGCCCGTGAATTCCGTTGGATGCCGCGATAGCCGGACCGAACCGTAGATGCTCATGGCGGCGAGCAGCATGAGCGCGATGACCGGGACGAGCCACGGTCTGCGGCTACGGTTTCGGCCGTCGATCAGCACCGCGGGGCTCGCGAAGATGGCGACGCTGAGGAACGTCAAACCCCACAGTCCTATCAGCGAGGCGGTTTGCGCCAGCGCCAGCGGCTCCGTCAGCGCGTAGCCGAATGCATTCCAGGGGAAGCCTGTCAGGACGTGTCCGCGCAGCCATTCACTGATCGTCAGCGCGGCGGCGAGCGCAAGAATGCGCGAGGCGTCTGTGGTCCAGATCAGGCGCGCCAGGGCGAAACCGAGCGACGTAAAGAGCGCGAGATAGGCCGGCAGGCCAAGGATGGCGAACGGCATCAGCCATGCGAAGGTCTGCGCATCGACCAGGAAGGCGTTGCCGATCCAATAGAGTCCGGGGACGAAATAGCCGAATCCGAACAGCCAGCCGGCGAGCGCCGCGGCCGGCACGCCGCGCAGACGGCCGGCGGAGCCGTCGATCAGCCAGGTCGCCACCGGAAAGGTGACGAACAGCAGCGGCCAGGCGTTGAGGGGCTCCATGGCAAGCGAGGAGGCGGCGCCGGAGGCAAGCGCAACGAACGCGCGCTTCCATCCCCATGACAGCGTGACGGCAAGACCCGCCATCCTGGCGCTGCCCGCGATGCTCAGGCTCACTGGGATTCGCCTCCATCGCCCGGCGACGAAGGAGCGGCCGGGTCGCCCTGCGATGGCGAGGTCGCATCCGGCGCGCTCTCCCGACGCCGACCGTCGCGGGGCCGGACCGGGGGACGCTCGGCGCGCAGGCCGATCCGCAGCCGCTTGACGCGGCGAGGGTCGGCGTCGAGCACTTCGATCTCGAACGGTCCCGGCCCCAGAATGACCTCGCCCCGCACCGGCAGGCGACCGACGTAAGTGACGAGGAAGCCTCCGAGCGTGTCCACCTCCTCGCCCGCTTCGCCGGTCTCGAACGCCTCGCCGATCATGGCGCGGACGTCCTCGAGGCTGGCGCGGGCATCGGCAATGAAGGAGTTCTCGGTCAGGCGCACGATTGATGGCGGCTCGTCGCTATCATGCTCGTCATCGATTTCGCCGACGACCTGCTCGACGATATCCTCGATCGACACCAGTCCGTCGGTACCGCCATATTCGTCGACGACCAGCGCCAGATGGATGCGCGAGGCCTGCATCTGCGCCAGCAGGTCGATCGCAGGCATCGATGGCGGCACGTAAAGCAGCTTGCGGGTGATGTCGGCCTCGCTCAGCGGCAGCGCCAGATCAACGGCCCGCAGGTCGAGACCGGCCGTCGTCTTCTTCTTGCGTTTCGCCGTGGACGGCATCGCGGTTCGCGCCCGCTGAGCCATGAAAGCGAGGAGGTCGCGAATATGAACCATGCCTTCGGGATCGTCGAGGTTTTCGTGATAGACCACGAGGCGGGAATGCGCCGCGCTTTCGAACAGGTTGATCAACTCGCCGAGCGGAATGTCGTGCTTGACCGCGACGATGTCGGCGCGGTGGACCATGACGTCCGCGATGCGTCGCTCGTGCAGGTTGAGGATATTGCGCAGCATGGTGCGCTCGACCGCGGTGAAACTGGTCTCGTCCGGGGTCGAGGCGTCGAGCACCACCTGAAGGTCGGCCCGGACCGATCCCGCCTTCCATCCGAACAGCGAGCGGATCGCGCGCATCAGCCAGCGCTCGGGGGCCGGGCGCAACACCTCGCCATTGTGCACGGGCACCGGCAGGTTGCGGCTATCCTGCGCCGGCGGGCTCTCGCTGGTCTGGTCCTCCGAAGGCACTCAGGTCATCCGTTCCGGGGGCGCGTAGGGATCAGGAATTCCGAGCTGCGCCAGAATTTGACGTTCGAGACTTTCCATTTCCTCGGCTTCCCCGTCGGTCTCGTGGTCGTAACCGATCAGATGCAGGAAGCCATGGACGGCAAGATGGCTGAGGTGATGATCGAATGTCTTGCGTTCGTCATCGGCCTCGCGGCGCAGGGTTTCATAGGCGATCGCAATGTCCCCTAGCATGCGCGGCGGATCGTCCGGCAGGCATGGACCGGTCGGCTGCAACGCCGGGAATGACAGGACATTGGTCGGCTTGTCGAGACCGCGCCAGTTGGCGTTGAGGGTGCGGATTCCGGTATCATCGGTCAGCATGATCGCAAGCTCGGCATCGCCGGTGTCCTCATCGACCATTCCGGCGGCGGTGGCGATGGCGCGATGAATGACGGCCTCGGCATCCGCCTCGGCGCGCCAGCAATCGGCGACGACGAGAATTTCAGTCACGGGAGTAGCGGAGCGGATCATGATGTGTTTCTCGCCGCCGCGTCTTGCGCGGACCGGCTGTTCCCTGCACTCAGTGTTCGGCATCAAGGCTTGCCGGCTGCCGGCCGTTGCGGCAGCCCCTCATAGGCGGCGACGATCCGCGCCACCAGTTCATGACGGATCACGTCCTCGGCGGTGAATGTCACCTGAGCCACGCCTTCGACTCCGTCGAGCAGCCGCGTCGCTTCCGTCAGTCCCGACGTCTGGCCGTTCGGCAGATCGACCTGCGAGGGATCGCCCGTGACGATCATGCGGCTGTTTTCACCCAGCCGCGTCAGAAACATCTTCATCTGCATCGAGGTGGTGTTCTGCGCCTCGTCGAGGATGATCGCGGCGTTGGTCAAAGTGCGGCCACGCATGAAGGCGAGCGGGGCGATCTCGATCTCGCCGCTTTGCAGCGCGCGCTCGACGATGCGGGAGTCCATCAGATCGTACAGCGCGTCATAGATCGGCCGCAGGTAAGGATCCACTTTCTCGCGCAGGTCGCCCGGCAGGAAGCCGAGCCGCTCGCCCGCCTCGACCGCGGGACGCGTCAGGATAATGCGATCGACTTCCTTGCGCTCGAAGAGCTGGGTGGCCTGCGCCACCGCGAGCCAGGTCTTTCCGGTGCCGGCGGGGCCTATGCCGAACACCAGCTCATGACGTTTCAGCGCGCGGATGTAGAGATCCTGCGCGGCGGTGCGCGCCCGCACCGGACGCTTGCGCAGATTGATGGCTTCGAACCCTGAGCGGGGCGCCTTGACGTCGTCTTCGAACAGCGAGCCTTGTGCGATCGCGGCGCGAATCGCGCCCTCGACCTCGCCCTGCGAGAGATCATGGCCCTGTGCCGCCTGGGCGTACAGCGTTTCCAGCACGCGTTTCCCGGCGTCGCAGCCGTCGCGCGATCCGGCGATGGTGATGTGGTTGCCGCGCGAATCGACGACCACGCCGAGCCGCCGCTCAAGCTGCGAGAGGTTCTGTCCGTAAGGGCCGACCAGCGCCGATACCGCGCGATTGTCCTCGAAATCGATGACGACCTGCGTTTCGGGCGGACCCTGGACCTCGGGTTTCCGGCTGGGAGCAAGCGGAGGAGAATCCGATGCGCTCTTGGGCAAGGGGTCAGACTCCGGCGGTCGTCTGGAACTGCGCGCCGCCCGTCGCGGCATGGTTCGAAGGTTCGCCGGATGCCGGCTGGGATGCCAGCGTTCCGAACAGGCTGTAACGTTCCAGGCTGGCGACGGTTACGGGCAGCACCTGTCCGATGATGGCATCGGACGCCTCCACATGGGCGGGCTGCAGGTAGGGGGTGCGGCCGACGATCTGGCCCGGCTTGCGTCCGGGACGATCGAACAGCACGTCGATCGTCCTGCCCAGCGCGGTCCGGTTGAAGGCGGATTGCTGGCTGTCGATCAGGTTCTGAAGTTGCACCAATCGCTGGTCCATGTCGGCCGTTGACACCGTCTCCTGCATGTCCGCCGCCGGCGTTCCGGGGCGAGGCGAGTATTTGAACGAATAAGCGGCAGCGTATCCGATCTGGCCGACGAGCGCGAGGGTGGCGGCGAAATCTTCCTCGGCTTCGCCGGGGAAGCCGACGATGAAGTCCGACGAGAACGCGATGTCGGGCCGGGCATCACGAAACCGGTCGATCACCCGGCGGTAATCATCGGCGGTATGCCTGCGGTTCATGGCGGCGAGGATGCGGTCTGATCCTGATTGCACCGGCAGATGCACGAACGGCATCAGCGCGTCGAGATCGCGGTGGGCGTCGATCAGGGTGTCCTCGACGTCGCGCGGATGGCTGGTCGAGTAGCGCAGCCGGACGATGCCCGGAATCCCGGCGAGACGATACAGCAGCTTGCCGAACGGCCAGGGCCGCCCGTCGGAACCCTCGCCGTGATAGGCGTTGACGTTCTGCCCGATGAGGGTGATCTCGCGCACGCCGTTGTCCGCCAGGCGCCGCACGTCGTCGATGACTTTCGCCACCGGACGCGACGCCTCGGCGCCGCGGGTATAAGGCACGACGCAGAAGGTGCAGAATTTGTCGCAGCCTTCCTGCACCGTCACGAACGCCGAGATGCCGCGGGCGCGGATCGCCTGCCGCGACGGCTGCGGCAGAAAGCCGAACTTGTCCGCGACCGGAAACTCGGTCTCCAGCGCCCGGCCACAGGTCTTTGCGCGTGCGAGCAGTTGCGGCAGATGATGATAGCTCTGCGGACCCACCACCACATCGACCACGGGCGCGCGCCGGATGATTTCCTCGCCTTCGGCCTGCGCGACGCAGCCGGCGACGACGATGTTCATGCCGCGGCCATCACGCGCCGCCTGTTCCTTCGCGGCGCGCAGGCGGCCGAGTTCGGAATAGACCTTCTCGGACGCCTTCTCGCGAATGTGGCAGGTGTTGAGAATGACGAGATCAGCGCCCTCGGCGCTGGCGGTCTCGACATACCCTTCCGGCGCCAGCGTGTCCGCCATGCGCTGGGCGTCGTAGACGTTCATCTGGCAACCGTAGGATTTGATATGCAGCTTGCGCGGCGGCATGCGGCTTTCCGGCATTTCGACAGGCACCTGCGACTTATTCGTCATCCATCGGCACGCAATAGAGTTCGAGCCGATGATCGACCAGCCGGTAGCCGAGCTTGCGGGCGACTTCGGCTTGCAGCTTCTCGATCTCGTCCGACGTGAATTCGATCACCTGGCCGTCGCGCAGGTTGATCAGATGATCGTGGTGGCTGTCGCGCATGGTCTCGTAGCGGGCGCGGCCTTCCCGAAAATCATGCCGTTCGATGATGCCGGCATCCTCGAACAGCTTCACCGTGCGATAGACCGTCGAGATCGAGATCTTGTCATCCACCGCGGCGCAACGCCGGTAGAGCTCCTCGACGTCGGGATGATCGGACGCCTCCGCCAGCACGCGCGCGATAACGCGGCGCTGTTCGGTCATGCGCATTCCGGCGGCCGCGCAACGCGTCTCGATCGTGGTTGGCTCCTGCACGGTCGTCGATTTGAGTGCCATCATCTCAAGTGTCCGGTTCCGATGGCGCATGATCCGCTCATATGTGCGTAAGATAATGCGCGCGAACGATATAAGGAGTGCGACCGGACGAAAAAACCGATGCACCTTTGCCGGTGGTTCTCCTTAGCTCCTTTTGCCACTCCGCAGAGGTTACGACAAGTTGCGGCGCATCACCAATGCGTTCAGTTCCAGCCCACCCGCCTCGCGGTAGTAACGTTCGCGGCGTCCGACGACGGCGAAACCCGCGCGTTCGTAGAGACGCCGCGCGGGTTGATTATTTTCCTCCACTTCGAGAAATACCGTCCGCACGCCGCGCCCGGCGAGGTGGCCAAGGTGCGTGAGCAGCAGATTGCGCGAAAACCCCTGGCCGCGATAGCCGGCGTCGATTGCGATCGACAGGATCTCGGCCTCGTCCGCGGCAATGCGGGAGACGGCAAAACCGATCACGCTCGATCGCAGCCGCAGACGCTGAACCAGCGTGTTGCGCTCGGCGATCATGGTCTCGAATTCGCTTTCGCCCCAGCCGCGATGAAATGATGCGCCGTGAATCGCGGCGAGGCGCGCCGCGTCGTTCGGGCTCGCGGGCTCGACAACGGGAACTGCGCGCTCCCTGCCGGGGAACCACGTCATCATGATGCGGCCAGCGCCCGTGGTTTTAGCAAGGAATCGCCGGCCGGCCTGGCGTCGGGCGCGCGCAGGTAATACGGTCGCGGCGGCGCGGCATCCGGGCTGACGGCCGCGCCGAGCCACGCCACCCACGCGATATCGGGCGCTGCCTGCTGATCGACCGCGACCGGCGGCGGAGCGTGCGCGGGCCAGCGGTCGGCGAGAAGCCTCGCGGCATTGCCGACCAGATGCGGCGCGCCGAAGCGCGATGCCGCGAGCGCCTCCGCGACCGGCGCGACACGCGGCTGGATCAGCGCGTCGCCGTCACCGTTCATGGCCTGAAAATAAACCTGATCATGCCGGGCATCGATGGCGGAGATCACCGGCGGCTTCCGATCCTCGCCGATCACCGGGGCCGCGAAGGCCGCGAGAGTGGTTACGCCGACCACCGGCTTGTTGGCGGCCAGCGCGATGCCCCGTGCGGCCGACAGCCCCACGCGCAGGCCGGTGAAGCTGCCGGGACCGGCGGTCGCGGCGATGCGGTCCAGCGCCGTAAAGCCGATTCCCGCGGATTCGATGACCCTGGCGATCAGCGGCATCAGGGCTTCCGCGTGGCCGCGCTTCATCGGCAGCGTTTCCTGAGCGATCAGGCGGCCATCGTCGGTGTCCAGTATGCCGGCGGCACAGGCATCGAGGGCGGTGTCGATCGCAAGGACGAGCATCGGACCAGACTAGCACCCTTGCCCAGGGATTACCTGCGGTTTGGACGAAGGAACCCGGGTTTTTGACACCAGATTGCCGCGATCGGGCTGTTTATCCTATGGTCACTATCGGGGTCCTGCTCAATTTAATCCGCATTTAACTAAAAGTCGCCTTAATGGCGCTTAGCAAGTCTGCCACAGCTTCGTGGGGAACTTTGGGGTTTAGCGAATCAGCCATGCGCAGCCTTGATCCGGGCATGCCGGCGTTGTGCAGCATCTTGGTGCACCGCCCGCGGAGACCGGAAAGGCCGCGACTCTGGATGTGGGGCGAATGACGTACGCTACGGGCAGACGTTACTATGAGGCTGCGGCTCACTCCGCCGATCTGCCCCGCAAGGCGGTTCCTCAGAATATACTGGGTTTCGCCGGGCTCGCCTGCATCGGGCTTGCCTGCGCCTGGACGCTCTACACCCATGTTTCCGGTGAGTCCGCGGAACTGGTCACGGCATCGCTGCCACCAGTTGTCTCGGGCCGTTCAGCGGAGCCTGTGCGCCGCATCGCGGCCGCGTATGAGGCCCTGGAGGAGATTCCGGGGGCGGGGGCCGCACAGGCGACCGTCGGAGTCCGCGCGGCCAGGTTTCCTGTCTCCAAGGCTCCTGTCTCGAAGGCTCATGTAGCCAATGCCCGTGTCGAGGATCCCCAAGCGAGGGTCCGCACCGCATTGCTCTACGGTCCGCGCTTTCTCGGTTCCCGGCCCGGCACCTTCGAGCCGGCGGCTGCCTCGCAGGCCGTTGCCTTCGCTTCCGCCGAGACCCAACCGGAGATCCTGCCGCTTCCGCAGGCACCGCAAATCGCTGCGATTGTTCCGATGCCGGCCCCGCGTCCCTCCGAACTGCGTCAGCTTCAGGCTGCCTCCGCCCCGTCCCGCAGCGAGATCGCGCAGGCCAGCGCCGCTGTCACGCCGGAGCCGAACAAGCCGTCGATCTTCGAGAAGCTGTTCGGCAGACCCGCGGCCGGTCTGCAATTGGCGTTCGCGGCGCCCGACGGCGGGGTGAGCAGCGACGGTGAGAGCCTGACCCTCGGCCGCATCCCCCAACATGAATCCACCGCCATCTATGACATTTCCGCGCGTACCGTCTACCTGCCGGACGGCACCCGGCTCGAAGCGCATTCCGGGCTTGGCAAAATGATGGACGATCCGCGCTACGCCGACAGGAAGATGCGTGGCGTGACGCCGCCTCACATCTATGACCTGTCGTTGCGGGAACGTCCGTTCCACGGCGTGGAGGCGATCAGGCTGAAACCGATCGGCGGCGAGGACAAGATATACGGGCGCACCGGGCTGCTGGCACACACCTATATGCTCGGGCCGAGCGGCGCCTCCAACGGCTGCGTGTCGTTCAAGAACTACGATGCATTCCTGCGCGCCTACAAGAACGGCAAAATCAAGCGGCTGGTGGTCGTCGCCAAGCTCTAAACCGGCCGCACCTCGACAACCTCGGGCACGAAGTGTTTCAGCAGGTTCTGGATGCCGTTCCGCAAGGTCACCGTCGATGACGGGCATCCGGAGCATGCACCCTTCATGTTCACGTAGACGATCCCGTCCCTGAAGCCGCGGAAGGTGATATCGCCACCGTCATCGGCGACCCCCGGCCGCACCCGCGTCTCGATCAGGTCCTTGATCAAGGTCACGGTCTCGGCATCCGCTTCATCGAAGAATTCGACGTCGCTGTCCGTGTTCGCTTCGCTGCTCCCCTCGCCGTCCGCCAACAGCGGCGCACCCGCCATATAGTGTTCCATGATGACGCCGAGGATGGCCGGCTTGAGATGCTGCCAGTCGCTGCCCTCTTCTTTCGTCACTGTGATGAAATCCGAGCCGTAGAATACGCCGGCGACGCCGTGGACGGCGAACAGCTTCACGGCGAGCGGCGAGCGGGCGGTCGTGCTGGCGCTGGTGAACTCCATCGTGCCTTTGCCGAGCACGGTGCGGCCCGGAAGGAACTTCAAGGTGGCTGGATTGGGGGTGATTTCGGTCTGAATGAACATCGGTCTCTCCGTCGCCGCCGGTTCAAGGCCGGCGCGTAGGTTCCCCTAGCAGATAGCCATCGCAAAGGCACGGTCAAGGGCGTGGAAGCGAGGGTCAAACACCTAGAGCGTTTTCGAGCGAAGCATGCCTCGGGCTTGAGCCCTAAGGATGGATGCTGGTTCGCGTGAAGAAAACGCGTCAAAACAATATCTGAGAGCCCCGCTTCTGATTAAATCAGAAGCGGAAAGGCTCTAGGACAGCGCGTCGATAGCGTCGTCGGTCAGGGCGCCCGGCACGATCGTCACCGGGATCGGAAAGTTCCCGGCGGTCTTGGCCAGCGTCGTGATGATCGGCCCCGGACCTTCGGGACCACCGCTCGCGGCGAGCACCAGCATCGATATATCCAGATCCTTCTCGATGACATCCAGAATTTGTTCGAGTGGATCGCCCTCGCGAATGATCCGCTCCGGCGTGATCGCGGCGATCCCGTTGGCCCGGCCGGAGGCGCGGTCGAGCGCCGCATCCGCGCCTTCATAAGCCTCGGCCCGGATCACTTCGGCGACGCCGAGCCATTCCTGATTGCGGTCTTCCGGCTCCACCACGCGCAACATGATGATGCCCCCGCCGACGCGGATGGCGCGGCGGCTCGCGTAATAAACGGCGCGATCCCATTCCGCGCTGTCATCGACCACGACCAGATATTTCGGCTTGTGGCCGCTCTCGTAGCTTCGGCGTTGTGCGCTCATGCATGTCCCGGTGCTGAACCAGCCGTCGCCATGCTGCCACGGCAAAGGCCGCCCCGACAAGCAGCTTGCGGGAGAGCAATCAACAGGAACCGATGTGGTGGAAGGTGATGTTAGAGCATTTTCCGGCGAAGTGGATACCGGTTCGCCGCAAGAAAATGCTTGATCAAACACCTAGCGCTTGCGGATGAAGCCGACGATGTCCTTCACCGCGTCCATGGTCTGCGATGCGATCGCGCTGGCGCGTTCGGCGCCCTCGATCAGAATCCGGTCGACATGGGCCGGATCGTCGGTGAGCCGTTTCATCTCATGGGCAATCGGCGACAGTTTCGCGACGGCGAGATCGACCAGGCTCGATTTGAAGCTCGAGAACTGCGCGCCGCCGAACTCGGCGAGCAACGCGGACTTGGGCTTCCCCGACAATGCCGCATAGATGCCCACCAGATTGTCGGCCTCGGGGCGGTTTTCCAGCCCCTTTTCCTCCGACGGCAGCGGTTCCGGATCGGTCTTGGCCTTGCGGATCTTCTGCGCGATGGTATCGGCGTTGTCAGTCAGATTGATGCGCGAATAATCGGATGGATCCGACTTCGACATTTTCTTGGTGCCGTCGCGCAGACTCATCACGCGCGTCGCGGGTCCGGTGATCACGGGCTCCGGCAGCGGAAAGAACGTGTCGCCATGGCCGTTGGCGGCGATCGATTCCGAAAAGTCGTTGTTGAATTTCTGCGCGATGTCGCGGCTGAGTTCGAGATGCTGTTTCTGATCCTCGCCGACAGGAACGTGGGTGGCGCGATAGACCAGGATATCCGACGCCATCAGCACCGGGTAATCGTAAAGCCCGACCGAGGCGTTCTCGCGATCCTTGCCGGCCTTTTCCTTGAACTGGGTCATGCGGTTGAGCCAGCCGAGCCGCGCCACGCAGTTGAGCACCCACGCCAGTTCGGCGTGTCCTGCCACCTGACTCTGGTTGAAGATGATGTGCTGCTTCGGATCGATACCGCTTGCGATGAAGGCCGCCGTCACTTCGCGGGTGGCGCGGCGTAACTCGTCGGGCCCGCCCCAGACGGCGACGGGCACGGTGATGGCGTGAAGATCGACCACGCAATAGAGACACTCGTGGTCCGCCTGCAACTTCACGAAATTAACGATGGCGCCGAGATAGTTGCCGAGATGCAGATTGCCGGTCGGCTGAACGCCTGAGAAAACCCGTGTCGTCATCGTCATGTTCCTGCTTGCCCGCGCGATTGATCGACATGCTCGCGAAACGCTCGCTCATGCCTTCGGTCGGGCGTGCCGTCCATTGTCACGCGCGGCTTTAGAGCATTTTCCGGCCAAGTGAAATCCGGTTCGCGTAAGGAAAACGCGTCAAAACATAATGATAGAGTCTTTATACCGTTTCCATGAAGCGGTGAAAGACTCTCAGGCGCGCAAGTCGCCGGATCGCGACCGCGCCAGCGCGGTCTGGATGGCGTTGCGATCGATGACCCGGAAGGTCAACAGAAGGAGGCCATAGATCGTGGCGCCCGCGGCGATCAGGATGACGAGCGTGGCCGCCTGGAGCAATCCGTGTGCGCCGGACATCGGGGCCAGCAGCCGCACGGCGAGCCACAAAACTCCGCCCATCACCAGCGCCGCCAGCGCGATGCGCGGCAGGCGCCGGCGCGCTTCCGTATCGATGGAAAATCCAAAGCCGCCAGCCATGCTGCGGGCAAGGCTCGCCGCGCTGCTCCACGCACCGAGCGCCATCGCTACGGCTACTCCGCAGACTCCGATCATCCATCCGAGCGCGACCGCGGACACGATTGTGACCGCGAGGCCCTTCAGTGTCGCAAGCAGCGGCGTCATTGTGTCGCCACGCGCGAAGAACGCCGGAGACAGCGCCTTGATCAGGATATGGGCGGGAAGGCCGAGGGCAAGGCAGCCGAGCGCCAGCGCCGTGGCGTGCGTGTCGGCCGCGGTAAACGCGCCGTGCTCGAACAGCACGCGAACGATAGGCTCGCTGAGAACGATCAGGCCGAGCGTCGCGGGCAAGGCGAGCGCCGCCGCCAGTTCGATTCCGCGTGATTCGGCGTGAACCGCCGCCGTTCTGTCGTCTTTGCTGAGGGCGCGGCTCATTTCCGGCACCAGCACGGTGCCGATGGCGACGCCCACCATTCCCAGCGGTAATTCGATCAGGCGGTTCGCGAAATAAAGCCACGACACTGCCGACGGCGACATCGAGGCGACGATCGCGCCGGCGACGATCAGCAGCTGTGGCCCGGAATTCGCGATCATGCCGGGCACGGCCTTGCGGGCGAAATCCCGCATCCCGGGGCCGAACGATATGCGCAAGGGACTTGCGAGATCGTCGCGGCGGGTCAGAAGCGCAAGCACCGCAAGTTGCAGCAATCCCGCGACGCCGACGGTTGCCGCCATCGCCAGCGCGGCAAATTGTGAGTCCCGTTGCAACCACAGCAGCAGCGCGGCGGCGAGAATCAGGGCGACGTTGAACAGCAGCGGCGAGAAGGCGGCGATGGCGAAGCGATGCCGGGCGTTCAGCAGGCTCATGATGACCGTCGCGGGGCCTGCGAAAGCGAGATAGGGCAGCATCAGCCGTGCGTCGGTGACCGCGAACTGCAAGCTCTCGCGACCGACGAAACCGGGCGCGAGCATCCCCACGAGAAGCGGCATCGCCACGCCGGCGACGGCGGCCAGCGCGATCAGCGTCGCGCTCACGGTCGCGAGCACGTTGCCGGCGAAGGCCGATGCGGCGGCAAGGCCGCTGACCTCGCGCAGGCGCATCCACGCCGGCACCAGCGCCACGTTCAGGGCGCCTTCACTGAGCATCCGGCGGATCACGTTGATGAACTGAAATGCCATCAGGAAGGCGTCGGCCACCGGGCCCGCGCCGAGCAGCGCCGCGGTCAGCGCGTCGCGCCCGAACCCGAGCAGGCGCGAAGCCAGGGTGCCCGAGGAGACGGTGAGAATGGAGCGGATCATGGCGAGGCTGCCGTACCGAGCTTGATGGCATGGGGACGCCATGATAGGCGGCACCTTCACAGGCTGGGAGTCTGAGCGGATTCCTCGCCATACCGCAATTGCCGCGACGGGATATTTTTAATGGCTGCAGCGAAATACGACGTGCTTGCGATCGGCAATGCGATTTTCGACGTTCTGGTGCGAACCGATGAGGGGTTTCTCGCCGCTCACGGCATGACCAAGGGCGGAATGGCGTTGATCGATGAGGCGCGCGCGGCCTCGATCTATGCCGACATGGGGCCTGCGACCGAAATGTCGGGTGGTTCGGCCGCGAACACCATTGTGGGTCTGGCGGGGTTCGGGGCCAGCACCGCCTATGTCGGCAAGGTGAAGGACGACCAGATCGGCCGCCTCTATATTCACGATATTCGCGCCGCGACGGTGGCTTTCGATACGCCGCCGGCATCCGACGGTCCCGCCACCGGCTGTTCCTACATCCTGGTGACGCCGGACGGGGAGCGCACCATGAATACCTATCTCGGCGCGGCACAGGATCTGTCGCCGACCGATATCGATCCGGACACCGTCGCGGCGGCGTCGATCCTCTATCTCGAAGGCTATCTGTGGGACCCCAAAGCCGCCAAGGAGGCGTTCCTCAAGGCCTCGCGGATCGCGCATGACGCCGGGCGGCAAGTCGCGCTGACCCTGTCGGATGCGTTCTGCGTCGATCGCTACCGTGATGAGTTTCTTGCATTGATGCGCGACGGCACCGTCGATCTGATCTTTGCCAACGAGTCTGAACTGCACTCGCTCTACCAGACGTCCGACTTCGATACGGCGCTCGCCCAGTTACGCCAGGACATCGCGCTCGGCGTCGTCACCCGAAGCGAGAAGGGCTGCGTGGTCGCGACGGAAGGCGGCGTTGTCGCGGTGCCCGCGTGTTCGATCGACAGGCTGGTCGATACCACGGGCGCAGGCGATCTGTTCGCGGCGGGATTTCTGTTCGGACTGGTGCGCGGGGCCGGCCACGAAGACGCGGGGCGGCTCGGCGCGCTCGCCGCCGCCGAAGTGATCCAGCACATCGGCGCGCGGCCGCAGGTGTCGCTCAAGGAACTGGCGCAAGCGAACGGGCTGCCGGTGTAGAGCGTCGCTTGTGATTGAATCAGTTTTCCGGCAGCGGAATGAATTCGTGCTCGTTCGGCACAGGCGCGAAGCGGCCGGTTTTCCAGTCGTCCTTGGCCTGTTCGATACGCTCCTTGCTTGACGAGACGAAATTCCACCAGATATGTCGCGGTCCTTCGAGCGCATCGCCGCCGAGGAACATCATCCGCGCCGGCTGTGTCGCGCGCACCGTGATGCGGTCGCCGGGTCGGAAGACCAGCAACTGCGGCGCTTGGTGCCGGTCGCCCGCGATCTCGATCTCGCCGTCGACGAGATAGATCGCGCGCTCCTCGTGGTCCGCGTCAAGCGGCACGCTCATGCCGGCCTCGAGCGCGACCTCCGCATAAAACCACGGCGACACCATCTCGACCGGCGAGGTCGCGCCGAACGAGCTGCCGGCGATGACGCGGGCGCGGAATCCCCTGTCCTGCACGGTCGGCAGGCTGTCCGCGCCGTAATGCTGGAACGTCGGCGCGATTTCCTCCTTGCCTTTCGGCAGGGCGATCCAGCTTTGCAGGCCGAGCATCGTCTGCCCGCCCGCGCGTTGCGCATCCGGCGTGCGCTCCGAATGCGCGATGCCGCTTCCCGCCGTCATCAGGTTCATGGCGCCCGGCTGGATTTCCTGGATGTGGCCTTCGCTGTCGCGGTGCATGATGCTGCCGTCGAACAGATAGGTGACGGTGGCCAGTCCGATATGCGGATGCGGCCGCACGTCCATCCCCTTGCCGGACACGAACTGTATCGGGCCGAAATGATCGAAGAAGATGAACGGACCGACCATTTGCCGCCTGCCATGAGGCAGTGCGCGGCGCACGGCGAATCCGTCGCCGAGATCGCGGACGCGCGGGACGATCACAAGTTCGAGCGCATCGCATGATTGGGGGTCGCCGAGCGCGGGATCGTTGGAAGGAAGCCAGCTCATATTGCCTCCGTCAGGTCATGACGATTTTCAGTCCCGATTATCGTGCGCGGTGGTCTGATTGACAACCGCGCGCGGTGAAATGGACTTCAGTTCGTCTTCAAGAACCCGTTGCGTTGAGCGGGAGGCTTTGCGGAGAGGCCCGGTATCGTTCGACCGCAACGTTTGGACAAGCCTTTGCCGCGACTTCCGGTGGCTATAAAGAATAGCGGCAGGCCGCGAGGTGGCCGACCCCGTCGCTTGAGTCTGGTTCAACTGCGTTAAATCAGACCTAGCCTTAACTTTTGATCGAGCATGATCTTATCCGAAAACCGGTTTTCCACTTTTCGGGATCATGCTCCTAGTCGAACAGGCCGAACGGATCCCACCCGGCGTTGCGGGCATAGCGCGGGCGCTCGACCCCTGGCGCGATCCTTGGGGAACGGGCATGAGCGAGTTGCTTACGCGTCGCCGTCTTCGCCGTGGGTTTTGGTTGGTCCGGGATCGCTTCCTTCGGCATTTCCGCGCGAGCTTCGTAGACGTGATTCGCCGGTAGATAACGGAGCTGGCGCTCCCATTGCAAACGATCCGGGGTGGGCGCCAGCGTGGCGATGTTCGGATAGAAGACCGGACGAGAATCCTGCTTGATTCGCTCGAAGCGCTGTTCCGAGTAGCGCCGGTTCAGAGCTTCCGTCTCTCCGGCGGATCGCTCAATAGGGCTCGCAAATCCGGAATCTGCGGAAGAAGGTTTCGCGACGACGACCGGTGCGAAGTAATAATCGACCTTGGCCTCGCGTTCGCCGGGCCACATCAGGTCCACCGCAAAAAGCAGGCCCAACAGGCAGCAACCCATCACCACGAAATAACGGAGGACCGGCATCATACTCACCAACGCCTACTACTCGGACAATTTAACGCGACCCGTAAGATTAGGTTCCTGATGTCGGGTTCAGGTTCAAGTGAATATCGGAAATATGGTTCACGCTCCCGAGACCGGGAACATATGGCCGCAGATTGCCACGAGGATGTGACTGTGGTCGTCTGCCGGGCGCGGGCAGCGGAGTTCGTTAACCGCCGGTTCCTCCGACCGTTATCCGCTCCATTCGCAAGGTCGGCTGACCGACGCCGACGGGAACGCCTTGACCGTTCTTGCCGCAGGTGCCGACACCGTCGTCCAGCGCGACGTCGTTGCCGATCATGGTGATGCGGTGCAGGTCGGTCGGTCCGTTGCCGATCAGCATCGCGCCTTTCAGCGGCGCTCCGACCTTGCCGTTCTCGATCCGGTAGGCCTCGGTGCACTGGAACACGTACTTGCCCGAAGTGATGTCGACCTGGCCGCCGCCGAAATTGACGGCGTAGATGCCGTTCTTCACCGAGGCGAGGATTTCCGCCGGATCACGATCGCCCGCCGGCATATAGGTGTTGGTCATCCGCGGCATCGGAACATGGGCGTAATCCTGGCGGCGGCCGTTGCCGGTCGGCTTCATGCCCATCAGCCGCGCGTTCTGTCGGTCCTGCATATAGCCGACCAGGATGCCGTCCTCGATCAGCACGGTCCGGCTGGTCGGCGTGCCCTCGTCATCGATGGAGAGCGAGCCGCGCCGCGCGGATATGGTGCCGTCGTCGACCACGGTGACGCCCTTGGCCGCGACCTGCTGCCCCATCAATCCCGCGAAAGCCGAGGTTTTTTTGCGGTTGAAGTCGCCCTCAAGGCCGTGTCCCACAGCTTCATGCAGCATCACGCCGGGCCAGCCGGGGCCGAGCACCACATCCATCTCGCCGGCCGGCGCGGGGATTGATTCGAGGTTGATCAGGGCCTGGCGGATCGCACCGTCCGCGACCTCGCGCCACGCTTTGCTTTCCACGAAACGGGCATAGCCTTCGCGGCCGCCATAACCCTTGCTGCCGGTTTCCTGGCGATCGCCCTGTCCGGCGACGACGGAAATGTTCACCCGAACCAGGGGGCGGATATCGCGATAGGTTTCGCCATCAGGCCGCATGATTTCCACGACCTGCCAGGTCGCGCCGAGGCTGACGGATACCTGACGCACCCGCGGGTCCTTGTCGCGCACATAGGCATCGATTTCCGCGAGCAGCTTGACCTTGGTCTCGAAACCCAGCCCGTCGAGCGGATTGTCGTCGCCGTAAAGCCGCACATTGGTATGGCCAGGCGCGACGGCGAAGGCGCCCTGATAGCCGCCGCGCACGGCGCCGACGGCATCGGCGGCGCGGATCAGGGCGGGCAGCGAAACGTCGGACGAATGGGCGTAGCCGACGGCGTCGTCCTTGACCGCGCGAAGGCCGAAGCCTTGCGAGGTGTCATAGGTCGCCTGCTTGAGCCGGCCGTTGTCGAACATCAGCGCTTCGCTCTGGCTGTATTCCAGAAACAGTTCGCCGTCATCCGCGCCTCGCAGGCCTCGCGCAATTTCGTGGCGGACGGAATCGCGGTCGAGATCGGCGCGGTCGAGCAGGGAGGCGGTGATCGGGCTGGTCATGCAAACTCCGGTGCAACGGCCCGTTCCGTGCGGTTCAGGCGGACAGACGTTCAAGATAGGTATGATTGCCACCAAATGGGAGGCTTGTCTGTCAAACTTCGTTGAAGGGCCGTTCGCGTATGCTGATCGCAAAACCATTATCGACTTTGTGGACTACACGCTAAGGCAGCTTGTCGTAACCTTCGCCGAGCCCGTTCAGGCTGAGCGGAAAGCCGATGCCTTCTTCGGGCGTTTCAAAGATGATGAATGTCGCCGTCTTCGCGCCGCGCAACTGTCCAAGCAGCTTGTCATCCAGAACCACCTCGGCGACGCAGCCGTTGGGAAGGCAGCGCACGAAACCGGCGCGGCCGACGTCGACATTGTCGAGCTTCAGTCCGAGGCCGGAGGGCAGCAGCACGCCGAGCGGCGCCACCACGCGCATCAGGCGGCTTTTCTGGTCGGCGGTCTTGAGCACGATCACCGTCAGCCCGGCATTGGAGCGATCTTCCGCCACCACGCTCTGGATCAAGGCGCATTGTTCGGCCTTGGCTCCGGGAGGGGTATCGCAGCGGATCTGCCAATCGCCGTGAACCGATTTGACGGCTCCCTGGGCCTTGGCCGCGCTGGCAAAGCCGGCGACCAGAAGTGCGGCGGCCCAACTCGCCAGGATATGGAGCGGCTGACGCCGGGCCGTCCTGCGCGAAGACGCATATCCGATATGCTGGTTAGAAGGCCCCATCCGGGTCGATCCTCTGCTTTCGACCATGCCTCGCCCGCCTGACGGTAAGTGACGGCGCCTAGAAGGGTGACGGCGCCTAGAAGGTGGTCCGGCCCGGATCAGCCCGAACCATGGCCGAATCTGCGAAGCGGCCCAGCCTGTGCCTACATCGGACAATCCGCCTGTCAAGCGGCGTGCTGCCGTGAGATGCCATGTTGCGCTCTGCTTCGTCGGCCAGATGCGTTGATCCGCCGGCGCGGCCCGCGCTGTCGTTTGAAGCATTGCTCAACTCGCTGTCCCTGGTCCCTTGCGAGGCGCGACAAATTATGGTTTGAGAGAGGCGGCTTTGGACGCATTCTAGCCAAACGGCGCGCAGGCTGTTCGCAGATGCGTCACATGAGCGGCAGGCTCGTCGTCGGCGGGAACTGCTTAGGGGGTTGTTTAGGGTGAA
>NZ_BJNF01000087.1 GCF_006539545.1 Nitrobacter winogradskyi
AACGTTTCACGCAATCCATGACTGGCGCAGCCGTCCGCGAATGCTGCGCACTCCTCATCAATGAAGAGTTCGTGCAGTCACTCAAAGAACGACAACAGTCTAAATCTGGACGACTTGTGATGCGTAAGGCCAGCGGCCTGTCGATATAGCTATCGACACACATCGAATGGTGTCAACATGAAGACAGCATCAAACAAAACATAAGTATGCTCATGACTCGAAGCGCTACTAAGAAGGAAGATCTTGAGTGCGCGGAGTCTGATCAACAGAATTATGTGCCACCTTGCGCGTGCGCCAGAAGGCTCAATCAAAGGACAAACTTGATGCAGGCTGTCATGACTTCTATCTCTGTCGTCAGATGTGGCGCGATATCGATAGAGTTATCGACGCTGATGAATCGTGCGCGCCAACAGAGTGTAGATCTTAGCTCCCGACATGTGCGTCGAAGGAAGAAGATCCTGAATGTATGAAGTCTTCTCCGAAGAATATCGTACCGCGGTGTGGGTTCGTTCAGATCGTTGCGAGCCGAGTGAGACGAAAGAGCACTGAAACAGAATCTAGAATCCTGGTCGGGAATCGGATCATCGCCCGCGGTTATGCGATGTCAGTGGACCGTTCAATATGGAACGCGTGCTACGAGTACCGGAAATACCAGTATGCACCTTTAGTTGCGTGCGGTTCTCCGGAGAGAATCGAGCGCACTCCGGCGAGATGTTCCATCGCGGACTATCTGAAGAGATGACGGACGATATCTATCCAAGGAGCTCTCGCGATTGATGGATACAGCGGACGTTCTCAAAGGAAGATTATGTGCGGGCACCGATCATTCGGGCGCATAAGATCGCTTGCAGTACAAAAAATACGTAAAATAAATCTGCCTCGCATTTGGTATATAATCTTCACGCGTTGAAAGAGCGCGGTGACATCAGAATGGTGGAGCGCGGAGCTTGAGTCTCGAATTGTTTCTGACGGTGGCGCTCAACGGTCTTACCGTCTCCGCTCTCTACTTTATCGTGGCGATCGGATTTTCGCTGATCTTTGGTCTGATGCGCTCCGTGAACATGGCGCACGGAACGCTATTCCTTGTCGGAGCGTATGCCGGCGTCGCCGTTTTCTATCCGCTTTACGACGACGGCAACGCCTATGCCTGGATTGTCGCGTTGGCGGCAGGAATTTCCGCATCGGCTATTCTTGGCGTCGTTCTGCAGGTGGTCTTTCTCGGTTGGATGCAGGGTCAGGAACTGCGCCAGACGCTCGTGACGATCGGAATCTCCATTATCGTCGCGGATCAGTTGTTGGCTATCTTTGGCGGACTGAGTCAACAATTCTATGCGCCTGACATTCTATTTGGCTCCGTGCCGGTGCCGCTCGTTCAAGGCGGTCAGTATTCAACTTTCCGTCTATTTCAGGTGGTAGTGGCGATCGGTGTCGGCTTCGGTCTTTGGCTGATCCTGCAGCGGACAAAGCTCGGCATCGTGGTGCGCGCCGGCGTCGATGATCGGGCGATGCTGGCGGCGCAAGGCGTCAACGTTCCGCTCATTTCAGTCATCATTTTTGCGATCGGCGCCGCTCTCGCCGGTTTGGCCGGGGTCATAGGTGGCACGGCGCAACCTTTCGGCCAGGAGAAGGATATCGAGTTCCTGCTGACATCACTTGTCGTCGTGATCGTGGGTGGCATGGGATCCCTGCCCGGGACGGCGCTCGGCGCGCTTCTGGTCGGAATGGCGGAACAGTTCGGACAATCGTTGTTCCCGACTTATTCGGTGATGCTCACATTGCTTATCATGGTGGCCGTACTCGCGTTCAGGCCTCACGGTCTTCTTGGAAGGAAGATCTCATGAGCGCTGTAGAGTCTTCGTCTCAGAAGTTCAGCGGACGTTCCTTCGCTTTGCCGTCTCTGGTGACTGCCGCTCTTCTGATAACGCTCGTCGCGCTTCCGGCTGTTCTGCCTGAGTTCTGGACGGTCAACATATTTGTCCGGGCCATGATCTTCGGAATCGTGGCGCTCTCGCTCACGTTCCTGGCGCATTATGGCGGGTTTATCTCGCTCGTTCAAATGGTCCCTGCCGGGGTTGCCGGATACACGATCGCCGTGACCGTGCCGGACGCCATACCGGCCAATAGCTTTCAGCTTCCTTACGCACTGTCGGTCACTCTCGCGCTGGCATTCTCGACTCTTGCGGGACTTACCATTGGCGCTGTCGCGGTTCGGACACGTGAGATCTATCTGCTGATGATCACGCTCGCGATCGCGGTGAGTTTCTACTTCTTCGTGCAGGCCAACGTCGAATTCCTCAATGGCTATGAGGGGATTCGCAATGTGATGGGCCCGGATATTCTTGGCGCTCCCTTGCGCACGCCAGCGATCTTCTACTATGCGGTCCTTGCCGTGTCCGTGGCTCTCTACGCGCTTGTGATTTACGTCAGCCGTGCTCCTCTCGGGCTAGTCCTGCAAGGCATTCGCGATAATCCGCGGCGTGTTTCAGCGCTTGGATTCAATGCCGCCCTGCATCGTATCGTGGCGTTTGGCCTCGCCGGTTTCGTCGCGGGGATCGGCGGCGTGTTGCTCACCTTCTACAACATCGGAATCTCGCCTGGTACCGTGTCCACCCATGCCACGATCAGCATTCTGATCATCGCGGTCATCGGCGGCCTGGGTCATCCCATCGGCGCGTTCATCGGTGCATTCATTTTCACGGTCTTCGACACTTTCGCGGCCGATATCTATGACCGCGATCGATTCAATACACTCATCGGCGCGGTCTTTCTGACCATTGTCGTTGCCTCTCCTGACGGGATCATAGGCCTGATGAAGCGAGGCAAGACCTTGTTAGCGCGCGATCGAAGCTCCGTATCGCGCTCGCGACCCACTATCGCTCCCTAACCAAATCGATTCGAGGATCATGACCATGGCTATTAATCCGACCAGGAGGCAAGTCCTTCAAGGCGCAGCAGCCATTGCGGGCTCCGCCGTCTTCGCTCCGGCCGTCCATGCGGACCCAGCTCCTATCAGGCTCGGCACGCTGGCCTCACTGGAAGGGCCGCTCGCCGTCAATGGGCAGGATGCCTACCGTGTAATTGAACTTCTCCTTGAGGAAGCTGGCTACAAAGCGGGCGGTCGCAAGATCGAATGGATTCGGGAATCCTCGAACGCCAAGCCGGACGTCGCGCTTGCACGAACTCGAAAGCTGATCGAGCAGGATCGTGCGGACATCGTGATCGGGCCATTATCGGGAGCCGAAGGTATCGCCGTTCGCGATTACTCGCGCACGGTGCCGAACAAGACCTTCATCAACGGTTCGTCCGCCTCGCAGGATAATACGCTGCGCAACTCGTCGCCGAACTATTTCCGGTTCAGCACGGACGGTACGCAATGGACCGCGGGGCTCGGTGAGTACACCAGGAATGCCCTTAACCTCGACGAGGTTACGGTTGTTGCTTCGGACTACGCCTTTCCTTATTCGCAGGTGTTCGGGTTCAGCCTTGAATTCACGCGAGCAGGCGGAAAGCTCAACTATCTCTGGACGCCGTTCGGGACGTCCGACTACACGTCGCTGATTGCGCAGATACCGAAATCATCCGGAGCGCTCTACGTCGTCTATGGCGGATCTGATGGATTGGCCTTCCTTACGCAGTATGCGCAGGCTGGCGGCTCGTTGCCGCTTCTCGGGGGGACTCTGCTTGCGGATCAGACGCTGTTCTCAGCTCGCGGTCCCCATCGGAAGGTGCTCGAAGGCACCATATCCGCCGGCCCGATCGGGGATTACTACGACAACCCGGTCTGGAAGGATTTTCAGGCGCGCTATGTCAAGCGCTGGAGCAAGGATGTCGGGCAGCAGACGCCGGGCACGCTTGCGTTCTCCTATTCCACCAACTTGCAGGCGGCGCTGCTCGCGCTCAATGCCGTTGACGGAGATCTCTCCGGAAACCAGGAGGCTTTCCGTGAAGCGCTGCGAAAGCTTGAATTCAAGAATTATATCGACGCGCATGTGAAGCTCGATCACAACAGGCAGGCGATTTCCGACAATTTCCTCACCAAGGTCGAGGTGCAGGACAAGCGGCTGCAGTCGGTGGTGTTCAAGAAAATTCCAAACGTAAACCAGACCCTCGGATTCCCTGAAGACAAGTACGTCGCGCTTGGCGCGCCGTCCCGCAACAACACCGGAAATGTGAAGATATGACAGACTATGGCAGCAACCGGAGACAGCCGAATTCTCGGGGAGTCTTGCGGATATGTGCCGCAACACAATCTCGCCCGCCGACGCTTGAACTGTCAGGGATCGGATTCAGTTTCGGTGGAGCTCCGATCCTCTCAGGTGTCAATCTCATCGTGGCGCAGGGTGAGCGTCGCGTCATTCTGGGGCCGAACGGCGCTGGTAAAACGACGCTTTTCAATGTCGTCTGCGGTGACTATTCGCCGAGAGCTGGATCCATTCGATTTCTTGGACGTGACATCACGGATCTCAAACAGCATATGCGGGCCCGTATCGGCATCGCACGAACTTACCAGAACTCGCTTCTGTTCGATGGACTTACCGTTCTCGACAATATCTTTCTCGCCATACGGGGAATCAAAAGAGGCCGGTTCTCGCTTTTGCGTCCCAGGGCCAATGATTCCGATCTCGCGCGAGCGCGAGAGATCGCGGACCGTGTACGCATCCGCCATCAACTGGATACAGACGTGCGTGATCTCTCGCACGGGCAGCGTCGCCAGTTGGAACTAGGCATGGCGCTCGCCGCCGAACCGAAGCTTCTCATGCTGGACGAGCCTGCCGCCGGTCTTTCGCCTGGGGATCGACCGGAACTGCTAAGAACGCTGCATGAGTTACCGCGTTCTCTGACACTCGTGGTGGTGGAGCACGATATGGATATCGCCTTGCCGATTGCCGATATCGTCACGGTGATGAAGGACGGTGCGATCGTGGTCGAGCGGACACCTGACAAGGTCGAGCGCGATCCTACTGTGCAGGCGATTTATCTGGGCGAGGCTGCGTAATGTTGTCGGTCGAAAATTTGCACGTCAACTATGGCCGCGCTGAGATCCTTCATGGGGTCTCGCTCGACGTCGGCGATAAGCCTATGTCCGTTGTCGGACGCAACGGCATGGGAAAGACCACGTTCTGCTATGCCATTATGGGAATGATACCGGTTCGCAGCGGTTCCATCGCGCTCGATAGCGAGCCTCTTGATCGCAAGTCTGCGATGCAGGTCGCGCGGCGTGGAATTGCGATCGTTCCGCAGGGAAGGCGGGTCTTTCCTTCGCTTTCTGTTGATGAACACATCAAGCTCGCAAGCCGGAGCAAAAAGGCGGCCTGGACCCCGGAGCGGATCTACGACACGTTTCCCCGGCTCGCCGAGAGGAGATCGAACGGCGGCGCGCAGTTGTCGGGCGGAGAGCAGCAGATGCTTGCCATAGCCCGCGCGCTGCTACGCAATCCAAGATTGATCATCATGGACGAACCGTCGGAAGGGTTGGCGCCCGTGATTGTCGATCAATTGATCGATATTCTGAAGCGGCTGACACTCGACAAGATCGGTCTTCTGTTGATCGAGCAGAACCTGCGGGTGGCCACTTCCGTTTCCGATACGGTCGCTGTCATGCTTGGCGGCAGAATTGCAGCTACGCTTCCATCGGCTAAATTGAGCGCCGACGAGGCACTTCAGCGCCGCTACCTGGGTGTCAGCTCGGCTTTACACTGATAGTTCATTCTTGTTCTGAGTTCGCCAATTGATCTGGCTGGACGCCGTCCAACATATGTGGGCGAGATAGTCGCCGTCTGAGCGAGTGGAATATTCTCGGTTAGCGCTTGCCGGGAGGCCTCGGCGTTGACGCAAGAAAGCCGGAAACCTTCTCGATATCATCGTCGGATAAGCGCCGCGCAATGTCAGCCATGGTCTTGTCGTTTCCGCGAACGCCGGATTTGAAGTCCTTCAACTGCTTCGCCAGATACCCCGCATGTTGAGCCTCGAGCCACGGTTCGATGTTGGCATCGGCATTGTGGCATGATCGGCACGCCGGAACTCCTGCTTCCGGCAGGCCGAAGTCAACGATCGTCCTCGCACGCGAGATGTCGTTGTCCACATGATTTGCCGGCGAAGGCGCCGGAAGCTGGCTAAAATAGGCGGCTGCGAGTTCCAGCGCATGATCCGGGAAATCATCGGTCCCGCTCATTTGTCCATGATCGTTGGTTCGCAGCCCGGAACGAAAATCACGCAGCTGCTTTTCGATGTAAGCGCGCTTTTGACCCGCAAGCTTGGGAAAATGCGCGGTCGCACTTATACCGTCGATACCGTGGCAATTGCCGCAAGCCTCCCAGGGTCGGTCCGGCGCATCGACGATAGCGTCGGCAAGCGTAGACGGAGCGAAGGCGAGAAGCGCAAAGGCAGCCAGGTTACCCGTGCTCACGATAAGGAGGCGTAACATTAACGGTTCTGCTGCTGGAAGGCCTTAAGGCTTTCGGCACGAATCTTGGCTAGGCAGGACTTCTTGATACGAATGAACGTACCGTCGGTTAGGATATCGGGACTGCGCGGCCGCAGCAGGGGTACGTCTTGATCCGCGATGATCCGGCCCGGCCCGGCGCTCATGACCACGATCCGGTCGGCAAGGAAGATCGCCTCATCGACGTCATGAGTGACAAACACAACGGTGGTCTCGACCTCACTCCAGATGCGCAACAGGCTTTCCTGCATCATCGCGCGCGTCTGCGCATCGAGCGCTCCAAAAGGCTCATCCATCAGCAAGACGCTTGGATAGTTGGCGAGCGCCCGGGCAATGCCGACCCGCTGTTGCATGCCGCCGGAAAGCTCGGCGGGATAGCGTTTTGAAAACCCGGACAACCCGATCATCTCTAGGAAATGATCGGCGATCGCCAATGCATCCGCACGCTTCCTTCCGGCGCGTAGCGGACCGAAAGCGATGTTGTCGCGAACAGTCTTCCAGGGAAAGAGGGAGTATTGCTGAAAGACCATACCACGCTCGGGACCTGGCCGCTCGACGATGCGGCCATCGACCCTGACCTTGCCGGACGACGGCCGGATGTAACCTGCGATGCAATTGAGCAAGGTGGACTTACCGCAGCCGGAAGGGCCAAGCAGGCAAACGAATTCACGCGGTCTGATCTCCAGCGACGTGTCAAAAATGGCGCGGCGTCCCCTGACATCCTCGCCGAAGCGAACCGTCACGCGATCGAGAACGATATGGCCGGTTTGCGCCGACCGGCTGATCCCGGCTTTCGCCGGCTGAGCGAGAGTTCTGTTCACGCGATCTCCGGAAGCAAGCTGGTCCGTCGTGCGGTGGATTGAACGGTGAGGTTATGGCTTGCCAGCCGTAAGGTTGACATGGCTAGAAAAGCGAAGCCCACGGATGCGATCCAAACTCCAAACGGCTCAAGTGTGAACGCCAGGCCGATGTCAAGTCCAAGGAGAGCAAGTCCAACGATCCAGGCCGGCGTTCCGCAGCATACGACCCAGCTCAGGGAGATGTTGACCAGGCCGGCCATCACGGCTCCGAGACCGGCTGCTCCGACAAGACTCCGCCTCTCCAGATGAGAGCAGGAGTGACGCGTCGTCCTCCAGAGCAGGGCATTTAAGCTAATGAGCGCGGAGACGATCGCGATCATAAGGAGCTTTGACGGCAAAATTCCCATGGTCCATTGGGCAATGCCGTGACCGTAATTATAGTCCATATAGCCGATCTCGAGAATCCATTCATTGAGAATGATGGGGATCATATCCGACATGGCCGGGGTCGAGCGGATGATCTGCGCGACATTGGCCGGATAGTCGTACGCCGTGACGTAGTTCGGTAGATGGCCGAGACGAAAATAGAGAACCGCAATCTGCGCCACATAGTAAGCTACGATAAGTCCCGCGCTTGTCAGAGTCAGGATGCCCCAATGCGCGCGGACGGTCTGCGCAATCACCCTAAATCCGGTCATCGCGGGTTCCTTTGCCAGGCGAGCAGAGGACTCGTCAGCCAACGAACAGCATGGGTCGAGACCGCCCCCAGCAGACCGATGACGATCATGCCGACAACGATCTCCGGATAAAGGATCAGCGAATAGGCATTCCAGGTGAAATAGCCGATGCCGTACTGTCCGCTGATGATCTCGCCGGCGAGCAACGAGAACCAGGACACGCCCATGCCGATGGCCAGACCGGTGACGATATGCGGCAAAGCGGAAGGCAATACGACGTGTTGGAAAATAGCCAGGCGCGAAGCGCCGAGGGATTGCGCTGCCCGCACCAGGATCTCCGGTGTCTGCTCGACGCCGTGAATAGTGTTCAGCAAGATCGGAAACATTGCG
This sequence comes from Nitrobacter winogradskyi, assembly GCF_006539545.1. Lineage (GTDB taxonomy): Bacteria > Pseudomonadota > Alphaproteobacteria > Rhizobiales > Xanthobacteraceae > Nitrobacter > Nitrobacter winogradskyi_A. Next base: position 8,310 of record NZ_BJNF01000087.1, read on the forward strand.
CCGAGCGCGGTGATGTAGATGATGGAGGACTCTTCAGTCGGCCACATCAGGATGGCGAGTGGAATCCACGCCACGGCGGGGATCGGCCGGATAATTTCGACATAAGGCAGTATGATCGCGCGCGCCAAGCGCGAGCGGCCAACCGCCAATCCGAGCCCGATGCCGAGCGCAGACGCGAGCGCATAAGCGATCGCGATACGCCGCAGGCTGTACAGAACATGGAAATAGAACCTCTTGTCCCCGAGTTCGTGCCAAAAGGCGGCTGCAACCTGAACCGGCGTCGGAACATTGTTGAAACGGACGTAGAAGTTGAGGCTCGTTAGCGTCGCCCAGTGCCAGAAGAGAAGTCCCGCGGATAGCGAGGCCGCGGCGATCAACACGCTCGAAGCCGCCGACCTGAATCCGTTCGGAAGGCTGACGATACGCCGTGGCTCAGCCGGCGCATCCGTCAACATGCCATCACTCACGGACACGATTTCGTTGGACATGGTCTAGATCGCCTGCCTCGCGATCGCTTCCGTGAACGTTGAAATCTCTCCGCCTGTCTTCGCCGCATAGGTCTCGGCCGGATCTTTGCGAAGGAAAGCGGTATAGCTTCCATCCTTGTTGCGGACATAGAAGGCTGTCTTTCCGAACAGCTTAAGTCCCGTGTCGTGATCATAAACGTAGGCGGCATTGATCTTCACGCCCGTTGCGTGAAAATCTGCCGCAGCCTTCAGGAAAGCCGCCGTCGTCGGGTAAGAAAGAATGCCGTCCTTCGCGTGCCAGATCTCGTTCGGCAAGTCCCGATTGGCGATGAGCGGATCAACGATCTGCTTGCTCTGAGCGGCATAATCAAGCCCAAGATCCGCATAGGCTTTCTTGACGTATCGGTCGTCGACCCATTCCTTGAAATCGAGCGTCGGCGAAAGATCGGCGCGCGCAAGCACGCCATGATCGAACTTGAGCGTGTCGATCCACTGCGGCTTCAGCGTGGGATCGACCGTGAGATGCCCGCCGCGCGAATAATAGAGATACAGCACCTCCTTTTCGACGCCGGTCCATTTTTCCATCTGCGCAGCCGCCAGTGCCGGATCCTTTTTCAGCCATTCACCGGCATCGTGAATCGCCTTGATGAAAGCCACGATGATCTCAGGATACTTGTCGACGAAATCCTTTCGAACAACGACACCATGCAGATAAGGGACGCCTGCTTGGCTTCCGTCATAGATTTTTCGTCCGGTGCCGCGGTACTCCATGACTTCCGACCACGGGCAGAAATCCGCATGCGCATCGATTTTCCCCGTGGCGATATTCGCGGCGCCGACTGATGGGGCCTGATTCTTCAAATCGACGTCGTTCAAGGAAAGATGCGCATCTTCCAGTGCCTTGATGAGCATCCCCCAGGCGGCACTGCCGTACGGGGTTGAAATGGAACGGCCCTTCAGCTGGGCGAGAGAATAGACATTGGATGACGCGGGAACGACGATGGCGTTACCCGCACCTCGAAGATTGTATCCTGTGCTCGATACCAAAATTGTGTTCAAGCTCTTCGTGGCCTGGAACTTGGCGCCGTTCACGATGACGGGGTAATCTCCCATCACGCCGATGTCGAGCTTTCCAGCCAGCATCTGGTTGGTAATGGGACCGCCAGACGCATAGTCATCCCATTTGATGTTGTAGGTGACGTCGGCATATTTTCCGCTGCGTGGCAGATGCTTTTCGAGAATCTTCAATTCCTTGACGATGATCCCAGCGGCATAGGTGTCGGTGCACATGCTCTGATGACCGATACCTATCGTAATAGCTTCGGCGTGGACGGCGTTCGTCGCACCTAGCAGGCCGATCATCGCAACCGCGATGCCAGAAATCATCCTCGTAACTCTGAAAGAGATCATGGAGCCGTCTCTCGATGTTAACGTCGACTCGCGAACCATCGATTCGAACAAGGTGGAGCTGAAGCAATTACTTGCGCTCCCGGTCGACCGGATCGGCGGCGCCGTTACGCCGCATCAAGCGACAGGTCAAAGATTTTCCCACGATCGGCGGATTGGAGGATAAATCAGTTCGACCGGTGTCGATCTGCGCGTGAACCTTACTTAATTTCGGTTTGAATCGATCAAGCAGGTAGACTTTGCCGCAGTATCGATTTTAGGTTGCTCTCGAAACCAACAGGCAAGCGGCATATGACGACCGTCAAGCACGTTACTGCGATCGCGCCTTCCAGATTCTTGGGACAGCCGCGCGCCATCGCTCGCCTGCATCATCCAGATGAGGAGAGGACTTCGACGGGTTCGAACGAGCTTGCGAATGCCGCCGCTCACTCCGCGCTGTTCATGAGCGAAACCATTGAGGGCCTGAATGTCGGCGCGCGGTTTCTCGATCGCCTGTCCGTCGAGCAGCGTGCGCAAGTGCGTGCAGCCGGCCGCTGTCTCATCGTACGGCAAGGAGATCCCGTCTTCAGCCAGGGCGAACATCATGATGGTATTTTCATCATCGACCGCGGTCAGGTACGGGTCTATTACTCCGCGCCGTCCGGCCGCGAGATCACCCTTGCCTATTGGACCCCCGGGCATTTCATCGGAGGTCCGGGAGTATCCGGCGGCGGCGTGTATATGTGGTCTGGTGTAGCCGCTGAAGATTGCGCGATTACGATGCTGCCAAGCGCAGTGCTGCGGAAACTTCTGCTTCAGATGCCGGACTTCGCGCTGGCGATGATCGACGGATTGATCGCGAAAGGGGAGTGTTATTCGTCGATGGCGCAGATGCTGGGAACGCGGTCTGTCATCGAAAGGCTTGCGCAGTATCTGGTGAACTTGTCCGAGCTATATGGAATTGACGGCGGCGACTCGGTGATCATCAATCGCAAGGTCACCCATGACCAGATCGCGGCGATGGTCGGATCGACCCGTCAGTGGGTCACCATGATGCTGAAGCGATTTCAGAATGAGCAGATCATCGCCATCGATGGCAACATTATTCGGATCAAGCGCCTCGATCTTCTCAAGAAAATTCTGTTTCGGGAATAGTCAATCCACGCCAAGCCGGTTGAGAGCCCAAAGCACCGTTTTGCGGACATCCGGATCCGGATCAAGGGCGCATTTTTCCAGCGCCTCGCGCGCGCTTGGTTCGGAAATCTCGCCGAGCGCCGCAGCCGCTTCCTTGCGAACGGACGGGACTTCATCGGAAAGAAATCGCACGATCGCTGAAACGGCGTCGGGCGGGCCGAGCTTGCCCAGACTCTGCAAAACCTTCTGCCGCACCAGCCAGTAGCTATCGTCGAGCGAGCGTATGAGCGTTCCTGACGTCGATGGCGAACCCACGCGTCCGATTGTTTCCGCCGCTGCGGCCCGCACCTGCCAGTCATCGTCCGCAAGCGCGTCGGCCGAGGCCTGGGCGGCAGATTCGTTTCGCGCAAAGGATAGTGCACTGATAGCGGCTAATCGCACGCTGGCGCTGGCATCTGTCGACGCGCGAATAAGCGATGGGAGCGTATCGAGACGTTTGAGATATCCGATCACACCGACGGCCTGAGCCCGCACCGCGGCATCGCTGTCCGCCAGCGCCGCAACAGCGGGACTCAGAGACGCATTCACCTGCAGCGCCTTCAGCGCGCGAAAAATCGCTGCCCGCACGAAAGACGAACTGTGTGACACGAAAGGAAGCAGAACCTCACTTACTTCGGGATCACGAAGCTCCGCCAGGCTGTCCGCGGCGGCCCGAGCTACATCCGGAACCGGGTCGGTCACGACCTGCACCAAGGCTTCGGCCACTTCCGAGCCATCGAATTCGCCGAGCGCGCGCGCCGCCTGCAATCGGACATCCGACGACGGATCGGCGGTCGCCTGCGACAAGTATGAAACCGCCGCGCTGTTCGACGTTTCGGCAAGCTCAATGACCGCGAGACGCCGAACGGAAGCATCCGCACTCGACAGCCCCCGGGCGATCTCGTCCACGTCGCCGAAATCCTCGAACGGTTCAAGATGCCACATCTTAGCGCAACAGGTATGGAATGTTGACGGTCACGGCGCCGGTCGGGCAATCGGTTTCGCACGGCATGCAATACCAGCACTCGTCGTACTTCATATAGGCCTTGCCCGTGAGATCACTGATCCGCAACACATCGAGCGGACAGACATCCACGCATACCGTGCATCCCTTGTCGGCGATGCACTTGGCCTCGTCCACGACAACCGGCACCGTTGTTGGCATATGAGCAATAGGCATGGATATCCTCGTCAAGCAGACTTACGGATGCGTTGGCGGTCATAGGCGGATCGCTCCGATTCCTCGATCGGAACGATATAGTCGGCGACCGGCCGCTTCTCCACGGTCATCCGCCCATCCTGCTTGCGAAGGATGCTGTGGCAGAACCACTCGTCATTGTTCTTCTCCGGGAAGTCGACGCGATGATGATAGAACCCCCAGCGGCTCTCCGTGCGAAACAGCGACGCCGTCGCCGCCATGTCCGCGCAGTCGATAATCGAGGCCGCTTCCAATGAACGCATCAGCTCGTGGGCGTCGCGTGCCACCATGCGGTTTTCGAGATCATCGCGCACTTCCGCCAGCCGCATCCGGCCAAGATTCATCTTGGCCGTCACCTTGGGCGGCTGAAGATAATCGTTCACAAGGCGGCGCGTCTTGTACTCAATCTGGTTCGGAGGAACGCCGTCGTCGCGTTTTGTGGGCGCCAGGACGCGGGTCTTCTCGCGCTCAACTTCGCCGATGTCATAGTCGGGAAGATCGATCTCCTCGGCAAAACCGGCTGCATGTTCACCGGCGACCGCGCCGTTCGTGAACGCCCCGAGCATGTAGTTATGCGGGACGCTGGCCATATCGCCTGCGGCGTAAAGTCCCGTCACCGTGGTCCGCGCGAATTCATCGACAAACACGCCTGACGCGCTGTGACCGGAGCAGAATCCGATCTCGGAAATGTGCATCTCGATCATCCGCTCGCGATAATCCGTGCCGCGGTTCTGATGAAAGCGCCCCCGCGAGGGCCGCTCGACATTGTGCAGTACCGCCTCGATCTCGCCGATCGTGTCGCTGTGGAGGTGATCGAGCTTCAGAAAGACAGGCCCCTTTCCAGATTGCAGCTCGTTATAGAACTCCTGTATCATCTGCCCGGACCAATAATCACATTCGATGAAGCGGTTGCCGTCGTTATTGGTCGTGTAACCACCGAAAGGACCGGCTACATAGGCGCAGGCAGGACCATTGTAATCCTTGATCAGTGGATTGATCTGGTAACACTCTAAGTTCGCGAGCCCCGCGCCGGCGTGATACGCCATCGCGTAGCCGTCACCGGAATTGGCGGCGTTCTCGTATGTCCCCCAGAGATATCCGGATTGCGGCAGGCCAAGCCGGCCTGCAGCGCCGGCGCAAAGGATGACGGTCTTGGCGCGTATCACCAGGAATTCCGCGTCACGCGTGTTGACGGCGATGGCGCCGGCAACCTGACCGTTGCGGCCGGTCAATAATCGGGTCGCCATGTAGCGGTTGGAAATAAGAACTTTTTCGCGACGCAACTGTCGATAGAGCGCCTTCTTGACGGTATCGCCATTGGGCATCGGCAAGACATATGAACCCAGATGATGAACTTTCTTGACGTCGAAATCACCATTCTCAGTCTTCTGAAACTTGATGCCGAACCTGTCGAGCTCCTGAATCATCTCGAAGCATCGTGACGCATACTTATAAACCGGAGCCTGATCGCATATGCCATCATTCGCGATGGTGATCTCCTTGGTGTATTGCTCCGGCGTCGCATAACCGGGGATGACCGCGTTGTTAAGGCCATCCATGCCCATGGCAATCGCTCCCGAACGCTTCACGTTCGCTTTCTCGAGAAGTATCACGCGCATGTTGGGATTACGGCGCTTCGCTCGATAGGCGGCCATCGGCCCGGCTGTTCCGCCGCCGATCACGAGCACGTCGCACGATACTTCAGTTGAACCCTCCCTGATCTCGTCCATCGCAGTCGCTCTCAATTCGCAGTCTGGTCGGCGAGTTCGCGCAGATAGGACCACGGATAGATGCCACGATCATGTCCATCCGAGAACGAAAGGCGCAATGCGTAACTCCCGATCGCTTCGATCAAGATCACATGTAGATCGGGCGGAAGATAAAGCTCGACGCCATCGGCCTGACGACGAATTTCCGTGGCCGCGCGGCTGGCGCGGCGGAGCCGTTCCGCTTTAAGACGCCGGACGCCGCAATCAGGCCAGGTTAGTGCCAGCGCCGTGGCGCCTTCAACGAGTTCGACGTTAGTCGGCTGCATTCTCGCTCCAATCGCTATTGCAGTCGTTTTGTACGGCTGATCCGACAGGCGATGCGCGCAATAAATTGCTTTTGCGAGTTGCAAATGGAGTATGCGCACCTACCGAACGAATGGCCATAAACTATGGGAGATAAAACGATGCGTGACTTTCTTCCATTCAAAACAAACGTGGCGAGCTTTCGTAAATAACAGCGGTAGCGTTGTTATTTTCTCTTACGTATCGACATTCGCCGTTCTGCTGCGCATCATCCCATCGTCAGAGTTCGATCTGATCCGGAATCTGGATCCCGCGATAAAGAACCAGATGGGAGATTTAATTGAAACGCAGCGACCTTGATAATCGCAAAGGCCATCATTGTTGCGGCACGAGAATCGGCGTTGAGCAAGAAGCTGGCCGCTGGCAGCCGTCGTAGCCGGACGAGGTGTCGTCGATAGGCTTGATAGCCAAGCCTGATTTTCTGGGCATTGTCGTCGCGACGGCGTTGACGGCCGGGCGAGCCTAACACCCTCAGCCATTACACTCTGATTGGAGATTTTAACATGCGTTCGCTCGAACGATTGATGATGGTTGCAATCTTGTCGATAAGCGTCGTGGCGGCGTCCATGGGCGTATCCCATGCTCATGACAAGGTCGTTCGCGTTGGCTACCAGAAGTACGGGAACCTCATTCTGCTCAAGGGTAAGGGGACCCTTGAGCGGAAGCTCGCCCCTCTGGGTTTCAAGGTCGAATGGAAGGAATTTCCATCAGGCCCGCCGCTGCTCGAAGCGCTGAACGTTGATGCGATCGACTTCGGGCACGCCGGTGAGTCGCCACCGATCTTCGGTCAGGCGGCGGGCGCGCAGTTTCTTTATGTTGCGCATGAGCCGCCAGCGCCGAAGGGGGAAGCGATCCTGGTGCCAAAGACGTCATCGATCACGCAAGTTGCGGACCTCAAAGGCAGGAAGGTCGCCTTCAACAAGGGATCGAACGTTCACTACCTGCTGGTGAAGGCCTTGGAGAAGGCAGGCCTGAAATACGCTGACATCGAACCGGTGTTTCTCGCGCCGGCTGATGCCCGCGCCGCATTCGAGCGCGGCTCCGTTGATGCCTGGGTGATCTGGGATCCGTATCAGGCTTCTGCGGAAGTCGCGACGGGCGCCCGCACTCTTGCCGACGGGACGGGGCTTGCGCTCAATCACCAGTTCTATCTCGCCAGCCAGAAATTTACCTCAGCCCACCCGCAGATTGTCGATGCGGTGATCGATGCGCTCGGCGATATTGATCGTTGGGCCGATGGCAAGGAGGCGGCGGTTGCCGAGGAACTCAGTGCCGGCATCGGCATTCCTGCTCCTGTGCTGGAGATCGCTCTCAAGCGCCAGACCTATGGAATCCGGCCACTCGACGACAAGGTGGTCGCCAGCCAGCAGAGCATCGCTGACACCTTCCATGCATTGGGACTTCTGCCGAAGCCGCTGGTCGTCTCTTCGATCGTCAGAAAGGCCGGATTATGAGTGTCGCTCCGGCTGCAAAAGTGAAGCTGCTCTGGTTTCTGCCGACGCACGGTGATGGCCGCTATCTTGGCACAACCACCGGCGGCCGCGAGGTGAGTTTCAGTTACCTGCGCCAGATCGCACAGGCCGCCGATCAGCTCGGCTACTACGGGGTGCTGCTGCCGACGGGTCGTAGCTGCGAGGATTCGTGGGTGACTGCTTCGGCTGTCGCGCCGTGGACAGAGCGTCTGCGTTATCTGGTGGCGGTGCGGCCTGGCCTGCAATCGCCGACCGTCGCGGCGCGGATGACCGCGACGCTTGATCGGGTGTCCAATGGCCGGCTGCTCATCAACGTTGTAAGCGGCGGGGACCCGGTCGAAAACAAGGGCGATGGCGTCTATCTCGATCACGACGAGCGCTATGTCGTGACCCGGGAGTTTCTGAACGTGTATCGGAGATTGCTGGCGGGCGAGAGCGTGAATGTCGAGGGCAAGCATATCCGCATCGAGGACGGACGCCTGCTGTTTCAGCCGTTACAGCAGCCGCACCCGCCGCTTTATTTCGGCGGCTCATCGGATGCAGGCATCGATGTCGCGGTCGATACCGTCGACAAGTACCTGACCTGGGGAGAGCCTCCGGCGCAGGTCGCGGACAAGGTCAGCCGCGTTCGCGCGCTGGCCGCCGCGCGCGGGCGACAACTCAGTTTCGGGATCCGGTTGCACGTCATTGTGCGCGAGACCAATGCCGAGGCATGGCGAGCGGCGGATGAACTGATTTCGTATGTTACTGACGACACCATCGCGGCTGCGCAGAAGATCTTCTCGCGAATGGACTCCGTCGGACAGCAGCGCATGGCGCAGTTGCACGGCGGGCGCCGCGACAAACTCGAAATCAGCCCGAATCTGTGGGGCGGGGTCGGGCTGGTCCGCGGCGGCGCGGGAACGGCGCTGGTCGGAGATCCCGATACGGTTGCGGCCAGGATCAGGGAATATCAGGACATCGGCATCGATACGTTCATTCTGTCCGGCTATCCGCATCTGGAAGAAGCCTACCGGTTTGCCGAGCTGGTGTTCCCGCTGCTGTCGCCGCCGGCGCGGGACAAGGTCAACTCCATCCGACTCAATACCGGACCTTTCGGCGAGACCATCGCCAATGAAAGCCGCCCCACCGAGGCGCGGCCGCTGCAGCGGGAGGCCGCGCGTCCATGAGCATGGCGGAGGCGCTTTTAGGTGATCGCAAATCGCGGTTGCCGCGCCTTGACGGCATCGTTCAGTGGCTTCTGCCGGCTGCTATCCTGCTTGTCTGGCAGGTCGTCTGCAGCAGGGGCTATGTGCCGGCGCGTGTGCTGCCGGCTCCGACCGACGTGGTGCTGGCGGGCTGGAAGTCGCTGCAATCGGGTGAGCTGGTTTACAACATCTGGGTCAGCTTCTGGCGAGCGGTCGTGGGTTTTCTGATCGGCGGCGGCATCGGCTTTGCATTCGGCCTTGCAAACGGGCTGTCGCCGTTCAGCGACAAGCTCACCGACACCACGTTGCAGATGATCCGCAACGTGCCGCATCTGGCGCTGATCCCGCTCGTCATCCTGTGGTTCGGCATCGAGGAATCGGCGAAACTGTTTCTGGTGGCGCTCGGCGTATTCTTTCCGGTTTACCTGAATACGCTGCACGGCATCCGTACTGTCGATCCGCAACTGATCGAGATGGGGCGCATCTACGGCATGAACAGCGGTGAGCTGTTTCGCCGCGTCATCTTTCCGGGTGCGCTGCCATCGATCTTTGTCGGTGTGCGGTTCGCGCTTGGCATCATGTGGCTGACCCTGATCGTGGCGGAGACCATCGCGGCGTCGTCGGGACTTGGCTACATGGCGATGCAGGCGCGCGAGTTCATGCTGATCGACGTCGTCGTGCTCAGCATCCTGATCTATGCGCTGCTTGGCAAGGCGGCTGACAGCGTCTCGCGTTTTCTCGAGCGGATCACTCTGTCGTGGCATCCCGCATTTCAAAAACATTGAGAGCGACCATGCAATTATCCCTTCGTGTGTTTCCCCCGGACGTTGACTTCGTGCCCCCGGCCAAACTCATCGAGCAGGCGCGGAAAGCGCGCCGCGCGGCCGATCCGAAACTCGAACCCAGGCCTGGCGGACTTGCCCTCACCATTCGGGATCTGCGAAAATCGTTTGGTGAGAACCATGTGCTGCGCGGGATCGATCTCCATATTCCGGCGGGCCAGTTTGTTGCTATCGTCGGGCGCAGCGGTTGCGGCAAGAGCACCTTGCTGCGGCTGATCGCCGGTCTCGAGCCGGCAACCGCAGGCTCCATCAGCTTCGGCGAGAACGTCCGCGCGGAAGATGTCCGCGTGATGTTCCAGGAACCGCGTTTGCTGCCGTGGGCGACGGTAGCGGCAAACGTCGAGGTCGGCTTGGGCCGCCAGCGCGTACGACATGACGCGAAGGTGCGCGCCGAGCAGGCGTTGACCGAGGTCGGGCTGCACGACAAACGCGCGCAATGGCCCAGGATCCTGTCGGGCGGGCAGAAGCAGCGTGTCGCGCTGGCCCGCGCTCTGGTCAGCCGTCCGCGCGTGCTTGCGCTCGACGAGCCGCTCGGTGCGCTCGATGCCTTGACGCGCATCTCGATGCAGCGCCTGCTTGAGCGAGTCTGGAGCGATCAGGCATTCACCGCTATTCTCGTCACGCACGATGTCTCTGAGGCGGTAGCGCTGGCTGATCGGGTGCTTGTGATCGAGCAGGGGTGGATCGCCCACGATGTCGAGATCAATATTGCGCGGCCACGCCGTCGCGGCTCCGCCGATCTCGCCGCGCTCGAGGGGTCGATCCTGCAGGAACTGTTGAAAGAGGATCGGTCGGCCGATGCTTGATGGAACGGGGCGGATCATTTTTCATTCGAGGCCATCATGAATCTAGCTGTTCGAGACATTTCGCGGGGACGCGAGGTCGGGTCAGGCGAGTTCCGTAACGCCATGCGTCATCTGGCAGGTGGCGTCAGCGTCATTACGGCCGGACGTGGTGACGACATTTCGGGTATGACGGTTACGTCGGTCACCTCGCTGGCAATCGAGCCTGCAACCTTGACCGTCGCCATCAACCGAAAAGCGTCAACATTGCCGTTGCTCCTGCGATATGGCGCCTTTGGCGTCAATATTCTGACCGGCGGCCAGGCCGGTATTGCTGAACGATTTACCGGCAAGGACGGGCATAAGGGAGCGGCGCGCTTCGTCGGCAGTTCGTGGACAACGGATGCGCTTGGCGTGCCGCTGCTCAAGGATGCGCTGGTTGCCATCGCCTGCGAACTGGAAGAAACCATCGAGCGTCATTCTCACGTTATCGCGCTTGGCCGCGTTGTTCATTTGGCGGCCTCGGAAGGGGACTCATCACTCGCCTATTGGCGAGGTGAATACCTTGCGGTTGAACAAGGCAGCGGTATATCCCGAATTGCCGGTGTTCTCCTCCCAACAGTTGGTGCCTCGGATTAATTAGGACCGAGCGGAAACGAGTGGTTGCATTAGCGGAAACGGCCTGCGGCATCTGGCTTGTCCATTTGCCGCGTCCCCTCAACGTTTACGGCACTCCCTGCTTTCAGTTTCCTCCCCCGTTTTTCAGATAGATTTCCCTCTTAGCAGCGAATCACAACAGAGATTTGGTTGCACGTCGCTGCATCGCCAGCCATCTTCGACATGCTGAGCGCCTTCGGTAATCATGCGGCAACTGATCACGGTGGTTTTTGGATCGAATCGATCCAAAATCATAAACGTGATCGAGTCCATATTTTGAGACGCGGGATGCGGGTGGAGAACCGCTACACACTTTTCCTCATCCCGCTCTAGCCCTGAGAAGGCTGCCGCGCCTTTTTTGCAGGTCTACGGCGGTTTGCCTGACAATTCTGGTCCTTAGTTGTCCAGCATGTCGGCCGCGGCTTTGATGCTTTGCCGGCTGGGGGCGCTGATCTCAAAGGGATCGCGATGAAGCGTGGAGGCTTGATATGACGAGCCATGAACGTCGCCATTCACGGCCGGGGATCGGGCGGGACCGCGTCCAGTTCCCGGTTCCTCTCAAGCTCCGCTTCTGCTTGAATGAGACGTGAAGCTTGAGACTGTTGTTCTGGCATGTTTTCTTCACGCGAAACGGTGCCGTCCTCGAGTCGGGTCCAGGGAACATGCTTCGCTCGAGAACGCTATAGAAAGGTTGCCAGGATGCGCCCCACCAGCCGGTTTGCTGCAGGAGTAGTGGCTGCGTTCATTTTCGCGGCGATAAGCCCACCGGCCGAAGCGACGACAAGCCCGTGTGAGCAGGCAGTCGGGTTCTCGGTCCTGCCCTCGCCGTTTGCGCCTTGGAAGGGGACGCCGCTGCGCGTCATGATTATGACCGAGAAGCCGCTCCAGGGCGTGATCTCGCTGGTCGCGCCGGATGGAAGCGTCGCGGCCAGATCGTCTGACCGGCACGGCAGCGCGCCGTACTCCTGGTTCGCCGAGGTTGCTCAGCCTGCCGCCGGTGTGTGGCGCGCCACCTTGACGCTCGACAATGCAACGGCGGATTGCCGCACGATCACACGCGATATCTCCGTGAGCGCGCGCAAGCCAAACCCACCGCCCATTCCGTCGGGTGCGTTCTGGCAGGTGCGCAATAGCTGGGATCACGTGACCGAATCCTTGTTTTCCGCGTGGATCGAGAAACTGTTTGACGCGCCCCCCGATCAGGATCTGTCCTGGAAAGCCTGGCATGAGGTCCTGCAGAACCGATCACGCAATTTCCTGTTCAACTATCTAGGTCGCGGGGAAGATAACAAGCGGACGGGCCTTCGCCCCGACTGTGCTGATTTCGTGTACTTCCTGCGCGCCTATTTTGCCTACAAGATGGGGCTACCCTTCGGCTACGCCAATTGCTCGCGTGGCGCCCGCGGCAAGGCGCCCAAGTGCTACCAATGGTTTGACATGGAGCACCCCGAGATGACGCGTCCGCAGCCGCCGCCAGAACAGGAAGCCGCGTCGGCTGCGACCTCCAGCGCCACGCCGCCCGGACAAGCGCCTGCGCTGCTGCAGCCCTTTGCCTCGCTGCAACCGGCTCCGGCCGAGATGTCCGCGGCTCCGCCCAAGGCACGGCCAAAACGGCCGACGACGTTCAACGAGTATCTGCGGGATGTCGGGGACGTCGTGCATACGGGCGCCGTTCGCGCCGCCGCGAGCGACGATAACACCGATTTCTACACTGTCGCGCTGACCCAGGAAGCGCTTCGCCCGGGCACGGTGTACGCCGACCCCTACGGGCATGTGCTGATGCTCGTGCATCGCGTGCCGGAAAAGAACGGCAAGCCGGGCGTGTTCCTCGCCGTCGATGCGGAGCCGGACGGCTCGATCACACGAAAGCGTTTCTGGCGCGGCAATTTCCTGTTCGTGCACGACCCCGCGCTGGGCAGCCCGGGCTTCAAACGCTTTCGGCCGATCGTGCGTGGCAAGAGCGGCGCGTTGCGGCGGCTGGTCAACGCCGAAATCACCAGCAATCCCCAGTATGCTGATTTTTCGCTCGATCAATCAAAGATGAGCGCCGAGGATTTTTACGATCGCATGGACGACGTGATGTCGCCGGAACCGCTCGATCCCGTGAAAGCGATGACAGACGCTATCGAAAGCCTGAACGAGCAGGTGAAGACGCGGGTGACCGCGGTCGAGAACGGACGACAGTATCAGAACAAGCATGCTGGAGAGGTAGCTATGCCCAACGGCTCCGCGATCTTCGGCACGACCGGAGCCTGGGAGGATTACTCCACTCCGGCGCGCGATTTCCGTTTGCTGATCGCGATCGATGTCGTGCGGGGATTCCCCGATCGGGTAATTCGGCGGGCGTCGCGTTACGCGATGCCGGGCGGCAAGAGCATCGCGGACGTGAAAAGCGAACTGCAAGGCGTTCTTGCCTCCGAGCTTGCCTCGCGGAAAATATCCTATACGCGCAGTGACGGCTCGCAATGGACGCTTTCGCTCAAGGAAGTTGTCGAACGGGCGCCGCACTTCGAGATGGCCTATAACCCGAACGACTGCGCCGAGGTAAGGTGGGGCGCGCCGGAAGGCGGCGATGAGGCAGCCACATGCAAGCGGCACGCGCCGCAAGCGCAGCGCGAGAAGATGTTGTCGAAATACCGGACCTGGTTTCACGAGCGGAACTGGCCGACGAACAGCTAAAGGACGAGTGATGGCTACTGCCAAGAATACGATCTGCCTGTGGTATGACAGGGATGCCGAGGCTGCGGCCCGCTTCTACGCCGAGACTTTTCCTGACAGTTCGGTGAGCGCAGTTTATCATGCCCCCACCGACTATCCGTCTGGCAAGGCGGGCGACGTGCTGACGGTCGAATTCACCGTTGCCGGCATACCCTGTCTCGGTCTCAATGGCGGTCCCGCGTTCAAGCACAATGAGGCCTTCTCATTCCAGATCGCCACCGACGATCAGGAAGAGACCGACCGCTACTGGAACGCCATCGTCGGCAATGGCGGTCAGGAAAGCGCGTGCGGCTGGTGCAAGGACAAATGGGGCATCTCCTGGCAGATCACGCCGCGCGCGCTCACTGAAGCGATGGCTGCCGGTGGCGACGAAGCAAAACGCGCGTTCAGTGCGATGATGACCATGAAGAAAATCGACGTCGCCGCGATCGAGAAGGCACGGCGGGGCTGACGCGTGACCAGATCAAGATCGAAGAGTCCCGTTTCCGCGATAGCGGAACGGCGGGCGCGGCGTCTCGATGTCGCTGACTTCGATGTCACGGACCTCGGTGTCATTGACCTCGGTGTCATCGATGATGCGTCGGTCGACAGCCTTCCGGTGCGGCGACTTGCGACAAACCGGATCGGTCGCGGAAGCATCGCCGGCAAGCGCCATGGCCTGACACCTGCATCCGCCGAAGTCGATGTCCTTGCGCTCGCAGCTTCTGCAAGGCTCCGGCATCCAGCCGTCGCCACGAAAGGCGTTGAAGGCGCCGCCATTGTACCAGATCTCGCCGAGGGGGCGCGCCCGGACGTTATCAAAGGCGAGATGCTTGATGGTTTCGGCGGCGTGGCATGGTAAGACCCGACCCGAAGGCGTGACATTGAATCCGGCGCGGCCCCAGCCGCCCATGCAAGCCTTCGGATATGTCGCGTAGTAATCGGCAGGAACGTAGTCGATCACAAGCACGCCTTCGAGGCGCGCGCGCATCGTCTCCACGATGCTCGTAGCCTTGGCGACCTGATCCATCGTCGGCATCAAAGCCTTCTGATTGAGCATAGCCCATCCGTGGAATTGGACCGTCGCGATTTCGACCCGGCGCGCGCCGAGTTCGATTGCGAGAGATATGATATCCTCGATCTCTCCCATGTTCCGGCGATGGCAGACCGCATTGAGGGTCAGCGGAATGCCGGCGTCGCGCAGCCAGCCGGCGACGGACAATTTGCGTGCATGGCCACCGTCGCAGCCGGAAACATGATCGGCGCTGGGCGCTCTCGTCCCCTGAATAGACAGTTGCACGTGATCCAGTCCCGCGGCCGAGAGCTTGTCGACGCGCGCTTCCGTCAAACCGATGCCGGACGTTATCAGGTTGGTGTAGAGGCCCAGGGATACGGCAGCCTTCGTCAGATCGATCAGGTCGCGCCGCGAGGCCGGCTCTCCACCGGACAGATGCAGATGAAGAACGCCAAGAGCGGCGGCCTGCCGAAAGGTTTCGATCCACTCGCTCGTCGACAATTCCTCGTTCGCCCGTGCCAGTTCCAGAGGATTGGAACAGTAGGGACAAGCGAGCGGACAGCGATGGGTGAGTTCGGCAAGCATCGCGATCGGAGGCGGGGTCGCGACTTGTCCTGTCTCTTTTGCGGGGAGGGTCATCCGACGATCTCCATCGTCCGCCGGTTGATGAATTCGCGGATGAAGGGAATGATGTCCTGGAGAATCTGTTCTTTCGGCGCCTCGAACCGGCGGGAGAGATCATCGGCGATCCGATCCAGATTCCGATGGCCATCGATCTCCTTTATGATCGCGACTGCGATCTCATCGAGCGCGATCGCGCGCTCCGGCGCCAGAAGCACGGTCTGGTTTCGAACCATGTCTTCCCGCAGCCGGACGCCCCGCGCCAGATGCACGACGGTGCCGCCGTCAATCTCCGGCATCGCAGTGTTCGGTATCATGACCTGAAGTCCTTTCGGCCTGGGCGATCTCGCCTTCATCCGCGCTGACGCCGTCGCGGCCGTTCCACGCGCCCGGAGGGATGAACCCCGGCGCGACATAGGCGAAATGTAGCGCGTCGAGCTGGGACCACAGCACGTCGGTCTTGAAGATCAACGCCGCTGCCGCGGCATCCTGCTTCTCCATCGTGTCGGCATTGTCGAGAACATAGGACAGACCGAATTCAACCTCGCGCGGCGCTTCTTTCAGACGTTGACGGAAATAGGACAGGGCATTGTCGTTGGCAAAGGCGTAATGCTCCAGAAGACCGGCGATGCGATCCTCATGGATGGCCCGCGCGAACATCTCCGTCAGCGATGAGGCGACAGCCTCAAGCATCGGCTTCTCCCGGACGAAAGACACATAGGCATCGACCGCGAAGCGCGTCCCGGGAAGAACGCCTCGGGTCGAAGCGACGTAATCGGGATCGAGTCCTGTGGCTTCCGCCAGTTTCAGCCAACGCCTCAGTCCTCCGCCTTCCTGAAGGCCGCCGTCATGTTCCTCGATGCGCCTGCGCCAGGCGCGGCGCAGTCCGGGATCATCTACCCGCGACATGAAAGCTGCATCCTTCATCGGGATCCGGCTCTGATAATAGTATCGGTTGATCACCCAGGCGCGCACCTGGGTCAGGGTGCATTGCCCGCCATGCAGCATCCGGTGGAACACGTGCTTGTCGTGATAGCGCTCGGCGCCGATCGCCCTGAGGCGGGCTTCGAACGCGTTTCTGTCAGGAGCGGGGTGCAAGGGAAATCCCGGCGCCGTCGCAGCCGACTTCGAAACCATGCCGCAGAACCAGATCGCGCTCCGGTCCGTCCCGCCAGATGGGATTGGTGTTGTTGATGTGAATGTAGACGATCCGCCCGATATCGAGTCCCGCCAGAACCTTGAGGCTGCCGCCTTCGCCGCTGATGGGCATGTGTCCCATGCGCCGCCCGGTCTTCGTCCCCGTTCGGGTGCGGATCATTTCGTCGTCGGTGAAGAGCGTGCCGTCGAAAAAGACGATGTCCGCACCGCGAATCCTGGTTGCCAGCGATTCCGTGAGGTGAGCGCATCCCGGAATGTAGAAAGCTCTCAGGCCGCCGGCGGACAGCGCAACACCTGTCACATGCTCACTTTCACCCCCGATTGTCGCATCCTCGTCCTCCATGAAAAGCGCCACCTTGCCGGGCACCGCGAACAACGACGCATCCAGCCCCGGCAGCAGCGGAAAGCTCTTATTCAGAACAACCAGCTTGCGCTGCACGGTGTCCAGATCGAGCACACGGAAGACGGGATTGGAATCGAGGATGCCGGCAATCGCCCCGGTCAGGAATATCTGAAATGGCTGCCTTTCACGCAGCGTCAACAGGCCGACGATATGGTCGAGGTCGCCATTGGTGAGGACCACGCTCATGATCGGCGTAACGCGCGGGCCACGCGGATGAAGCTGCGCATTGTCGTTGATCTGCTGACGGATATCGGGAGAGGCGTTCAGAATCGCCCAGTTCAATCCATCCAGGCTGACTGCCAGCGATGATTGTGTCTGAGGGCGCAAGCCTAAGGAGCGCGCCATCGCGCAGTTCTGGCAGCCACAGTTCCACTGCGGCAGGCCTCCGCCAGCAGCGGCGCCAAGCACGACAAAACGCATGGGCTGTCGATCTCCCGCGCCGCCTTCCGCGGCGTCTTGGGGCCTTAGAGCCGAACCGGCGCGCGCCCGTCAGCCGGAGCGTAGCTATTGATTTCCATGCCGCAGCTGATTTCCGCAAACCTCGGTGGATGCCACTTCATCTCATTCTCCTTTCAAGGTTCTGCTTTTCAGGATTATGCCTTTCCAGAGGTCCGCGCCAACGCCAAGGGTCAGATACCAAGTGTCAGATACCAAGGGTCAGACGCCAAGCGTCATCGACAGGCTAGCTGTCTGTAACGTTCTGCTGAGAGGTGGGTTCCGCAGCCCTACTGGTATGCGCACGGTCAGAGAGAGGAGCTATTCGGTGCATTCGCCAGGGGGCGTCATGCCGCTCCCGGCTCTCTGGCTTGCGTATTTAACGCAACGGCATCGGCGGTCGGGGAGCGCTGTCGTCGCCCGGCCGTGGCGGAAGCCGGGCGGGTACGGGCGCTTGCGAGGCAATATAGGCGTCACGTTGCGGGGGCGGTAGTTGCCTTTCGGTCGCCTCCGGCGGCGAAGGGGACGGACGAGAAGGAGAGGGCGGAACCGCCGCTTGAGGCGAGGTGCGTGGTCGCTGTGGCGAAGCAGGCTTTGCTCGTTGTTGCACGGGTTTGGGGTGAGCTTCACGCTCTACGGCTGCTGCGAGTTCTCGGCGCAGTTGCTGCTGGCCGGCCTTCAAATCTTCGACCGTACTTTTTAGCGCGGCGATATCGTTCGCCATCGTCTCAAGCGATTGAGCAAGTTCGGCCGGAAGCGCGGCTTGAACTGGCGGAGCCTGCGTCGCCGTCGTGATGGAATCGGTGGACGGTGACGGCGGCTCGGGTGCGATCGTCGCGGTCTCCTGCGGGGGATTCGCTTCGGCGGTGGGTTGAGGTTGAGGTGTGGCTGCTTGAGTTGCCGCCGTATCCTGCGCTTCACCCGCGTTTTCATTCTGTGGAGGGACAGGAGTCTCCATCAGAAGCTGCGGGACGAGTTGCGCAAGACCCTGTTTGGCCTGTTCACCATAGGAATGCCACGCCGCAGCTCCGCCAATGCCGATACAGATAGCCAACAGAACGGTTACGACGCCGCGACGGGACCGGGCGCGGGGGGCATCGTGGAGCGCGGCGGCGTTGTCGTTCGACGGCGCGGCCTGGAACGACGGCTCGCCTATCGGCGGAAAGGATTCCAGCGATGGAGACATCCCTTCAAGCTGAGACGGCTCATGCTTGATCCGTGGCGCCAGGTCGCGAAGCTGCGCGACGATAGCCTCGTGCGGATCGGCCTGAGAACCCGCGGGTTGCGATCTGAATAACATCGGAGTTCCAGGTTGCGTGTTGGACGGCCGGATTCCGGCTGGTCTGCAGATATCGAGAAAGACGCTGCCCGTTTGGCATCAGCAAGGCGGCAAGATGAAAAGTGTAAGGCAGGGAGGAGGAAACCGTGTTTCACCCATAGTTGCGGCGCTGATCCGGCGAGATCGGCGCGGGCTTTCTTCACATCGGCCGTCCTGATCCCCAGTTCCTTGTCCCGACTCTGGATCATCTCGGGCTTCAACTGACCATCGGCTAGGAAGCCCATTATCAGTTGGGGAATGCCGACCTGCAGGGCCGAGTTCTTGTCGATCTGCCATGTGTGCCACGTCTTTCCGTAAGTGTTGACGAGACTGGCAATCGCGGATGCCGGGCATTCCCGAGACTGTCGAGCACACCGGCATGCTTCCGCCTCCAGCCGTCAACTTCGCAACCGGACGGCTTCCCGTTGCAACCAAGTGCTGCATCGCGAGTTGTGAGGTTTCAAACTTCCCGGGAAACGGCCATGCCCATGAAAACCGCAATCGGACTCGCCACAGTGATCGCCGCCGCTTTGGTTTCGGCATTCGCCGCCAACTCCGATCCATTGCCGCCCGATTCGACCTATCGTCCCTTGCCGACCCAGCCGTTCTCGACGGTGAAGGAGAATGACGAAGCGCAGAAGCCGTCCGTCATGGAGCGGCAGCGGGCGCTGCTGGAGCAGCGATACGATCTGGCGGATCGTCCTGTCGCGGGCGTCATGATGTCGGGTGGTCGAAAGGCGGTTCAGCAGGGCGTGCGGGTCAAGCTTCCCCAAGGCGTTACATGGGACAGCCTTGCCGGAAAGGAACCGAACGAAGTTCGAGACAAGGATCTGCTGCCGAAGGGATTTATGCCGCTGCCGCACGTCAAGCAGGCCACCGGGGGGCAGGTCTTCCCGGACGATCAGATCCGAAAAATTGCCCATGACGAACAGCGCGACCTCCGGCGCTTTGACATCGATTTCGACCTGCCCGGCCACCTGACGCCGGAGTTCCCGCCGCCGATCTTCCTCACGACGCATCCGGAGCTCGGCGACGTATCACGCGGCGATGTTTTGACGATCAGGAATTTCTACGAGTACCTGAACGGCATCATTACGCCGGTTCAGATGGAAGGCCTCCGCCTGCTGCTCACGCCGTTTCCGCAGGAAGAGTTCAACCAGACGGAAGACCGGAAAGTCGCGCAGCCGAGCCTCGGCGTCACCTGCCTGGACTGTCACGCGAACTTCCACACCAACGCTGCGTTTCACCTGACGCCGGACATCCGCCCGCAGGCGGAGCGCTTCCGGCTTGATACCACCAGCCTGCGCGGCATGTACAACCAGCAGATCCACGGCTCGAAGCGGTCGCTCCGTTCGATTGAGGATTTCACCCAGTTTGAACAGCACACCGCATACTTCAACGGCGATCACGTCAGCGCGGCGCGAAAAGGCATGCATCTGCCGGATCGCGCCAATCAGGTCGCGATGATGGCGCAGATGCAGAACATCATCGATTTTCCGCCCGCCCCGAAACTCGATCCGTCGGGGCGGCTCGATCCGAAGAAAGCCACCGAACAGGAGTTGCGCGGCGAGCAGGTGTTTATGGGCAAAGGCCGCTGCGCTGAATGCCACATCCCGGCGACCTCCTTCACGGACAACAACATGCACGACCTGAAGCTCGAACGCTTCTACAAGGTTCGCCAGACCATCAATGACATGGTCGCCATCCCGGATGGCCCGATCAAGACCTTCACGTTGCGCGGCATCAAGGATTCTCCGCCCTATCTACATGACGGGCGCCTTCTGACGCTTGCCGATACCGTGGAGTTTTTCAACCTCGTCCTGGGCACCAAACTGAACCAACAGGACAAGGATGCGCTTGTGGCTTACCTCCTCACTCTCTGAGGGGCGTCAATCAGGAGAAGGTTACGCGGAAAGTGTTGCTGGCGGCCATCACTCGCCTGGGCCGCCCTGATTCAGCGCGATTGAACCAGACTCCAGAGCTTCGCTTTGGCAGGGCCGGCCTGGAACGAGGCCGCCCATTCATCGCCACGTCATACGCCTGAAATATCGGTGGACCAACGTCGTGGAATTGAGAATCAGAGAATGCGAGGAGCCTGATGCGAGTTCTGGTTGCGACCGATGCCTGGCATCCGCAGGTCAACGGCGTGGTCCGCACATTGACGTCCCTGGCCCGCAGCGCGGCGGCGTTGGGTGCCGAGATCGAGTTTCTGACTCCGGAAGGATTTCCGTCGATGGCTCTCCCGACCTATCCGGGATTGAGAATAGCCTTCCCAAACCGCGGCGAGATCGCCCGCAGGATCGAAGCGGCGTCACCGGATGCCATTCACATCGCGACCGAGGGGCCGATCGGGTGGATGGTGCGAGGGTATTGCCGTCGTCGAAAGCTGCCCTTTACGACATCCTATACAACACGCTTCCCTGAATACATTGCCGCGCGTTCGATCATCCCGATGTCGACGCGTTCGATCATCCCGATGTCGACACGGTCGATCATCCCGATGTCGGTGAGCTATGCGGTGCTTCGGCGATTTCATGCGGCCAGCGCCATGACGATGGTCGCCACATCCTCGCTCAGGCGGGAGCTCGGCGCGAGAGGCTTCAAAAGGCTCGGGTCCTGGACGCGAGGGGTCGATACCGAACTGTTCACGCCCGATCATGCGTTCGAGCTTGATCTGCCTAGACCGGTTTTCATGACCGTAGGTCGTGTCGCGGTCGAGAAGAACCTGGAGGCGTTCCTTTCGCTGAATCTGCCGGGGTCCAAGGTGGTGATTGGCGACGGACCGCAAAAGGCGGAGCTGGAAAGCCGGTATCCGAAAGCCAGTTTTTTGGGCGAGAAGACTGGCCGCGAACTCAGCGCGCATCTGGCGGCGGCGGACGTTTTTGTTTTTCCAAGCCTGACGGACACGTTCGGTATCGTGCAACTCGAAGCGTTGGCGTGCGGCACGCCCGTCGCCGCGTTCCCGGTGACCGGTCCTCTCGATGTGATCGCCGATCATCCGGTCGGTGCACTGGATATGAACCTGAGAAGCGCCTGCATCCGCGCACTCAGCATATCACGTGAAGCCTGCAGGAGTTTCGCCTTGCAATACTCATGGGAGAATTGCGCAAGGCAGTTCATCGGCAACCTCAGCGCGTTGCAGCCGAGCCGTTCATTACAGCTTCGCGGTGGCCTGATGACGCAAGGCGTTGCGCAAGGTTAACCCGGCGCGAAAAAGGAAGAGTGAAGTTACCATGACGGAAATCCTCAAGCTGGATGATGGCGAGCAGTTGGACTTCGACCGCGCGACGGTCGAGCAGGCCTATGACCGCTGGGCTCCGGTTTACGACTTCGTGTTTGGCGGCGTGTTCAGCAAGGGCCGCAAGGCGGCTATTCAGGCGACCAGCAGGGTTGGCGGGCGCGTACTCGAGGTCGGCGTCGGCACGGGAATCTCGTTGCCGCAATATGCACCGCATCTTCGCATCTTCGGTACCGACATTTCGGAAGCGATGTTGCGGAAGGCGAAACGCAGGGTCAAGGCTCTCGGCCTGAAGAACGTCGAGGATCTCGCCGTCATGGACGCGGAGAAGCTCGAATTTCCGGACAATTCGTTCGATGTGGTGATGGCGCAGTATGTCGTGACAGCGGTGCCGAATCCGGAAGCGGCCCTTGACGAGTTCAGTCGCGTCCTGCGGCCGGGCGGTGAACTGATCATCCTGACCCGGATCAGCGCCGATGCCGGGCTGCGCCGTTTTGTCGAGCGCCGGTTGCAGCCGGTGGTGCGTCCGCTTGGTTTTCGGACAGCCGAGTTTACCTGGTCGCGTTATGCGCAATGGCTGGCAACGACAGGCGAAATGGAATTGGTGGAGAACCGGCCGATACCGCCGCTCGGCCACTTCTCTCTGCTCCGGATTCGGAAAGCCGCGATCGCGGCTGCCGCCTGACTTCGAGTCTTTCCCGTCTCACGGATGTGATGAAAGGCTCGAACCTTTGATCTGACGCGTTTTCCTGACGCGAGCCGGATTCCATCCTCGGGTCAAGCCCGAGGACATGCTTCGCTCGAAAACATGACAAGGCGGTCGAGGTCCGCGCGAGCGCTCCGTCGCGGCGCGCCTTGTGACATTTGCATAATGTCATCTTGCGTACATCGAATCCTTTTAAACCGAATGGACCTTATTCTGGGCAGGGAATGAATGATGAGCTTTCGAGAGCAATTGCGCACTCAACGGTGGGATGATCATCGTTACTATCATCACAGCCGGATTAACCAGAGCCTGCATTTTGTCAGCGCCTTCAGCTTTCTCGTTGCGTATGCGTTATTGTTTGTCGATCCGGTTGCCGCCGCACTGATCGGCTGGTTGTTCTCCATGACCACAAGGCAGGCTGGTCATTTTTTCTTCGAGCCGAAAGGCTATGACCATGGCAATCATGCGACCCATGATCACAAGGAAGAAATCAAGGTCGGCTATAATCTGAATCGGAAGATTGTGCTCATGGCCATCTGGGCGCTGTCACCGCTGGTTCTCTTCCTCGATCCGACACTGTTCGGTGTCTTTACGCCATGGGCCTCTCCCGCTGATTTCATGCGTCAGGTCGCCAAGGTGTGGCTGGCGATCGGAATCGGCGGCGTGCTGTTCCGAACGGTTCATCTGTTCTTCATTCGCGATGTTGAGACCGGCCTCGTTTGGATGACCAAGATCCTGACCGACCCTTTCCACGATCTCAAACTATACTACAAGGCGCCGCTGTATCTGATGAAGGGCGAGTTGATCGATCCGGGCCTTGGACAGGTTCAGACGCGCAAAGCGCGCTCGAACTGAAAATGCTCCGCAAGACGGCCGCCGGCTCACCGCGGCCGTCTTCGCGTGATCATCTCCTTCAGGATTTGCCGGCGCACGCTTTTGTTGGTGAGCGAGGGATCGCGCCACCACCAGCCATCCCTTTTCATATTGTCGGCCGCTGTCACGAAGCGTTCAGCGACCGCGGCAAAGTCGGCGTCGCTGTAATTCAGGCTGAAGATCAGACGGCCGGTGCCGACCCAACTCAGGGCGAGCCCTTCGGCTCGCAGATAATATTGAAGCATCCAGTTGTAGCGGGACGGCTCGGTGTAGTGCACCGTCCAGATCGACGACAGGTTGCCTACCTGCACCGGAAGGTCGCGTGCGCTCAGCAGGTCGTTCAGCTGTTTCGCGCGTCCGTTCCAGGTCTCATCGAGACCGTCATAGATTGCGTGGAAGCCCGGAGCGGCGAGCCGGCTCAGGAATTC
The DNA here is from genome assembly GCF_006539545.1 of Nitrobacter winogradskyi. Lineage (GTDB taxonomy): Bacteria > Pseudomonadota > Alphaproteobacteria > Rhizobiales > Xanthobacteraceae > Nitrobacter > Nitrobacter winogradskyi_A. The sequence continues at coordinate 32,438 of NZ_BJNF01000087.1, forward strand.
GTCCATCGCCGCCATGACGTAAGGATGCGAATTGAAGGTGCCACGGGCGAAGCAGACGTCGGCGGGCCGATCGTCGCGGAATCGTCGCATCAGATCCTTGCGGCCGCAGACCGCACCGACGGGAAGGCCGCCGGCGAGGCTCTTGCCATAGGTCACCATGTCGGCGCGGACGCCGAAATATTCCTGTGCGCCGCCGGCGGCGAGTCGGAAGCCGACGAAAACCTCGTCGAAAATCAGCACGATGCCCCGCTCGGTGCAGATCTCGCGCAGCCGTCTCAGCCATTCGCTGTAGGCGGCGCGGTCGAACCGGCTTTTGCGGGAACTGTCGACCAGCGCGGAATCAGCCGGCGCGCCGGCGTTGGGATGAAGCGCCTGCAAGGGGTTCACCAGAACGCAGGCGATGTCGCGCCGCGTCTTCAGGACATGGAGCGTCCGCTCCGACATGTCGGCAAGAGTATAGGTCTCGTGCGGTGGCATCGGGTTGCCCACGCCGGGTTGCACGTCGCCCCACCAGCCGTGATAGGCCCCGGCGAAGCGGACCAGATGCGATCGGCGCGTATGATAGCGGGCGAGCCGAACCGCCTGCATCACGGCTTCGGTGCCGGACATGTGAAACGAGACTTCGTCAAGACCGGAGATTTCGCAGAGCCGGCGAACATTGTCCGCAATCACGGGGTGATAGGGTCCAAGCACGGGACCCAGATCATGCGCGCGCTTTTCCGCCGCCGCGATGCAGTCCTTGTAGAAATCGTTGCCGAAGATGTTGACGCCGTAGGAGCCGGCCACGTCGTAGAAGACATTGCCGTCGACGTCGGTGACGGTGACGCCGCACGAGGACTGCATGAAGGCGCCGGTCGAAAGATGCTCGCGTACCATCCGGCTGTACTGAAAGGGCACCCGATAGGTCTCGGTGAACTGCAGGTCGGAGATCCGGCTCGAAACCTCCGCGGTCATCCGTCGGCCCTTGGCGTAGCGTTCCTCATACAGGCGGGCGAGTCGGAAGAAAGCGTCGCTTCGTTGCTTGACGATTTCCGGCGGCGCGCCGTCGGAGCCGAAGAAGTCGTCGTGATCGAATTCGTAGAACGGCAGCAGCCGGGCAACCGTTCTGGACAATCTGGAATGACCGGACAGCGAGCGGTGCTTGGCCCGCGAAAGCGCCAGCCGGGCGTTCAGTTTGGGAAGGGCCGCTGCTGCGCCGCCAATCGCGGCGGCGGACAGGGCCAGAATCGGAAAAGGCAGGTCCATGCCGCCAGCGCTATCCAACCCCTCTGACAGGTTCATGACAATGAGAAAGCTGATTGCGGCCCTGACCGAGCAGGAGGATCTGAATTTCCTGCTGACCAACCGGATTCCGCGAGCCATGCTGACCCGGTTCATGGGATGGTTTGGCAAGATCGAGCAGCCCCTGATCCGGGATCTCTCGATCGCGTGCTGGCGTCTGTTCTCCGATCTCGACCTGAGCGAAGCACGCAAAGCCAGCTTCAAGAGCCTGCATGATTGTTTTACGCGGGAGTTGCTTCCGGGATCGCGCCTGCCGGACCCTGATCCCGCTATTGTGGTCAGCCCCTGCGACGCCATCATCGGGGCGTTCGGGAAGGTGGCGGATACGGAGCTTTTTCAGATCAAGGGCGCGCCTTATTCGCTCCTGGACCTGCTTGGCGATCCGGCGCTGGTCGAGGCTCACCGGAATGGCCGCTTCATCACCCTGCGGCTGACGTCGAGCATGTACCATCGCTTTCATGCGCCGCACGACTGCCGGATCGATCGGGTCACGTTCATTCACGGCGACGTATGGAACGTGAACCCGATCGCATTGAAGCGGGTCGAGCGGCTGTTCTGCAAGAACGAACGGGCGGTGCTTCAGGCGCGGCTGATAACCGGCGAGGCGCTGACCCTGGTGCCGGTGGCGGCGATCCTGGTCGCGAGCATCCGGCTGCACTTCATCGATGCCACCCTCAACGCTCAAACCAGGGGGCCCACGGTTTTTTCCTGCGATGCGAGAGTTCGCAAGGGCGACGAACTCGGTTGGTTCGAGCACGGATCGACGATCATTGTGCTGGCGTCGGATGAATTCGATTTCTGCGACAATGTGGTGGAATCGGCGCGACTAAAGGCGGGTCAGCCTCTCATGCGAAGGGTTGCCGGGGCAGGGTTGCGTGAGCCGGAGCGGACTTGACACCGATGATGGACGACGCCCCTTCAGGTCAACGACGATGGGATAGCTTGAGCTATTCCGCTTCTGACAGAATTAGAAGCAAGGCTCTATGATATTGATTTAATGCGATTTCTTCGCGCGAATCGGTATCGGATTCGTTCGAAAGCTCCAATGGAGAGGCGAAAAGCGTCCCCGATCTGCAAAGCGAATCCGCTGCAGAGCAGCATGTGCGACGATGGGTAGCAGGAGGGAAATCGTTTTGAAACTGTCGCGTTGAAAAAATAGAACTTTTTGAGGCTTTCCCGTGGCGAGGCGATGTAGAAAACAGCATCAATGCTGAGGTTCGCGCCTGATCTTAGATACGTTCTACAATACATGGTTTTCGTTTCCACTAGAAACAGCACCCATACACATTGGGACTACATTGATTTGGGGGCTCTAGGGTTATGACCAAGAAGCTTGAGGTGCAGCTTTATTCGTCGATTTCTCATCTGGCTTTAACAGCCGGGCTTGCGATGTCGCTGACCGCGATCGCTCAGCCCGCGTCGGCGCAATCATCTCAAACAAGCGCTATTGCCCTCGATACCATCAACGTCGAAGGGGAAGGCGGGGCCCCGACCGGTGGTGAAGGCGCATACTATGTTCCGACGGCCTCTTCACCGCGGCAGACCGCACCTTTGCTCGATACACCGCAATCCGTGACGGTCGTACCGCAGGCGGTTATCCGCCAGACCGGCGCACGCAATCTCACTGAGGTGTTGCGCACCACGCCGGGCATCTCATTCGAAGGCGGCGAAAACGGTTTCGGCACCTCGGGCAATACCTTCCAGATGCGCGGCTTCGATGCCAGCGGCAGCCTCTTCATCGACAATGTGCGCTCGAACGGCAGCTATACGCGGGACATATTCAATGTGGACCGCGTCGAGGTGTTCAAGGGTGCCGCGGCGGATAACGGCCGCGGTAATGCCGGCGGCTATATCAATATGGTCACCAAGCTGCCGTCGCTGCAGAACTTCACTCAGTTCGATACCTTCTCCGGTTTCTCCGAATACGGAAACCAGCCGCAAAAGCGTGGCACCGTCGATCTCAACTACATCGTCGCGCCCAACACGGCCGTGCGTTTCAACGCCATGCTGGAACAGAGCGGAATTCCCGGCCGTGACCTGGCTGAAAACAAGGCCTGGGGCGTTGCGCCGTCGGTCGCCCTGGGTCTCGGCACCGATTTCCGCGCGTTCATCGCTCTCGAGCACCTGTCGAGGCGGGATCGTCCGGATTGGGGCGTGCCGGGGGCGACCGTTCCTGGTCTCGTGACTTTTAATCCTGCAACGATAGGCGTTCGGCGCAACGCATTCTACGGCCTGCGTTCGGACTTCGACAACGTGGACGCCGACCGCGTGCTCGGCCGTTTCGAATACGACATCACCCGGCGCATCACGATCAGCAACCAGACGGTATGGGCGCAGGTCGATCGCACCACGCGCTACACCTTGCCGACCGGCTTCACCGCGCCGGCTACCGTGCCGACCGCCACGTGGTTCTACGGGCGGCGCAACCAGACGGTCAGCAACATCACCAACATGACCATCGACGTCGACACCGGTCCGTTCAATCATAAGATCGCGACAGGCATCGAGTTCAACCACGAAACGTCCGACGCTAACCGGTTTGCTACCGCAAACCCCGGGCCAACCAACGTGTTCGATCCGAATCCAGATCGGGCCGGTGCTTTGCCGTTTAACCCCACGCAAACCAATCGCGCCAGTGTATCCACCGCCGCCGCTTACTTCTACGACACCATCAAGCTCTCCGAGCAGTGGCAGCTCACGGGCGGGTTGCGCGCTGAGCATTACAAGGTCGATATCGACAGTCGCACCGTCGCCGGTGCGCCAGCGCCCGGCCTCGGAAATTTCAACGACACCCGTACCACGCTGAACGGCAAGATCGGCCTGGTCTATAAGCCGGTGCGAAACGCCAGCATCTATGGCTCGTTCGGCGTTTCGCATCTTCCGCCGGGTTCCTATCTCTCCAACGAGGATATTTCACGCGAAGGCGGTAACGCCTTTCCCGGTCTCGTGCCAGGAGCCCCTCCGGTGCGCTTCCATAACTATGAACTGGGCAGCAAGGTGGATTTCTTCAACAAGCGGTTGATGGTCGCCGCCGCCCTGTTCCGCACCGAGAAGGTCAACGCGCCCATCACAGGTATTGACCCATCGATCCCCGGAGACGTCGACAGCCTGAAGGGCTTCGGAAAGCAGATCGTACAGGGTGTCGAACTGAGCATCACCGGAGCTCTCACCGAAAACTGGAACGTGTTCGGCGGCGCCGCTTTCATGGATAGCAGGCGCGAGCACAGCGCTTATCTCGACCTCGTTCGCCGCACCGCGAATCCTGCAGATTTCGCCGCGGGTCCGGGTGTAGGCGGCCCGTGGACCTCGACCAACGGCGACGCATTGGCGTTCACGCCGCGCGCCACCGCCAATCTGTGGACCACCTATCATGTTCCGATGACCAACCTCACGATTGGCGGCGGCATTCGGTATGTGGGTACATCCTATCTGGGCCGGCCGGACACCGCGATCCGTATCATCCCTAACGGCAAGTATGGCCAGTTGCCGGCTTATACCGTGGTCGATTTGATGGCGTCTTATGAGATTCACAAGGATGTCATCGTCCGGTTCAACATCGATAACGTGGCTGACAACCGATACGCGATGTCTTCCAACTGGGCCGCTCCCCGTGCTCTGCTTGGCCCGTCGCGTAACTACCGCGTGAGCACCAGCTTCAGGTTCTGATGCCTCGAACCTGATTCTGAGAAATCCTTTGAACGCCCCGGCGCCGTCGCCGGGGTGTTTTTTCTTTGCCGGACGAAAGATCGTGCTACCCGATTGCGAGAGGCTCTAAGCTTACATGGTCCTGGCTGGGGCTATGGTGAGGCCGCAACGCGGGACTATAGCGGGATGCGGACGGAAAGCCGCTACACACTTTTTCCTCATCTCGCTCGAGTGCTTTTAAGGTTCAGCCAGAAGGGTAAGGCGGGGGCGAGGCTGCCGGGAAAGGATACAGACGATGATCCAGGTCATTTCGGACGTGCTGACTCCGGACGAGCTGAAGCGTTTCCGCGAGTTGCTCGGGCAGGCGCAATGGCAGGACGGCCGCGCCACCGCGGGCCATGTCGCGGTCCGCGCCAAGGCCAATGAGCAGTTGTCGCACGACGATCCGCTGGGGCAGCAGTTGTCCGAGTTTCTGTTGGAGCGCCTCGGCAAGATCAGTCATTTTATCGCTGCGGCGCTGCCGTTGAAGGTGTTGCCGCCACGTTTCAACCGCTACACCGGCGGCGGCAGCTACGGCGATCACATCGACAACGCGATCTTCTCCGTGCCTGGCGCGGGTGCGCGAATCCGCGGTGACCTTTCCTCCACGCTATTCCTCAGCGACCCCGACGATTATGACGGCGGTGAACTGATTATCCAGGGCGAGTTCGCCCGGCACCAGTTCAAGCTGCCGGCGGGACAGATGATCCTCTATCCTGCCAGCACCTTTCATCAGGTAACGCCGGTCACCCGTGGCGCGCGGCTCGCGGCATTTTTCTGGACGCAGAGCCTGGTGCGCGAACACTCGCGCCGCGCGCTGCTGTTCGAACTCGACAATACCATTCAGGCGCTGGCGCAGGACAGCCCCGAGCAGCCGGCGGTCGCCCGCCTGACGGGGCTCTATCACAACCTGTTGCGCGAATGGAGCCAGACCTAAAGCCTCTCCGCTTCCGGTCAAGTCAGAAGCGGGCTCTATGATTTTGATTTAACGCGTTTTGTTCACGCGAACCGGTATCCACTTCGCTCGAAAACGCTATAACACGACGATGACCACGCCGCTTGCGAAGCTCACGCAGATTCCGCCGACGGTCGCGGCGGTTGCCGACTACGAGGTGCTGGCGCGTGAACGCGTTTCGCCCGGAGCTTGGGCCTATCTCGACGGCGGCGCGGCCGACGAGTTGACCGCGCGGGAGAATCGCGCGGCGTTCGCTCGTCTGCACTTGCGCACACGGGTGCTGCGCGATCTCACAAACGGAAACACGACCTGCGAGTTGTTTGGCACGCGGCTGCGCGCGCCGATCCTGCTTGCGCCTGTCGCCTACCAGAAGCTCGCATATCCGGATGGCGAACTCGCCACCGTGCTCGGCGCTTCGGCGATGCGGATGGCGATGGTGGTCAGCACGCAGGCGAGCGTCGCTCTGGAGGACATCGCACAGGAGGCGCAGACGCCGCTGTGGTTTCAGCTCTATATCCAGCACGACCGCGATTTCACGCTTCGTCTCGTGCGCCGCGCGGAAGCCGCAGGCATTCGCGCGCTGGTGGTGAGCGTCGATGCGCCGATTAGCGGCCTGCGTAATCGCGAACAGCGCATGGGCTTCGCTTTCCCGGGTGGCGTAGAGCCGGTCAATCTGCGCGGCCTGATGCCGTTGCCGCGAGCCACCGGCGAGGCGCTGTTCGACAGTCCGCTGATAACCAGGGCCGCGACCTGGCGCGACATCGAGAATCTGCGCGAAGCGACCAAGCTGCCGCTGGTGCTCAAGGGCATCATGACGGCGGAGGACGCCGAGCGGGCTCTCGTGGCCGGCGCCGACGGTCTCATCGTCTCCAACCACGGCGGGCGGGTGCTCGACGGTCAGCCCGCGACCATCGAGGTGCTGTCGGAGATTGCGGGCGCCGTATCCGGCCGCGTGCCGATCCTGCTCGACGGCGGCATCCGGCGCGGCAGCGATGTCTTCAAGGCGCTGGCGCTCGGCGCCAGCGCGGTGCTGATCGGCCGCGCCTTCGTTCACGGGCTGGCCGCGGCGGGCGCGGTCGGCGTTGCCCATGTGCTGCGCATCCTGCATGCCGAGCTGGAAGCGACCATGGTGCTCACCGGCTGCCGGGATATCAGTGCGATTTCGCCGGCGTCGATCCGGCAAGCGGGACTGCGTACGTAGGGTGCCGGTTCAAAATTTCGGCTTTCGTTTTCAGCGAGTCCTCCAAGCGGACGTTTCACGCCCCGATGGATCATCTGGAGATAATCGCTTGGTTCCGATCGCTATAACGATCGTGTCGGCCAGGGTACGCAATAATCTAGAAGGATTCTTAACTGCTCAACGTAGCGAAATGCCGCCGCATTCGATATTGGAGAGGGACTAAAGCAGTAAGAGGTGTCCTTATCATTTCTGCCTCCTGAGGACGATCGACAGATTCGTCACGGCCTTATCCTTTTGTTGCTCTCGGCTTGTTGTTCTCGACTCCTGCTTCTCATCGAAAGCAACCGTTTGGTGGTTCGAGGATCATCAGTGTCGAGCGTGGCTTGGATCGGATGATTGCCGCTATGAACGATCAGGAACAATGGAGTGCGGCCGGCCATGATTATGAGCAGGCTGTTTCGGCCGATCTGAGCGGGGACTATCGTTTTACTCTGACAAGCCACTTTCGAGGCTTTCATCTTGCGGCGTATGGAGTGACTCTTCTTCGAAAGCCTTCGTCCTTGAGCGGCTATTGAAAAAGCTCCCGGCTGCGCTGCCATGGAATGCCGTGCGGTTTCTGCTTACCTTTGGGCAGCAGTTTAAGGGGCAAAATGATAGCGCTGGCAAGCCAACAGATATCCGGAACAAAGAGCATGATTGTGAGACTTGCGAAGGCGACGATCCATCTTACGTTTGCAGCGTTATTGGCTGTCCTCGTTCCATCGACAACGGTTCTCGCCCAGCACCAGGCGGCGTCACCGTCGCCGTCTTCTGCGGGATCGGCTGCGCCTTCCGGGAGCGCGTCGGCTGCGGCTGCCTCGTCGGTGCCGGCGAGTTCTGCTCCGTCTGCCTCTGCTCCGTCGGTCTCTACTCCGTCGGCCACTGACGGGTCGGCTGGGGCTGCGGCATCGCAACCGCCGGCGTCGACGTCTCCCGAGGGGGCGTCTGATGCGTCGTCCGGGGAGGGGTCGCCTTCATCTGATGCGGCCGCGGCCGCGCCTCTGGATCAATCCACGCCTGCTGCTGCGCCACCCGCGCCGGAAAGCTCGTCGTCGACGCTCCC
>NZ_BJNF01000088.1 GCF_006539545.1 Nitrobacter winogradskyi
ATGATGCTAGTCGTTGAGGTTTATCTCAAGGATTCCGGCCTCGGGTGATCGAAAACAATAGAAACGCAGCGCACTGCCATCTGAGGTCGATCGGAATACCACTTGGTCATCACCATTCCACTGGCTTAGCTCCGCAGCTAAATCATGGACCGTTAAAAGGTTCTCGATATCTGGTGCGTTCCTGACTGGGGGCACACCGCCTGGGCGAACTTCATTATCGCGATTCATGATCAAACAACTCCGGTAAATTCTCAGCCGTTTAGGACCGTCCGGTTAGCCGGACAAGCCATCGCCTAGCTCGACTACAGCGTCTATTCGCAACGCTTCTTTCAGATCATCTGGATCAATATCGAACGACTCGATCGTTAAACGCGCTCTGCGCGAATCGGTCGCTCTGAAGGACGTTGCTATCCGGCGGAACGCCAGGAACGACAAACCTTGGATTTCCTCCTCGTCGGTTACAACCTCGTAGGTACCGGGCGGAAACAGCCGATCGATGCCTTCGATGCAGAAGCTATGTTTGAAAACGACGGAGTCTCTACGGGATCTGACGGTCATAAAACGCTCTCCGGTCACGTTGGTGCTCGAAGCTCCGACGGAGATAACCGCGCAGATCTCGATCACGACATTCGATCTAAAATTACCAACGCCAAATGACAGAGCCCAGAATGACGAGGCCAAAGAACAGAGGAATAACAATCGGCGGAACAAGCCAGTCCCGGACGCGGGATGGTGTCTGAAGCGACATAACAACCTCCCACCAACCTCCCACTCACCCATATTGTCGTGAACTGTGGGGTTGACTTCTGTAAGACTAAATTTCTGGACGCTCTTTAGGAAAGTGGGGGTATGAGCGCGTGATCGCAATGGGAGTTGCGCGATAATAAGAAATTTCGTTCTTGCAAACCGCTTGCGACGCGATCACAGGAAAGTCCTGCACGGCAATAGCCGCGACCGCGTTCGATGCCTGGCGTCGGGGCCGCAACTATGATGTTTGTGGGCGAACTTGCTCGGTTGGAACGCCGGCCAAGTTCGCCTAATTGCTGCGGCGCCATGTTCCCATTGCGCCGCCCTCCCTCGCTTTCTCCACCATACGCTCCCGCTGTCCGCGACAGGCCGGTTACTTGCCGCTCCAGCCGCCGAGCCACCCAATCAATCGGCGCGAGCACGGGGGGTGTCGCCGGTCAGCTTTGCAGACACGCGGTGCATCTGGCGCGTTTCGGCGGAAATCGATAAGTATGGGCTATTCGCTGCAAATGAACGGCGGTGCTGGATGTGGGACTCGATACCAAAGTGGGTGCGCTACGGCGTCGGCGTGATCGTCACCATTTTTGTCGGGATCGCCATTTGGTACATGAGCCAATGAACGAAACGCCGAATTGGATTGCGTCCGGTAAGGAAGTTGAAGGTTCGACGAGCTGATCCCCGGTCGGTCGCGGTTGTTTTTGCTGGGCGTCATCACCACATACAATTGACCCACAAAAACAGGCAGCCGTGAAACCTTTGAAAGATAAGCAGGAGGAAACCCAGCCTGAGGAACGTCGGCCTCGGAACACTCAACGCGCGGATATCATCCCGACCGCAGGTTTTGCAATGGTCGTGGACGGAAAGCTGAAGGCTAACTTTGCCGATGAGGAAGTCGCTAAGGCGGCTGGTGCTGAGCTACTGGTAAGATTTCCAATACTTCGCGTAGAAGTATACAACGCCGAAACTAGAGTCCGCACCAAAGTCGATGCGATGCGTTAATCCAGCAAGTAGTCACGCTCATCCACTGGAGACCATACAATCCGGCTGGCGTTCGCAGGTGCGTTGTGGTCCGTGGTGTGATGTCCGCCATTCGAGCGGTCAGCCGTAACGCGCGTGATGGAGCAATTTCCTCAAAATCGATCGCGTGCTCTTCGAACCCGCCGACAGGAAGCAGACGGATCGCCATCCAGCGATTATGAAGTTCAAGGCGTTGCAACCATGTCAACGACAGGCAAGCCTTCAGTATCGTCTGCAAAGCAACGTTTGTTCCACGCCATAGTTGCATCATCGGGAGGTCGAGAGTTCACACAACTCCAAAAATCCTTGCGGCCCAAGCCGGATATTCTTTTTTATGCGTTCGACCGCGACTTCCACCTTGGCGCGCGCGGCGGCGTACTCGCCATTAATCGCAGCCTTGCGCTCCGTAGCTCGCGCCTCCGCTCGCCGCGATTCAATTCGACTACGGCGGCAGCAACGCAATCGTGAGCCAGACGCTTTCGTTGCGTCATCGTCGGCAGAAAGGATGTCAGCATCACTGCCCGTTGTTCTGTGCTGTTGCCAGCGCGAATTACGACTCCAGTTCAGGAATGTTGTATTCCGCGAACGCGCCTTCGATCGCACCGGCTGAGGATGCGGTGGTACTTGTAATAGTTCTCAACATTTAAGCATGCGGACTTTCCTCTTAATCCTTGGTGAAACGATCCGAAGAGCAGATGCTTCTCGATTAACTCGTAGCACCGTCGCCGTCCACGACCTCACTTTGGTAAAGTTTATCTCTCCTTCGCATCAATCCCGAGAATGCCGAGGTTCTGGCCGCGCCTCCGAGGCGCCAGTAGAAAGAAAGATGAGTGATATGATGCTGTGGATCACTCTAGGCGCCGTTTATCTCGCCATCGGCGCGGTCATAGGGCTGGTTTTGGAAGATAGATATTCTCGCAGATCATCCGCAGGCCCACCATCGCTTAAAGACTATGTGCGTTCCGCGTGTACCTACGCGTTTATCTGGCCGATATTGTTTTTCTACGGCAAACGGCGATGACCACGGTTTGCACCTAATGAGGGCGGCGCGCGCAAACCCTCTTGAAGACTTACGTCTTAGAGAAACGGACTCGCCGCCGTGTCAAAGTTTTATCCCGACGAGCGCGCAGCGCCGGAAGCGCTTCGCTAATCAGAAAATGCCTCGGCGCTCGGCCGCCTTGATTGTAGCCGCGGCTCTCTCCGATTCGCGAGCGGTTACGTCCTCGATGGCCAATTCGAGAATCTCAGCATGTCCCGCCTAGCTCCGACCGCAACTCCCTCTCTATCTTCGCGCTCTGCGAAACATTCGAGCGGCGTGCTGGATTTGCCAGTTGAGTGAGTATTGGCCGGCATGAAGCGCTTCGCTGCGTTCCGCGGCATGTTGCCTGCTGCCTGATGTCGGAACGCCGCGTAGGCGCTGCCGTGAGCCGTCATCATCGCTCCAGTCACTCGGCACCCATCGATGACTGAGAGCAGCGCTCCTCCCGCCTAAAGTGGGGCGAGCGATGTGCAAGAAATGCGAGGTCCTCCGTCTGGAGATAGACGCCACTCGCATGCTTTCGGGAGAGCTGACGGACCCAGCCAGCATCCTGCTCAACAAAGCCGACATCAAAGCCCCCGAAGAAAACCTGAACAGGGGTGATCGCAAAGCATCATGCTCTCCCCGAAGTAGGCTCGCGACGAACTGGAGTGCACCCGCGGATACTTGGGAGAACCGCGCGATCACTTCTGCGAGACTTGCTGTGCAATGTTTGGTCTAAGGCACTCACAAAAAAGGAACGGACCTACATATCAAGTCGAGGGGCCCTATCCCCTAGGACCCCGCACGGCCCGCACCTTTTGCCCCCAAGAGTCCCGCGGGACCGTGCGCCGCCCGTTGCAGAAAGCAGGAAGCCCCATAGACGCCCCACACAACGCCCAGATCATCTTCCGCGCCAATGAACTATGGGAAGAGGCCGGCAGTCGTGAAGGCGAAGAGTTCTATGCTCAGGCCGACGAGGAGCTGCGCGAGCAAGAACGATCCAATCCCGATGCGCACGAATCTTCAGATTGACCACGAGCCCACTTTTATCTCTGATACCTATCCTCGATAAATCTCACCGATTGCCGTTGCATGTTTTGCCGTACGCCATTGAGCCAATGGTAGCGGTGGTGGCACCGTCGGCAAAGCGAGCAAAGTCGTTGTCGGACATGTTTAGATAGCGGCCGTTCTTCGGGTGCCTCTTATTATGCGTCACGCACCGCTTCGAGAGCACCGCTGAGATCGGATCCGTAGTTTTCTTCCATTGGATGTTGATTGTTCTTATCCCTATTCAGTTTTCAACGAGCCGCTATCAGTTTACGCGCTGTGTGGTTTACATCCGTTGGACGGAGCGGATAGCCTGGGAAGGCGGAATTGGCACATAAACAATTAAGCTGCCCCGCATTCGCAGAACGGCTCGTATTCGGTATGTCTCCGCCAACAATGGCGCAGATGAATTCTACCACATCGGTAAAATGCACACGCGCAATCGTCATTGTTTCAAACAGAGGCATATATGTGACGTCTACCACGCCTCGAGCCGCGCAAGCTTCGCTATTCCACCCTAACGTTCAGTTTGGGCTAATCAGGAAGTCTCTATACTTGCGGTCCCAGCCCTTCATATGCCTGAGCAATGCCTGGCGCCGCTGTTCGGGCATGCCGGGGCCGTGTTCTATGAAGTCCTGAACGGTCTTCTTGAACTCGTTTGCCCGCGACTCCGAGCCCTGCGTCAGGTCGCCGTACTGCGCGACGATTTCCGTCACCCGAACTTCTATGTCATCCATCTATATGGTCCTCTGAGGCCTATCTGATATGGTGACCGCGCGCCCACATAGCTAGCTCCGCCTGCTCCGAAAGTCCTTGAACGAAGCGTCGATCAGGGGAGCTTGTCGAGCACGATCAGCTGCCGCTCCTCGCGCCTGCCGGACGCGCTTTCCAGGAATGCCTCCAGGGTATCCTTGACCTGCGGCACCTTCACGTCGGTGCTTTCGGGCCCGTCGCTGAAGCGCGCGAGTATCTCCTGTGTCTGCTTCTCGGCATCGTCATCATCGCTCATCCTCATGCTCCCATCAGCCCTTCTGCCGAACCGTAAGAGGGCAGCCCTGATATTTTCGAAGCCGGCGCGCGGGCTGTCGTTGGTTTGAAATCCGCCGTCATCAGCGATGTTGCGTACCTCGATCGAAGACATCTCCATTGCCGATAAGGTGCAATGGCGCCCGGTTCGCAATGGCGATGTGATCTCCGTCCCCGCTGGCACATGCATGCGGTCGGCGCCGGAAGCCGGAAATATCGCGGTCGCAGATCTTGTGCGCTAGCGTTCCGGGCTTATGTCAGAAGCGGCTGGCACTCGTGCACTACGACTGCCAATTCCAGAAATAATCACAAACAGCAAAGTAGGATCGCATGAACTTCCGTCCGCTTCACGATCGCGTCGTGGTCAAGCGTATCGACGCCGAAGACAAAACCGCTGGCGGCATCATCATTCCGGATACGGTCAAGGAAAAGCCCTATCAGGGCGAAATCACTGCCGTCGGGCCTGGTGGCCGTGACGAGGCAGGCAACCTGATCCCGATCGATCTCAAGGTCGGCGATCGCGTGCTGTTCGGCAAATGGTCCGGCACCGAGGTCAAGCTCAATGGTCAGGATCTCCTGATCATGAAGGAAAGCGACATTATGGGCGTTCTCACCGATCTGCCCGCCGCCAAGAAGAAAGTCGCGTAGCGCGACCAGTTTTCCTAATCCTGAGGAGTCGGCGCAGCCGGAGTCTCGAAGGATAAGGCTCGCAATCCAAATCTCATTTCTCAAGAAACCGTCCAATCGCGCGGTCTTTGGGATCTGACGAAAACGGAGATCATTATGTCAGCCAAAGAAGTCAAATTCGGCGTCGATGCTCGCGACCGCATGCTGCGCGGCGTCGAGATTCTCAACAACGCGGTGAAGGTCACGCTTGGTCCGAAGGGCCGCAACGTCGTGCTCGACAAGCCCTATGGTGCGCCGCGCATCACCAAGGACGGCGTCACCGTCGCCAAGGAAATCGAGCTTGAGGACAAGTTCGAGAACATGGGCGCGCAGATGGTGCGCGAAGTCGCTTCCAAGTCCGCGGATGCTGCCGGCGACGGCACCACCACCGCGACGGTTCTGGCGGCTGCGGTTGTGAAGGAGGGCGCCAAGTCGGTCGCCGCCGGCATGAACCCGATGGACCTGAAGCGCGGGATCGACCTCGCGGTGGAAGCCGTGGTCGCCGACCTCGTCAAGAACTCCAAGAAGGTCACCTCGAACGAGGAAATCGCCCAGGTCGGTACCATTTCATCCAATGGCGACACGGAAATCGGTAAGTTCCTTGCCGACGCCATGAAGAAGGTTGGCAACGAGGGCGTCATCACGGTTGAGGAAGCCAAGTCGCTCGAGACCGAACTCGAGGTCGTCGAGGGCATGCAGTTCGACCGCGGCTACATCTCGCCCTACTTCGTCACCAACGCCGACAAGATGCGCGTTGAAATGGAAGATGCCTACGTCCTCATCAACGAAAAGAAGTTATCTCAGTTGAACGAATTGCTTCCGTTGTTGGAAGCCGTGGTGCAGAGCGGCAAACCGCTTGTGATTATTGCCGAAGACGTCGAAGGCGAGGCGCTTGCCACGCTCGTGGTCAACCGGCTTCGTGGCGGCCTCAAGGTCGCAGCCGTCAAGGCGCCGGGCTTCGGCGATCGTCGCAAAGCCATGCTGCAGGACATCGCCGTCCTGACCGGCGGTCAGGCTGTCAGCGAAGACCTCGGCATCAAGCTCGAGAATGTCACGCTGCAGATGCTCGGCCGCGCCAAGAAGGTGATGATCGACAAGGAGAACACCACGATCGTCAACGGCTCCGGCAAGAAGGCCGACATCGAGGCGCGCGTGAACCAGATCAAGGCGCAGATCGAGGAAACCACCTCGGACTACGACCGCGATAAGCTGCAGGAGCGGCTCGCCAAGCTCGCGGGCGGCGTCGCGGTGATCCGCGTCGGCGGCGCGACCGAGGTCGAGGTGAAGGAACGCAAGGACCGCGTGGATGATGCGATGCATGCGACCCGCGCGGCGGTCGAGGAAGGCATCGTGCCGGGCGGCGGCGTCGCCCTGCTCCGTGCGTCCGAGCAGCTCAAGCGCATTAAGACGCAGAACGATGACCAGAAGACCGGCGTCGAGATTGTGCGCAAGGCGCTTTCCGCGCCCGCCCGCCAGATCGCAATTAATGCGGGCGAAGACGGCAGCATCATCGTCGGTAAGATCCTCGAGAAGGAGCAATATTCATATGGCTTCGACTCGCAGACTGGCGAATACGGCAACCTGATCTCCAAGGGCATTATCGACCCGACTAAGGTGGTTCGTGTGGCAATCCAGAACGCAGCGTCCGTCGCGGCCCTACTGATCACCACCGAAGCCATGGTGGCCGAAGTGCCGAAGAAGAACGCAGGCGCCGGCGGGATACCCCCGGGCGGCGGCATGGGAGGTATGGATTTCTAAGTCCAGCCGTTCAGAGCGCAAAAGAAAGACAAAGGCCCGGCATCGCCGCCGGGCCTGCTGCGCTGACGCAGCCCTTCGTCGAGGTCGACGCGGTCGCTCATCGGCTTGACCTGCAGATCGCGCGCATGGAAGTCGCGGTGCTCGCGAAGTCGCTTGATCTCACGACGGCGACGCGGTTCGTCACGCTGCTCGACGTCGCTGGCATCGACCGGCGGACGCGTGATCCGGAGGGGCGCTGTTCCGCGAGCGCGGCTTCGATGTGCAATTCCACATTCCAGTCTGGGACGGCGGCGAGACTCGCGTGCGTAAGTCGGACGCCATATACGCCGCCGCGTTCAACCGCCTCACGGAGAAGGCCGTCAACGTGCGGTCGGAGGCGCGCGATGCGTATCGGTCGTACCGCTCGACTTACGACATCGCCGCGCAGTATCAGCATGAGGTGTTGCCGCTGCGCAAGATCATCGCCGAAGAGAAAGAGATGCAGCCTCGCTTTTCGCAAATGCAAGACAATGGACCGCCGACGACCTGTGAAGTATTCACCGGCTTTCGCGGTGGCTCCAAGGATGCTGTCGCCATGATGCCGGCACGTCCCCGACATCGGGCTCTCCGCCAGATTTTTGCATGGCCGGCGATCATTGCCGTCCTGAGTACCATCGGATTGCTGTCTGCGCTACTTGGCGATGGCATCTGGGACGGCGTGTCGTGGATTGTGCTTGCCGTTCCAGTCGCGCTGTATTACGGGTTCTTCCGAGGCGGAATGTAAACGTCGCGCCGAGGATACTCGGGGTTCCCCATCTTGGCACCGTTGCCGTTCGAACTGGATGCGTTCGAGGGGTTCTGCGCGCACAAGCTATACAATTAGGCAGGCATCGAACCAGACGCGGTAGCCATTTGTCGCTGGCTTGGTGGTATTGGTCGACGAACGGCGTCGGTGCGCTTGCGAGCCATCGCTGATGGCGATCCAATTTTGCGGGATCGTGCAGCATCATCGCTGCGACCTCTCTGAGAATTCATGTTTTGCTGCGCCGTAAAGGCTCGCATTACGGATAAGATCCCACGGATCTATCGCGAGTTAAGGCTGCAATCGAGAAAAAGCACCGAAGCTTCGTGTCAAGGCCAAGCTGCGGGAAGATCGTCGGCCGGCGGGCGACGGGCTTCCCACCACCCACAGACAACCGTTTTCGAACGGCCGATTGTCCAAACTCTCGTCCGCCCGGGATCGCCGGCCTTGTCTGGCCGCAACGGTGCCGTCCTCGCCGCCCTCGCTCAGCTCATACCACTTTCCCCATCATGCAGACTGATTCCCAAATCGGAGCGAATAACCCCATGCATACCGGCCGCTCAATCAGCGACACAATATCAATCTTCGATGACGGCCGATATCATTTTGAGAACGCGTTGGGAGTGCTTGATCTCGTCTGTTATCTGGTCTCTGTCTTCCGGCCGTGTGTCGAGAAGCACCGTCATCTCTTTTATATTCTCCTTTATCGAGACCTTCAGATCCCGCAGTTGATCCCATCTGACTTTATCTTCTTTGGTCATCGGTCCTTTGATGCGGACCGAGCCGGTGTTCATATCGATGATGATATCATCGGGATGGGGAAGCGGAGGTGGAGCCTCAATGCCAAATTTCTTGCGCCGCGCGAGCTCCTCATCCCATTCGACCTTGTAGTTGATTGCGGTCCGCAACCATTCATCGTGCAGCTTCTTGTTGTCGCGCTCGACCGAGGTGAGCAATTCGGTGAACAGTCGCTGCGCACGTTGATTACCTTTGGCGGCATTGACGGCGAGCGAGCGTACCACGGCCTGGGCCATCGGGATGTCGACCTGACCGTTCGGATCGTTGATGCTGATCGAACGGTAGGCCTCCTCCAGGATGATGGTCTTCAGACGTTCGTCATTGAGAGCGGGGAGGGCGGCGTTCTTTTTGATCGACCCTTTGCGGCGACCAGACGGGTTGCCGGATTGTCCACGCCGGAAACGGGTCGAAAGCGGAGGCTTGGCGTAGCCGACCTCATAGTGGGCCCGTTTCGAGGGCAGGTTCGCTCGGGCCGGCGGTTTGTCGGGCCCGCTCATGCTGCTGCCCGCCGGTTGCGGTCGGGTCGGATCCCGCAAGCGACCTGTTCGGCTTCGTCTTTAGCGTAGGTCTCCCAGCGCTGGATAATCCGATCACAATAAATCGGATCGTATTCGCAGACGCAGGCTCGGCGCCCTGTTTTGTGAGATGCAATAAGGGTCGATCCGCTGCCCCCAAACAAATCCAGGACGATGCCGCCGCGCGACGAGACGTCCTTAATCGCGTCAGCTATCATCGCGACTGGCTTCACCGTCGGATGCAGCGCCAGCTCGTCGAGCCGTCCGGCTTTCATGGTATTGACGCCGCGATACTCCCAGACATTGGTACGGTAGCGTCCGTGCTGGCCGAGCTCAAAGTGGTTGTGGTGGGGGGCGGTCCCATTCTTGAAGGCAAATATCAGCTCATGCCTCGACCGGTAGAATGTGCCCATTCCGCCATTGTCCTTGGCCCACACGATCAGATTTTTGAGTTCGGTGTAGATGCCGTCGCCCGCCTTCAGCATCTCCGCCATGTGGCGCCAATCCATGCAAATGTAATGGATCGAACCATCGATGGAGTGGCGGGTGAGATTGCCGAAGCTTGCCTTGAGAAAACTGGTAAACTCCGATTCCGACATCTCTCCTGATGCCATCGCGAACTCGCGATGCCGGATTGAACCGAGGCCGCCGACGTTGCCGTCGATCCGAACATTGTAGGGTGGATCGGTAAAAACCATCTGGGCCTGCTCTGGACCCATGAGGGTGGCCACGGTGTCGGGATCGCGAGCATCCCCACAGATCAGCCGATGAGATCCCAATTGCCAGATATCGCCGCGATGACAGCGCAACGGCGCCTCGAGCGGCAATAAGTCCTCGGCAGGATCTCCGGCTTCTTCCGGTATCATGCCATCGACAAGGCTGTCGATTTCCGCCACCGCAAACCCGGTCAGCGTAAGATCAAAGTCAAGGTCGAGCTCGCTTAACGCTTTGAGCTCTTCCGCCAGGATTTCTTCGTCCCAACCGGCATTCAGCGCCAGCTTGTTGTCGGCAATGACGTAGGCCCGTTTCTCCGCTGCGGTCATCGATTCAAGTCTGATGCAGGGTACCTCGCTCATGGAAAGCAGTTCAGCGGCAGCAACCCGTCCATGACCAGCGAGAATAAAATTTTCACGATCGACCAGCACCGGATTGGTAAAGCCAAACCTGCGGATGCTGTCGGCGATTTGCCGAACCTGTTTCCGCGAATGGGTTCGTGCGTTGCGCTGCCACGGGCGAAGCACGCCGATCGGCAGATATTCAAGTTGAGCTTTCGACATGGAAGTCCCTTCCAAACAATAACGATATCGTAAGATATATAAAACGATCCGGTTTTACAATACCCTCACGCTTACGTAAGCTATGATGAACAGAAACTTCTAGATCGAGAGCAAAGATGAGTAGTTTGGCAACGCGCGTAGCAAAGCTGCGCAGATCGAAAGACCAATCATTGCAAGATGTTGCCGAGGCGGTCGGAGTTTCGAAGGCTCATATCTGGGAATTGGAAAAGGGCAGGGCGGACAATCCATCTATGGCCTTGGTGACGCGCTTGGCCGACCATTTCGGGGTGTCGGTGGCGTTTCTGGTCGGGGAAGATGTCGAGTCATCAGATGCCGATCGGCAACTCCAGCGAATGTTCAGACAAGCTCAGCAGCTCGATGCCGGCGAGCGCGCAATCCTTGACGACATGATGAAGTCGTTGCTTAAGCGCAGGACGAAAGGATGAGGGTCACACTTGACCGTATGGCCATCGAGGACGTGGGGCTAAATCCGCAACGGTTGGCGGAAGCCATCCATGACCAATTGGCCAAGATTGACGGGGCCGTGCCCATTTACGAGATTGCCGCGGCTCTCGATATCGATGAAGTTCGCGAGCAGCCCCTTTGCAATCTTGAAGCCGCGCTGGTCACGACGCCGGAACGCGACCGCGGCAGCATACTGTTGAATTCAAGATCGAACCGGCAACGAAGGCGATTCAGCTTAAGTCACGAACTCTTACACTTTCTCAATCCGACCCACGAGCAAATTTCAATAGACGGCTTCCGATGTACCCGTCAGGATATGAGGCTATCCAGCGGAGACAGGATCGCTGACCGTCACCGGCGGCAGGAAAGCGAGGCCAACTCCTTCGCTATCGAACTTCTCACCCCCCGATACCGTCTGAAGCCGTTCCTGCGCGGCGCAACGGACTTGGCTCACGTGGTGGCGATGGCAAAAGAATTCGACATCAGCCGAGAGGCGGCTGCCCGACGTTTCGTCGAGTTGCATCCGGAAGATCTCGCCGCCGTCTTCTGCAAAGACAGCCGTTTTGTGTATGCTGCCTGTGGCCGGGATTTTCCACGCCTTTCAATCACTGCGGGCGAACAATGCGACCTGGGACAGGCCGTTCAAGGAACGATCTCTAGCTTCGATGAAGTCGCGCCGGATGATTGGCTCCATGCTGCCCAGCCTGCCTGCGAATTGTCAGCTCAGACCCTGTGGCAGGCTAACGGGCGCTCGATCACGCTGTTGCGTGCCCGCCAGTCTGACGACGATGGGCCGGGCTTCGATGACACCTTCGAACGGTTCACCGGCGGACTAAGTCGATAAAACGGCAGCTTGCACTGGAGCAGAGTGAGGTGCGAGCCGGTCTTCATTGTCGCGATCAGCGGCAGCGACCTGATTGGCGCATGCTCCGTCCGGCATCGGCGGTGTGAGCGCGCCTGGTCATTTCGATCGCGTTGAGTTCGGTGAGGCGCTGCACCCTCAGTCGCGATGGGCGAGCCGGTTGCCTGCTGCAGCTCATAGAACTTCGTCATGTATGGGCCCCGCAGGCTGCTCC
This sequence comes from Nitrobacter winogradskyi, assembly GCF_006539545.1. Taxonomy (GTDB): domain Bacteria; phylum Pseudomonadota; class Alphaproteobacteria; order Rhizobiales; family Xanthobacteraceae; genus Nitrobacter; species Nitrobacter winogradskyi_A. Next base: position 12,195 of record NZ_BJNF01000088.1, read on the forward strand.
TGCAGCCGGGCAAGGCGCCTTTCAAGTTTCTCTCGAGAAAAGAAAATCGCGCCGTCAAGCCGGGGCGGCTCATAATAGATTGCGGCCATGCCCATGGTACGCAATCGGTGGGTGACAACGCTTCATCTTTCCGCGCTGCAGCGCGCCAATGGATGACAAGAGAGATCGGTGAATATCGCCAGCGTCCCGGAGGTGGTCGTGTATCGCCTAGAGCGCGCCTCGGCGACGAGCTACCATGCTGTAAGCAAACAAGACCACGATCGCGCCTACGACCGCGCCGATCAGGCCCGCGCCCTCACCCGGACGATACCAGCCGAGCGCTTGCCCTAGAAACGTCGCAACAAAGGCGCCGACGATGCCGAGTATCGTTGTGAGGATGAAACCCGAGGGCTCGTTGTCTCCGGGCATGATGAACTTCGCTATCACACCCGCCACGAAGCCAATAATGATCGTCCAGATAATACCCATGTCAAATCCTAGTTCGGAAGACGCCCGTCGGGCGTATACTGGTCGACGGCGGATGGAAGTTCCCGTGAAAGCCTCGCCAGCAGCTCTTCTTGCGACAGGCCGGTTTGCTGTTCCAGCGCGGCTAAAACATCCGCGCCAATCGCCTGTTTCAGTTGCGGCGCGGGAAGCTCCTTGTTCGGGCCCTTATTTATCCAGGACTCGGCGGCCTCTCCCTGACCGTTCTGCTTGAAGCGTTCGAGCAACTCGCCCAATCCGCCGCCCAGCAGGCCACCAACGCCACCACCCCCGGCAAGCGTACCGCCTAGATTGCCGAGCAGGCCGCCCAAGGGACCTTGCTGGTTGCCGGCGCCTGGCTGCGCGGTGTTGCCGGTCGCACCTTTCAGCAAGTCGGCAAGCTTGTCCCTGTTCTGGTAGCCCGCCAAGGCGAGCAAACCCAATAGCGCGGTCATCGATGGCATTCCGCGGGACATAAAAATCTCCTCTAACTCATTGCGCCTTTAACGTTCCACTTCCTGCCGAGTTCCGCGGTAGCCGTCAGATGCTTCTTTCGCCGTCGGGATTTCTCCATTGGAGAAGCCGGCTCCGAGAAGCCAGTCGACGATCATGCTGTCGGTTAGTAACGCCGAACGAAAGCCGCCTAGAGAAGTTCGGACGAGGGGCTGCGGTTCTGCTTTGAACCTCACCCGCCAATTGCCGACGCCTTGAGCGGGGAATCCCGTGCGCCTCGCAATACTCTTGCTGGCTCAATTAGTTCTGCTTCCAGGCCTCGTGATGTGCTGGCCAAAACGCCTCGCCGTACCGAACACGAGCCCGCTTCTGTTCGCCATCTGGTTCTTTCCTCATCTGCAAATCAAGGTGAGAACAGATCGCATCCGGTACCAATCAAACAAGTGTGCGAGAAATGGACGCTTTAGCGTAAGCGTCTATTCCTGACACGTCATCTTAGTTGAGGATAGTTGCCGGGCGCCAGTTCCATGGCAAGAGCTGATCGAGCCGGCTCATGGGATGACCTGCCGACATGCGTTCAAGGATGTCCTTGAGATAGGTGAAGGGCTCGACGTCATTTAGCTTTGCCGTGGTGATGAGGGAGCAGACTGTGGCCCAGCGCTGAGCCCCGCCATCTGATCCGGCGAACAGGTGGTTCTTTCGTCCGAGCGTGACCGGACGAATGGCGCGTTCGACGGTGTTGGTGTCGAGCTCGATGCGGCCGTCATTGAGGAAGCAGCAAAGAGCATCCCAGCGGCTTAGGGCATAGCGAGTGGCATCGGCGAGCCCGCCGCGCGGCGGGATTTGGGCGAGTTGCATTTCGAGCCATGCTTTCATCGCCGTGACCAGAGGCAACGACTTTGATCGACGCATGCTTTGCCGTGCTTCCGCGGTCTGGCCGCGGATGGCGGCCTCGATCACGTAAAGCTCGGCGACGCGTCGCAGCGCTTCGGTCGCGACAGGCGAGGCGGTCGCCTGCTGCACCTCGTAGAACTTCCGCCTGGCGTGAGCCCAACAAGCTGCGAGCTGGATGGTGCCGCCGTCGCGAAGCCGATCGAACCCGGGATAACCGTCGACCTGAACGATGCCGCTGAAGTTGGCCAGATGAGCAGCGGGACGCTCAGCCTTGCGATCCGGACTGTAGAGATAGACCGCGGCTGGCGGATCCGGTCCGTTCCAAGGCCGGTCATCGCGGGCGTACACCCACAACCGGCCAGTTTTGGTGCGGCCGCGGCCGGGATCGAGTACCGGGATAGGCGTGTCGTCGGCGAACAGTTTCTGCGATGCAAAGATGTGTTCAGCGAGCTTGGATTGAAGGGGCTCCAGCCACCAGCAGGCGCCGCCGATCCAGTTCGCCAAGGTCGAGCGGTCCAACGTGACGCCCTGCCGGGCGAAGATCTGGCTCTGCCTGTAAAGCGGGAGGTGATCGCAGTATTTGGAGACCAGAACATGGGAGAGCAGAGCCGGGGAGGCCAGCCCTTTGGCGATCGGCCGCTCTGGTGCTGGCGCTTGATGGATAGTCCCGCAGGCCCGACAGCCATAGCGCGGCCGGCAGATTCGGATGACCCGCAGCCGCGCCGGTACATGGTCGAGCATCTCGCTCGTCGTTTCGCCGATCAGGTGCAGTATGCCGCCGCAACACGGGCAGGTTTGATGCTCAACATCGAGCCTGACATCCTCGCGGGGCAAGTGCACCGGCAGGCTCGGGCGCTCGCTTTGGGGCCTCGGGGGACGGCTCTCGGCTGGCGGAGGCGGAAGGCTAGTTTCGACGTGCGCAAGATCGGCGTTGAGGTCTTCGAAGCCGAGTTGCAACTGCTCGTCATCGAGCCGCTCAGCCCGGCGGCCGTACTGGTTGCGCTGCAGCCTCTTGATGATGAGATTGAGCCGTTCGATCTCGGCCTTCGCCTTGCTGAGGCTGATGCGCTCGGCTACAAGCGAACGCACCAGCTTTTGCAGCGTCTCCACGTCGTCGGGCAGTGCGGCGAGATCGACGTTCATACGAGAAGAATCTAACTGACTCGCACCGTTCTCGCCGCATTTCTTGCATCATCGAGTCAATCGGTCGCAGATCATCCGGCAATTGCCGGACGCCAGCGTTGCTCAGGCGCGCGCCAATCGACACCTTCGATCAGCAGCGACAGCTGTGCTGAGGTCAACGACAGCGTTTCGCCAGGCGCAATGCTCGGCGGCCACAGAAAGACACCATGCTCGAGCCGTTTTGTGAACAGGCAGAAGCCGGTGCCATCCCAGTAGATGATCTTGATAAGGTTGGCCCTGGTGCGACCTCGGAAGACAAACAGATGTCCGGTAAATGGATCCTGGTGCAGGACGCCTTGCACCAGCATCGCGAGACCGTCGATGCCTTTGCGCATATCGATGTAGCCCAGAGCCAGGTGCACCTTTACGTTTGGAGGAAGCAAGGCCGTCATGGCATGGCCCTCTCGGCCGCAGGTGTCGCTCCGTCGGCGATCTGCACAGTGACGAAGCCCAGCTCTTTCGCTGCGGCAACGTCCTGCTTCCATCGGCGCAGAACGCGCGGAGCGATGCCGTAGCGGCGCGAGATCTCGCTGCCGCTCGCACCGGACCGTATCATCTCTTCAAGAATCCAACGCTTGTCGGCTTCGCTGAACCGTCGCCGATGCCCTTCACGTGGTCTTGGAACAATGGGCTCCGCTGCCGCCGAGGAGGGATAAGACCCCGGACTTACGAGGGGACTTAACGGCGGACTAAGGGGAGGACTTAAGGGGCGTCGTCGATACAACAGCTTCCGCTTGGGCGGCTGTGGCTCCACTTTAAACAACGATCGCCAGTTGCCAAACGCCTTGAGCGGAATGCCTTGCGCTTCACAATATTGACGTTGATTCAAGTCGCTACGCTTCCAGGCCTCGTGATGTGCCCGCCAAAAATCCTCGCCTTGACGCCTCCACCCTCGATGTTCGCTCGTCATGCTGTTCTCTCCATCTTCAAATTGAAGACAGGAACAGATCGGGGTCGCTAACGATCGAACAAGGGTGCGAGAAATGGACGCTTACGCATTCCCTGATCCGTTGCTCAAAATTCCCTGCTCCGAGCCTTCAAATTCCCTGCTCGGCAAAACAGGGAATTGACCCGCAAACCCTTTGAATCCTTGTGCGAATAGCTGGTCTGTTAGGCCATCCCCGCCGAGATTTCGCAAAATTCCCTGTTATTTTCCCTGCTAGCAGGGAATATGCGCGCCGAGACTCGTTCGCATCCGACTGCCTCCGCCACCAACAAAATCAATCACTTAAAGCATAGATCGGCTTTATCGGAAGGCGCTATTCCAGTCAGGGGTACGGGCCGGGGTATGGGTATTCATCCGTTGCTATCCGTTACCGTCCGCTATCATCCGTTACCGTCCGCTATCATCCGTTACGGTGGAAGGTCGCAGAGAGTAGAATCAGATCATGGGATTCGTGCGGGCAGGGTGCTCGGTAGTCAGAATATCTCGCGCGCGGCATGGCGAGGGGTGGCGGCAACCATCTCGAGTCCATTCGTTGCACAATAAACCAGCGGGCGGTGCCTGCATCAGCGAACCTGCTTCGCAATGCGCTCTACGGCCCCAATTTGATCCAGACCGGCGCATGATCGCTGGCGTTGTCTTCGCCTCTGAGTCCCAGCCCTAGTGTGAGGTCAACTCCACTCGGTATTCAGCGTTACTTGGCGTCAGCTCCGTAGTTCCTCTCGGCTGAATGCATTGCTTTCTCAAGATTGATTGAAAGCTGATTGGCTGCCGCAGCAAAGGGATCGGTGCACCACTCCTTAGGCAGGCCGCGCCGAATACTTTAGCTTCTCAGCAGCATATTGCTCTCGCATAACTTCCATAAAGAACTGGACCCGCTTCTTTCTGACCTTCAAACGACCAATCGTGTCACGGCTTGAATAAATCTGGTTTGTAAGACCATACAACTCATTCCAGGTCGACTCCCTCGGAATGAACGTGTCCATCATAACATTCTCGACGAACATCATGCTCGACATGAAGTGTCTCACAATATAGCCACCAAGACGACTGACTATATAATTTGACTCAAACGTCGGCATCGAGTGAGAGACCGTATGCATGAACCTCAAGCTACAGAGATCAGCCAAAACGCGAGTTGTTGCGCTATCCCCAAAACCAACCTCACGCACAGCCCTTTGAATCTCGAGACCTTCGAGATAGCGAAAATTCGATTCGCTGCTGTACTGAACAGCGGCTGCGAGTACGAACAGTCGCAGCAACTGTGCTTCGGTTTTCGCGAGGCGACTATCGAACGGATTACCCAGGACTGAGGTAGCCTCGGAATAAACCGTATTATTGCCGAGCATAATCGCGCGGAGCGCCTCGTGTCTCGGCATTACATATTTTCCAGTCTGCTGATAAATACGAAGCGCCTTTCCGGATACGGTCCAGCCGGACTGCAAAAATTCGCGAGTCATTCTTAGCGCCAGGCGAATATCGCCCGTCGCAAGAACATCAATGAGCGTGCCGATTTCGCTTCCTAGAACAGAACCTTGAACGAGATCGATGACAACGCGCAAGTCGGCCACTTGAACATCTGCACCATTCTCGGCAGTAAATCGCCCTGATTTATCCTGAAGGAGATGTAGAGCAACAAAAAAACGTTTCGACAAAACGGACAGGACTTGAGGCGGATCGATAGTAACGGGGTCGAAATCGAACGCGTCAAAAATCGGAGTATTTCTGTGCCGGACGAACGTTGTCTCACGCATTGCGCAAATCAAACTCACGCTTAGTTTTCGAGCGAGAGCCATGGCATCCGCAAAGATGCTGGATTGGACCCCCTCGTCCTCGAATTGATCGATATTGTCGATCACGAGAAATACCGGGACATTTTGAGCAGCGTAAGATACTAGCTTCTCGACATAGGGCTGCGTCTTTTCATAATCACTCATTATCAACGCACTGATCCGAGCGTTCTTCTCCTTCTCATCGCCTGAGATCAGAAATAGAGGACCTTTGAACAACTCTTCTATCTCTGACGCATAAGCATGTTTGATGCAGCGATTATAGTCAGACAAGAAGGGGTCTGCGCTAATCAATTTCTTCAGCGCCTGCAGAATATAATCGTGTGCCGACTCTTCCTTCGAGAAGGTACGGAAGTCGATCTGCATCCAGTAGGCGTAGGACTGGTCTGCTCGTTGCTGAAATGTTTCAGCGGTCTCAATCTTGTGAGTATACTCCAGAAACGTTGTTTTTCCCGCGCCAACTTGACCTAGGACCAAGATGGCGAGCGGCCTAGCTCGTGAAGCAGCGTCAGAAATTATTGACCCGACTTGGGGGTTTTTGTCGTGTAATGGCCGGTGCGGTGCCTTCGCGGTCGCGCTCTCCTTCCGAGCCACATGCATCTTGATGCGGCTGTCGAAGCGCAGTCGGTCAGGCGTGTTTACGTAACACTTCTCCAGCAGATCAGGGTCTGCGTTTACGATGTCCTCCGTGAATGCCGAAGTGACAGCGTCTTCAATGAGGGGAAACAAGCTGTGTCGGCTTACTCTCGAGAACCCAACCTTAAAATAACTATTGAGGCGCCGCGCCTCGATTTGGTTCTCAACTCGTCCTAACAGCTCATGCTCAAGACGCCCGCTAATAACCGAGGCTCGCGATAGTAAGTCGTAGAACTCAGCGTAGTCATCTTGCAGCGCGGACCGAAGACTCGGGAATATAATAGCGGAAGAATCTTGAAATTTTACTTGGTCGGTGCGCGTTGCCGGGAAGATGATCCAAGCATCTCCGTTCGTCACGATTGCAAACGGTATGCTTAACTTCCGCGCGTAGTCTCTGGCCTGTATGATTGCATCGCCGAGCGCATCTTTGACTAACTTTCCGTTGAGCTGAGCGCGCCTAGTGTTTGGCACGTTGTCAAAGCAGACGCCGACTTTCTTCGCTTCTACAACGGCAGCTGTCATTCCAGTGCGGATGACATAATCGGCCCATGTGATCGAACGATCTTCGCTGACCCGCTCCTCGGGAGCGATATCATTATGCGTCCAACCGAGCACACTATAGAGCACGTCATTAATTACTTTGAGGCGTGTCGCCGCCTCGTTAGCGTGGTGAAAGAGCAGGTGGTCATATTGAGCAATAATTTCCGCTGGAGTGGTCACAGCAGTGGTTTCCCGCGAGTCATGAGACAGCTAGCGGACTGGAACATGGCTTCCGAAAAAATTAAAGCCCCGGCGACTTCTCGCAGGGGCTCTTCGCTCGATATTCAATCATAGCGGTCACCAAGAAGATACTTCTTTAAAGTTTTTCTTGACAAGAAGCAAGCCCGTAATGATTCGCGGCAAAATGCGAGTAAATTTCTGAAATAATTTGGCTTTCTGTAACCGCTCCCGACCTTGCCTTGGCAGACACCGATCAAAGGGTTTAATGGCCACCGGGCGCGCGCCTCCAGCAAGAGGGCATGTTCGTAGCTAGCCATGGGAGCTTTTCTAGGCTGCGAGTCATATGGCCGCCCGACGAATGGCGTGCGGTAATGACACTTCCCAAGATTAACGCCGCCGACAGAGCAGACAGCGACAACCCGCTTATATCGGTCAACGTCCACGCCCTTGCAGCTAACCGACCTACCAGCATTGAAGCGAGCTAGCTCGTTCGCAGCCTTCGCACCGCAGCGATATTGCAGGCTATCGTCGCCACGACAAAGCTGATCAGACTCGGGCGCGTCCACGCCTGATAGACGAATGCGCTGCCCGTGAATTTCGAGTGTATCGCCGTCAATGACGGATGCTTGACCGGTGATTGTTTCCGCGAGCGCAGGCGAGAAGGCGAGCGTGACAATCGCTGCGATCAAAAGCCGCTTAAGTCCTGAGTTCACTTCGCATGATCCATGGCTTTCCACTTACCGTCGCGGATCGCCAGCATGACTTGCGCCTGGGGCGTGAGAATGGGGTTCTGCTTGCTCGCTGCGAGCACGGAGTTACGCGGATGCCAGCCGTCGCTTTCAGTCGACGGTTTGCATCACTGCGGAAATCGCGCGCGCCTTTCTTGATTTGGCCGGCTGCACCGCAGCTGCGACCATCGCGTCGTATTCCGGCAGAGTATCAAGCGTGTCTTTGGCGCGGACGTGGACGACCTTGTAGCCATTCGCCTTGAGCTGGGCCAGCAGTTCCGGCATGGCAAGGGCGGTCCACTTATGCAGATCATGCATTAAGATAATGCCCTTGCCCTTCTTTTTGAGCTTGGCCATCGTCAAACTCACCAACACGTCAGGCTTCTTGATTTTGAAGTCTTCCGAGTCGATATCAATCGAGAATGCCGCGACATTGCGCTGAGCAAGGTATGCCTTGAGATTGCCGGTTTGCCGCAATTGCGGATAGCGGAAGAAGGGCGCGATCGGCGTACCGGCCATCATCGCCACAGCGCTCATACCTTTCTCAATTTCATCCTGTGCTTCTTGCGGCGATTTATGAGCAAGATTTTGGTGCGACCAGGTGTGCGAGCCCACCGTGTGGCCCGCTGCGATCACTTGTTTCAGCACTTCAGGGTGCCAGGTGGCGTGCTTGCCGATCGAGAAGAAGGTCGCCCGCAAGCACTCAGCCTTCAAGGCTGCCAGCACCGTCGGTGTCGTCACCGGCCAGGGACCGTCATCGAAAGTCAACACTACCTCGCCGGGTTGTAGGAAGTCGTAATCGCGATACTGCGACGTACCAAAGCCAGGCCCGCCCATTGTGTCGATCTGCACCGTGCGCGACACGCCTAATGCATTCGGGTTGTTGCAGGCGGGTTTGGCGACGACTACTCGCTTCTTAGGCTCCGGCGCTGCTTCGGCTTCCAGCACGGCGACTTCCGGTGCAACTTCTGCGATTGCAGTATGGCGTTCCGCGCCCGGTTTGGGCCAACGCGCATCAATTGAGCCGGTGATTAGTTCTGGCTTCGCAGTGGGGGTCGTCTCGACGGCGGTTGAACCGAGAAAATGTTTTACCGCGACCGCGAAGACGCTGCCGCTTGCCACGGCCACAGCCGCGACGATCAGAACAGGAAACCGACGCATGCTGACTCCGCTGCACAAGGCAGGATTGCTCAATTAAGGATGTCCGCGCCACCATCCAGTGAAATAGTTAATCGAGCGTATGTACGAACTGGCGTCAGATTTATTTACTTCGGTACTGGTGATCGTATGCGGTCTGTGCTGCTCTTCGGCAAAGGCGACGATGGACCTGAGCCTCGCGAAGCAGTCGAATGCACAAGCGCGAATGCGGCGATACGAAGTGCTGAGCGAATGGCGCGGATTGAGGGGAATGTCGGTGCGGTGGCATTTAGCCGTACAGGCGATCCGGGCAGCGGTGAGTTTGCGGACGCGGTTGTGTTGCGGTCGTTTGGCGAAGTGCCGGATGATTTGAGTGACTTGTGACTAATCGATAAGTCGAGGTTGCTCCGTGCAAAACTCGTTGTCATCTCTCCTCATTCGCCGTCAGCTCATGCATTCTGCTGGCTGAACTTCGGTCGCCAAGCGCGCGCATCGAGCGACCAGCGACCTGATCCGGACAGCAACATGAAGATTGCGCTCATCAGCATCGCCCAGTCGGTGCGAGTCTCGTGAGTGAAGCTCAAGAAACCATAGCGATTGAGGTCGCGGAGACTGAATATCCACCAGCTGCGGCCTAACAGGATTGGGATTTTCGTGGAGATGATCGCCACGATCATGATGACGATGATCGGCACGGCCGCCGCGCGCGAAGCATAGCCGATCAGAAACATGATCCCCGCAAGCATTTCAATCACGCCAACAAACGGCCCAAAGAGCTCCGGCCAGGGAATGCCGATCTTGGCGAACCGGCCAGCACCGAGAATGTCGGCATGCGTCAGCTTCTGCAGGCCTTCAGGAATGAACACACCGGCGAGCGAGAGGCGGACGGAGATGGCCCAGGTTGTTTCGCCGGGAGAAAACCACCAGGACTGATTCATGAAAGCGTACTCCTATTCGTTGTTGCCCAAAGGCGCGGCGTCAGAGTCTTCCAAGCCAGTCCGATGAGAATGAGGCCAAGTCCCGCAGCCCAGATCGTGACCGGCACCCAGAAGGCGAGAAACAGGCACGCGATCAGCCCGATGATCGCGACCCAGCGCGGATAAAGCCGGTCCTCAGGCGGAAGCCTCAGCGCCGCGAGATTGGTGATCGCATAATAGGTAAGGACGGTGAACGCGCTGAAGGCCCAGGTCGTCTCGACGCTGCCGATCAGGGCGAGGCCGCCAACCGCGATGCCGACCAGGATCACGGCACCGGTCGGAGCGCGGCCGTCGCCCGACAGGCGCGCGAACACTGGCGGCGCATCGCCTTGCCGACCCATGGCGAGCACAACGCGTGACAGGCCGATAATGAGGTTCAGAAGTACGCCCAGCATCGCCATCACCGCACCGATTGCAATCAATGGCGGCAGAAACACCACATCGAGCGCACGAGCGACGGATTCGAGCGGCGTGGCACGCTCGAACACCGATCCAGCGAAGCGATCTGCCCCGATCGTGCCGATCGCCGTGACCGCGACGAGAATGTAAAGCACTGCTGTCACCGCCAGTGTGACGATGATCGCATGCGGGATGGATGTGCGCGGCTCCTTCACCTCCTCGCCAAGCGTCGCAATGCGCCCATAGCCGGTATAGGCGACGAACATCAGCGCGGTCGCATAGAAGAAGCCTTGTAGCGACGGCCCGTCTTTGGCCGGGATGAAGGGCGAGAAATTGCCTGCCGAGCGTAGGACGCTGGGCAGACCGAACGCGACGAGTGCGCTGAGCGCCAGCAGCGTAACCGACACGATAGCAATGTTTATCACGCTCGATCGCTTGAGCCCTGCGAGTACGAGCAGCGTGAACAGCACCACCGCGCCGAACGCGACCCACGGCATCGCGGATTCTCCGCCGCCGACGAAGCGAAGAAGATAGCCAGAAAATCCCAGCGCCGCGGTTGCTGCTGACGCCGTCTTGGCACACAGGAACATCCAGCCGGCCGTGAACCCGAGCGAGGGCGTCAGATAGCGGTAGCCATATTCATAAGTGCCGCCGCTTACCGGGTGGGCAGCGGCAAGCTGCGCACTCGACAGCGCGTTGCAGGTCGCAACAAGTGCAGCAAGCAGGATCGCGAGGATGGTCGCGGGGCCGGCCGCGCCCGCTGCGATACCGATGCTGACGAACACGCCTGTCCCCACCATCGAGCCAAGGCCCAGCATGGTCGCATCGCCGACGCCAAGATCGCGCCGCAGCCGCTGGGGATTTTCATCGGTCACTGTCGAACGTCGTCCGCAGGCCGGGCAAGATCGATTACAACGATTACAAGCTGATCTTTCATGAAGGGAATTTGGTTCGCTTGGTAAAAGCCTCAAGCACGCCTGATTTCAGATTGGTATCGACAACACCCCAAACGGGCTCCAAGCGCATTTCTTCGGTATTCGCTGGTCGATGCCATTTCGATCGCAGTGCAGACGACTTCTCGCAGTGAGAAAGGTGCAAGTCCGCGTTCCAGCGCAGCGTGGACGCGCCCGAACCCGTCGCCCACTTCTCGTATCGACTGATCAAATCGGCGGAGCCGTCGTGTGTCGAGAAATCCATCTGAAGCATCTGCATTTTCCTCGACGGCTGCTCGGTGACGAGTTTGTGGGCGAGCAGGAATGATATGATCGGCAGCACACCCATAAGGACGGTTGGCTGTGTTGTATACAATCATATATTCCGGATAGGAGCATGCGCCGATCAGCCTTCGGCACTGCGTAGAACGTGGCATTCACGAATACCCGGAATTGCGGAAAGTGTCCGTCTCTCTCGTAGAGAAATATCAGCCAGAACAGATCCAGATAGAGAAGCTGCAATTAGTATAGCTCTAAAAACGATCTCTATTTTGCGTGGCACTCATCAATCAGACTTCAACCCATCGAGCAAGATAGAACAGGTCGGCTCCATACACAGCAGGCTAAGTTTAAAGACGGCGCCGTGCGACATCATTGATAGTAACAGTCTGGCTCTCAAACACGGTGCGACGGGGTACGACACTACTTTGAATTGGGCAGGATGAGGAAGACCCGCTGCCCTCTCCCTCCGGGACCCGTGAGGATCGCGTTGCGAGCGTCGGCGTTTCTGATATGAGCATCGCGATCTCCGCGTCGGGCAAGTTCCTCGCCCTGTGGCGGCCGATCTCTCGATTTCCGTACGCGGGCCAATCGCCGATCGCCTTTCAAGGCTCACCTATTTGGGCCCTATCGAGTTCGAGCAAAGAACATGAGCTTTGATCTTTCGACCGCCTTACCCAGACTCGCTGACTTCCGGCGAGCCGAGTAGCTCCGCGAGCCAGCGGCTCGAGGGATGCAGTTCGCAGAAGGTGAGAAGAGCGATCGTAATCGGCACACCGATGAAAGCGCCGAATATGCCCCACATGTAGCTCCAGAAAAATACCGAGAACAGCACCATCGCCGGAGAGATCGAAAGCGAGTTACCCGCGATGCGCGGCTCGATGTAGCTACCGACGATAAATTGGATGAGATTGAGACAGATGAAGACCGCCACCACCGCCTGCCAGGACGAGAACTGCGTCATGGCAAACATCGTTGGAAACAGAGTTGCGACAAGAGGGCCGAGAAAAGGGATGTAGTTCAACGAGAAAGCTATCAGCCCCCACTCCTCGGCAAGTTGCAGACCCACCGCCTTTGCGAATCCCCACACCAGAAGACCGGTGACAACGCTCATCCACGTTCTGACGATCATGTAGCGGCGAATCTTGCGCGCGGTCGCCAGGCTCCCCTGCAATAGCAGATTTCCGACGTCGCGATTTCGCATATTGCGCAGTTTCTTCTCGAAATCGTTCACCTCGAGCAGGCCCAGCGTCACGTAAACCAACACGACCAGCCAGAAGCTGACCGTACTATTGATGCGTCCCGTGATCGTTTGAGCAAATCGCAATATCCAGCTTACATTAAACGTATCCGACCAGACGCCGGCCGCCGCCACGCCATGTCCTTCGAGCCAGACTATGATGTGATCGTAAAATGCCTGAAAACGCGCGGCATCACTCACGATCCAACGGCCGACCCGACTGAAAGCCCAGCCGATCATCGATCCGAACGCCAGAAAACCAACGCCCATCACAAAAACACTGATGGCGAGTGCGCCAAGCCGAGGCAGAACAGTCTGCAAGATCTTCTGCAGCGGCCAGACAAGGGCGATAATGAAAAGTCCGAAGGCGACGGGCGCCAACACCGATCTCGCCACCGACAGCGCAGTAAGGACAGCGACAATTGCAACCAGAACCTGTGCGCCGCTGTGAACCTTCTGACCAGTCATGTTTTCATCCGAAAGACGGCCGTTCGCTGTTCAGGCGATACGATGGAGCGGTCCGTGGGTTCGTCGCCAGAGTTGTGTCGAGTATCGTTTCTCAAGCCGCCACTTCGCTTCTGACTCGAACTGGACGAGTGTAGCTGAACGGTGGGATATTCAAGAGATGCGCCCTGCAGTTTGTACGATTTGGGGAGAATTGGAACAGGAATTTCAGCCAGGTAGATCAGACTACCATCTGGCGAAGGACGATATATTCGGGCAACATTATCTGCCAACGCGAGATGGACCTCGTGATCGAATACATTTTTATCCCAACCGAACGATTCTACCGAAAGACCGGTTGCGGGATCTGACGAAAGACAGGCTGAAGATTTCCGAAGCGAGCGAAACTTTCTGCATGATCGCTGGGTTTGGAGCGATTGCACCATTATCCACAAATCATTATCCACAAATCATCGTCTCAATCTTTCTTTGGATCGGCAGCGCGTCAGCCGCCTGATGCGCATGATCGAAGGTGGCGAGCAGGGCAGGTGCCTTGCCTCTTCCGCGACGATCTTTCCGATATAAGACGCAGAACACACCAGCTTGCGCAACTGGTCTGGCCATGACGCCGGCGACGATGGATAATCCAGCCAGCGGAGTGTAGTAGAGAGTTCAACTGACCGCACCTTCAAAATACGTGATAGGCAATGTCCAGTGTAACTGCAAATCTTGGAAAGGCGACGGCCGCGTTGAACGGCGGCCGAATTCTCCTGGGAGCTGTTTTCTTTGCAGCTTCGCTCACGCCGTCGCTGATACCACGGGACGAATTGATTCAGGGAGCGCTCTCTGGCGGAGTTTTCGCGATCGGATATGCACTCGGCTCTTTTTTCAGTTGGCTGTGGTTTTATCTGGAGTTTCCCCGGCTTAACGACCGCGTGCGGCTGCCACTTAATGCGCTGGCGCTAGCCGGATCTGTTTTCATTGCTTTGGCAGCGCTTACACAGGCGACAAACTGGCAGAACTCAATACGCGCTGTGATGGCGATGAGGCCCAGCGAAGGCACATGGCTGTTGATGCTATGCGTCGTCGCTGTCCTTACTGCCACTTTTCTGTTCGTGATCGCTCGACTGCTACGGGCCCTGACAACCGTCGTCGCCTCGCGGATGTCCAGGCTGGTGCCGCGACGGGTCTCGAATGTCATTGCGGTGGTTGTCACCGCACTTCTGGTCTGGTCGGTCGCCAGCAACTTTATCGTGCGAACCGCCCTTAACGTGCTGGATTCGTCGTTTGCCGAATTGGACAGGCTTTTCGAACCCGAGCAGCCGAGGCCGGCCGATCCTGAGAAAACCGGGGGTACGCACTCGCTCATTGGGTGGGAAGAGCTCGGCCGCACTGGTCGCCGCTATGTGGCGTCAGGGCCAAGCGCCGAAGAGATCCGTGCCTTCACCGGTCGGCCGGCGCTGGCGCCTGTTCGCGTTTATGTTGGCCTGCGCGGCGCCGACACGGCGAAGAAGCGCGCCGAACTCGCGCTCAAGGAATTGCAACGGCAAGGCGGCTTCGATCGGGCTAATCTGGTCGTCATCACCCCGACCGGGACCGGTTGGGTTGATCCGTCGGCGATCGACAGCGTCGAATTTCTGCATCATGGCGACGTCGCCAGTGTCGCCGTGCAGTACTCTTATCTCAACAGTCCACTCTCGCTCCTCGTCCAGCCTGATCTCGGAGCGGAAGCGGCGCGCGCACTCTTTCTGGAGATCTACAGATACTGGACCTCGTTGCCGAGAGACAAGCGCCCGAAACTGTATCTGCATGGATTGAGCCTGGGAGCGCTGAACTCGGAGAAATCCGTTGAGTTCTTTGAAATCCTCTCGGATCCGATCAATGGAGCTCTCTGGTCCGGCTCTCCATTCGGCAGTCGGCTTTGGCGTTCATTCACGGAGGGTCGCAATGAAGGCTCACCGGCGTGGCTGCCGACGTTCGGTAACGGCCAGTTGGTTCGATTCATGAACCAGGGGGGAGCAACGCTTCCAAAAGACACGCCGTGGGAGCCGCTGCGAATTGTCTACCTTCAGTATGCCAGCGATCCGATCACCTTCTTCGATCTTCGGATCGCTTATCATCCACCGGCTTGGCTTGCGGATCCTCGCGGCCCCGATGTCTCGCCGAGCCTGCGCTGGTTTCCGATCGTAACGATGCTTCAGGTCGCGATCGACATGGGTTTCGCCAACAACGCTCCGATGGGATTCGGCCACGTGTTCGCGCCTGAACACTATACGGACGCATGGGTAACGCTGACTGATCCGCCGGGCTGGACGCAAGATCAACTCGCGCGGTTAAAGAAATATCTGGCGAGCGAGGCTCGAAAGCCTGATACCGACCTGGCGCCCGCGTATGAAGATCGCGGTGGATGACGCCGTCGAGCCGCCGATGCATGCGTGCCGCGGTATCGCTGCCATCAGATGGCATTCAATGATACGGCTGGCGAAGCGGTTGGCGCGGTTGAGATCGTGCAGGATTGCGATGACGGCCGTGCCGTTGCGGGCAAAAGCAATCGGACATCGCAGCGCCTCACAGAAACGCCAATGAATCGATCCAAACGTTCTCTCCGCAGGATAATTAATGGGTCTTGGACGCGCGTTACCTGGTACCGCCCTTCAGAATCGATCGGATATCCTCATCTGACGGTTCGTACTCGAAGAAGCGCCGGTAAAAGGTGCGCACCTCGTTTTCCATGTCGAACTGTTCGAACAGCTTGGGATGGAAGAGCTTCGCGGTCCACAATACGGTCAATGGCTGCTCGATGGTTCTTTGGCCCCACGAATGGGCGCCGATCGGCGTGGCATAGACTTTCCCGTTGCGGACGGCGTTGAGCTTCGAAAACCTCTCGTCCTGATAGACTACCGCCACCTGCTCCGGCGTGTTGACGATGAGAATGTCCGGATTCCAAGCCAATACCTGTTCATGGGAATATCGCGCATTGCCACCCTTTGCCATTGCGGCGGTGACGCTCACTCCGCCCGCTTCTTCGATCCACCAGTTGGCGATGAGCAGGGGGGTCGTCATCGTGTTCGGGTTGAAGTAGAGCGCCTTGGGTCGCGAGTCCTTCGCAACGCCCTCCAGGGTCCGGCGAACGCGATCCATCGTGGCATCGAAGTAGCGGAGATAGTCTTCGCTCCTGGGCGCGCGGTCCACCACGCAGCCGAGAATCTCCATGTTCTTCCGGATGTCGGACGCATCTCTCCATTCGAGGTATACGACAGGAATCTTCGCGGTCTCCAGCGCCCTGATCCCGAGCAGGTTCATGGTGAGCACCACGTCCGGGGAAAGCCTGACGAGGGTTTCGAGGCTGACCTCGCTGTTAGCCTGTCCCTGTAGCACCGGCCGGTCGGCCAGATAGGGAGCGATGGCGGTTTGCAGCCGCCACCGGTCCGATTGCGTGAACCGCGGAGGCAGGGAGTTCACGATTTTCTTGCCCGCGCCGAGGGCGAAGAGGTAGCCGTTGAGGACAGGAACCGAACCCACGGTGGCGATGCGGTTCACGTCTCTCGGCAGGATGACGGTCCGTCCGGCCATGTCGACGACGGATTTCGTGTGCGAGTCGTGCACGTCGCAGGTGGTGGATTCGGCCGCCGTCGCCGCTCCCCAGCAGGCGCCCCACATGCAAAGCGCCATCGCCAGTTTCCGGAGATGATTCTCGCGTCCTTTCGTCATCGAGTCCTCGCACGTTGCTAAAAATGCGCCGCTCCGGAGGAGATGCTCTCGGAGCGGCTTGTCGCTTTAGCGTTTTCGAGTGAAGCGGAATCCGGTTCGCGTGGAGAGAACGCGTCAAACTAAAAAGCTGGAGTCTTTCACTGTTTCCGTGAAGTGGTGAGAGACTCACGAGTCTGTTTCAACTGCGTTGAACCAGACTCGTCGCTTGTTTCTGTTTGAGCATGATCTTATCGGAAAACCGGTTTCCACTTTTCGGGATCATGCCCTAGAAGTTGTAGATCAAGGTAGCAAAGAAGTTACGCCCGGGAAAAGCGTAGGAATCGTTTGGGCCCGTACCCACGGGGCCCAGATAGGAATAGGTGGTGTTGAAGAGGTTGTTGGCGTCCAGTTTCAGATCCAGGTTGTTCGTATTCATGTCCCCCAAAAGCCGCTTGCGCAGGCTCAGATTGGCCACGGTGAAGCGTCCGAAACCGGGAATGGGACCCAATCCCACGTCGGCCCTGCCGCCATACTGCAAGCCGTAGTAGTTGAAATTCAGGTTTCCGGAGAATTGCCAGGCCGGATAGTTGAAGCGGATGCCGTAGTTCATGACGGTGTCCGGCATCCGGGTGATGGGCCACCATGTCCCCGCCGGCCCCGGCGCGCCTTCGAAGATTACCTCATCCTTCCTGATCATGTGGGTGAGGTTGGCATACGGCCGCACTTCCATGTCTCGTCGTCCCAAGAGACCGGCTACGTTGGCGCTGACCTGAACTTCCACGCCTTCCTGGATGCGCTTGTCGACATTCAAGAGCATTCGCGCGCCCGAGTTTCTTCCGTCGGACAGGTAACCCGGATAGATGAAGATGTTGTCCTTCACCTTGTAGTAAAAGTACGTGCTGGAAAGCCTCCAGTCGCCACGGGCCATGTCGAAGCCGACTTCATAGGCATCGGTGAATTCGGGCCTGAGACGGGGATCGCCCGGTGCGCCGTAATCCTCGTAGAAGCTGCTGGCGAAAAGCTGCCGCCCCGACGGCGCGCGCCAGCCCTGGGTGTAATTGGCCCGCAATTTGAGCCAGTCCATCGGCAGCCAGGTCGCGCCGAAAGTGGGTGCGATATGGTCGAAGCTTCGGCTGGTGGGAAAAGCTTCCCGGGGGAGCCCTCCGAAATAGTTTCTAAGGCCGGGAGTCCTGTCATAGTGCTCGTCGCCGACCGACAGATCCCTTGCGCTCGCATGCTCGTATCGCACGCCGCCGGAAAGGTTCACCGCCCCGTCCCAGAGCTTGAGCATACCCACCAGATAGGAGCCCATCAGGGTGGTTGTGCTGGTGGGGTGCATGGGGAAGCCCTTCCCGCACCACACGGGATCGGCGAGGGCGTGGGTGCAGGGGTTCGCCAGGGCGTTGCCTCTGGCGGTGGACGAATTCTGGACAAAGTAGTGGATGTAGTCCATGCCGCCGGTGAGGTCGAAGAGGTCGGACGTGTAGGTCAGGCTGCCCTGGGCCCGGTCCGATGTAACGTCCTGCCCCTTCGGATATTGGTGCATCATCGCATTGGTGGCCTGCCAGGTCTCGTAGAGGTCCCGGCCCTTGCCCACATTCGCCCGCCATGAGAAGCGGCCGTCCTCGCTGGCGCCTTCATAGTTCAGATGGAGGAGCTGGGTTTTCCTGTCCGTATAGTTATTGCCCCGCAGTACTCCTTCCTCGTCGATGTAGGATGGCCGGTGAGCCTTATCCACGCCGTAGTGGTAGCCGTCGATCCCGATGCGGTGCAGGCCGTCGATCGTATAGCCGAAGTTGAAATTGAAACGATTGGTGCCGTCGGTCCTGGTGTTATGGACCCGGTTGCCATCGCCGTCCGTGTAATCGCTGCGGATGGTTGAGTACTCGTAACCTATGGTGTAGTCGAAATTGTTCTCCTGGCCGCCGACATCCACACCGGTCCGGTAGGCGTCATAGCTGCCATAGCCCGCGCGCAT
Source organism: Nitrobacter winogradskyi (assembly GCF_006539545.1). GTDB lineage: Bacteria > Pseudomonadota > Alphaproteobacteria > Rhizobiales > Xanthobacteraceae > Nitrobacter > Nitrobacter winogradskyi_A. Next base: position 31,079 of record NZ_BJNF01000088.1, read on the forward strand.
GGACCCGCTGAAGGAGTTTGGGCCACCCCGCTTCGTGATGACGTTGATGATGCCGCCGGGGGAACCCAGACCGTACTTGAACATCTCCGCGCCCCGCAGAACCTCGATCCGCTCGACGTTTCGCAGGGCGATCTGCCGGACGCTGGCCACGCCGGAGCGTCTTCCGTCGATGAGGATGAGCACCTTGCCGTTGGCTTCCGTCATCAGGTGCTCGGTGTGGAAACCGCGGATCACAAGTGTGTTCTCGCCGTGGTCATTCGGCGTGGCTTCTACCGGGAAGCCCTGTTCGATCAGGAGCTCGCTCAGATTGTTGGCGGATGAACTCCGGATGGTTTGCTCGTCGATGACGAAGGTGCTGGTGGAGGTTCCCCGTTGCCGTGGGGTGAAGGCGCTGGTGGTGGTCCCTCGCTGCTGCGGGGTGGTGGCGCCGGAATTCACCGTTACTTCGGGCAACACCGTGACGTCGTTATTCTGTGCCAGAGCGATCGCGGGCGGTAACAGGAATGTTGTCGTTACAAGTAATAAGCGATGTTTCAAATTCATTCTTCCCTTGCCACTAGGTTGGAAATCAATTGCTGTCTGAGGAGCGGAGTTGATGTTGCGGCCATCGGCGGTGGCAGCAGATCCACACGAGGGACGTAGAGGCGGTGGATCGCTTCCAGCGGCGCCGCACTTTGAGGATGCCCGTGGCCGGGAGCGCGCCCCATCAGCGCCACCTCGCGCACCTAGGCGGTAAGCTGCGCTGGTTGCCGGTGGCCCCCGCGCGCAAGCGGTTCGCTGCCGGCCATCACCGTGCCCCGTCCGGGCCACTGCAGGCTCCGCATGACCTTGAGCAGGGTGCTCTTGCCGGCGCCGTCGGTGCCCAGCAGGCAAGGCCAGATCGCCGACGGAAAGAGTCAGGTTGGGCCCCGGCAGCACGGGCCGGTTGCCGTAGGCAGAACAATTGTTCTGGGCGACAGGGTTCACGTCCACCCCCTGCGTACGCGGTGGAGAACGATGAGGAAGACCGGGATGCCGAGGAGTTCGGTGACGATGCCGATGGGCAGTTCGGCCGTGAACAGGTTGCGCGCCAGCCCGTCGGCGAACAGCAGGAAGGCGGCGCCCAGGCTCGCCGCCGCCGGCAGCAGGCGCGCATTGCCCGGCCCCACCAGCAGCCGCGCGAAATGCGGCACGATGAGTCCGATCCAGCCGATCATGCCGGCGATGGAAACCGTCATGGCCGAGATCAACGTCGAGGCGGCGATGGTTGCGAGGCGCACTGTCGTCACCGGCACGCCCAATGCCCGCGCTTCGTCGTCGCCCATGGAAAGCGCATCCAGCGCCCGGCCCATCAGGCAGAGCAACAAGATGCCGGCCGCTATGGGGACGGCGGCCCAGCTCGTGTCGTTGACATTCGCGTGCCCCAGGCTGCCCATCAGCCAATAGACGATGGTCGGCAACTGGCTGTAGGGATCGGCGACGTATTTCACCACCGTGAGCAGCGAGGCGAACAGCGCTCCGCTGAGGATGCCGCCGAGGATCAGCATGATGACCGAGCCGCCGCCGAACAGATGGGCGATGCCGACCCCGATGCCGACCGCGGCAAGTCCCGTGACGAACGCGCCCGTCTGAATGAGCAGCCAGTTGCCGTCCAGGAGAATGCCCAGCGCCGCTCCCGCCGAGGCGCCGGCCAGCACGCCCAGGATTCCCGGCGACACCAGCGGGTTGCGGAAGAGCGCCTGGTAGGCCGCGCCGGAGACCGACAGCGCGGCGCCGATGAGGATCGCCGCCAGCACGCGTGGCAGGCGAATCTCGATGATCAGGTTGTAGAGCAGGGCGTAACGTTCCGGCTCCATCGAGGCGAGCCCCGTGGTCGCCACGAGGAGGTGCATTGTTTCCCAGGTCGACAGTGGATAGCGGCCGAACGAAAGTGCGGTCAGCGCGGCCACTAGCGCCAGCAGGGGTGCGATGAGCCAGCGTACGCGCGCGGGCACCCGGGCGGGAGCGATCGTCGCCGATGCGGACACGATCTCAGCCACTCATCAATCCCGTAATCCGCCTCGCGTACGCGGCAGGCGCGTGCCAGAGCCCGCGGAGGAGCGAGCTGCGGTGTCTCTTCCCCGCCCGCGCGGTTCGGCATTGCCGAACCAGGCGTCCAGCGCGCTTAGCCGTGGTACCAGTGCGACCGCGCAATTTCCCGATGCAGCGGTGCCGGGAGGCCAGATGGCGATCGGGATGCTCCGTGACCAACGGCCTCGTGGTCATCGGTGCCGGCATCCCGGCGACAAATCCTGCGCCCGCCGCTTCCAGCAGCACGGCATCACACTGGCGGTTGCGCGCCTGCCCGAGACCAAGCGCGGCTTCGTTCTCTTGCCGAGACGCTGGATCGTCCGGCGTTCGTTCGCGTGAGCCGCAACGTGCAGACGTTTCGTCAAGGATTACGAACGTCTCCACATAATTCTCGAAGGCTTCCACACCGTTGCCTTCGCCTGCGTCATGCTCGGGCAGGCTGTCTAAATCGTTCAGGTGCATAACAGACTCTGGATTGGCTGAGACCATATCGTTTAAGTAAATTCCATCGAAATATATGTATAAATATAACGTAAAGATGCACTAATCAACGATACTCGATAGAGCAAAGCATGCGGTAAAAAGTCTCAGATACTATCTGATGGGTTGCTTGCGCTCATTGCTCAGACATCGTCACGCAGTGCCACTGATATCCATTCTCCAGCCACATGCGTGGATGTCGATTTACTTGACGACAACACGCTGTTTCCGGCTGTGTTGTGTCTCGACTGTAGCCATTTAGCTTCCAGTAGCTCCACACGGCGACGCGCAACGCGCCGCTCTGTTCGCGATGTGTGTGAAGATTCGCTGTACTCTCCCGGTACAGCCATCTGTCGTCAAACGATCCGCGCGCGCTCAAATCAGACGTGGATTGTTTTCGATCAGGCCCTCGCGTTCGGCACGCGCCTGTCGGCGAAGGTTGCGCCAAGGCGCGGCGCGAAAAGTCTGCAAGCGGTTCGCCGCCCAGCCAAACTTCGCTCCGTTAGGGTTTCAAGAAGCCCAGCAGGGTTGCGCAGGGTATAAGCCTCGGAAAATGGATTCGGGTTGAGCGCATCGCGCTTGCAACCATTCCCGGCATAATAATCATAGCAGTCGAAATGCGCGGGAATCGTGCTAACTGCGCGGCGACACTTGCGCGGTCTGCCTTGACTCTGCGTTCTCGATGTCGACCTGGACCGAGGCCCACCAGTTTTCAACCCGGTCGGCTTCGGCGGGGAGCATCAGGAAGAGTGGGGCGGCGAACTGTGTCCACGCTTCCATAAACACCGGCGACACCGACGTAAGGATCGGCACCCCTGCGTCAACCGCAGCCATGAATGCACCGATAAGACCCTGGCGGTCTGCTTCACTCTTGGCAAACCGGTTGAGAACCACCAGGTCGCAGCCCGCTGCAATGTCTTGGCACACTGCTTCGCAGGCCAGCGCCAGGCCCGCGCTGTCGAGATGACATGTGGTCGAGCCGGGTCCGAGGTCTTGAAAAAGCTGGAAGAGGCGATTGTCCGATAGGCTTTGCAAGTAACCTGCGCCGCAGGCGCGACCGGCCAATCCGTGCTCGACCTCAAGCACGCCGACAACGCGCGCTGACGTGCGCCATCTCATGGCAAGAGAGCGAAGAAGCGCCTGCACATCCACGCCAGCGGCGCCCTGAAGAACCGCGATAGCCGGAGTGGTGGTCATTGCTTGCCTCGTGAACTGAGCTGGCTGACGGAAGCTTTCCCACTCTGTGTGTGGGAAATAATTGCCTCGCCAACTACCATGACAATGTATTCATACGAATATATCAAAGTCCAGCATCTATCACTGGTCTGTCCTGTTTGCGTGATGATTATAGATTCTAGCATGTGGATTACGGCATATTCCGTAGAATATATTCGTTGGAGTCCGACAACGAGAATTGCCGAACCGATGAGCGTTTCTTCAACAAGATGACCTAAGGTCCGCCACCTGCAAGGAAGCCATATTCTGGAAGGCGTCGCTGCGCCTCCGGAGACATCAGGTAAAGCGCGAAGCGATAAGCAGCTTTCCCGCGATCCTTGTTCTCGCTCGTCACCAGCACAGTCAGCCCATAGTTGATAGGCATCGTGAGTGGTCGAGGCACTTCGATCCTCGTGGTCACCACATCCGAAGGCTTTTCAGTTTTTATCTCGATTTTTGTATGTGAGCTGCAGTACCCGATGAAGACATCAGCCTCGTGGCGCGAAAAAAAGTAATGCACTGCGGTTTCGCCCGCGGGCAACTTAGGGCTGGTTGGTCCGCCAACCAGCTGTCGCGCGTTCTTGACGAGCCTTTCTTTCGCTCCGGCGCGAACGGTCTCTGCTCGATCAAAAAATTCTTGCGCGTAATCACCACCCGGATCTGCGCCGGGCGTCGATGTGCCGATCTTTATGGATGGGGCGAGTAATTTATCGAGCAGAGTGTCCTGCGTGAGGCCAAGCTCTGAGCGGCCGGTCACGCATAGTCGATTTCTGGCGAAGATGACGGGGTGGGTGCCGGCGCCTTCCTGAAAAAGTCGCTGCGGATGCCGCATGTTGGCGGAAACATACACATCTGCGCCGCCTTCCTTCCGAATTCTATCCAGAAGCAGACCGGCCGGGCCGAATGTGAGTTCAAATCTCTGACCCGTCGCCTTGGTATAATCGTCTGCGATCGCGGCGAGGACGCCGCGTGTGCTTCCAGCTGCAAACACCCGTAAGGGGAGCATCTGTTCCCGCGGCTGTTCCTGTGCGCCTGCTCGGGATGTGCCGATTGCCACCAGGGTGAAAACACTCGCACATGCGATTGCGATGAATCTGGTCCTCATAGTTCAACCTGTAGCGAAGCACGAACAGTCCGCGGAGCGCCCAACATGCCGGTAGCTGAACCTGTTGCGTTATATCCATTTTGAGCGGCCGGTGTCACATTGGCCCAATAGTGGAGGTCCGTGACGTTGAAAACGTCAAACCTGAATGTGACTGGCTTCCCGGCAACGAGCTGCGCATAGCGCATACCGAGATTGAGGACAGCGTAGTCGGGGACAAAGGACGTGTTCGCGTAGTCGGTCGGACGGTTCGTCCCATAATTGACGTTCGCGGTGAACGTCAGCCCTTGAACAGCAGGAACATGATATTCGACCAGACAGTTCATAACGAATTGCGAAAGGCCCAGAATGCGTCGGCCATCGGTTTGAGGTGAGCCTGTATTGTACAGCCGGGGGTCAATGAACGTCATTCCGCCGAACACCGTCCATTCATTATTGATGGCTCCGGACGCCATCAATTCAACGCCACGGTTGATCTGCGTGCCTTTCACGGAAAAAACGTTATCCGATCCGGTGTAGGCATAAGGCCGTTCGATTCTATAGAGCGCGGCATTCAGGTTGATGCGCCCCAGATCGAACTTGGCGCCGAGTTCATACTGATTGCTTCGAAAGGGAGCCAGAGCCTCGCCCTGATTGATTGTGCCCGCTGGCGCGCTGTCACCTTGCTGCAAGCTGTTCGCGTAGGTGACATAGGTCGTTACGTTTTCGCGTGGTTTGAACATAATGCCGCCGAGCGGACTCCATCCGCTGGCATGATAGCCGCCCGTGAGGCTGCCAACGCTATTGTAGTTGGAGGTGTTTATCCAGCTGTTGCTGACTGCGACCAATACTGACCATTGATCGTTGAGGGCGACGGTGTCGCCGAGCGTGACCGATTGCTGGAAGGTGTATACGGATCGGTAGCGATCCTTGAAATCCGGAAAGTTCGGCTCGCTGAAGACCAGGGGATTGCCGAGGCTCGCGTTTCCGACAGTGATCGCTCCTCTGGTGAATGGCGTGTAGCGATTCCAAAGGAATCCGTTGGTGGCGAGAAACAGATCGTGCTTGATCGGGCCTGTCTCAAAGCGGCCATTCAGGGCGGCTTGATTGCTGTCGACGGTGTCGAGACTGAAAGTCGTCGTTGCTGCTGTCGTTACGAAATTCCCGGCGTTGCTCCTGATCGTATTTGTCGGAACGGTGGAGGCGCGATCGCTTGTATTGCGCGAGACTCCCACGGAGAATCTCCAGTTCTCGTTGATATCATGCTTGATGCGGCCACTCAGAAACGTTGTCTTATTGTCGTCGCCTCCCCACGGTTGACCGTAACCAACCCGAGTAGGATCGACGGCGGCGGGAAAAACGACGTTGTTTGCAACCGCAAAAGTTCCTGGAAGCCCTCTCGTCAGGTAATTATAGATGCTTGCATTTGTCTCAAGAACCGTGTCGGGGCCCAGGCGGATATCACCGCCGAAGCTGGCGAGCTGTCGTCGCAGCCGTCCATTGTCGACGTAGCTTGTGCCATCCTGATCGAGAAGATTCAGTCGATAGCCGAAGCGATGCTCCGGGTCTGCGTATCCGCCGATGTCCGCGTGCGCTAGCCATTGGCTCTGAGAAAGATAGCCCGCCGTTAAACGGTGCAAAGGTACGGCAGTCGGACGCTTCATGACGTAGTTGAAGGTTCCACCCGGTTGAGCCGGGCCGAACAACGCGCCGGCGAGCCCGTTCAGCACGTCAATGCGTTGAAATTGTTCGATCGGATAGTCAGTCGTTGCTGCAATATTCAATCCATCGATGAGGGTATTCTGGACGACGCTTGCCTGAAGGCCGCGCGTCTGCGGACGAATATTTTCTCCCTGAACTGAAGGAATGAATCGAAAGGCTTCACGGACGCTCTGAATCTGCCGATTCTCAGCAAATCCTTCAGATACGGTGTTGACCGAGAACGGGGTGTCGATCAACGGTCGCTTGCCCAAGGGTCCGAGCTCGACGCGATTGACCTTGTAATCGCGAGTAATGTCGGCATTAGCGTTGCTATCTGGGCGACCCTGCACATCGATCGTCGGGAGTGTGATGTCTTGAGCCCATGCATTTCCATATAGAACCATCAGGATCGGCAATGAAAGTAATGTGCGAAAGTGGAAACGCGTATGACAACGATCCGACGGCATCTGGTCTTCCTAGGCTATAAGCATGGATATATATGTATGCATATAACGAAGGGGTTGCATAGGATGTGCAACGGTACAGCGCGCGAATTTTGTGATGGCGATCTGCTGATTGTTGGATTGCTCAATTCTGGGTTGTAAATCCAGCGCAAGCTAGCGACGTGCTCAGCTCAGTTTCCATGAAGAGGTGAACGACTCTAGCGGTCCGCGCGGCGTTCCTGGATTAAGGACGCGTGAACAAAAGGTCCGCAAGCTCGATCTGCGCAACAGTATTCCTGGCGCGATGGACGGTTATGCGGGCGCGCTTTCACTGGCGCGCGTGACACGCGGCGCTCGCTCGCGCACATGTTCGGTCCTGAAGCCGAGTCCTACGAGGCGGCCCGCCAGATGAGCAAGGATGGGCCATCGGGCGATACGGCGCATGAAGGAGGGCGGCCCGTCCCGTCGTCCGTTATCCGCTGCTTCACGCTTGCGGCGGGCGCCCTGCATCATCAGCTGCACTTTCTGCGTCGCTTTTGTCGGGAACGACCGCCGCGCCTCGACCGCGGCTAAATGCTTGTCCGCCAGTCCACCGTCGCGTAGCGGATCGGCGAGAATATTTGCGGTGGCGACCGCATCCTGAATAGCAAGGTTTACGCCGAAGCCGCCGATCGGCGACATTGCATGGGCGGCATCACCAATGCAGAGAAGGCCCGGCCGCCACCACCTCTTCAAGCGGTCAATGCGGATGCTGAGCACATGAACATCATCCCACGACCTAACCTCGCTTATGCGTTCCGGCGGCAGTGGCGAGATCGAAGCGACAGCTGCGCGGAATGCATCAAGGCCCGTAACCTTTACGTCATCGAACGAGCCCTTCCGGACGACGTAGCCGCATTGCCAATAGTCGCCACGGTCGATCATGACAAATCCCTGCCGCGGTCCGCCATGGCCCATGACGTAGGGTGGGTCGTCGGGCATGTGCGAGAGCTTCATCCACAGCACGTCCCGCTGGCTTCCAAAGCGCTCGATCTGCAGGCCCGCCTTCTCCCGCACGATCGAATTACGCCCGTCGGTTCCGACAACCAAACCGGTCCTGATGTCCAGGTCGCCGCCTGTTGTTACGGCCCGCACTCCGACGATTCGGCCCTTCTCCTCGATAAGCTCTTTCACCTCCGCCTGCATGATCAGCCTGAAGTTCGTAAACTTGGCCGCCTCCCGCGCGACATAGTCGAGAAAATCCCATTGCGGCATGAACGCGATGAAGCGACACTTCGTCGGCAGGCGCGAGAAGTCAGCAATGGTGATGTCCTTACCGTCGATCTCGGCGTGCAATCTCGGAGCCTGCGTGTGCGGCAGCTTCAGGAGGCCCTCAAGCAGTCCGAGTTCATGCATCACTTCGAGGGTGGAAGGATGGACGGTGTCGCCGCGAAAGTCGCGCAGGAAATCGCCGTGCTTCTCCAGCACGGTCACGTCAATGCCCGCGCGCGCAAGCAGAAGACCCAACATGAGGCCTGCCGGGCCGGCGCCGACAATGCAGCAGGTTCGATAAGTCATTTCTCCGGCATCTCCGTGCAAACTCAGCTGCATGTTTCCGGAGAGACTACCATACCGATCATTTTCTGTCGCAGAGTGTATCCCTGTAGGCATCCTGATCGCCCGTCGGATCGCTCACTGAGCCTGAGGCAACTGTTCCCACTGGGACGTGCCAGCTGCCGTTTTTTCAGATGCCAAGGCCAAGCTGACCCAGTGCCCTCCGCTTCTGATAGAATCAGAAGCAGAAATTTATGATTGGTTTGATCCGCTTCTTTTCGCGAACCGTTATCTCAATCCGCGCGCCGTGCCTGAAAACCCGCTTCGCTCGAAAACGCTATCACGGGCTTTATCCTAGGTCA
>NZ_BJNF01000089.1 GCF_006539545.1 Nitrobacter winogradskyi
GTAGGCGTCGATATAGGCTTCGGCGTCCCATTGCTGGTTGGTCGAGGCGACATGCACGTTGTTGACATCGAGCAGCAGGCCGCAGCCGGTGCGCCGCACCACCTCGGCGATGAAGTCGATCTCCGAATAGGTGCTTTCGGCAAAAGCGAGATAAGTGGAAGGATTCTCCAACAGCATCTGGCGGCCGAGCGTTTCCTGAAACTCGTCGATATGCGCGCAGACGCGAGCGAGCGTTTCGGCGGTGTAGGGAAGCGGCAACAGGTCGTTGAGGAAACCGGTGTCGTGCGACGACCAGGCCAGGTGCTCGGAAAAAAGTCCCGGCTCGTAGCGCGCGATTAGGTCCTTCAGGCGACGCAGATGATCGCGATCTAGCAGACGGTCCGCGCCGATCGATAAGCCGACGCCGTGCAGCGAGAGCGGATAGCGCTCGCGGATCGCGGTGAGATAACGGTGCGGCGGGCCGCCATCGCCCATATAGTTCTCCGCGTGAACCTCGAAAAAACCGACATCGGGCCCGGTCTCGACGAGCTCGCGATAATGTTCAGCCTTGAACCCGACGCCGGCGCGCGGCGGAATCGGCGGCGGCTGCGTTCGGAAAGGATTTGACGGCATGACCGTCTCCGCCGTTGGAGGGCGCGAGCGGGAATGAAACCCGCCCGGCCATTGTTGAGCTCAGGCTTTCGGCGTCAGGCTGCCATTCCCTTTCGGCGTCGTCATCGCCGTGCAGGTGCCCTTGGGCACGAGCTTGTAGGCGTTGCCCTGATAATCCGTGGTGTTGGTGCCCGCACAGCTCGTCCCGGCGCCGGCGTAGCAGTCGTTCTGCCCCTTCAGCGCTACCCCGAAGCACTTCTCGACCTTGCCACCTTGAAGGGCCTGCATGGTTTTGGCCTGTTTCTCCTTCATCATTTTTTCCATGTCGGCCTTGCTCGTCTGGGCCGAAGCCGGCATTGCTGCGAGTGAGCCGAGCGCGGCCGCGAAAGCACCGGCGACCAGCGCGGGTAGCATGCGATTGGACATATCTGTTCCTCCAACTGTGATCGATCGTGCGAGCATACGCACTCACTCGCCCGGCGAGCCAGGTGCGGCGCGCCTGTAGGGAGGTTCGCTGCGCGGCGCCAAAGGTTACGCCCTAGTCGCGACTGATCGGCCGTTCAAATCGGCGTGACATATTCAACGGAGGCGAGAGCCGGGCAACCAATCGCCAAGAACAAATCCAATAGGCTCAAACTGATGCTATATTCGCCGCCTTATGGCCAGGCGAGATCGCGTCAGGTAAGGATACGGCGATGCAGAAGAGTGCTGTTATTCTGGAATCCACCATCACATGTCCGAACTGCGGACACCGCGAGATGGAGAGCATGCCGGCCGATGCCTGCCAATTCTTCTACGACTGTACGTCGTGTAGCGCTCGCCTGAAACCGAAACTCGGAGATTGCTGCGTTTTCTGTTCCTACGGAACAGTGCCGTGCCCGCCAATTCATGCTAGCCGGAATGCGCCGACCTGCTGTCTTGATGGCTGAGCAACCTGGCCCGCGATGCCGCCCGTGCTGGCCCAACGAACGCCATTCACTAACAATCAACCTGGCCCACCGCAATAACGTTTCCGGTCACGACGCGTGAGTCTTGAATTTGAGTCCGGAGAATGATTTAGTCTCGTCCCATCGGGGACCGGCAGACTCCCCCTCAGACGGTTTCCGTCCAAGCTCTGCGCAGCGCTCGATTTGTCGAGGAGGTTGCGCGTGGACGAAAACGATATCTCCATATCTCCGCATGATCTTTACGCGTCGCTCGGTTCGGATGCCGCGCCGATCGTCGTGGATGTTCGGCGCGACGTCGATTTCGCCAGCGCGGATCGGCTGGCAAGTCCCGCTTTTCACCGCTTTCCGAATGACGTTGAGCAATGGCGAGACGAATTGCCGGACGGACGCCGGGTGGTCACGTGCTGCTTTCACGGCGATCAGGTTAGTCAGGGGGTCGCCACCGCCCTGCGTCTCATGGGCGTTAATCCGAATTTTCTGGCAGGCGGAATTGCCGACTGGACCGAACTCGGACTGCCGACCCGCCGCAACATCGGAATCAGTCCGGGCAAATGGATCACCCGCGAGCATCCCAAGATCGATCGCATCGCATGGCTGATCCGCCGTTTCATCGATCCCAACACCGAATTCATTTACGTGCCAAGAGATCAGGTTCTCGCGGTCGCGGAGCAAACCGGCGCGACACCCTATGACATTGATGGCGTGGAGTTCACTCACGAAAATGATCGCTGCTCGTTCGACGCCATCCTGAAGGTCTACGACATCAAGGATTCCGCTCTCGATCGGCTAGCCACCATCGTGCGAGGCGCCGACACGTCACGGCCGGACCTGGCTCCTCAATGCGAAGGGTTGCTCGCGATCTCCCGTGGTTTGTCGGCCAACTTTCCTGATGATCATGAGATGCTGGGACATGGTCTCGTCATCTACGACGCGCTGCACAAATGGTATCGTCTGGAGATCGAGAAGCAAGAACCGACATCCGAACCGCTTGCCGGGGCGCACCCGTGACGGAAGCGACGACGGTGGGAAAGCTTCGTCCTTTGCCCAGGCACGGCGTATCCCTCAATGATGCGCTGCGCGTGTGGGCTCGCGTGGCGCTGCTCAGCTTTGGCGGACCGGCCGGGCAGATCGCCGTCATGCATCGCATCCTCGTCGAAGAGAAGCGGTGGATTTCCGAGGAGCGTTTCCTGCATGCGCTGAGCTACTGCATGCTGCTGCCGGGTCCGGAGGCGCAACAGCTCGCAACCTATATCGGCTGGCTGATGCACCGGACTCTGGGAGGCCTGCTGGCGGGCGGCCTGTTTATTGTGCCGGGCGTTATCGCAATCATGGCGTTGAGCTACGTCTACGCCGCATTCGGCAACGTTCCGATCACCGTGGCGCTGTTCTTCGGATTAAAAGCGGCCGTTCTGGCGATCGTCCTCGAAGCCATGATCCGAATCGGCAAGCGGTCCCTGAAGAACCGCGTCATGAAGATGCTCGCTGCGGCGGCATTCGTCGGCATCTTCTTCTTCAACGTGCCGTTTCCAATTATTGTTTTCGGCGCAGCATTGATCGGGTTTCTCGGCGCTGCCTTGGGGGTCAAGGCATTCCAGGTTACGGCTGACCACGGATCAAACGGCAACACAGGCAATGACGCCCTCGTTGACAGCCTGCTCGGCGAGAGCCAGCCAGAACATACCCGACCAACCCTTCCGCGCTTCCTGCGGGTAGCCGCCATCTGGCTAGCGCTTTGGCTCGTTCCCGTGATTGTGCTGCTCGCAATGCTTGGCTCCGAGAACGTCTTCAGTCAGATCGCCGTCTTCTTCAGCAAAATGGCGATGGTGACGTTTGGCGGCGCCTATGCCGTGCTTGCCTATGTCGCCCAACAGGCCGTCGACCATTACGGTTGGCTGAAACCCGGCGAAATGCTCGATGGCCTCGGCATGGCGGAAACCACGCCGGGGCCCCTGATCATGGTCCTGCAATTCGTGGGGTTTATGGCGGCTTATCGGGACCCGGGCACGCTGTCGCCGATGCTGGCCGGGGCACTCGGTGGATTGCTCGCCACGTGGGTCACGTTCACCCCATGCTTCCTCTGGATCTACCTTGGCGCGCCATTCATCGAGATCATCCGTGGAAACAAGGCCCTGGCATCCGGGCTGTCCGCTATTACCGCCGCAGTTGTCGGCGTGGTACTCAATCTTGCCGTCTGGTTCGCTATCCACACCATCTTCCGGGAAACCATTCCGGTTCACGCACTAATGATGGATTTCAATGCACCGAAGCTGGCGAGCGTCGATCCATGGGCGCTGGGCCTTTCGGCAACGGCCGCAGTTGCGATCTTCCGGTTTAAGGTCGGTATGATTCCAACGCTTGCCGCCTGTTGTGCCCTCGGCATCGTTCTCCATATCACTGGTTTGTTGAGATGAAACCGTCAGCTATCCTCGCCGTTTTGTTCGCGGCATCATTGATGATGTCCTCCGCGCAGGCTCAACGCGTGACGTTCGGTGCTACCCAACGTGGCGCACTGCCGAAGAATTTTGTGTCCGCATTGACGGCGGCGGCAGTCCAGGCGAACAGACGATCGTCGAGGACACCGCGGCTGAACGCGGAAGAATGCTCGCGCAAATCGAGGCCGATCCGAACGCGATACACATGCCGACCGGTTTCGAGTGACATCGAAGCTATCATTCACTTCAAGCCGATATCCGGAAAAGTCGATCAGGCGGCGAGCCTCGCGAACCGTCTCATTGACCGAAACAATTACTACGTCGCCGCGCCAATGCTCTGGAAAACAACGTACGTTTCTATCGCGTGGTCGCCGGGCGAGTGAACAGCTTGCGACGGCAGATGTTGCGGTCGATTTCGGCAGTGGCACACGCTTGGCCTACGCGCTTTACCGTTTCGATTGACCAAAATGTTCTGCAAAGATCAAGCGATACCACCTTCCCCGCTTACGGTAGCCTCGCGTTGTGTACCAGTGGTCTATTTCGAAAGGGTGCAAATCAAGCCGGCGAATTATGAGACATACGAATATAAGAGACGCAATACACACAGGGTGCAAAACAGGGCCTCTGTCCCTTTCAAATGGAGATGAGCATGCGCACATTTTTTTTAGCTTTTCTTGGTAGTCTTATCCTTGCTTTTCCCACATTCGCCAGTGCCCAGGACATCGACTGGCAAAAGGTGGATTCGACACTCGGCCGCGAACCCGCCGTATCCGGCGACGTTCATCGTTACGGTTTTCCGAGAAGCGATCTCAAGGTAACCCTCGATGGGGTTTCGATCGCACCCGCCCTTGCGCTCGGTGGCTGGCTTGCATTCAAACTCGATCACGGCAGCACCATGGTCATGGGCGATCTCGTTCTCCTCGAAACCGAGATCAATCCAGTCATGTCGAAACTAATCGAGGGTGGCCTGGAAGTCACAGCAATTCACAATCACCTGCTCCGAGCAACTCCCGCGACCTTCTATCTGCATGTTGGGGGACATGGAGACCCGGTGAAGATGGCCTCCACACTTCACGACGCTCTCGCCGAGAGCAAAACCCCACTTGTAGCACCGACCGCTGCGGCCGCAACGTCCTCCCTCGATCTCGACACGACTCAGATCGACCAGATCATCGGTGCGAAGGGACATGTAAACGCAGGCGTCTATCAAATCGGTGTTGCGCGGCGCGACAACATTACTATGAACGGGATGAGCATCTCGCCTGCGGGACCAATGGGCGTCGCGACTGGGATCAACTTCCAGCCAACTGGTGGTGGCAAGGCAGCGATAACCGGTGATTTCGTTCTGACAGGCGACGAAGTGAATTCGGTGGTGAAGGCATTGCGTTCGAACGGTATCGAAGTGACGGCTATCCACAGCCACATGCTGGAAGAACAACCGCGACTCTACTTCCTGCATTTCTGGGCGAACGACGATGCGATCAAGCTAGCGCAAGGCCTTCGATCCGCGATCGACAAGACTGCGAGAAGGGCGAACTAACATGGCTTCGGTGCGGATACGCAGTCATCGTTTTTGCCCGCCTATTTCTCGCCGGCGGGCTTCGGTCCACGCTACACCGACCTCGCCGCGACCGCCGCCCCGCTTGGGACGGCGATCCTGACGCTCGGCGTCGGGCTGATCGCACAGCACGACGAGTCGCGCGATCTGATAGCGCGGGCTATCGCCCAGGGTTGACGCTCGGCTGGCGGTGTGAGGCGACGATGATGATGCCCATGATGGCGGTGATGATGATGACGTTGCACCGCACCAGTGGATCAACTGCGCGATCGGTCCGGGTGAAAGTGTCGCGGCTTAGCTGACGGAAGTGTTTAAGCCGATGCCATTATCAATTTGTGAGAAGTATCCAATCTGCAGAGAAGCGGTAGTGCGCATTGCGCCACTAGAAGAATAAGAGCAATCTGCTCGTGCTGGTTAGTATGCATGAGGAGAGCGAGCATGCCTACAGCAACGGAGAGGACCTCTTTCACCAAAGATATCCAAGGTCGCTATCTCTGTAACAACCTCGCCGAGGTAAATGCGTGGAAGGCGGCAGGTGGGCGCCCCTTCGACTTCATCATCGTAGGCGGTGGGACTTTCGGCTCCGCGATTGCAGAACACCTTTGGTTTCGTCAGAAACAAGCCGGGGGTGGGCTGCGCACACTGGTCGTAGAAGCCGGGCTGTTCAGCGTTCCCGAGCACGTCCAGAACACCGGCATTCAGGGTTTCGCTGACCCGGCGAGTCCTTTCTTTTTGAATGAGAATGCGCCGCAGCCGGAGCCACCGCGCAATGAGGTCTGGGGCCTTCCTTGGAAGTCAACCATTCCCTTCAAAGGGCTCGCCTACACGGTGGGCGGCCGATCGCTATATTGGGGTGGGTGGTCGCCTCGCCTCCTTGATGAAGAGATGGCGACTTGGCCTGCAGTCACTGTTGCTGCCCTGAACAGCCGTTATTTCGACGAGAGCTCAAGACAGATCGGGGTCGACGAGGCCAACGATTTCATTTCCGGAGAGCTTCAGAATGGTTTGCGGCGTCAGCTCTTCGACAATCTCGCCAGCGTCCCTGACGTGCTTTCCCTCGGCGCGCTCCCGGCGTCGCCTCTTCTGAAACCAAACTCAGATCCGGCAAAGCTGCTCGGCCTAACTTCTACGGGTGGGCTTTCTCAGACCGATCTCCTGAATATGCTGAAGCTTGAGGCGCCGCTTGCGGTGCAGGCGCGGCCACCTCACGCGGGCTTCTTCCCCCTGAACAAATTCAGCGTGGTGCCACTCCTGATGAAGGCAGCCAGGACGGCGGCTGGGACCTCGAACGGTAACGACGCCACCAAGGAATTCATGATCCTGCCCGACACCCATGTGCTGTCCCTGCGCACACTGCCGACTGCCAACGGCACGTGGCGTGTCATCGGTATTGATACAAGCCAGGGGCCTATTGACCTTGCGCCGGGTGGCACTGTTGTCATTGCGCTTGGAACCATTGAGAACGCGAGGCTGGCACTGGCCTCGTTCGAAGGCACTGGACTTCCGACCTTGCCACTCTTGGGCAAGAACCTGACCGCGCATCTTCGCTCGAACCTGGTCATCCGCTTGCCTCGCTCAGCGATCCCTGGTCTGTCCGCCGCAGTCAACGAACTGCAAACGGCGGCGCTGTTTGTAAAGGGGCGTGCGACGCGATCGAACGGTGATCTGATTGGTCGATTTCACCTTCAGATCTCAGCGAGTGGCGGCGGTAATACCGTTGGCGGAGAAGACGAACTCTTTCGCAAAGTCCCCGACATCGATTTCTATG
Source organism: Nitrobacter winogradskyi (assembly GCF_006539545.1). Taxonomy (GTDB): domain Bacteria; phylum Pseudomonadota; class Alphaproteobacteria; order Rhizobiales; family Xanthobacteraceae; genus Nitrobacter; species Nitrobacter winogradskyi_A. Next base: position 7,297 of record NZ_BJNF01000089.1, read on the forward strand.
ACCAGCTCCGCACCTCAAACGATACACATATCGCCATAGCGATACGGGGCCTTGGAGAGATGGAGCCTGCCGATCCAGCCAACATTGGTGCTCATCCAAGCCGGGTCGACCTGAGTTCTCGAACTGACGAATACGGAGTGCGCCGCGCATCAGTCGTGCTCACCCCGACGCAGCGCGACGAGGACCTGTGGAACGCGGTGGATGCGGCTATGCAGAAGGTCGCCGCCATCTTCGCGAACGGACAGCCCATGCAGGTGCTCCAGAGCAATCGCGACGGTCTCGGAACAACTCATCACGAAACCGGCGGCCTCTGGATGGGAAATGATCCGACCAAAAGCGTCACCGATGGGGATGGACGCTTCCATCACACCGAAAACCTGTACGCGGCAGGCCCCGCGCTTTTCCCAAGCATCGGTTCGCCGAACCCGATGCTCACCGGCATCGCGCTATCACGACTTACAGGCGACCTCATCATGTCCCCGCCCCCGTTCGCTGCAGATGCGGGGTTCGAAACGCTATTCGATGGCTTGTCGCTCGGCGACTGGACAATGTCCACCATTAGCAACCAACCCGATCGAGACGACCCCGGCGCATTTCGGGTCCGGCGGGGTATGCTGGAGGGAAGGGCCGGAACAGATCTCGGGCTTCTTTGGCTGAAGAGACAGACGCCCGCCCGCTATATATTACGGCTGCAATGGATGATGACGGCGTCAGACGACAATTCGGGAGTGTTTATCGGCTTCCCCGACCCGAGGCTCGAAGGATACGACAACACCGCCTATGTCGGCGTCAACTTCGGTTTTGAAATACAGATCGACGAGTTGGCCCGTCCCGATAACGCACCAATCCACAGCACGGGCGCCGTCTACTCCTTTAAGGGCCCGACCGACGGTCCCGTTGTGATTCATCCGGTAGGCGAGTGGAACGAATACGAAATCACCGTCGACGGTGCTAACATAAGCGTCGCACTGAATGGACCGATGGTCAATCTCTTCCACTTCACCGGCGATCCGCAGTCGCCTCGCCGCGGGCTCCCGTCCACCGCCCAAGACCCTCGCTTCATCGGCCTCCAGACCCACACCGGCCGGGTTTTTTATCGCAACATCCAGTGGAAGGGGCTGTAACTCATGCAGCTAATGCCACTCGGCACGCTGGGCGCCGTCGAGACGAATGGCGCCGTTACATTCGGTCTCTGGCTTCCGTGGGTCTCGGCGACGGACGGCAACCGCGTGAACGTGAAGATCATCCACGAGGCCGACCAATTTCTGCAAGGAGTGTGCTTCGGCGCGGGGTCTCGACCATGATCGGCACGGAGGTCCATCATGCCAACTCAACGAAATCAATGGGCTGAAGGGGTCCCCGTGATGCCGATGGGGGTCATTTTTCGATCAGCATTCACAATGAGGGGTTGCTCCAGTTCGTCGCATCTATTGAGGAACGTCACCCGAAAGGCGAAGCCGACGTCATCAAAGATGTCGGAGTTCTCCGCCCAGGTGATCACCGTGCGCGGGCTCATGATGGTCGAAAGGTCGCCGTTCATGAACGCACCGCGGGTGAGGGCGGCGACGCGCACCATTTTGTTCACAATCTCTCGGCCTTCCGCCGTCTGATATGGCTTGGCCTTCACCAGCACGATTTCTACCTCATCGTTGTGCGGCAGGTAATTGAGCGTTGTCACGATCGACCAGCGGTCCATCTGCCCTTGGTTTACCTGCTGCGTGCCGTGATAGAGGCCGGACGTATCGCCCAGCCCGATCGTGTTGGCCGTGGCGAACAGGCGGAAGGATGGGTGCGGCCGGATCACCTTGTTCTGATCGAGCAGGGTCAAGCGGCCAGAGACTTCCAGCACGCGCTGGATCACAAACATCACGTCGGGGCGACCGGCGTCGTATTCGTCGAAGCAGAGCGCCACGTTGTGCTGCAGCGCCCATGGCAGAATGCCATCGCGGAACTCGGTCACCTGAACGCCGTTGCGGATGACGATCGCGTCTTTGCCGAGCAGGTCGATGCGGCTGATGTGGCTATCGAGATTGACCCGCACGCACGGCCAGTTTAGCCGCGACGCCACCTGTTCGATATGGGTCGATTTGCCGGTGCCGTGATAGCCGGTGACGATCACGCGGCGATTGCGGGCGAATCCGGCCAGGATCGCAAGCGTGGTGGCACGGTCGAACCTGTAGTCCGAGTCGAGGTCGGGAACATGCTCGTTCGGCTCCGAATAGGCTGGTACCTCCATGTCGCTGTCGATACCAAAAGCCGTACGGATCGACACTTTGATGTCCGGCAGTGGGGCCGTGTCCGCCATTTCGATCGTCATTTGCGTTCCATGAGGGCGACAATAGCGGTCATTCTTGTAGTGCTGGCTACTACCGCCGAACTTATCCAGCGGATTGGAGGACCTGCGGTAGGTCCTCGACCGCGAGCAGCAGCGCTCGGGCGAGTTGAACCACTAAATCAAGACATAGCCGAAGCAGGTAGAAAAGCCGACGGCTCGCCGTTCACAACAACGGTCAGCCGGTGCATCGCGCGCGTGCAGGCTACATAGAGCATGTTGCGGTCCATGTCCGTTTGATAGGTGTGGGCGTCCGCATCGGGAACGATCACACGGTCGAACTCGAGGCCCTTCGCCAGATGTGACGTGCAGATGATGATGCGGGTCGAAAAGCCTCCGCTTCCCGCATCAAGCAGCCGTGTCTCGACGCCTTTCTCAGCCAACAGGCGATGCAGCTTCTCCGCGTACTTCTGCGTCTTGGCGATGACCGCGAGGCGGCGATGGGATGAAGCTTGAAAGTCCTCTATTTCGGCGATGATGCGTTCGACAGCTTCACTCTGCCGCGCGCAGCGAACAACTCGCGGCGATTCGCCATGGCGCTCGATGGGTACGAGTTCCTCGTTCGGTGAGATGCCCAGGGCAAATTGCATGATCTCCCAGCTCGAACGGTAGCTTTTGGTGAGCTTCATGGGGGCGGACGCCCTGAGCACGCGCTGAATCTGCTCGGCATTCGAGCCGCCATAGGGATTAACCGATTGTGTGGCGTCTCCCAGGACGGTCTTCCGACAGGGGAAGAGTGTTCCGAGCACGGCATACTGAACCGGCGTGTAGTCCTGCATCTCGTCGATCAGCAAATGTTTGACCTCTTGGCGCGAATTGTCGACGCCTTCGAGCCGCATCTTGAGATAAATGAGCGGGAAGACGTCCGAGTATTCGAGCCTTCCTCCGGCCGGTTTGAAGAGCTCGGGCTGGCCCAGCCACTCGAACAATCCCTTGTAGGCGGCGCGCAGGCTCTTCCGTTGCACCATGCCACGGACAGCTTCGCGAAGCGCCTTGAGCTGCCTCGACTCGAGCTCGTGTTTGTAGTGGAGGAAGACCTTGTGCTCTGTGGTGCGGACGACCTCGGCAATGCGTTCCGAGATCGGCAGGCCGCGATATTTCTGCCACGTCTCCTGAAAGTGCCAGTCGGGCACAATGCGACCGACGCCGGGGCGCCACTCGACAGCCTTGAACGAGTTGGCTTCCAGATAATCAACGTAGCTGTCGATCTGTTTCAGGAAACCGAGCGATCCCTTGGCGGCGATCCGCTCTCTCAGTGCTTCATCCCTTCCTTCGAGCAGTAGAGAGGTCTGATCGAAGAAGGTCTGGAAGCGGTATTGACCCTGAAGCAGTTCGTCGGCAAGCGTCTCCATGCCGATTTCGCTCACCTGCTCCTCGCCAAGTTCTGGTAGCACATTGCCGATGTAGTCGGCAAAGACGCGGTTGGGCGAGATGATCAGGATATCCTTGGAGTTTAGCGTGTCCTTGAAGCGGTAGAGCAGAAAGGCGATGCGGTGGAGCGCGATTGATGTCTTGCCTGAGCCGGCCACCCCCTGGATGATGAGCGTATCTGCTTCCGCGTTGCGGATGATGGCGTTCTGGTCGCGCTGGATCGTCGCGACGATGTTTTTCATGGCCTCGTCAGAAGAACGGCTCAGCTCCTGCTGCAGCACGTCGTCGACGATGTTGACGCCGGACTCCAGCATGAACTCCATTCGCCCACCGCGGATGCGGAACTGGCGCTTTAGCTCCAGCCGGCCCTCCACCTCGCCGGCCGGCGCCTCATATCTGGCTGGGCCGATCTCATAGTCGTAGAACATCGAGCAAACAGGGGCACGCCAGTCGTAGACGAGCGTCTCGCCGGACGCCTCGTCTGTGAAATCGTGGACGCCGACATAGATAGGTTGAGCTTCGCTTTTTCCATCTTGGCCGCGGGCGAAATCGAAGCGCCCGAAATACGGGGAGTTGCGTAGCTTCAGGAGCTTATGCCGCTGCGCTTTGAGCACCTCGGCCGAGCGCATCGTCTGCTCGATTGACTGCCTGAGCGCGACCTTGTCGATATGGTCCATGTCGCGGCGCGCCTCCCACATGTGGTTCTTGTTCGCCTGGATGTCCCTCGCGTAAGCATCGAGGCGCACGCCAATTTCATGGAGGTTGTCCCCAATACGCTCCTGGCAGTCCTTGAGGCGGGCTTGTTCTTCGATTTCGGCAGCGCTCATCTGGTCTATGCACCTACGGTCTGGTTTCGTCAGGCGGCAAACCGAAAATTGGTCGACAGTCCGCGCTTCGGTTGCTCAACTCGGTTCGGGGCCAACACTTCAGGTCGCAAAGGACCTGATCGCTCGATGGCTCGCTCGCCTCAGGACGCGTTGCGCTGCAAATGTAGATGAGGCATCAAGTCCCGCAGGTCAAAGTATCGGTCGACCTGTCTGCGTAAACGGTCAGCGATCAAAGGCGGCTTCGACGCCAACGTTGACACCGCACTGACGCAGATGCCCTTTCGCTGCACCGCCCGAACAACTGGGGCAAGGTCACCATCGCCGGAGAACAGGACAAGATTGTCAATGCGTGGGGTTATGTCCAAGGCGTCGACCGCCATTTCCAGCGAAACACCCTCTTCTTGTGCGCCCCGGCCAGCGGACCGGGCCGTGAACCGTCCACGCTTCTCGCGGACCCTATAACCATTGTACTCAAGCCAATCTAATAGAGCCCGTCGTCCGGACGGCTCGCCGCTTGGCGCGATTGCGTGGTACGTTGCGGAAACCAAAAACGATTGTCCGAAAAACATTCCGAGAAGTTTTTTGTAGTCAATGTCTGTTCCGATCATTCTCAATGCGTGATGAAGACTTTCGCCATCAATGATCATGGCGAACCGACCTGGTCCAAACATTCCAACCCCATCGCTTGGGCTCAGGGGCAATTCAAGTTTCGGATGAGAAGCACTCTCCTGGACCTTCAACATAACGCTTCCTGATTTGCATATTGACAGCGAACGCGACGAGACCAGTGCGATCTTATGCGTGGCGCTAAACGGCTCTCAGCGAGGCGCAGCTTACGCAAAGCGGCGTCGCGGGGTCTGCCTCCAGACGCCGTTCAGCGATGTCGTTATCACAATCAAGGCATCGGCCGAATTCACCAGAATCCATCTGGCTCAAAGCCCGTTGGATGCGCGCTATCTGACGTTGTCGTTGCCTATCAGCCGCGATCGCGATCTGCTGAGATTGCATTGCGTCGACGCGTGACAGTCGTCCGACGCTTTGCTGATCGAGGTGGACCGCGGCTCGAGACTCCGAACTCGACTCCCGCAGCAGTAATAGCTGGTTCAATTCGTTTGTGAGGCGCATACGAAACCGTTGTATGCGCGCGCTTTCATCGTTCGGGGTCAGTTTGGTCATCCCGATCTAACTCCTTTCACGCACTCGGAGAAACTCAATGTCCGGCCATTCATCAGTCGCCCTGTTCAGGGTCCACGCATTCTTGGCAAGAAATACAAGGCCGCCATTCTTATCCTCGGCGATGCTGGATCGATACGATTCGCAAAACTCTCGAAGGCGTTGCGGATTGGTGCTTACGATCCACCTCGCCGTTTCGTAAGGCGCCGGATCAAGCCGAATGGGAACTCCGTACTCCTGATTGAGGCGGGATACGAGAACGTCCAGCTGGAGGGTGCCAACTGCGCCAAGGATCGGCCAAGTTCCAAATATCGGACGGAAGATCTGAATCACGCCTTCTTCGGCCATGTCATTTAGACCCCGATTCAGCTGCTTCGTTCGCGTGGCATCGCCGAGGCCGATCCGTCTCAGGACTTCCGGTGCGAAATCCGGTATCCCTTCGAACGTCAAGATTTCGCCTTCCGTAAGTGTATCGCCAACCCGTAGCGTGCCGTGATTTGGAATTCCGACAATGTCGCCAGCGAACGCCTCTTCGAGGGTTTCCCGCTGCTGTGCGAAAAAAAAGATGGGCGCACTGACCGTCAAGGATCGACGATCGCGAACGTTCAGAAGCTTCATTCCCCGGACAAATCGTCCTGAGCACAAGCGCACGAACGCGACACGATCCCGATGGTTAGGATCCATATTGGCTTGGACCTTGAAAACAAACCCGGTGACGCGTTTTTCGTGCGGATCTACCGATCTTTCTTTCGCCTTCCGCGGCAGCGGATCCGGCGCCCATCGGGTCAAACAATCCAGAAGTTCGGCAACGCCGAACTCCTTCAACGCGCTCCCGAAGATAACTGGAGAAAGATGCCCTTCGAGAAACGCCTGGTGATGGAATTTCGGCAGAGCTTCAAGGCAGAGGAGAAGGCCTTCCACCGCCGGTTCAACGATGCGTTCCTCGATCTCTGAATTCAGCAGCAGATCGTCAAGGTTGTTGAACTTTTTAACACGTCCGAACGGATCAATACGTGTTTCTTTGGGCAGTAAGAGCCGTGATCCGTAGATGTCACAGCAACCGCGAAAATCCGTGCCGAGACCTATCGGCCATGTCAGAACACTCAGGTCGAGAGCAAGTCCGGCGGCGATCTCATCAAGCATTTCAAGCGGATCGATGCCTTCGCGATCCACCTTGTTGATGAACGTAATGATTGGAATGTCCCGCAGGCGACACACCTCGAACAGCTTGCGCGTCTGACTTTCAATCCCCTTTGCTGCATCGATCACCATGACCGCCGCATCGACAGCACTAAGAGTCCGATAGGTATCCTCGCTAAAATCGGCGTGACCCGGCGTGTCCAACAGATTGAAGATCACGCCGTTATGTTCGAACGTCATGACGGAGCTGCTGACCGAAATGCCTCTACTCCGCTCGATTTCCAACCAGTCCGACCGAGTTCGTCGTCGATCTCCACGCGCCTTCACCTGACCTGCCATCTGTATGGCCCCACCGTAGAGCAGGAGCTTCTCGGTCAGGGTGGTCTTGCCAGCGTCTGGATGAGAAATAATTGCAAACGTCCGACGCTTGGCCGGAAATAAGCGTTTGGGAGAAACTTGTGAAACGTCAGAAACTTTGGAATTCTGCATAGTACCATCCATTGTGAGACACGGGAGCGCCCGGCCACACAACGGCTATGGTTCTTGCCTCATGAACTGATGAACATCCGACGTCTCCAACCATCTTACCGCTTCCGCGATCGTTGGATCATTCGTATGGGATTCCAGTATGGATCGTACGGTATCAACTCGCCAAAGAAGGTCGCGCAGAGCCATGATCGCCGTTCTTGTCGCGGCGCGATGTTCCGGATTCGCGTCGAGAAGCCTGCACGCGGCTTGATACATCGCGCTTTCACGCGTCAGCACGACATCCGACGACCCCGCTTCAACTTGCCCGATCAACAAGCGCAGCAGTCGCATGACATCAGCAAATCTCTGCGTGTCAAAGACAGGTAAGTCGCCTGATATGGTTGGAGTGCTGAGCACCAAACCTCTCATACCTCAATTGCACACGCTTATAGACGGAATGAATAAGCGCTCCCGCCACTGAAATCATGCGGGCACGTTCCGATCGATCGGCGCAAAGCCAAATCATCGACCGGTTACGGGTATCATTTTTCGATTCCGCTCTACCCAAAATGCGGAGAGCGCCCAGCTATAATATCTCTTTCTCCTCGGCTGTGAAGTGCTTAGAAAGAGAAATCGCATCAACATCAGGAAACACGCTTCGTATATGTATTGCGCCGCGCGTTTTGTCCCGAAACCAATGAGGACGGAATGCTAGATCAAATGAAGACCGAATCGAAGTTGAACCAAATCGTAGCCGTCGCTTATTTCAGCCACCGCATCGATCCCCCCATCTTAGAAAAGATACAACAGTTCCTGCAGAAGAAAGCCGTTGGGCGTCACCGGTGGGGTAAATTGTACCGGTACTTTAAAGTCGAACTCGATCATTTCGAGGACATGACATCTCTACTCAAATTGTTCCCCAAGGCCATCGAGGGATACAAGGATTTGTCTGATTGCCCGGAATCTCCCGATTAAAAGCACGGGTGCCGCAGCAGTACTGTCCTGAGCGTCCGCGGCGTATGGCCGAGCATCATGATTACCCATCGCTTGCAAGGAGGTGTTTTTCATTTGGAGGAGCAACGAACGGCGTCGGCAGCATTTTCGAGTGTAAATGCTTATTTGGATTTCAAGGCCGAGGTGACGCTTTCCAAACGATATCTGCGATCTCCAACAGGAGAGCAGTTCCTTCACGCGGTGGCGCGATCGTGCAAGAGCCGCCTGCGCGATATTCCGCAGAACAGCATCTTTTGGCGAGCACAGGTGGGTCACGAATGGCTGACCGATTCAAAAATCGGCAAGCGCGTACGGGGACCGCATCGAGAAACCCGCATGAAGCCCCTGCGTGACCGGGCCTATGAGGGGCGAGTCAATCCAAAAGGAATACCTTGCCTTTACTTCGCGACGACGCGGGAGGTCGCGATGTCGGAAGTAAGGCCATGGATAGGTTCAGTGGTATCAGCGGCACGTTTCTCAACTGTGCGGCCTCTAACGGCGGTCGATTGCTCAGTTTTCCATGGCAAGAATATTCCTTATGTCGAATCACCGACACCAGAAAAGATTGAAAAGGTCGTTTAGGCTTACATCGATCACGCATTTTCACAACCGGTTACCCGGAGCGACAATACCGCACACTATGCCGCCACACAGATCCTGGCGGAAGTTTTCCGATCGGAGGGATATGACGGCATCATCTATCGAAGTGCATTTTCCGCAGATGGATACAACGTTGCGTTGTTCGACCTGAATTGCGCCGATCAGATTGATTCCTCGCTCTACGAGGTCAATAATGCGATTTTCGAGTTCGCCCCTCTAACGGATTCCCGCGAATAGATGTCGCAGAATTATTGATCATGCGGGATTAGCGAGAAGCAAGCCATCTGACTTGCTCCACCGCAGGCGATATCTTCCTGTCCGATCTCTTGAAAGCATACTCGATATCGGTTGCGCGTCGCTAATCGTTCGGCCCACGATCTGAATTTCAATCGTCCCCATTCAAACCGATGGTCGCGATGCCGATATCGATACTTTGGCACCCCAAGACGATCGTTCCAATCTCGGTTGGGGGTGGTTATGACCACTGTTCGAGGTCGATGACGGCGGAAAACTGCGCCTTCAACTGAGGCAAGTCGCTCCGGAGCAATGTGTTCAATCGTTTCCACCATGATGGCGGCGTCAAAGCCACTGAGATCAAGCGTGGGATCCATGAAAGATCCTCGAATGAGGCTGATTTTGCATCGCTCCGATCCGATGCTCGCCAACTTCCGGTCGAGAGAATGAAGGGCGCAGGTGGATATATCGACGCCCACAAGGCGGTCGAACCTTGCGGTTTGCGCCAACCGGACCATCAAGGGCCCTCTTCCACATCCGAGGTCCAGAACTGTTTTGACATCGCTTGCGACAAGAATTTCCTGGACGACGTTCAGCCGCTCCTGATGAAGAGACGAAGGCCTGTTTCCGATCAGAAGATCAGCCATGACAGCGTCGTTCCCACGTCCGTAGTCAGACCGTTAAGGTGGCATTTCGCCTTTCCTATCTCAATGGGCGTTCAATGAGGCGAGCGCCCCCGCCACTGTCCCCGAAACGAGGAAAAGGCTGGAAGTATAGGCGACCGAGAAAACCACGATCCAGCAACAGCCCCACGGTCACGGTCCAATCGCCGTTGCGCCGACAGTCAACATAGTTGCGAAACTAGTGCAGGATCGCTCCATTGCTGCGACGATCCGAACGGCTCCGCTTAAAATGACGCTTGCCATCCCGGCCAGCATTCCGTATTGCTCGACATTGCAGCGCAGCATTTCTATTTGGCGCTATCAGGTTCGAAGGCCCGACCGATGTAGTCTGATGGATATAAAGCGACCTTGACCCGCGCCCGGCGCCGGGTTTCTCGGTGTGTACCGCCTTAGCGTACCCTTCGTCGCTCCATCTGACTTCCCCAACATTCCTGCATTGGCTCAAAGTCCGGCCGAAATCCGCCTGGAGATCATTCTTGTTCGCACTTTTGTTTACTCGCTTGCGCCGCGAGTGGTTCGGCAACATCCGCGGCGACGTGCTCGCAGGACTCGTGGTCGCGCTTGCTCTCATTCCAGAAGCGATCGCATTCTCGATCATTGCGGGGGTCGACCCGAAAGTTGGCCTCTACGCCTCGTTCTCGATTGCCGCCATTTCAGCCTTTGTCGGAGGGCGCCCGGGGATGATTTCGGCGGCTACAGCTGCGACCGCGGTCCTGATGGTCACCCTCGTCAAGGAACACGGTCTGCAATATCTCTTGGCCGCAACTGTCCTGGCGGGGATCCTTCAGATACTCGCTGGCGTCGTTCGCCTCGGCTACTTGATGCGCTTCGTCTCGCGGTCCGTCATGACCGGTTTCGTCAATGCGCTCGCGATCCTTATTTTCATGGCCCAGCTTCCGGAACTGACGGGCGTTCCGTGGCCAACCTACGTGATGGTCGCGGCAGGTCTGGCCATTATCTACGGGTTTCCTCGTTTGACGAAGATCGTCCCGTCTCCACTGATCTGCATCGTCGTTCTAACAACCGCATCGGTTGCGCTGAAACTTGATATCCGCACGGTCGGCGACATGGGCCAATTGCCGTCGACGCTACCGGTGTTCCTGTTCCCCGACATTCCGCTCAACCTTCAAACCTTCCTGATTATCTTTCCATACTCCGTCGCAGTCGCCGCGGTCGGCCTGCTGGAATCCCTGATGACCGCCACGATCGTGGATGAATTGACCGATACTCCTAGCAACAAGAACCGGGAGTGTATCGGCCAAGGCGTCGCGAACTGCGTAACCGGTTTTCTCGGTGGCATGGCCGGATGCGCGATGATTGGCCAGTCCGTCATCAACATCAAATCGGGCGGTCGCGGTCGACTATCCACGTTCTTCGCAGGAGCTTTCTTGCTTTTCCTGATCGTGGTGCTCGGTCACTGGGTGCAGATGATCCCGATGGCCGCGCTCGTTGCCATCATGATCATGGTCTCGATCGGAACATTCAGTTGGATATCCATCAAGAACCTTCGCACTCATCCGCGCAGCTCGAGCATAGTCATGCTCGCAACCGTCGTTGGCGTCGTGGTGACGCACAATCTCGCGGTTGGTGTTCTTGTCGGTGTCTTGCTTTCCGGGATCTTCTTCGCCGGAAAGATCGCCCAGATATTCAGGGTAACGTCTGTTCTCTCCGACGATGGGGCAGAGCGGACCTATATTGTTGAAGGCCAGCTATTCTTCGCCTCCGCCGACGATTTCAATTCAGCATTCGATTTCAAAGAGGCTTTGGAGAGGGTGCGGATCGACGTCAGCCGGGCCCATATTTGGGATATCTCAAGCGTCGCGGCCTTGGACACAGTAGTTCTGAAATTCCGCCGCGAAGGAGCGGAAGTCGAAATTGTCGGACTGAACGAAGCGAGCGAAACCATCGTCGACCGACTGGCGATTCACGACAAGCCCGGCGCGATGGAGCGCTTGATGAGGCATTGAGGGAGCGAAAGATGCCAAAATTGCTCGCACTTATTGACGGATCCGTTTATTCGAAAAGCGTTTGCGACCATGCAGCCTGGGCTGCTCTTCGGACCGAAGCATCTGTCGAACTTCTCCACGTCCTGGGCCGACGTGACGTTTCCAGTTCGCCCCCCGACCTGAGCGGAAGTCTCGATGTCGATGCGCGCGATCTTCTTCTCGCGGAACTTGCGTCGCTCGACGAACAGAAAGCCAAGCTCTCACAAAAGCGCGGCAGGGCCATGCTCGTTGAAGCGAAGGCGTCCCTTGTGGCTACTGGGGTCACAAACGTTTCCACGAAATTACGTCATGGCGATCTCGTCGAGACCGTGAACGAAATGGAGATGGATTCGGATTTAATCGTCGTCGGCAAGAGAGGCGAAGGCGCGGACTTCGCGAAGTTGCATCTGGGCTCAAATCTTGAGCGGATCGTCCGCGCAAGTCGAAAACCAATCATGGTCTCGTCGCGTGCGTTTAAGCACGTCCAGAATTTTATGATTGCATTTGATGGGGAAACCAGCAGTCAGAAGGCGGTCAATCATATCCGGATGAGCCGGCTGTTTCTCGGCCTTGAATGCCATCTTCTCATGGCGGGGGCCGCTGCCGAAGAGAACAGGAAGCGGCTTCAGGAGGCCACCGGCGCTTTGCAGCGGGCGGGATACGAAGTCCACACGAACCTGATTGAAGGCCCGGCCGACAGCACCATCGCATCTTACGTGGAAGCGCACCGGATCGACCTACTTGTCATGGGAGCATATGGTCACTCCCGCCTGCGCAACCTGATTATCGGGAGTACGACCACGGAGATGATCCGGACATGCAAGATTCCCGTCATGTTGTTTCGTTGAAGAACAAGCGAGTGAGAAGTTAGCTATATATTTGCTGGTTTTGCTCCTCCACAGGAGTTGAATTGCGATGGCTGAATTCATCGAAACCGTCGGGATCATTGGCATCGGCCGAATGGGCACCGGGATAGCCTACGAGGCACTTCTGGGTGGCTTCCGCGTTTTGTTGAGGGACGTATCCGACGAACAAGTCCGGACAGGACTCGCGGATATTGTTGGGCACGCTGAAGCGGATTATCGGGCGGGCAAGCTGTCACGTCTGGAATCCGGCATCATTGTTTCACGAGTCGACGCCGTCATTGGCGACCAACATCATCGATTTCCGTTACGCGTTTAGCCTCTGCAACATCCCATGCCGCGGACCGCCTGCATCAGGCAGGGTCTCGATCGCGCTGCCTGAACGCAGAGACACGCTTCACGTCACGAGGGTGGAGACAGGGTGAATGGAGTTTCGTCATCTCCGGCATTTTGTGGCGGTAGCGGAGGAACTGCACTTCAAGCGCGCGGCCGATCGCATCGGCATCGAGCAGTCGCCGTTGTCGCGCTCAATCCGGAATCTCGAACAGCAGCTGGGCGTGATGTTGTTTGAGCGCACACGGCGGTCGACCAGGCTGACGGTGGCTGGCGAACGACTCTTTGTCCACGCCCGCGCGCTCCTGGCGGCTGCCGACGAAGCGCGCCTCGATGTGCGCACGAAAGGCGGCGACAGGACCGGCCATCTTCATATTGGTATTTGCGACGGTGTGCCGCTGCCGCGTCTTGCGCGCTTGCTCGCATCGTTCAGACAGGCGACACCGCATATCAGCGTGCATGTGCATGAAATGTCCATGGCGCAGAAGATCTATGAACTGCGAAGCGGATTCCTCGACGCTGCGCTTGCACCGGAGAGCGGATATGGCAAGGGCATCGTTTCGCAGGCCATCTGGCGAGATCCGCTGATCGCAGTTATGCCAAGTAGACATCCATTGGTGCAAAGGAAACACGTCGCTTTGGTCGACGTGGTTCGGAAACCGCTCGTGCTATGCCAACGGGATACGGGCCTTGGCCAGCAGTGCCAGATCGAGCAGATCATCCGCACGGTGACAGCGACACCGAACATCGTCGATACGGCGACAACGCTGAGCATGTTGGTCACGCTGGTGGTCGCCGGATACGGCATCGGGATCGCGACCGCTGCCCAACTCGAAGCCGTCAGTGCAAGCGAGCTGGTGCTAAGCCCGTTGTCCGATGTGACCGCATTGGTGAAGACTTGGCTGATGATGCGCGCGAAAACGCCCGTTGAGCCGCTAGCCCGCTTTATCGAGCAGGCGCGCCGTCTCGCCTGATGGGCTCGCCCGTCTGGTGCGCGCCGCACGGAATCCCTTGTCGCGGGCGATGAAGGTTTCGAGCATGAGCGGCGCCAGCGTTGTTGCATCGACTGGCGTGCCATTCAGTTCGGAATGCAGCGCGGCATAGAGGTCGAGGTTTTCGCGGAGTTCGGTGCTGACCGTGAGCGTCAGCTTGACGAATTCCGATTTCGGGACAGGCCCAAGGCTGAGCTTCTTGGTCAATCGTCTCTCCTGATATTGGCAATGAGCGGCGCGACCTGATAGGGCCGCAAGATGAGATCCTTGTTGACGATGACGCGAACCGGGAAGCCTGGCCGCACCGTCAAGGTCGGCTGGATGTTGAGGTTGCGGCGCGTGATCTGCTGCCCAACACCATTGATGGTGTCCTGAAAGCCGCCGCGCGTCGCGATGATGACGCGATCGCCATTGCCACCGCGATTCTCCGGTGCAGCCAGTTGCGCGCCAACGCCCAGCACCGAGGAGAACACCGCGCCGCCGATCAGGCGGAACCAGTGCTTGTCGACCTCGTCCTCCAGTCCGGCATAGCCGGCGGTGTCGACGCCGGAGAGCCGGTCGAGCACGATAGAGGATCCGTCCGGCATGACGATGCGATTCCAGACGAGAAGCACGCGACTCTGGCCGAACGCCACGCCGGAATCGTACTGGCCGATCAGCCGGGCGCCCTGCGGGATGAGCAGGTGGTGGCCACCCACCGTGTCGTACACGTTTTCGGTGACGCTACCGATGATTTGCCCCGGCAAGTCGGAATTGATTCCCGTCACCAGCGCGGCGGGAATGATCGTCCCCGCCATGACCTGATAAGGGGAACGCGACGTTTGAAGCGTGCCGGAGCCGTAGATTTTCTGGTCGGTCTCGCGATTGAGGAACGCTTGTTTTCGGTCCTGCATATTCTGCGTGGTCACGGCGTCGACCGGCGCATTGGTCGGCTCTGTGCCGGGTGCGGGAATCGCCGTCAGGTTAGAGCCATTCGGTTCTAGCGGCGCCACAGCGGCGGTGGTCGCCTCCTGTCTCGGCTTGATGGACTGGAAAAAGACGGCGGCCTTGGCGGCGGCTTCGGCCTCCTGCTGCGCGCGCAACATCGCCGCGCGCCTCGCATCTTCTTCCGGGTCGGGACGGAAGTTCGGACGTTCCGGCATCTGCGGGATGCCGGTCTCGCGCTCGGTGCGAACGATCGGCCCGCCCAACTCGCCGGGCAGCGGCGCTCCGAGCCGCGGCGGTTGGACCTGGGTGTAATCGTGCGGCAAGGTTTGAAGACCCTCGGCCGGATTGACGCGATCGGTGCTGTAGAGTTCGTCGCCGGTCGGCTTGCCGCGGTCTCTGCCTTGCAGCGCCCAGACCATTGCGCCGAGCACCGCGGCAGCGGACACGCCGGCGAGCGTGATCAGAGTCCAGCGGTTGAGCCGCGTCACAGGCTTCGGCCGCGCGCGAATCGTGAGGTTTGGTGGCGGGGATTTGGGCGGTGTTGTCATAGTCCGAATAGCCCCCGCCGTATGCCGTCGGTGCGCGAGATGCGCACGACCTGCTGCTTCTCGCCACCAAGGCGCAACTCTGCGGCGCCGAACAACCGATCGACGACGTAATAAGGTGGCTTCGCCCGGTAGTTCACGAGTTGGCTTTCGCCGGTCGGTCCGACGACGAACAGCGGCGGAAGCTCGCCCTGAGCGATGCCGGCGGGAAACTGGATATAGACCTTCTCGCCGTCGTCGAAGACGCGCACCGGCCGCCATGAGGGCGTATCGCCGGTAATCTCGTAGCGGAACTTGACGCGATCAAGCTCAACCGCATTGGCGACGGGCGTGGCGGTTTCCGCGCGCTCATTCTGGCGTTGCAACGCCATCAAGCGGTCGTGCGGGTAATGCCAGGAGACCGACGCCATCCACGTCTGCGGCGTAGATGTCAGTTCGAGCAGATAGGTTCGACGGTTGGTGTTGATGACCAGGTTGGTCTTGAGGTCCGGTCGGGTCGGCTTCACCAGAATGTGCGTCTGCTTGGCATTTCCTGTGCCGCTCGTCGTGTCGCCGATCACCCAGCGCACGGTGTCGCCGGCGGAGACGGAGATTAGATCCTCGCTCCCTTGAAGCGCGATGTCCGTCACCTTTTCGGGACTGGCATAGACCTGATAGAGCGCGCCTGCGGAATAGGGCCAGACCTGCGTGGCATTGATGTAGCCGGATCGAGTCGGCTGGATGCGGGCTGCGGCGTTTGCACTCGTCACACGCTTTTTCGGATCGGATGCCTCCGGCGTGCCGCCTCTACCGGGCAGCGGCTTCAACTGGCCCGGTAGGGGCAAAGGCTGCGGCAACGGCACCACTTCGACCGAACTGGCCGGCTCAACGACGCGCGTCGCCTCGAACGGTTCGTCGAGCGAGATTTCCGGCGGCGGCGTCTGGACTGCGCAACCGGCGAGCAGCGCGGCCGATGACAGCAGAAGAAGACGGATGGGCGACATGCAGGCCATAATGCGGTGACTCCCTCACGACCCGCCGGGGCCGAGTTCGCGGCTCCAGTTGATGCCGTTGACAAAAATGCCGAGTGGGTTTTTGCGCAGCCGATCTTCAGTGCGCGGTGGTTGCAGAACGATGGTGAGGATGGCGGTCCAGCGATCGGTGCCGGCGAGTTGGTTGTTCTCATAACGCCGCTCGATCCAACGGATTTGGAACGACGATTCCGAGGCCCGCACGACGCTCGTGACTTCGGCGGCGACCGATGATTTGCCGACCTTGGAGAATGGGTCGTTGGCGCGCGCATAGTCGTTGAGCGCGGCACCGCCGCGATCGGTGGTGAAGTCATAGGCTTCGAGCCAGTTCTGGCGTACGACGATCGGATCGGTCGGCAGCGCGCGGACATTCTGGATGAAGCGGGCGAGCGAATGCGCGATCTGCGCATCGGTCGGTCGATAAGCTTCGATGGCCGGTCCGATCGCTTTGATCTGGCCGAGTTGATCGACCTCCACGACATAGGGCGTCACGGTCGAGCGGCCGGCCAGCCAGAGCAACCCGCCGGCCATGCCGATGGCGAGCGCAAGACAGCCAAACGACATCAGTCGCCAGTTCCGGGCCTGAATCCGGGCGGAGCCGATCCGTTCGTCCCAAAGCTGGCCTGCGGCCTGATACGGCGTTGTCGGCTCAGGCGTTTCGGAATAGCGCACGCCCGCGCGTTTGAAGCGCATCGCTTAGTCCTCCTGTCGCAATGAGGGGTTGGCGCCCGATCCGCCATGATCGCCGGAGCGCAAGGTGTGCGCGGCCATCGTAGCGCCATGCGTTGCTTGCGAGCCGCGTAAGCCATGCCGAACACGATCCGCCCATGCCGGCGCGTTGCCGGAGGCGCCACCAGCGGCCGCGTGCATTCCTGCTGTCGACGCCCCGCCGGTGGCGGTCCATGCGCCGTGCGAACCTCGGGCCGCGCTCTGCCGCATCGCGCCGGTCATGCGGGACGCGAAGTTGCGGCCAGCCTGGACGAAGGCGCCGCCGCCGGCCCTTGCGACGCCGGCGATGCCGGCGCCGACGGCTGCTGCTCCTGAAGTGCCCGATGTTGAACTTCCCAGCGCGAATGCAGTGCGGGCGCCACCCGACATGGACGAAGCAGCTTTGACACCGCTGCTGACGGCTGCTCCTCCCAGACGTGTGGCGCCCGCGGCCGCGGCTCCTCCCGCCACGGTCAACCCGCCCGCCGCGAGCGCGGTGCCTGCTGCTGCACCAGCGCCAAGCTGCGGAGCACCGGAGACAAGTCCGGTGGCGATCGAGGGGCCGAAAATGCCGAGGCCGAGCATGGCGAGCGACGCGAGCATGATCGCAAGTGCATGATTGATCGACGGCTCGGACGGTGCTGACGCACGAAACTCAGCGAACAAGCCGTTGCCGATGCCGACGATGACGGCCAACACGAGAATCTTGATGCCGGATGAGATGACGTTGCCGAGCACCCGTTCGGCAAGGAAGGCGGTTTTGTTCCAAAGTGCGAACGGCACAAGCACGAAGCCGGCCAATGTCGTCAGCTTGAATTCCAGTAGGGTAACGAAGAGTTGCACCGCCAATACGAAGAAGCTGACGATGACGACCAGCCACGCGAGAAACAGAACGACGATCGTGTCGATATTGGAAAAGACGGAGGTGAAGCCGGATAGATCGCCGATCTGCTGGAGGATCGGGCGGCCGGCGTCCATGCCAACCGAGGCGAGTTTGCCGGGCCGCAGAAAGTCATCGGGCGACAAGCCCGATCCGGCTGCCTTCAGGCCGAGGCCGCTGAAGGAATTGAAGATGATCCCAGCGAGTGAATTAAAATTGTTGATGATGTAGGCGAAGGCGCCGACATAGAGCACCTTCTTGACCAGCTTGGCGAGAATCTCGTCATTGCCGGCGCCGAACGCCCAGAATAGGCCGGCCAGCGTGATGTCGATGGCGATCAGCGTGGCGGACAGAAAAGCAATCTCGCCGCTGAGCAGACCGAATCCGCTGTCGATATATTGCGAGAACGTGTCCGTGAAGCGGTCGATGACGGAGAGATTGTCCATCGGTGCTACTTCGCGTTCGGCTTGGTGGGTTGCGGCTTCGCGGTATCGCGTTGCGGGCTTGTTCCTTCTTTCAGCGAGGGGAACATCTCGACAGGATGCGGCGTATAGGGTGTCCGTCCGGAGCCCATGAAGCGTTTGCGGCGTGCCTCACTCGCCATCTTGCAAAGCGCGTCGCCGGTGCCGGCCCAATCCTGTGAGCAGCGCTTCTGCAGGTCGCGCAACCGTTCTGGATCCGCGGCAAGACTGTCGACCGTGTCGGTTGCGTGCGCGGACGAAATGAGAAGGAGCGCACCTGCGCCGATACTGGCAACGACGCAGAGCCGGGCGAACAGTCCGATCATGAGAGCCTCCTTCAATTGCGGAACAGACGAACGGTCGATGGCGTGTAGCTGTCGCCGCTTCCCATGAAGCGGCGGCGCACCTCGCGGGCGCGTTCTTCTTCGGCGATGCTGCGCGCCTGCTCCGTGGCGACGGCGCGGTCTTGCGCAAGCTTGAGGCGCGCGCTGTCGATCGCTTGCTTGGCGTGAAGCGCCAGAAGCTGATTGGTGGCCTGCGTTGCTTCGAGGATGCCGGCGGCCGATTGGCTGCGGTTGACCAGATCGCCGAGGTTATGTTCGTCGGTCGACAGGTTTTCCGAAACCTGCGCCTGCATCTTCAGCGTGGTTTCGAGCGCATCGCGGGACCGTTCCCAACGCGCCCGCGCGTCTTGGACCATCTGATCGCCGGAGACGGACGCCGCATATTGTTGAGGGTAGAGCTGTTTGAACTGCTGCTCCATCGACGCGACGTCGAAGCTGAGACCCTTGGCCTCGCCGATGAGGCGTTCCGTCTGAGCGATGGTTCTCTTGAGGTCGTTGAGGACGTTGAAGTCGAGGCTCGTCAGGTTCTTCGCCTGATTGATGAGCGTCTTGGCCTGGTTCTGGAGAGATGTGATCTGGTTGTTGATCTGCTCCAGCGTCCGCGCGGCCGTGAGCACGTTCTGGCTGTAGTTGCTGGGATCGAACACCACGAGCGCTGTGGCGGGTGTGGCGAGCGCGATGCCGAGCACACAGGCGCCAGCCAAGAGAAGTGGTGCCTTCATGACGATGTCTCCTGATTGTGCGGAAGCTGGCGGATGAGATCGGCGGCCCAATCGAGCCCGCGGGCATCGAGCCAGGCGGTCGGGAAGCCGTCCGAACCGTGAGAGCGGATAAGCTCGTCCATGAGGCGGTGATCGGTGGGACCGCTTGCGCCGGCGAAGGCGAGTGCGACAGGTCCAAGGTCAAGATCGAACAGGCGATTGCCAAGGCGGGATTGGTAGTAGTAATCGCGCCGCGGCTGAGCGCGCGCGATGATGTCGATCTGACGGTCATTGAGGCCGAACCCTTCATAGATGGTGCGAAGCTGTGGTTCGGTGGCCTGTGGCGACGGCAGGAAGATTCGGACCGGACAGCTTTCGACGATGGCGGGCGCGATGGCCGAGCGCTGGATGTCGGCGAGCGACTGAGTTGCGAAGACGACGGAGACGTTCTTTTTGCGTAACGTCTTCAGCCACTCACGGATGCGCGCGGCAAAGATCGGATCGTCGAGAAACACCCATGCTTCGTCGAGCACGAGCAACGTCGGTCGCCCATCGAAGCGTTCGTCGAGCCGGTGAAACAGATAGGTCAGCACCGGCGTCACCGCGTTTGCCGTGTGCATCAGTTCTTCCATCTCGAAGCCCTGCACGTCGCCGATGCCGAGCCGGTCGTCATCCGCATCAAGCAGGCGGCCGTGCGGACCCGATAGCGTGTAGGGCTGGATCGCCTGACGCAGCCGGTTGGATTGCAACAAGGTCGAGAGGCCGGTAAGCGTGCGTTCCTCGCGCGGTGCGGACGCGAGGCTCGTGACCGCGGACCAGACCGCGTCCTTCACCTCCGGCGTGATCTCGACACGCTCATGTCCGAGGAGTCCGGCGATCCAGTCGGCCCCCCATGCACGGGTTTCCTCATCGTCGATGCCGGCGAGCGGCTGGACGGCGATCGAGGCCGAGGAGCCAAGGTCATAGTGTTCGCCGCCAAGGCCGAGAATGGTGGCGCGAGCCGAGCCGCCCTTGTCGAAGATGAAGATGCGCGAGCCCGTATAGCGACGGAATTGCAGCGCGAGAATTGAAAGCAGCACGGATTTGCCGGCGCCGGTCGGCCCGACGATCAGCGTATGGCCGACATCGTCGATATGGGTAACGAGGCGGAACGGTGTGCCGCCGACCGTGCGGGTGACGATCAGCGGCGGCGCATCGAGATGGGTGTTTCGTTCCGGTCCAGCCCAGACCGCCGAGACCGGCATCATGTGCGCGAGGTTGAGGGTCGAGACTAACGGCTGCCGGACATTGGCGTAGGCATGGCCGGGGATCGAGGACAGCCATGCCTCGGTTGCGTTGAGTGTTTCGGAGATGGTGACGAAACCGCGGCCCTGGATGATCCGCTCGGCCGCCTTGAGCTTCTCGTCGGCCAGGTCCGAGCTTTCGTCCATGACCGTGACGGTGGCCGTGACGTAACCATAGGCGACCGCGTCGGCGCCCAGCTCCTGCAACGCCTCGTCGGCGTCGGCGGACTTGTTGGCGGCGTCCGAATCGACCAGCGAGATCTCCTGCTGATAGATGGTCTCGCGCAGCAGCGTGACGATGCCTTTGCGCTTGGCGAACCATTGCCGGCGCACCTTGGTCAGTTCGCGCTCTGCTTCCGCTTTGTCGAGGGAGAGAAAGCGGGTCGACCAGCGATAGGCGAAGCCGAGGCGATTGAGGTCGTCGAGCACGCCGGGCCAGGTCGCGGGCGGAAAGCCGCGAATGGTCAAAACGCGCAGATGCCGATCGCCAAGCATCGGCGCGAGGCCGCCGGTGAAATCGCAATCGGACAACAGCGCATCGAGATGGAACGGCACGTCGGGGACCGCGACCAAATGGCGCTGCGTGGAGATACAGGCGTGAAGGTAGGTCAGGGTTTCGTCGTCCGCGAGCCAGCGGATTTCCGGCATCACCCCATCGAGCAGGTCAAGAAAGCGGTCGGTTTCCGAGATGAAGGCGGCGAGGTGGTCCCGCCAGTTGACCGTACGATGCTCGGTGCTCTCATAGAGGAATTGGCCGGCGCGGACCTTGCCCTCGGATGGCGGCAGAAAGGCGAGCGTGATGTGATAGGTGCTCTCGAAATGCGAGCCGCCATCCTCGAAGGCCGCGCGCCGTTCTTCCTCCACGAGCCATGACGCGGCTTCGGGAAATTCCGAGATGGGATAACCATCGGCGACGCGCCGCTCGGCGTCGACGAACAGCACCCAGCCGGAGCCGAGACGTTTCAGCGCGTTATTGAGCCGTGCCGTGGTGGCGACCAGTTCGCTTTCCGTCGCGCTGTCCAGATCGGGACCGCGGAACGCCGCGCTGCGTTGAAATGCGCCATCCTTGTTGAGCACGACACCGGGCGCGACCAACCCTGCCCAGGGCAGATAATCGGCGAGGCTCGCGGGGCGCTTGCGATATTCGACAAGATTCATCATGTCGTCACGCCTCCAGAAACGCGCGATGCTTCAGGTGGCGGGAGAACACCTCCACGAACTGCGGATCGGCCTTCGCGCCCCAGACCGCGAGCGCATGGCCTGCGATCCAGAACACGATTCCGCCGATCCACAATTGCAGACCGATGCCGACCGCCGCCGCCAGCGTGCCGTTGACGATCGCAATCGACCGCGGTGCGCCCCCCATCAGAATCGGTTCCGTCAGCGAGCGGTGCAGCGGCACTTCAAATCCGTCGACATGCCCGGCCATCAGATCAGCGCTCCGCCGCCAAAGCTGAAGAAGGACAGGAAGAAGCTCGACGCCGCGAAGGCGATGGAGAGACCGAAGACGATTTGGATCAGCTTGCGGAAGCCGCCGCCCGCATCGCCAAAGGCGAGCGTCAGCCCGGTGACGATGATGATGATGACGGCCACGATCTTTGCGACCGGGCCTTCAATGCTTTCGAGAACTTTCTGAAGCGGCGCCTCCCACGGCATGGAGGAGCCTGCGGCGTAGGCAGGAGAAACCAGAAAGGTGCAGATCAGGAAAACCGCCGATGCGGAAATCCGCTTCTGGAGGTTCGCGCAAATCCGGAATGCCGACATTCCGGAAAGCCGGCTTCGGAAGTTTCCGCAGATACGGCGAAACGCATGTCCTGATTTGCGGGCTTGCGGATTTACGGAAATGCGCAAATCCGGTTCTGCGGATTTACGTTTCTGGTTTGTTCTTGAAACAAGGAAAGACGTGAATGCGGATTTGATGACCTGCATCTCTTTATTCTCCGGTGACGTGCTCGATCGCGTAGGCGTCGCCGTCGAGGCCCGTGACGCGGATGATGTCCTCGACACGGCGTTTGCTGCCGCGCCCGGCGATGAAGACGATGACGTCGACGGCTTCGGCAATCAGCGCCCGCGGCACCGTAACGACGGCTTCCTGAATGAGCTGCTCCAGGCGGATCAGCGCGCCGTGCGCCGATCCTGCGTGCAGCGTGGCGAGGCCGCCGGGATGGCCTGTGCCCCATGCCTTCAGCAAATCGAGCGCCTCGGCGCCCCGCACCTCGCCGACGACGATGCGATCCGGCCGCAGCCGCAGGGTTGAACGCACCAGGTCGGCGGTCGAGACGGTGTTTGCCTTGGTGCGTAGCGCTACATGGTCGTCGGCAACGCATTGTAGTTCGATGGTGTCCTCGAGCACGAGCACGCGATCGCCGGTCTCTGCGATCTCTTGGAGCAGCGCATTGGCGAGCGTGGTCTTGCCGGTCGAGGTGCCGCCGGCCACGATGACGTTGCGCCGTTGCAGCACCGATGCTTTGAGAAACGCCGCCTGAGCGGCGCTCATGATGCCGTCTGCGACATAGCGGGCGAGTGGAATCACGCCGGCTGCGCGTTTGCGAATGGCAAAGGTCGGCGCGAATGTGATCGGCGGCAGCACGCCCTCGAAACGCTCGCCGGTTTCCGGCAACTCCGCGGACAGGATCGGATGGTCGCGATCGACCTCCAGTCCCACATGGTTCGCCACGACCTTGATGATGCGAGTGGCGTCGTCATGCGAGAGGGTGGCGCCGGTCGGCTCGCGACCAGAGCCGAGCCGGTCCACCCACAAGCGGCCATCCGGATTGAGCATGACCTCCACGATATCAGGATCGTCCAACGCCGCGACGATTGCCGGCCCCATCGCGCTGCGCAGCATGCGAAGCTGGCGGTCGCTGACGATGCGGGCGGGCGAGCGCGGCAAGGGGGCGGTCATAATGGCGCCGCCTCTGCGTCGGTTTCGTCCGGAGCGGTCGTTTCCTCGTCATCCACGCCGACGAAATCGCTTTCGTTCGGAGCGATCTCTTCATGGACCTGGCGCACAAGGCTGCCGCCGCGCTGGAGGTGGCGGCCGAGTTGGTCGATGAACTGATTGAAGCGCGCACGCCCCTGCGCGCGTGCGGCGGTCTGGTGCGCTTCCGGAATGGGCGCCGACACCGACAGCGTGTAACGAACGAACAGCGCGACGGTCTCGATCAGGATGGTCTGGTCGCGCTCCAGGCGATCGAACTGGTGGGATAGGCGATCGAGGCGCGAGATGATGGCGGCCTCCCGCCGGTCGGCGCCGTCCGGAGACAGGAAGGACGACAGCGCCGCCGCGACGATCGCGGATTGGGTCTCGCCCTTCAGCGCCGCAAGCCGGCGAAGCCGCTTCCTGTGCTCGGGTTCGATGAAGATGTTGAGGCGGGCCTTGCTCATAGCGCGAGCCCGTCATCGGGATCGAGAGCGGCCAGCCGCGCTGCGCGCCGGAATTGTCGTGCCGGCTGCGGAAGCTTGCCGTCGCGCGTTCCGGTTTCGGCGGTCTCGTCGTCGAGCACAGAGAGATCGTCACGGGAGCGATCGTGCAACCGGACGACTTCGGCATCATCGAGTTGCGGTGCGAGCTGGTGGCCGCCTTCATCCTGCTCGGACGCCGCTGAACGCGCGGTGGCTGCAGGCTTCTTCGGCCGGGCAAGCCCGGTCCAGTCATCCGCGCGCGCGGCCGGCCGGTCGGCATAGTCTTTGTCGTCGAGGATCGGCGCCAGCAAGACGCGCGACGTGAAATTGTCGTCGGCGTAATAGCGGATCTTCGTCGCCTTCGCTGGCGGATGACCGGAGACCATGACGATCTCCTGATGGTCGGGAAGCTGCATCACCTCGCCGGGCGTGAGCAGCGGCCGCGCCGTCTCCTGACGCGAAACCATCAGGTGCCCGAGCCAGGGCGAGAGCCTGTGTCCGGCATAGTTGCGCTGCGCGCGCAACTCTGTCGCGGTGCCAAGCGCGTCGGAAATCCGCTTCGCGGTGCGTTCGTCATTGGTCGCGAAAGCGACGCGGACGTGGCAGTTATCCAATATGCTGTTGTTCGGCCCGTAGGCTTTTTCGATTTGATTAAGGCTTTGGGCGATCAAGAACGAGCGCAAGCCGTAACCGGCCATGAACGCCAACGCGCTCTCGAAGAAATCCAATCTCCCCAATGCTGGAAACTCATCCAGCATGAGCAGCAGTTTGTGCTTACGCGCGATGCCGTCTGAGCCGTCGAGACTTTCGGTGAGACGGCGGCCGATCTGGTTGAGGATCAGGCGGATCAGCGGCTTCGTCCGCGAAATGTCGGACGGCGGCACGACGAGATAGAGTGAAACCGGATGATCGGCGGCGATCAGGTCGGCGATACGCCAGTCGCAACGCGCGGTGACGTGCGCCACGGTGGGATCACGATAGAGGCCAAGAAACGACATCGCGGTTGAGAGCACGCCGCTGCGTTCGTTCTCGGACTTGTTCAGCACCTCCCGCGCGGCGCTTGCGACGACAGGATGCGGACCGGATTCGCCGAGATGCGCCGTGGTCATCATCGACCACAAGGCTTTCTCAAACGGATGTGCCGGGTCGGAGAGGAAGTTGGCGACGCCGCGCAAGGTCTTGTCGTCTTCAGCGTAGAGGACATGGAGTATCGCGCCAACCAGCAGCGAATGGCTGGTCTTTTCCCAATGATTGCGCCGCTCCAACGCGCCTTCCGGATCGACCAGGATGTCGGCAATATTCTGAACGTCGCGAACCTCGTGGACGCCGCGGCGGACCTCCAGCAGCGGATTGTAGGCCGCACTCTTCGGATCGGTCGGATTGAACAAGAGGCAATGGGAGAACTGCGCACGCCATCCGGCGGTTAGCGTCCAGTTCTCGCCCTTGATATCGTGGATGACCGCAGATTGCCGCCACGACAGGAGCGTGGGCACCACCAGGCCGACGCCTTTGCCTGATCGCGTCGGCGCGAACGCCATGATGTGCTCGGGGCCGTCATGGCGCAGATAGGTGCGCGCCATCAGCCCGAGGAAAACGCCGGACGGCTTCGTCAGTCCGGCGCCAGCGATGTCCTTCTTGTCAGCCCAGCGGGCGGAGCCGTAGGTCGTGACACGCTTCGACTGCCGCGCGCGCCAGACTGAACCGACGATCGCGGACAGCGCGGCGACAACGCCGCTCCCACCCGCGATCGTTCCCCCCGTCCGGAAGATGTCCGGCGCATAGGCGTCATAGACGTACCACCACTCGAACAGGCGCCAGGGGTAGTAAACGGGAAGCCTGTCGATCAGAAACCAGGGTTCGCCGAGGCGCTGCTGAAAGCCGAGTTCGAAGGCAACCCATTGCGTTGCGGCCCATGTGCCGGCAAGCGCGATGCCGAACACGACCAGCATTTGTCCGATGAGCACCTTGGTCGGCGTCATTCCTGCCCCGCAACAGCCCGTGACGACGGCCTGCATCGGAGGCCGGCTGGGCATGAGGTTTGTTGCGTGGAGGGTGCTTAGTCAAAGACCAAATTCGCCGCCAGCGGCAGCAAGTATGATCTGAATGCAAGCGGGTCTTATCTCTTATTTCTGCGTATCGACGGTGACAAGTCAGTCTTGCGGCGATACGTCACGCGAACATAGAAGGCTCGTCTCACGGGCGAAGGCTTGTCGCTTACGCTTCACGATTAAAATGACAGTTTCGCTTTGAAGATTTGCAATGCCACATTGACTAGGTTCGCAACCCACGAGGTCCGCAATGGGTGGAAAGCGGCAGTTAGCGGCGTCGAGTTCCGATTAAATTCTTGCCAGCATTGCGTACTGGAAACGGTCGGCGATCAGTATCAAAAGCGAAGACGCGAAGTTGATGTGAGCCTCGACATCCATTGTCGTCAAGTCTGGCGAATCCCCATGGGCGACCGCGTGTCGCCAACCGACCAGTTCTTTGTCAAGTCGGTTTCGGACCTTTTGCATCGTTGACAGATCAAAATTGAGAAGGACGTAGTTCTCCGACAATCTGGCAAAATCCAGATTGGAACGAGCCTCGACAATTCTCCCATCGACGGCATCGAAACCGCAGTCGATCCGGCTCTCCAAATTCTTGACGAAGGCTCGACGCGACTCGAGCGAGTGGTTACGGTCTCTCATGCTTTCGAAATCCGCATGAAACGCGCTAACTAGGAGCATCCAGTTTTGGTCTCGAACTTTTCCTCCTTTCTCAGCCAGAAATCTAAGGTACGCGCGAACGCATTCGTTGTAGAAGCCTTCCCAGTTGGCGTAGGCGAGTACGACGACCGCTTTCGATGCAATCCCGTAGACGTCATTCGCGGCCAATTGGCTGAATGACCTCTTGATCTCAGACAACTCCTTCGCGCGACGCACCCTAGCAGTGTCGATTTCGTTAAAGAAGTCATCTAGTTTAGGCATTGGGATTAAACCACTGCGCTCCGAACGGGATGGTCCGCTGCAATCTGACGGTTCCCCGGAGCCCGGATGCACTCATCTCGGCGACCTGGGGCTGCTGCCAAAAGTTCTCGATCTTGTCCTTTACAAATTGGTCCGGGTTCGCGTGAGCCATGATAGCGGCCTTGTTTCTCGCGACGCCCACGGCGATTGCCTCGAGTGCTCGTAATGAGAACCGGCTGGCAATGCCTTCGCCGGCGTTTTGAGGGGGCATCAAAGCTCTGTCGCCAAGAATCCTCTGAAGAGTTTCCAGTGTCCAAGTGAGCGTTTGTATCACTTCATCGCGGTCTCTTTCCGTCAGAATGTCAATTATTGCGGCATCAAGAAACTCCTGTACGTCCAGGCTACGGTCGTAGTCGGCAAACGTGTGTACGATCATTCGCACAATGTACTCGACGTCCCGCTGAGTCGCTCTCTGTTCGGCGGTGATTTGAAAGATGCCATTCACGTCGTTTCGCTGAGCGAATTGACGGATCGCTTGAGTAAACTCGGCATTGGCCAAGACCATGGAGCAGGTCCTCACCTCCTGCTCGTTTGCATACGCTCCGCCCCGATTGAGGCGCTGGAAAAGATCGAACTTAGTCTTGGGGTCGCTGGGGTGTTTGAGTATCTGAAAGTCCACTCGCGCCCGCCGAAAAAACAACTGGAGGGCCTTGTCGATCTGCACCTCGCCATCCGCCTTCTGCTCCCAAACCATCCCCTGAAGTGATGGTAGATACTTAGTCTTTTGGAGTTGGGATCGAAGAACTACTCCAGTGTCGACATCCTTCAAGACACCCATGAACTCGAGCAACGTGGATATCCGCTGAAGCCCGTCGATCAATTCCCAAGTGCCATTCTCGTTCTCGTACACGAACACTGGAGGGACCGGGATGCCTATTAATATTGATTCGACGAAGTTGGACTTCCTCTCGTTTGACCACCGGAACAATCTTTGAAAGTCCGGCAGAATATTAAGCTCCTTGGAAGTGTACATGTTGCTCACTTCCCCGATCGTCATCTGAACGGTGTCCGTATTCACCGCGCGTTTTGCTTCATCGATTTCTTCTTTGAGCATTCGATATCCCGTCATTTTTGTTCTTGATAACTTTTAAGGGTTTGTAGTCTATCCGGAATAGTCCGGTTTGGCCTGCAGGGACCAAATCAACAGTCATCTGATCGGTTTGCACTGAGCTAGCAGAAAAACGTAGGCGCCAAGAAGCCGAATGACGAACTGAGACACTACCGGCTTTCCGCATGACTCGCGAAC
>NZ_BJNF01000090.1 GCF_006539545.1 Nitrobacter winogradskyi
TGGGCGGGCATTATCAATGCCTGGCGCTAGCGTTCATCAAGTATGATGGCGGCGTACTGCATTACGCCCACAAGATGTGGTCTAAGTCGCGAGATGGGTCGTGCCACTATGAAGATGTGACGACGCGCAAGGTCGGCAATCACGGTGCGTGCGTGAAGGACTCTAATGCAGGCTTCGGGAGAGCGGTCGGTACAGCGCGCATGACCAAGGACAATATCGATTACGAACACAGCACCTTCAGAACCGTCGATCTGAACACCCGTCGCGTCGGCGAAACCAAATCGTGCATCCCGCCGAAGGGTGCCAGCGCGGGCCTCTATTCCATGAAAATCGTCAACGGCAGATTCCAGATCATCACCACTCGACCCTTGGCCTATGAGGTGAACATAGAGCCTCAGGATCCACATAACCCACCAACCAAGCCGGTGTTCTAGACGGAGTAGATAGTCGGGAAGCCACGCATGGAGTATTATCCGGCCTGAAAGATCTAAGCCTTTGCCTCCGCCATAATCCAATTCTGAAATCTAATTCCAAGATCTGCCTTCGAGCTATCGATCGGCACAAGCTTCTGCATTCTGGTCACAGCAATTTGGGACGATGTCATGCCATTCCTCGAAGCGCTCGATGCCTTGCCCGCGGACGACCCCGCTCGCACTCAACTATTCTATCATTGGCTCAGACGCGACTGGAGGGCACTGTTCAGCGAATTGCGCGAGAGCCGTCCGGTCCTGACACTGCCGCCCTTCACGATTCTGTCGCGCTGGCTGGACGTCGTCGATACGCTTTCCCGCAACGAGACGTTCCGCGTACCCTACACGCCGCATATGGACGATTCAGTCGGTCCGTTCATGCTGGCCCGTGACGGGACGGTGGAGAACTGGCGCGACAAATCAGTGATGCGTGCGATACTCCGTTGGGAGGACGTGCCGGCAATCCGAGCGCTAGCGGCAGTCACGGCCGCCAAAGCCCTCGCTGCCGTGCCGCAGCCTACGGTTGACGTCGTGCAGACCGTCTCCCGGCTCGTGCCGCTGCGCATCGTGCAGCAAAGCTTCGGTTTCCCGGGACCGGACGATGAGCACATGTTGCGCTGGTCGTGGGCGACCCAGGCCGATATGTTCCACAACCCGACAAACGATCGCTCCCTGCTTGATGCCTGCAACGCGGCCGGTACCGAGATGCGGACGTGGATTCGTGCGTTTCTTGCTGAACGTGAGCCTTGGTGCGACGCGCAGGGCGAGGATAGCGTCTCGCGTTTGCTGCGAATGACCGCGGGCGGTCTCTCTGGCCTCGATACCGAGCAGGTGGTGAGCAACATCTGTGGCCTGTTGGTCGGAGCCATCGAAACGACGTCGCAAGCCATCGTAAACGCCACCGAGCAGATCCTGCTGCGTCACGACGTCACCGTGCGCGCGATCGAAGCGGCTCGATCCTCGGATATCGCAGCATTTGACGCGATCGTCTGGGAGGCGCTGCGGTTTAACCCGATGACCACCTTCGTCGCCCGCGTCGCCGCCGAACGGGCAGTCCTCGCGCCGGGCAGCACGCACGCGACTACGGTGGAGGCCGGGTCGGTTATTGCCGTTGGCATCGGCTCGGCCATGTTCGATGCAGGTGTCTTCCCCGAGCCGAACGAATTTCGCGTTCGCCGCCGCACGTCCTATCTGCATATGGGCTTCGGGCCGCACGAATGCCTCGGCCAGTTCGTCGCCTATGCTATCATTCCGGAGACAATCCGGCAGCTTTTCCTGCTGCCTGGCATCCGGCTGATCGAGGGCGATGCAGGGCACGTCGACATGGCCGGCGGCCCGTTCGCCGAGCATTTCGTCATCGGCCATGGGGCGGGCGCGCAGGGCTAAACGTGGCGCGAGCCCTTAGCGGGAGCCACAGGCACAGTGAATACCGTTTCGGTTCGGTAGACACCGCTTTTCCTTGCGGCCGCACGTTCAACGAGCCCGCGCGATGCGACCATCGGCAGCGGCGATGGTAAGCGCGTCACAACTGCTGTTTGAACATCGTGTGCCATTGTCCGTCGCTCAACTCATATCGCTTCACCGCCATCATCCGCTCCGTGACAGAATCACGGAGCCTATAATGTCAATCCGACCTAAACCTGAAGATATCGGCTGTCACTAAATACCGCAGAGTGACTCAGCTTGCATAACGCAACCATCTCGACCATATCTCGGAATGAAGATTCCTGTCCACACGCTGTATTTCTGTCGTAGCTCGCACCCGACAGGATCACAAAACAATTGAAAGTCACTCAGCTTAATCTCGAATCATCCTTTAATTAAGAGTCGCGGGAACCATGGACATCAAGCGTCGAGATTTCGTCAAGGGGTGCGCAACGGTCTCTGTCTTATTGCTGCCGGGGAGCGCCAGTGCCACGAGCGGTAAAAACGCCAATCGCGCATCGGCTTCAGCATCTCGCTCGCAGGTCGAAAAATCGATCAAGGCCAGCTTCGGCGGTGGCTTCTCGGTACGGGACTACACTCAATCCGACGGACGAACCTGCGCCAATATCGAACATTCCGGCAATCAGTACGCGGTCGCTTCCGCGGATCTGCTGGATTGGAAGATCGCTAAGGTCTCTCTCTGAGCAACGCGGATTCCTTCCGTCAGTAATTGTTTCGATCCTCTATAGCGTGAGACTAATCGGATTTGATGATTCAGGAGCTTGTTCAGAGCCGAATAATCGCGATTTCTGGAGACAATGAACCGTGGCCGAGAAGATCAAGAGTATTCGCATCCACCCCGGTATCGGCATCGCTCGTCTGGGGGACAGCGATGAGTTTTACATCGGGCCCGAAGCGCCGGGGGTGGTGGTCGATCCGGGCGGCAGCAATGGTCCCGGACCAAACGGCGGCACTTACCGCGACAGCAAAGCGCGACTGAAACGGCAGGCTCAGCGTTTTCGCGTTTACGCCTACGATGCTGACGGTAAGGTCGTCGCAGAGGTGTCATCTGATTCAGACCTTGTGCAATCCATTCATTGGCGGGTTCACGTCAGAAACATGAAGGCGGCGAATTATGCGTTTCAGGGCGCGTATCTGTTTGATCCGGACAAATTGCGAAACCCTTCCATCCAGCCCGGTATGAAGCCGGTCGAACGCGACAAGCTGATCATTGATCCGGGTGTGCATACGATCGCTTCGGGGCGGACAGAGCCGGTAGTCATGAAAGGTGATGTATTCAAGGACATCGAGAAGGGGACGTTGCCGGGCGAGTTGCGTTTTGAGGGGTTCACGCCGAAGGATCCTTCGAAAGAAGTCGATGTCACTTACAAGGTCGCCAAAGATATCGAACTCGGGCAGCTTCGTTTGGATTCCAGAAACCGGCTATTGTTCGTTCCCGCACCCGGGAAAGGCGAATGTGTCACGACACCCAAGGTCGTTTTGTCGAATCCAAGCGAAACAGTAAGCCCCCCGAACGGTCCGGAGGACGGCAGGAACCCGCTGACGAATCAGTTCGCCTACTTCAACATTCCGGGATGGTGGGACGACACCTGCTGTGGTGAAATCGATGTCACCGTCACGCTGAAGGACGGAACTGTATTGAGCACGCGCGACAACGTGAAATCAGCGACAGACGAGGGAACGCGGAATCCGCATGCGGGGGCTTGGATCGTTACCACGCCCCCGAAGTTTGCACCTCACATGTACCATGTGGTCTCCATTCTGGATCGCGTTTACGAGGCTTTTCCTGAATCTTACCCTCATGCAGGGAAGAAGACGAACTTTTACCGAGATATCTATCCGATCTTCGCCAAGGCGGTCAGCTATAGCTGGGTAAACGCGGCGGCAGGGGGCGTTTCACCTGAAACCAAAGACGCCGCTCACGGCCCAGGGCAGCCGGGCAGCCTGCTCAGCGCCGAGTACATGGCAGCTTTCACGGATCCGGGCGAGGACAGCAAGCCCACGCGGCAGATGATCTATATGTTGATGCGGCATGCGCCCGGAATGCGCGGACGGCTGGTCGATTCCCTGATGCCGCCGCCGCCCGCGCGCCCGACCAGTTGGAAGGACGACGAATTCAAGCGCGACGAAGATTCATCCAAGATGCCCAAGCTGTGGGGCACGGGGGGCAAGCCGTTGCAGAACGAGCAGTTGGGACTCAGTCTTCCCGATCAGTTTCTCAGCCTGACCGAATGGCAGCTCAATCATTTGAAGGAATGGGCCGACGGGAACTTCGAAGTTGGCACTCCACCAACGCCCGTTGCGCTTGAGACCTTGTCACTGGCTGAGCAGCCGCATGCACTGGATAGTGCGGCGCTCGAACCCACAATCGGCGGCGGTTTCCACCCCGGCATCGAATTCCCGTATCTGATCATCTATCGAGAGAATTTTGCTGAAGCGTTCCGCGTCAACGAGAGCATCGAGCCTGGCTCGCTCTCTGCCTACATGTCGAGCCCGTGGCAAGGCGACTTTTGGTCATGCAACGTGTCATGGTGGCCGACGCAGCGGCCAGATATCGTTTTCGCATACGACAGGAATAATCGGACCAGAACCTACAAGGAATGGTTCCGCGGATACGATGAGCACGGTGAACCGCTGTCGTCCACCGATGGTTACCACCAGATGGCTTATGCTTGGCCAAAACTGGGAATGGTGCTGCCGGTCAGGAATGAGGACGGCAGCTTCCTGAGAGACAACGGTCAGATCGTGTTTGCCGAACAAGAGCGTGATCCGGCGCTGAACCGGCCGCCCGCCAAGCCGGTTAAGCCCGCCAAGAACAAATAAATTCGTGCTATCGGCGCCGCTACTCGACCGAACCGGTACAACATGGGACGTTGTCATTGTCGGTTCCGGACCTGCGGGCTCCGCAACCGCCATCACGCTAGCCAAGTACGGGCAGCGCGTCTTGCTGGTGGAGAAGCGCGGATCGTCCAGCTTCAAGCTTGGCGAGTCCTTGTCCCCGGCCTCGATTGGTCTGGTCAGACACTTCCTGGGAGACCTTGAAAGTCCAGAACAGCAACTTCCCGGTCTTTTCAAGACCGCCGGCAACATCTCGCTGTGGGGGACCGGACAGGCCGAGATCACGGACTTTTTCTTCACGTCGACCGGCCATGGCCTTTGCGTCAACCGCTTGGCGTTCGATGAAACGCTGCGTACGAAAGCAGCCGCGGCTGGTGCGACCTTGCTCAGGGATGTCCGCTTGCAGTCCTGCGCGCGGATCGAAAGCGGCCATTTCAACTGGCAGCTCACACTTACCTCTCGTACCGGCGCTCGGCAGGATCGCGCCCGTTATCTCGTCGATTGTTCGGGTCGCCAGGCGGTCGTGGCCCGCCTGCTTGGCGTCCCGACCCTGCATCACGGCGATCGGCTGTTCGCCTACGCGCAATGGTTTTCCTGCTCCGGCGGTGATGATGACCGTTATACCCGGATTGAGGCCGCGCCACATGGCTGGTGGTACAGCAACCGTTTGCCCGGCTCCGAAGACAATGAAACCCGGCGGCTGGTGGTTTTGCACACCGACAAGGACCTGCCGGCGGCGAGGCTGGCTGCCTCACGTCAAGGCTTCGATCAACTGCTGGACGGTTCGACGCATATTGCGCGCTTGCTCAAAGCCAGAGAGTATCATCCTTGCGGGATCATCCGGGGAGCGCCGGCCCATAGCCAACGGCTACGAGACTTTTGCGGCGACGCCTGGATGGCGGTGGGCGATGCGGCACAAGCGTATGATCCGCTATCGTCGCAAGGCATCGACAAAGCGCTGAGGACGGCCAGTCATGCCGGACACATGATTCACTACGCGCTGACTGACCCTTCGCAGGGTGCGCCAAAATTGGACTACCGCAATAGCTACATCCATCGATACGATCAAGAGCAGCGCCAACTCTGGCAGACCTACTTGTCGCAACGGGACTTTTACTATGGCATCCAGTCCCGCTGGTTCGATCAGTTGTTCTGGCAACGTCGGCGGCGGTTGGCGAATGAAGCCAGTTAGTAAATCGGTGAGTCGGCAGGGTGGTTCTCGACGCGAGGCGAAAACCGTCTATCCAAAGAATCCTCGCTGATACGCGCGGGCTCGGCTTTGCCGTACGCATCCGTCCAGTGCCCGGGCAGGCGCACCGGTCTGCCGCAGCGCTCAGGCAGCGGCCACTTTGGACTGTTGGGTCACCACACTGTTATTCGGCCTGCAATATTTGCGAACGATTGACACTAAAACTGCTCGCCCGTATCACGCGACGGTCGCAAAAAATGCGCTGGGCTTCGTGCGCGGTCAGGATGTCTATAATCAAAGCCATTACGATGGTTGGCCCGGTGCCCGCCGCCCACTATCAAAGCCGATCAAAGTTATGATGGCAGTCGCCTCAGCGGAAGATACTAGCTAGCCTCACAGGCCACACCATGCTCGACCATGATTCACCGAAACCTCACCGCCGCCCGAATTGTGCTGTTCAACTTGGTGTGGTTAAATCGTGGAGAGCGGCGCGGCGAGCGTGACCTCGCCAGTCTTCACCTCAACTTTTCGGTCGGAGGTGCATCTGGCGAGCGGACCATCAACTTGATCGACAAGAATCGCAGCGAGCAGAAGCGCGCAGGCGGGAGCTCCAAAGCAACATTAGTTCGAGGCCTCATCTCTCACTGTCTCCTTTGGCCCAACCAGAGCCACTTCTCTACCTTTCTCTCGCGGCGTCATGGCGATAGCGCAGTAGTGGCGACAATAGGTACTCGATGACGCGTCGATGGCCGGTCTTGATTTCCACCGTCACGGCCATGCCTGGCGCAAGCTGGACAATCCTGTCGTCGATCCGCATATTCGTGCGATCGAGCGAGATACGTGCTGCATAGACCAGCTCCTGGCCTTGAGGTTCGCTCGTATCGGACAGCGCTCCCGGCGTCGGACCAGCCATGCGATCCGCAGGCTTTTCGCGTACGATGGCATCCTGAGATACAGTCATGATCAAGCCAAATGGAGCTCCAGTATCAAGGGTTGTGGGGATTATGGTCTGACCACCCAGAATTCGAAACGCGGCGAGGATTTCTCCGGTCGTCGCATATCCCGTCACTTGCGACCAGTCCGGAAGCTCAGGATTCGAGCCATTAAAATAGTACTTCGCGAGAACGGCCGGATCGTAAATGTTCAGCGGATCGAGAAGTCCGATCAGCGGATTCAATGCATACAAGATCTCAGCCGGAAGTCGGCCCACGGGTCCTGAGTTGAAGCCTCATAGGCGCCGAGCGCGGCAAGTTGAAACGGCATGTTGTCAAATACAACGGCCTTCTTTCCGTACAGGCTTGCCATCATGCCTGCGAGGCCACCCCCGAGTGAGTGCCCCACGAATTCCACATTGGCTTGCATTGGATCAATATTTCCAATGACGGCTTTATAGAAATCCGCCGCAAGTTCGGCTTGCGCTCCTCGATAAGAGCCTCCACCCGTCGCCCAGCCATAGGCCAAATCAAGTGGTGAATTATCCGTACCCCGATACGAAATGACCGTTTCGCCATTCCAACTATAGGACAGCGCAAAAAATGACGCTGATTGTCCAGAGTTGTCTTGTTTGGTAATTGTAGCGAGGCCGAGTTGAGATCCTACTCCACCGAGGCCAGTTAAGCTTTCTCCAACGCCGGCGTCGTAACCGCGATTATAAGAATCCATCGCAAGAATCGCACGAAACACGTCGTCCGAGATACTCATCTTCTACCTCGTGAATAGAAAGTAATGGGGTTGAAATCTTGGAGGCATATCGTCGATCAAGCGCTTTAGTGTTTTGCGATGAGTCACTAAGAACGGCAGGGAGCGTTCGATCCCTCGCGTTACTTGAATGCCACCTATTCCAAGGAGGGTAAGAGGCCAAGCTCCTCGCGAGACAATCTCGATTTCGACGCTATGGAGAATGAAACCTGGGCCAAAGATGCTCCCGAAGTCGTCAGGCGGCACCACCCGCGCCGTGTTCGGATCGTTGGGATTCGAGAAGCTTACCAAAGTCGGAATGAGATTGCCCTGCAGTTCGGCACGCGTCCCGATTGGCAGCTCTGATACTTCCCGAGGCGTTCCAAAACGTTTGAACTCGCCTTTCCAATGTGAAGCAAAGGCCATTCCCGGCAGTAGATCAAAGTCTACACCCTCTGCTCGCTGACCGTGAGCCAACAATGCGATAATGTTCAACGGCCTACCGTCGGAGCCCAAGCCCAGATCAACAAACACAGCCTCGCCCGTTAACGCGCTCCGCCCTGTGTTGTTACCTAGAGTGGTCCAAGCCGGATAAGTTCGATGCCGCACTTCCAACACGCTCGACCCCGTTTCCAGTCCTCGCGGGGTGTCGACATTAACGGTGATGCGAAATCGGTAGACAGTCGTCGGATAAGCCACCTTATAGGCAACGATCCCAACGACAATGATAGCCAGCAGGATTCCGAGGGTCCTCATGCGGAGAGCCTCGACTTTCGATCAGCGTGGCTCCCGACGGTCCAACACGCATTTGGACGGTTACGATGCGACGCACAGGGTATGCGATGCAGAGTTCGCGTCTCGAACGACGCACATGACCGCGGTGCCCGGAACATTCGCCTGATGAAACCTCTTTGCGAAATCGCAGTGTATGGGTGCATTGCTTCTATCTCTGCCAGATCTCTACTGATTGCTCGGCTCGTGCTCGCCATTCGTGCCCGACATCGGTTCAGCGCCAAGATCACGCAAGGCCTTACTATCGATTAAACTCTTGAGGAGCGGGTGCGCGTTAACAGGCGTATTGCCGAAGCGGTCACGGCCAATCTCTGCAACAAGGCGGGTCGCGAGCGATTTCGTCGGTGCGATCACATCCAGCAACCAAACGATATCGTCTCTCGACCATTCGTTGGACTTAAGCCGGACTGGGAGAACGCCCGATCGGATCTGCTCTCTAATCTTACAGTCGACGTCCGGCGAAACTTTCGCCCACATCAGCGCGCCCACAAGCTGCGAACCCTGCTGCTCCTTGCGGCTCGCAAAGACCACCGTAAGATGATCCTCCTGACGACGAGTAAACCCGCGCTCCGTTTGATGATGTCGAGTTTCGCCTCGTGCTTCGAAATAGCCGATCGGCAGCGCGATTACGCGCGTCGTCGGGATGGCACGAGCCACGCCCTTTAAGCGCTTCTTTTCTGGTCTCAAGCTGGGAGAGTTTTGTTGCCGCCAGCGCGAGTTTCCAATAAGGGAAGGCGAATACGGAAAGTCATCAAGCCCTTGTTCAAACTAGATCAGTTCTAAGGGCTGGCTTGAGAACACCTGCTCGGGAGGTCGCAGGCCTTGGGATTTGCCGATAAACATTTAGGTATTTATCTCAGCCACCGTGGCGAGCTCGTCGATTACGCGACGGCGATCGTTGGTGATCGGGGTCGCGGCGAAGATGTCGTTCAGGAGGCTTTTTTTCGTCTCAGGTCATCTTCGGCTGATCGACCGCTGGATGAGCCTCTCGGTTATCTCCGACGGATCGTTCGCAATCTTGCGATCGACTGGGTGCGGCGCCTCGCGTCTGAGGGCAAGTTTCTCGCGGGTTCTGTGGTCAGTGACATGGTCGCTGAAGACCGGACATCGCAGGAATACGCGATCATCAAGCGCGACGAGTTGAAGATTGTCATGCACGCGATGGCGGAATTACCTGAGAGAACACGTATCGCCCTGGAGCTTTATCGTTTCGAGGGTCTGAAGCTCAAGGACGTCGCAGCCCGTCTGGGCATATCCGTCGCGCGCGCGCATTCCCTCGTCTACGAGGGTTTGGAGCATTGCCGTACGCGGCTGATACAGGAATCGTGACGCGCTTCCTGCGCTTTCTGAAAATCTGCCGGTTTCATTCGTTCTACAGTTGAGCGGGTATCCGATACGCTCCTAGGCTGCTCCGGCACCGGACTTCTTTTTGGGAGATGGCTGATTAAACCGGACGACAACCATACGAAGCCAAGCGAGCAGGCGCTCCATTGGCTGATCGCGCTTCAGGAAAATCCTGACGACCAGAACCTCCGGGCAAGCTTTGACCTTTGGTGTACGAGCGATCCGGAGAACGTCCGGGCGTGGGAGGAAGCACAGCATCTGTGGGATGTGCTGGGCGAAGCGCGAGCATCGGCAAGAGCGCAATTGCAGGCAACCGCAGCATCGACCGCCACGGTGCGTCCGACATCGTGCCTCCGACCCCGCCATCTCGCCTTGGCAGCCGCCGCCCTCGCAGCCGCCTATGCGGTCGTTGTCCTTCAGCCGGCGATCAATATATGGCTACGAGCCGATTACAGTACGAACGTTGCGGAGACGAGGGAAATCCGGCTAGAGGATGGCAGCGTCGCCTTCCTCGGCGCCGACAGCGCGATCGAGGTCGCCTATGACGCGAGCCGTCGCCGCGTGCGGCTCCTGTCCGGTCAGGCTTATTTCGAAGTTCGGAAGGACAGCGT
Organism: Nitrobacter winogradskyi; assembly: GCF_006539545.1. Classification (GTDB taxonomy): domain Bacteria; phylum Pseudomonadota; class Alphaproteobacteria; order Rhizobiales; family Xanthobacteraceae; genus Nitrobacter; species Nitrobacter winogradskyi_A. The sequence goes on from NZ_BJNF01000090.1 coordinate 10,368, forward strand.
GCGGCCTTTCCATGTCGAGGCAGGCTCCGTCGATACGGTGGATCTTGGAACCGCGTTCGATGTTCGGCGGAGGCCTGAGGGCGTATCAATCGCTGTCAACGAAGGCAGCGTAGCCGTGACATCGCCGATCGCCAGCCAGGCGCTCGCGAGGCCTCTGGTTGCTGGCGATTGGGTCAATGTCGCATGGAGCGGAACAGTCCGACGCGGCAACGATGCGCCCGAGTTGGTCGGCGGTTGGCGGTCGGGCATGCTCGCAGTCAAGGACGAGGCGATCTCCGATGTCATCGACGAGATCGGACGGCACTATCACGGCAAGATCATCATCATAAGCAGTGAGCTCAGAAACAAGCGGCTGACGGGCGTTTATGATCTCAAAAAGCCCGTTGATGCCGTCCATGCCGTCGCGCAGGCGCTTGGCGCCCGCGCCCGTCAGGTCAGCCCGTGGTTGCTCGTCGTGTCGAGCTTATGACCGCCGCCTAGAGCGGTTCTAATTTGTAGTTGTTATTTTCAGTAAAAAAAACCGAAGCGGCTTCGTTCCTTTAGCGAGGGTTCATTGCTGCGCATCGCGTAGCCCTTTGTACTTGGAATGAAGGTGTCGATGATGGATATGCGGAAAGAGGGAAGGCGTCTCGTAACGAACGCTTTCGCGGTGCTACTGATGAGCGCGCCACTTGGATGGGTAACCATCGTGGCACTGGATGCGGCGCAAGCTCAGACGGCGCAGAACGGTCACGCGTCTCAGAAAAGGTCATTCGCCATCCGGCCGCAGCCACTGCCGGGTGCCCTCACGGTGTTCGGTCAGCAAACCGGTCTGCAAGTCTCCGTTGACGCCGCGGCGGTGAGAAGTCTGACGTCGTCTGGAGCGACTGGCACCATGACGCCTGCCGCTGCTCTGACAAGCCTATTGGCCGGAACCGGCCTTTCCCATCGGCTCACTGGAACTTCCACGGTCGTGATCGAGGCACCCGGCGCGAAGACTACAGGCACGCTGCCGGCCGGTGCGATTGCGCTCGATACCATTGACGTGCAGGGTGCGAGTAATCCGAATTCGACAATGACACCCACGCCGAGTTATGCGGGGGGGCAGGTCGCCAGCGGCGGTCGGGTTGGATTTCTCGGTAATCGGTCGGTTTTTGACACCCCCTTCACGCAAAATAACTATACTGAAAAGTTGATCCGCGATCAGCAGGCGCGAGGTATTCTTGATGTCCTCGACAACAATCCCGCGGTCAGGGCGGTATCATCGCCTTTCACCTTCCAGCAAAATATCTTCATTCGGGGGTTTCTCCTCAACGCTCGCGCGCTCGCCTTCGATGGACTGTATGGCATCGTCCCTTCATTTCGACCTGCTATTGAGGGCGCTGAGCGCATTGACGTCTTGAACGGTCCCGCCGCTTTGCTCTACGGGTTTCCGCCTGATGGCAATGTCGCGGGCGTCGTCAATCTCATTCCGAAGCGTGCGCCTGATGCGCCGCTTACTCGGCTTACCGGTCAGTATCTTTCGAACGGAACGTTCAACGGTCAAGTCGATTTGGCGCGTCGGTTCGGCCCGAAAAATGAGTGGGGCGTTCGGTTTAACGGCGCCCATCGTGAAGGCGCCACGCCCATTGACCGAAACAACGAACGTTTGGATACGTTAACGGTTGGACTTGACTATCGTGGCGAGCGGTTGCGCCTCGGCGTCGATTTCGGTGCCCAACAATTTAGCAGCCGATCCGGCCTGCAGTCTTTCCGCGTACTGCCGGGCTTCGCCATTCCTCAAACGCAGCCCTTGACGAGCAACGTTCAGCAACCGTGGGAACGATTTCAAACCACCCCTGTTTTCGCGGTCGGTCGCGCCGAGTACGATCTGACCAACGATGTGACCGTTTTCGGCGCGATTGGTGGTTCGAAGCTCGATCAGGACCGAATTGCCAGCAATCCGACTATCACCAATCCCAATGGGTCGCTCTCCATGGGACCAAACCGCCAGCTAAGCTTTCAGGACCAATGGACTGGCGAGGCAGGTGTACGCACGCGGTTTGCCACTGGCTTCATCGACCACTCCGCCGCAGTTGTAGGCACCCATTACGCGTCTGACAATCGCACCGGCTTTGCGCAAACGCCTGCCTTTGCCTCGAACCTCTACAATCCAGTGTTTGTGCCACAGCCGCTATTCCCTTCCGATACGAATCTAGCCCAAACACTGAGTACCGCCAAATTGGACGGCATCGCCATCACGGACACCATGTCCGCCCTTGACGGGCGCGTGCAGGTGATCGCCGGAGGACGGTTTCAGCGTGCGCAGAACAGCACTATCGCGTCCGGAGTTGCGGACTTCTACGACAAGAGCGCGGCCACGCCGATGGCGGCCGCAATCGTCAAACCAGTCGAGAACCTATCGCTCTACGCCAGCTACGCCGAGGGCTTCGGCTTCGGACCGCAAGCGCCCCTTGGCGCGAGCAATCCGGGCCAAATTTTCCCGCCAATCATCACAAAACAGATTGAGACCGGCGCGAAACTAGATCTCGGCACGCTAGGCGCGACGGTTGCCTTCTACGAGATCGCTCAGCCCTCGGGTTTCCTCGATCCGATCACAAACATTTTTGGCCTTAATGGAGAGCAACGCAATCGGGGTGTTGATCTCAACGTTTTTGGCGAGCCGACGCCGGGCTTTCGCTTGCTCGGAGGGGTCACGCTACTTGATGGACGGTTGACCAAGACCGCGGGCGGCACGTTTGACGGCAGAGTGGCGCCCGGCGTGCCGGACATTCAGCTAAACCTAGGCGGCGAGATCGACATGCCATGGCTTGCTCCGGGTATAACCTTGAACGGCCGAGTGATCTACACATCGGCACAGTTTTACGATCAAGCTAACACGCAAAGCATCCCTGACTGGACGAGGCTGGATCTTGGCGCGCGTTACAGCTTTATCGCCAACGGTACGCCGCTCGTTGCGCGCTTCAACGTGCTCAATGTGACCGGCGCCAACTATTGGGCTTCAACGGGTCAAGGCGCGCTCCACCTCGGCACGCCGCGTACGTTTATGTTCTCTATCAGTGCCGACCTGACGCCGGCACCTGCACCGCTCACCCGTTCTACGACGTGGACAAAATAGGTCAAAAAGAAATATTCGACGGATGAGACAAGCCTTCAACCTCATTCATCGCTGGGTTGGATTGGTTATCGCTGCGTTCCTTTTCATTGCAGGCGTCACCGGTGCGATCATTGCGTGGGACCACGAGATCGATGACTGGCTCAATTCAAATCTGATATATGCGCGAGCAAGCGGCCCAGCGATTTCTTCTTTCGACCTCGCACGCGCGATTGAGGAGCGCGATCCACGAGCGCGAGTAACTTCCATCACTTTGGCCGCTGAAACGGCACGTTCACTCAGGTTTCAGGTAACAGGAAGGATTAGTTCAGAAGCCAATCGACAATATGAGCTGAACTATGACGAAGTGTACGTCGATCCGGCGAGCGGTGAGGAGCTCGGACGGCGCAAAGCCGGACAGGTTTGGCCTATTACGCACGAGACCATCCTCCCGTTTATGGTCCGGCTACACTACTCGCTTCATATTCCCGAGATATTTGGCATCAAGCGGTGGGGCGACTGGCTGATGGGGTGCATCGCAGTCATGTGGCTCATCGATTGCTTTGTCGGATTTTATCTAACACTACCGGCTCGCAAGCGTCAGAATTTGACACGCGCGGCAAGCATCGAACGGCAGTTGGCGAAGGGCTTTTGGACGCGTTGGAAGCCGGCATGGATGATTAAGACCAAGGGGAGTGCTTACCGGGTAAACTTCGACATTCACCGTGCATTCTCCCTATGGACATGGGCGATTTTGTTCATTCTCGCATTTACTTCCTTTTCGCTCAATTTTCGGCGAGAGGCGTTCCTGCCATTGTTATCGACAGTGTCGGAGGTTACGTCATCGCCATTTGACACGCGTTCCCCACACAGTCGGCATAATATTCTGGAGCCAAGAATCGGATTTGAAGAAGTCATGGCCAGCGGCCGGGCCGAAGCGAAATCCCGAGGCTGGGACATGCCGGTGGGAAGTATTGCATATTCGCCGTCCTTCGACCTCTATCGGGTGTTCTTCTTCCGCCCCGGTGAAAGACCGGCCGAAGCTGGTATTGGCCCGGCTCGCTTGTATTTTGACGCCCAAGACGGCAGAAACATTGGAGTTTGGCAGCCTTGGAAAGGCACTCTCGCCGACATCTTTGCACAAGAGCAATTTCCGTTGCACTCGGGCCGCATCATCGGATTGCCAGGACGTGTTTTGATTTCAGCGATGGGCCTCGTCATCGCAACCCTTTCAATCACCGGCGTTGTGATTTGGTATCGCAAGCGCGGAGCAGCGGCGCGCAAGCGGCATAGTCGCAATGCTACCCATACCATATGATCACGGCGCGGAGGCCTTGCCCGGAGTGCCATCCTTGCGATCACGCAGCTTCTTTTTCCGAGTTCGCCAGGACTCGAAAAACGGTTACGGGTTGCATCTTATTGATTCGGAGAAGGACTAACTGCGAGAGGCAGCGGCCGTTTAATGGGGATTGTATCGACTTGGTGCTCTGAAATCGTCGTCGACGGCGATGCCCCTGAAGCTGACCGGAAGCGCTCCCAGATTGCGGCCTGCAAGTGAGCTCGAAGTGATCTTCCTCCGCCACGCGTTGCCGTCCGCTTGCAATAACGCGCTCGACCGAAACCTCTCCGAGCCGCTTCTGTGCATATTTATACTTGCTCGCGAAGGCTTCTTGTTCGTTGCCGTCGGCCAGATTGAGGCGACGGCACAACCCCGGAACATCATAAGCCTTGGCGCTTGCGATGGCTTGTGCAAGCAAATGACGAAGATCTCTGATCATCGCTGGCGGAATCGAAACAGATGTTGACTTCGGCGTCGACTGACGGAAAGCATTCATCCGTCAGCACCTTCCCGTCGTCAGGGTGTGGTCGAAGTCACCCATTCGGCACCGTCCGACATGTCGGCGGCGGCGCCGAGTCCGGTGTCGTCGTCCAACTCTCGCTCGCCTTCTACAGGAGTCGGAAAGTCTCCGGCGAGCAGTCTTTCTTTGCTCAATAACCCCGCGTCCTCGAGCGTTTCCATGTCCGGCAGGTCGCGCAGCGTGTCGAAGCCGAAGTGCGACAGAAACTCATCCGTGGTGACATAGGTGTAGGGCGCGCCGGGCTGCGGCGCGCGCGGGCCGGAGGCGATGAATCCGAGCGTGCGCAGGTGGGCGATGAGATCGCGGCTGACCTCCTTGCCGAAGAACTGGCCGAGTTCGCCGCGGGTGATCGGCTGAAAGTAAGCGATGCACAGCAGGATCAGGCTTTCGGCTTGCGAGAGCGGGCGGACCTGGTCGCCCAGCCCGGTCGCGGCCCGGATCGCCGGGGCGAACATCTTGCGGGTGCGGTGCTGCCAGCCGCCGGCCACAGCGATCAGCTCATAGGGGCGGCCGCGCAGCGCGTCGCGGATGTCGTCGATGATGAGGTCGAGATTGCATTCCCGGCCGACGACGCGCGCCAGCACCTCGCGCGGCACCGGCGCGGGCGAGGCAAAGATCACCGCTTCGACGCGGCCCATCCATTCGCGCCAGCGCAGCTCCGGCGGCAGGTCGGCGAGCTCGGTGTCGAGACCTTCCTTTTGTCGCGCGCGCCGGGCCATGTCAGAGCCCGTAGAGTCGAAAGGTCGGACGGCCGGTAAGCTCGCGCACCGCGCCGAACGCGACCAGGCGCTCGAACAGGCGTCGGCTGGAGCGGTCGCTCGCCGACCTGCCCTGCTCGGCGGGCTGGGCATCCTCGCTCATCAGCACGGACACGGTGTCATCGGCGTCCTTGCTGCGCAGCGTCGGCGCTACCGCGAGCAGACGCGTCGCCCGTCGTGCGAGATCGTTGTAGAGGTCGATCGCCGCGACGGCCGCCGTGGTGTAGGCGGTGCAGAGCGCGCTCATGAACACGGTCTCGCCCTCGAGGTGCAGCGGCTCCTTGCGCAGCGCGCCGCGTGACAGATGCGCCGCGAGCAGCGGCACCGGCGCCGGCCAGCGAAGCTGGTGGGCGAGGACCGCGTCGGCGAGCCACAGCGGCAGCAGCTCTTCATTCGGGAGGAGACGTCTGCTCGCCGCGATGATCTCCGCGGCCGCGAGCACCGGCATGGCGTGCTCGCGCTTGCTGTTGCGGCCGGCGAGCTCGACGATCTCGATCGGCAGCGAGTTGAGCCGATGGCCGAGCGAGGGCGCCACGGCCCAGATCCACTCGTCCGCATTGCTCGCCACCCGTTCGCCGAGCCGGCGCCAGGCATCGAGGATGCGGCCGCCCGGACCCGGATCATCGCCCGGCTTGCGCAAATACCAGTGGTCGCGCAGCACAGATTCATCCTCGGTCCGCCCGCCCTGGCGCGCGAGCGCGGCCGCGCAGGACAGCGCCAGGCGCTGCCGCCACAGCAAGCCGAGCTTGTGCTGGTCGCGGGCGATCGGATGCAATGCCGCCAGCGCCGCGCCGGCGTAAAACACCGCTTCCGTGACGGTGTCGGGCGGCGCGCGCCGCCGCAGCCAGGACGGCGCCGGCGCGAAGGTCGGCGGGGGTTCGGGGAGGATTCGGGCGCGCGGAGCCATGGCGCAGCATGATTTAGCGCGGCGCTTATGGCAACAGAAATCGCTTCAAACCGCCGCGCCTGTCGGAAAATAATTACGTCCGATAATGTTGCATTATCGGACGTTTTTGCCTTTATATCACGAAATGAGCCCTGACGCCCCGCGCAGCCCCAAATTCGATGTTCATCAGGACGGCTCGGCGTCGCGTGAAAACCAACCCGCCGGCATCGATCATGTCGCCTCGGGCACACCCGCCGACGCCCGCAGCGGTCTCTCCTCCCCTCCCCCCGCGGCTGAGCCTGATCTGCCGGCACATCTGGAGCGGCTCGCCGACCGCGCCCGCGACTATGTCGCCGCCGCAAGCTCGGCCAATACCCGCCGCGCCTACGTCTCCGACTGGACGCATTTTGCGGCGTGGTGCCGGCGTCACGGTCTCGATGCCCTGCCTCCAGATGTGCAGACGATCGGGCTCTACATCACCGCCTGCGCCTCGGGCACGGCGACGGCCGATCGCCAGCCGAATTCGGTCGCGACCATCGAGCGCCGGCTTTCGGCGCTGACCTGGACCTACGCGCAGCGCGGAACGCCCCTTGACCGCACGGACCGGCATATCGCGACCGTGCTCGCCGGCATCCGTAACACCCACGCCGCCCCGCCCCGGCAGAAAGAAGCGGTGCTGCCCGAGGACCTCATCGCCATGCTGGAGACGCTCGATCGCGGGTCGCTGCGAGGCTTGCGCGACCGCGCCATGCTGCTGGTCGGTTTCGGCGGCGGCTTGCGCCGCTCGGAGATCGTCGGTCTCGACTGCCATCGCGACGACACCGAGGACGGCCGCGGCTGGATCGAGATCCTGGACAAGGGCCTGATCGTTATGCTGCGCGGCAAGACCGGCTGGCGCGAGGTTGAAATCGGCCGCGGCTCGTCGGATGCCACCTGCCCGGTCGTCGCCCTGCAGACCTGGCTCAGGCTCGCCCGCATCGGCCATGGCCCGCTGTTCCGCCGGATCCTGGGTGACGGCAAGGATGTCGGGCCGGACCGGCTCACCGACCGCCAGGTGGCCCGGCTGGTCAAGCGCGCGGCGCTGGCCGCCGGGGTGCGAGGTGATCTTACGGAAGGCGAGCGGGAGAAGAGATTTGCCGGGCATTCGCTGCGCGCCGGCCTCGCCTCCTCGGCCGAAGTCGACGAGCGCTACGTCCAGAAGCAGCTAGGCCACGCCAGTGCCGAGATGACGCGCCGCTACCAGCGGCGGCGCGATCGCTTCCGGATCAACCTCACCAAAGCCGCCGGACTGTAGCGCATTGCCGTTTGGGGTCAGGAATTCAGGGGCGGTCTGGGCCCGTCTTTAAGCGAGCCGGCCATCTTGCTCATCACGTCACCGACCGCCATCCGTAGCTCATCCTGGAGGTCGTCGAGCCCGACGTTTGCGGTGAAAGCCGACAATGCCGCTAGCTTCAAGGCGGCCAGCATGGTCGCTTCGCTTCCCAATCCTCGCGAGAACCTCCTGGACCCTCTTCGTGAGTCCAACTCAGCCATGGCCGCGTGCGTCAGCATTTAACCGAGCTTATCGATCAGGTGATCGAATGCGTCGATTTCGACGTCCGATTCCGATCGGCTGGGCGCGCGGCGTCTGCGGCGCGTTCTGGACCGCGAGCGTCACCTCGCCGGCGCGGACATCGAGTTCGTCCCAGGGAATGCATCGCGTCCCGAGTCCCTGCTTCGCGCGAAGCGGGACGCGATCGTGGCGTGGACGGTGAGTCCGGAGCGATCGTCGCCAAAACCGTCATATCCGCACGCGAGGCGGCCGGTCACTAAGGTGGCGCAACCCCTCCGCACGCTCGAGGGCCGCCGCGATCGCCTGGCCAACAGATGTCGTCTCCTCGGTCAAATCGCCCTCCTCAGTCCGGCCACATCGCACCCAAACCATATCCGAGTCGCGTTAGCGATGGAGTCATCCCAGGCGTCCTTCCGTCATCGGTTGATATGCCCTTTCGCTCAAAGCCGAGCCTATCCTCATGCGGTTCGCTTCGCGCGCAGATGCGCGTTGATTTGCGACATCAGGATTGGACCTAGCGAAAATTCTCCGACCTTGGCCCTTTCGGTCAGGCCGCGCAGATAGCCGCCTGCGGACCGGATGGCGGCGCCGCGCTGCAGAATGCATGCGACCACCACCGCGGCCTGCTTTTCGCCCATCACTGTCAGCGCCTCCTCCCAAGCGCTGGGACTGATCCCGAGCATCGATCGCACCACGGCCGCTGTTGCAAGCAGATCCCGCCAGTTTGAAATGCCGTCTTTGGCGTAATCGGCGATGTCAGGACACGCGTTCAGCACCATCCCAAGGGGATAGGCTGTTTCCGCAATCCGCGTCGCTTGCAACTCTGGCACCGTCCTCGCCACCCTGCCTTCTTGGAGGTCAGGTTCAAGATCAATAAGGGGATATGGGTTTGAATTCTGTATATGGCGCTCACAATGGGACTCATTGCCGCTCATATTTGTGGATTTGACATGCCTCTCCAGCAAGTTGAGCACCTCATCAGCAATCTGCGTTAGTTCCTCGGCTGCCGCTTGGAGCTGAACGCGCGTCGCACTACGCGGGATCCCCTCAACGATCGAGCGAAAGCCGACATGCACCTCGGCCCAGTCCGCGGGCCCCTGCCCTCCCCTGCGCGTCGGCACGCCCTCCTCAATCCCGGTCGCGATCATCTTGGCAATGTCACGCCGGCACAGCGTGATGCGCTCGCGGGCGAGCTTGATGGCACGCGCTTCGGCTTCCACGGCGGCCGCCAGGTTCTCGAACTCCTCCGCGCGCATGACCAGCGGCGAGAGATCGAAACCGAACGCCAACTCGATCTCGCCGGACGCGCCCTTGCGCGCGTAGCGCTTGCCGTTGGGGCTGTCGCGCCGAATGACGAGGCCCGCGTCGACCAGGACCGCGAGGTGCCGTCGCAGCGTCGATGCCGGCATGCCGTGCGCGCGGAGCGAAAGCTGGTGGTTCGACGGGAATACGACGAGGTCGCCCTCGCCGGTCAGCGCGGTCTCGGGGTGAAACGTGAGGAGCGCATTCAGAACCGAGAGCGCGCGTTCCGTCACGCCAAGGCTCGGCCGCGCCAGGCAGATGGCGTGGAAGATCTTCCACTTGTGCACGACCTTCTCAGGTAGCCGGGATGATGCGACGACCTGCGTCGCCACATGGGCAAGCGTCAGCGATCGCCGCCCGAATGGCGTCGTTGGGGGATGTGACTGCATGTCTTTGCCTCAGTTCAGGCAAAGAAAATCTGCTCGCCGAAACGGCGCCAAAACGCTTGACAGTGATTCGCGGAAGTGTGATTCTCTGAGCGCCAACACAAAGAAGGGGCTTCCGGAACGGTGACGTGACGGGGGCCTTTTTCTTTTGCCTAGGGTTCTCCGACTTGGTTGCGGTGGTCTTGGCCCAGCCGGCTCATTCCGGCCAAGCAAGTTCCTTTCATGTCGACGACTTACCGGTCTTGAATTCGTCGTAGAGCGTTTGCAGCCGCTGCCTAACGAACTCACCGAATTTAGGAGCAACACGATCGTCAAATGTCAGTGTGAGCTTCTTGCCTGCGCGCGAAACCTTGGCCGCATGCGTTCCATCACTGGCGGCCCACGTTTCGGCGCGTGCGCGCGACGGCTTTTCTCGCAACTCAGCCATGAGCGTCTCGAAGCGGACGTCCGTGTCCAGGACTCCAAAGCCGGGCGCCTTGACTATTTCGATCGCGTGCGCGCGTTTGTTTTCGAGTTCAAGCAGGTCAGTTAACTCTTGCCAGCGCACTCGACCGAAAGACGGGGCCGGCCCGATGGAGTCGATGACATCGGCCGGCATCCGGGTCGCGATCGCGATCAGCCGTGAAACGGCTGCTTTGTCGATGTTCAGAGCAGCCATTATGACCTCACGCGAAAACTTTCGATCTTCAAGTCGTGCGGCAAAGCGTGCGCGCTCGATGAAAGTGAGGTCTGTACGCCCGCTGTTTTCCTGGCCCTGCGCAATGACTAATTGTTCATCGGTGAGCGCGCGTACTACAGCTCGCACTTTTATGCCGAGATCGCGGGCAGCTCGCAGGCGTCGGTGACCGAAGGCAACCTCGTAGCGGTCTGCAACACTAGGCTTCGGCCGGACGAGGATCGGGACGTTTTGTCCGTGCGCTCGTATCAGTTCGCGGAAAGCCGCGTTCTGCTCTTCCGTTGCTTCCATTCGATCGGGGACAAAAGAAACGTCGATCAATGCCGGATCTAGTTCAACAATCACCTGGCCTTCGATTAGCTTTTGCTCGATCTCCTCGGCACGCTTGACCTTCTCCGAGATACCACCAAGCGATTGTGATATTGCGCCAAGCGCGCCCGATTGCTTGATTGGGCGATCAAGTCCCAACAATGGCCGAACACGGTTGGCCGGCGAAGCCGGCTGCTTTTCCTGCGAAGTCTGATCCGGCGTCGTTGGAATATCGAAGGAGATCTTGCGCGCCATGGCTAACTCCTCTTCCAAGCCTGCTTGATTAAGCCTTCGATCTCTCCATTGACGAGGTCCAAGGCTTCGACGGCTCGATCGTAAGTGCCTCGCGTAAACTGTTGGCGTTCGACCTCGTATAGGGTCTGCTTGGTAAGTCCGGCATCGGCGATGGCGGTGCTCTTCACCATTGGGTGAGTTAGCACGCGCGAACCAAAAATGGAGCGCATGAGGCCGACCATCGTTGTTTGCGGGCCGTCACTCGGCTCATAGCGTGTGACGAGATAGCGCATCCAGTCGTATTGCGTAGCTCCGCCGGCCGAGGCCACGACGTCGAGCAAATCTCCGGTCATATTGAGGAATTGAGACATCGACATCACGTCGAGCATCTGAGGATGAATGGTAATTAAAACTGCCGTCGCCGCGCAGAGTGCGGAGAGCGTAAGGAACCCGAGGTGTGGCGGGCAATCGATGACAACGACATCGTAGACGTCGCTTACCTGGGCGATCGCCTGACCAATTCTGGCGAAAAACATTGAGTCGTTATTCTGGCGCGTCAGTAAAGCCTTCGGTGTCTCATGTTCGAATTCCATGAGTTCAAGCTGACCGGGAACGATGTGCAAGTTTGGGATATATGTTGCTCGGACGACTTCCGGCATTTCGCGTCGCTCGGCGTCGTAGCGAATGGCGCCGTAGATCGTCTCGTTATTGCCTACGTCGAGTTCCGGCTGGTGCCCGAACAGGGTTGAAAGGCTCGCCTGAGGGTCAAGATCAATGGCCAGCACGCGGTAGCCGCGGAATGCGAGAAACTCGGCGAGGTGCGAGGATGTCGTAGTTTTGCCGCTCCCTCCTTTGAAATTCATCACCGAAATGACTTGCAGAGTTTCGCCGTCACGCCGGTGCGGAACGTAGCGACGTGCTCCTTTACCAGCGTTGTCGAGATCGCTTCGCAAGGCTTCGATATCTTCGATTGAATAACTCCGGCGTCCATTTGGTGACGCAGGAGGCCCCTTCCCTTCAGACGCCAACTGCCGAAGATATCCCTCAGCGATTCCGATAAACCGCGCGGCTTCAGCGGGCGAGAACCGACGGATGGTCTTTTCAGCCGTCGGAGGAAAGTCGCGGAGTTGCTGTGCACGAAGGCGCGCCGAAAGCTCGGCTGCATCAGCGTTGATCAGCGACCGAAGATCGCGCACATTGTCGTCGGATGGTTTCGCTGACGTCGGCATTCCGATCTCTGCATCTGCGGAATTTTGAGCAGTTTGCCTCAAAATGCGCTGACCGCCAGTAATGCCCGATTCTTTTGATGCTGCAAGCGTTATTGAGTTAACGCGAAGTTAACGCCCAAGCGGTTGCTGTCTCTCAATTGATCGCCGCAACGGCCGAGTCGATCGTATGCTGCGTAAGTTGTACGCGGACAACTTAATAGTAAGAGCGGACCCGCTGCGCCCCTGGGGGCAATCTTCACAGGTCCGGGTGCCGGCCCCGGACTCTAGTTGTACGCGGACAACTTTATGGGTGCACACGCTGTACACTGAAGTGGTGTCGCGATACGCTGCAAGCTACAGAGCTCGTCCGATACCTATGCAGTTTTGCGCTAAAAGAGCGCTCGCCTCCAGCGCCGCCATTCGCGCAACGCTTGACGTCAAATGACGTGAGGCGTGTGCTCTTCACGGCCTCCCAACGATCAATGATGTGGAAGGCAGGGTGCCTTGCGGACGTCGGCGCTCAGCCCAGTGTAACACTGCGACAGGAGGGTCGGCCCCTCTTTGTTAGTACCAGTATTGATCCGGTTTAATTGAATCGCGGTGCAGCACAAGGTGAACGATTTCGGTCGCGTGGATCAAGCCGAGCTCGGGACTCCTCCCTGAGCTGCTACCCGCCGCGGATCCGGCTCCCGCTTGGCGGTCCCATAGATGATGCCAAGACTCGCCGGTGGCGGCACCGTAGCCGCCAGATCATCGAGAAATCGAGATCATTGGTCAGGACGACATGGTCATGAGCAGCACGCGACCTAGCGCGTCGCGGATCCGACGCTCGACCAATGCGTCGCCTCAAACCAGCTTCCTGCAAAAAAGGGACCCAGTTCGGCGACAGGTTCATGTCAATCAGGAACCGCCTCAGGATGCGCGCTGAAGATCAACTTCCGCTCTTGGCGCGCCGGGCCGAATAGCGCAGGGCTTCCAGCACGTCCTTGCGCTCAAGATAGGGATAGCCGGCGAGCAGCGCTTCGATGCTGCGGCCGGCGCCAATTTGAACTACAAACGACGGTGACGCGTTGGCCGCGAATGCAGGGCTTGCCACCCATCACGGTGGGCCTTAGCTGATGCGGGCAAAATCGGTTATTGGGCCACATCTACTGACAGTCCATATTTTTCGCGTTGTTTCCGCGAGATCTGAGAAGCGGGCAGAGGGTCTCGCGCTTCAGCCCCATGGATTGAACAATGGCAAGCCAAGTGGGACGAAATCCTTGGTATTTCGGGTTGCGAGCACGAGCTGCCGATCGAGAGCCGTGGCTGCGAAAAACCCGTCCATGACGGAGAGCACAAAGCCGTTCTGGCGGGCTTGCGCCATTAGATCGCCCCAGCGTTCGGCGATAGCTGGATCGATCGGTAGAGTCCGCCCAGCGAAGCGCGCCGGCAGATCCTCCGCGAGCCAGACGGAAAGCGCCTCCCGACGACGGCCAGCGTCCATTAGCGTGATGCCACGCCGGAGCTCGGCGATCGACGCCACGCTGATGAAGGCTCGGTCCTCGTCGATCGCATCGAGCCAGGTCAGCACCTTCGGATCGGGCACAGGGCGCCGGACCTCCGACAGCACGTTGGTATCGAGGAGTACCTTCATAGATCGAGGTCGCGCAGCTCGTCGCGCGCCCGATCGAGATCGAGGTCGGCGTCGCGCAACGGCGAGGCCATCAGGAATTCGGCGAGCGTCCCCTTGCGGATCGTCTTGCGCGACCACTCCTCAGCCGAGACCATGACGACACTGGGCTTACCGTGGCGAGTGATGATTTGGGGATCGGTTTGGGCGCGCTCGATCACTTCGGAGAGGCGCGCTTTGGCGCCGGCAACCGTCCAATGGTCCGACTGGGGGGCGGGGGTCTTGCGGGGGGCTGTCACGATCCACTCCTGTGACTATAATGACCATAGTGACTATATGCCGTCTCGCAGTTAACATTCAACAGACCCTGTGCGGCGCGCGCGCCATTTTCCTATGATCGAGATGAATTGAGGATGGCGTCATGGGAGGTCGCGAGACGCAGAATCAGGGGCCGGCAGACGCGGCCGACCGTGCCCGTCGAGCCGTTCGGGCCGTCGATCTGACCGAGGAAGAGATCGCCGCCATCGAGGCAAGCGAAATGACGCCTGGTTTCGAGTACCTCAATGCGGAGCTTGAGCCAGGATCGTCCGTGCTCGTTGAGGAGAGCACCCGGTTCGCGCGCGAACTGGGCAAGCATGGCAAGAAGCCCGAAGCGCGCCGGGCCGACAAGGCGTTCCGCGACAGTCTCTACGACGACAATTGAATTCGCTCGCCACAAATACCGTCGGAGGCGGGGCATCCGCCAGTCAAGGCGTCCGGAGGAGGGGAGGGGGCTGGCAGCGGCGGTGTCCTCTCGTCGATCTGACGGCCGGCGGCGGTGATTTGCTAGGCTGAGGACGGCCAGAATCGCTGATTTGCGAGTCCGTGTCCAACCCTATCGATACGGGTTGGTTATCGATAGTGAGAAGATTGCGCGGAGAGGCATCGCTACGACAGAAGCTAGATTCATGTTAGCTTCCGTATCACTTACTCCACTTAAGTTATCGGCTTCCGTCGTAACAATTCCATTAGGGTTATCAAAGCCTTGCCCGCGGCCTACCGGATCCCAGATCCACTGCCTTGGCCCGTCCTCGCGGGTCCACTCGCCGCCGCCGAGGATGCCTTGGCGCGGCTCGACGAGCGTCTAGCCAAGAGCCCGATCCAACAGGGCTGGATCGCACGCACACACTTTGCCGACGCCGCGGCCTGCCTGTGGCTGGAAGGCGAACTCGTCCACCTCGACGACCTGGTGCTCCACGACGCCAGCATGGATATTCGGGCACCGACGCACGAGCTGACCCGCGCGCATGCCGTGCTGCGCGCCCGCCGTCGCATCGCCGAGGCCAAGCCCGGCTGGACATTGTCGGCGGCCGGGCTCGCCAGCCTGCGGGGTAGGGAAGGGCACGCTCGTGAAGAGAAAACGAGCGAGCTCAATCTGAGTGCCGACGACGAGTCGCTCGGCGTCGACGACGAAGATGGCGAAGCGGATGCCGCCGAGCCGACCAGCCTGGTGCCCGCGGACGACCGGATGGCCGAAATGTTTGCCGCGGTCGACGCGGCGATCGCGCAAGCCGACCGCACGCTCGCGGGCGAGACCGCAACGCGGGCGCGGCACGCGCCGGAGCGCGACGCGCTGCTCTATGACCTCGACTGGGACGAGGACGAACGCCTTGCCGAGTGGCGCGCGATCCTTGATCGGACCTGCGGCCTGCCGCCGACGCTGGCGGTCGCGATTGCGACTGAGGCCTGGAGCGCGATCGAGCCGCTACAGCACACGCCCTGGCTCGGCCGACTGCTGGCGGCTGCCCTGCTGCGCGAACGCGGCAAGGCCCGCGCGCACCTTCCGTGCCTGCACGAGGGCATGAAGGCGATCCCGCGCGAGCGGCGGCGGCAAGGCGACGCGGCCGGCCGCCTCGTTGTCCAACTCGAGGCGATCACAGCGGCAGCCGAAGCCGGCCTGAAGGACCACGACCGCTGGCTCACCGCCCGCACGCTCCTGACCCGCAAGCTCAAAGGCCGCCGCTCCACCTCCCGGCTGCCGGCGCTGGTCGACTATGTGCTGACCCGGCCGGTCGTCTCGGCCGCCATGATCGCGGAAGAGTTACGGATCACGCCGCGTGCCGCCCAAGATCTGGTTGGCGAGTTGGGGCTGCGCGAGGCGACCGGGAGGGGGCGATATCGGGCGTGGGGTGTTCTCTGACTGACGCACCCGTGCGCTGCGCCGCTGATCGCACGGAGAGCCCTGAAGAAGAAGAGTCCATGACCACAGCCCGCCACATCGTAACCCTGCTGAAGAGCCACATCGCCGGCGACGAGGACCGCTTCCTCGCCACGGCCATGCAGTTTGCGGCACACGAGGCTCGGCAAGGTCATGGCAAGCCGGCTCAAGAACTCAAGGAACTCGTCGACGCGGCGAAAACCAAGGAGCCGGCAATCAGACAAGAGGCCCGGCCGGTCCCGCTCGTGCAGCCTAAGGGGCAGCTCGCCAGCCTTCTGAACGCGCGCTACCCGGACCTGCGCCTCGGGGACATGATTCTGCCGGAAACGATCCGTGTACGGTTGGAACGTGTGCTGAAAGAACAACGGCAACAGCAGAACTTGCGCGAACATGGTCTTCATCCGCGGCGCAAGCTGCTGCTTGTCGGCCCGCCCGGCTCGGGCAAGACCATGACTGCGGCCGTGGTAGCAGGTGAGTTGCATCTGCCCTTGCTCACGATCGTGCTTGACGGTCTGATCACCAAATTCATGGGCGAAACCGCCGCCAAGCTGCGGCTGGTGTTCGATGCGATGCAAGCAACGCGCGGCGTCTACTTCTTCGACGAGTTCGACGCGATCGGCGCGCGACGCGGCGAGCGCCAGGATGTCGGCGAAATCCGCCGTGTGTTGAACTCTTTCCTGCAGTTTCTGGAGCAGGACGAAAGCCACGGCTTGATCATCGCTGCTACCAACCATCCCGAGCTCTTGGACAAGGCGCTGTTTCGGCGCTTCGACGACGTCATAGAATACGCGGTGCCAGATGCTGCGTTGGCCGACGCGCTGCTCCGCGCGAGGCTCGATCGTTTCGACACGCGCGGCCTCGCTTGGTCTGAGGCCGCTCAACACGCAGTCGGCCTGTCACAGGCCGAGATCGTGCGCGCTGCCGACGATGCAGCAAAATCCATTCTTCTACGAAACGGTAAGCGGATCACATCGGAAACGCTGCTCGAAGCGTTAACGGAGCGTCAGCGCGCCTCTTTAACAGAATAGCAGCGCGGACATGGCAGACGATTTCCGCGCGACCGACCGCACTTACTTCTACGCAACAACGGTGTGAGGGAGCCCTACCGGCGGCCGAACCAGGTCGTTACTCCACCGAGCCTGCCCGATCGCGAACGCGCCGCCCATGCACAAGCGCTCGCGCAAGCCGTCGGGACAGGCGCTCGGTGCGGCTCGCCAACAGATGGCGGGCCGCGACACGGGCGTGGCCGTCGGAACACCCGGTTTCTACCTCGAAATCCAGTTGCCCGGTTCGGAGCGCGCGGGCATCGATCTCCTCGCCGATCGTCGCCAGCATATGGAGGTCGTCGCCGTGCGCGAGCCGGAGCAGCCCGGCGATCCTTTGCGCGCATCCGTCTTCGTGCCGGCGCGCGCTGAAAGCTTTTACCTCCGCAAGATCGAGGCGTACCGTACCACGGACACTCAGTCGGGCCGCCCTCGGAACGAACCGCTGGTGTCGCGCATCGACACGGTGCGTCTAGCGACAGCCCACTCGCTATTCACCGACGGAGATCGGCTGTTTCCTATCGATCCCAATGAGCGGGTGTGGTGGGAAGTGTGGCTGCGCGACGGACGACAGGAAAACTTCGAGCGAGTCGCCCAGGCCCTGAGCATCACGTTGCGCCCCACGCCGTGAGATTTCCCCAGCGGGAGATCCTTCTGGCGTTGTCGGATACTGCAACCCTCGATCGGCTCGTGGCCCATATTGAGACCAGGAATTATGAAGGAGGTGAGTTCAAGATCAAGTCTGTAATGTTTATTTTCTGACCAAATCTTGATTTTTACGCAGAATATGTACATATTTTGGTTTCATGAGGAGACGGACAATGCCCGATACATCGGCGGCCAGGGCAATGGATCGCAAGGACCTGACCGGTCCCGCCCTGCGAACGTTTTTTCGGATAGCTGAGGCTTGGAATCTCCAGGAACAGGAGCAGATGCGCCTACTTGGGCTTGAGAGTCGGTCTACGTTCCAGTCCTGGAAGCGAGGTGCCGTCGCTACAATTCCCAAGGATGCTCTGGAACGTATTTCCTACGTTCTCGGTATCTACAAGGGATTGCATATTCTTCTTCCAAAGACAGCCGACCACTGGGTTCGGAAGCCTAATACTGCCAGCATCTTTGGCGGTCGGTCGGCGATTGATCGCATGACATCCGGCAACGTCGCGGACCTCTATGTCGTTCGCCAGTATGTGGATGCGCAGCGCGGGTGATGACGGACATCCCGATAGCAAAGATCGAGTGGCGCCCCTGTTTCCGAATCGTGCCGAGCCGATTTCCACCCATCAATCTCTTTGAAGCTGTCGCCGATCCTGCCGACCTTGAGGCAGTCTTCCAGATCGAGGCGATGACCAATGACAGGCTGCGCGAGGAGGCGGGAGACATTCTCCTCGTGGCACCCGAGGACAGAGTGTCTGGACCGGGTAGCACGCCGATCATGGCTGCGTTCACCCACCTCAATCCCGACGGGGATCGCTTTACGAACGGAACGTATGGCGTTTTCTATGCAGGGCGCACGATCGAGACGGCGATTGCCGAAACCCTCTACCATCGTGTTCGCTTCCTGCAGGCAACCAGCGAACCCGCCCAGGAAATCGACATGCGGGTCTATGCCGTCGATCTCGATGCCGATCTGCATGACATCCGAGCAATGCGCGAAAGTCATGCCGCCTACTACCACCTCAACAGCTATGCGGCGTCACAAGAACTCGCTCTGAAGCTCCAGGAAAACGGCTCCAATGGAATCGTCTACGCAAGCGTTCGTGATGATGGGGGTGAATGTGCCGCCGTGTTTCGTCCCCGGCTTCTATCCAATTGTCGGCAGGAACGACACCTCTGCTATGTCTGGGATGGAACCGCCATTTCCACAATCTACGAGAAGAGGAATTTCGGATAAGACGTCAGGTTACCATTTTTTCTGGTTAGATAATTCGGTGGCGTTTGCTACCTATTGGCGCGCCTTTATCAGGAAGCTCGTTCTTCTTTATCGAGTAGTCTTACCGAAAGACTCCATGCCAAACAGATGGTCTCGATGCGTTTTTTGGAGACAGTGACCGCGAGTTTATTGCTAATAATTGGCGGCGAAGCGCCTGCAAGGCTTGGCCTGAGGTAGTCGGCCAATGATCTTACGTAAGGACGATCCGAACAGGCCGAGATACCCGCGCCTGTCGCAAATTGCTGATCGTGTAGAGTTCCCAAGATGGCACAAACCCTACGTTACCCACATTGCAGGGCGATAATCTAACGCTGCGAAAAGCCACGCTCGATGATGCGGAGGGTCTGTTCTTGCTTCCTACGGACCCACACATCCATGAGACGTTTGGCGGCAGTGCATACACACTCTCAAAAAGGACACGAGATGGCTCTCTCGCCTGGGCTCGTCGTCTCGTTGACCATCCATTCGCTTAGATAATCGAATAAAAACAAATTATAGGGGAGGCGCGTCTTGACCGAGTTGATATGCATGACCGACGAGCGTCATTCGCAATTGGAATATTTTGGCCCGACCTGCTCGGAGAAGGTCTCGGGAGCAAAGCGACGCGTTTGGTACTTGGCTTCGCTTTCGATCAACTGAAGCTCCACAGAGTATCGCTTCGCGTCATTGCCTATAACGAGCGGCCAATCCGATGTTATCAAAAGTGTGGTTTTAAAATCGAGGGTAGCGAACGGGAAGCTTGGTTTGTGAACGGCCGGTGGCATGATGATATCATCATGGGTCTGCTCGAAAGCGAGTATACCTCCACTCTCTCCAACAAATAGATTACATGCGGTTGTGGCTTATAAAGGTGAAGATAGTGCGGTAGTCTCACTTGTCGCACGACGCAGCTGTGACATGAGTCAGCAGCCGGTCAACCAGTACGGAACTGACCGCGGTCACGCGGCTTCTGCTTTCCTGGACGCCCTCTAGATAGCCCTGCCCCGACACCAATATTCATGGTGGCATTGGGAACGCATATCCCGCTATTCCGTCCTCGCCAGGACGACGACGTTACTCCTGTGCACTGCGCCATCGTGGCTGTCAGTTCTTGTTCGACCCGGGCGGACGTCAGACCAGGCCGCATTTCAAAGCCGTTGAATCCAATACGCCGGCGTTCTCCTCCGGATTCATAAGCTCGTACCATCCATCGAAGTTTCTGCGGGGGACATTTACATGGGCATGGTATCGGCAGATAGACGCTCGAGCAGCACATTGTTGCCACGACCATCCACTTGCCATTTTATGCGTAGACATCTCGGCTCGCATTGAGTTATATTCATATGAATATAGCGTTATGGTATCAAAGAGCAAAGGGCCAGACTGGAACGGAGGAACGAAATGTCGCAATTCTCACCGGAGTTTACCCGGACATTACGCGCAGCTCTTGATGATGCTGCTCTCCAAATCCAGTCGGATTCCTCAACCAAGGCATTCATGGCCGAACAGATTCTGAAGGCCGCAGCGGGTGGCATTTGTCGTCGGAAGGATCTGACCGACATCGCTGTTAAGGCAGCGTATGGAAGCATTGGTCATCTCTAGCGAGCTTTCCAAGCCGATATAGAAACCATATCCAAAACAAAGTGGCGTTCAGCGAAGGTTTCAACGGATAACAAGTTGAGTTGTCGGCCTCACACCGGACAGCATCGATTGCTTGCGATGAACGACGTCGGCTGGAATCTCTACCGATAAGTCTCATGCATAACCCGCTTGGGAAACACACGCGCTAACTATGACTTATCCACTCGGACGGTCCTCATGGCTGAAACACACGACAATCATCACCGACCTTGTCAAAGCACTGATCGTAGACTGTCGATGGCGGAACGTTTTCTTGCCTATGTCAAACAGTTCTGTCCGTATTTGATCTGATCCTGAGGCGCCTCAACCCTCGTCCGGCCCTAAACCTAGGTCAAGTCTCCGAAGCGATATCAACGTACGTCCGTTGTACCGGTGGGGTATCCCCTGGCATCATTATCTTTATTTGAAAATGCCGTGTGGGGACCAGAATGGCCGAAGCTGCGTCCGTATTTGTTACTCTTACTGATGTGCACGAAAAGATCGGCTTGATCTCATATGAGTCGACCGAGACGTAATACTGAAAAAAACTCCTCCGGGCCGATCACGCCATAACTGTCGATAGGTGGATCAATTCACCTGGATTGTAGTCACAAAAATAAAATTCCGACGTCCCGTCTGCTGAAATAGTTCATTGCAGATCGTGATAGGCGCGCTCCTGAGGTCTGACCGGTTT
>NZ_BJNF01000091.1 GCF_006539545.1 Nitrobacter winogradskyi
AAACATCCGGTTGCCGCGCCGCGCACGTCGCATCCGCCGGGACGTGATGACCAAACATAAGGATTATCTGGCTCAGCGGTCGGGTTACGCGGTGTAGAGGCTGCATTCGCGGCCGGTGATATCGCTAAGTAACGAAATTCGTGAGCTGGAAGCCAAGGCTTAGCGGCGAAGCTGTTGTCTCATGTAGTAATAGGTAATTTCGGTCTGCATCAAGCGTTCGTGGGCTTCATCCATAAGGCGTCTGAATTCACCATCGTTGGGAAGAGATAGCTTCACAAGCGTCTCAACATCATCGGAAATCGTAAAAAGTAATTCTTTACCGAGACGGAGCAGCTCAACGCAGTTGGCAACATCAGTAGAGCCGGAGAACTTCTTAATGATAGATGTCTCTAGATCAACCGGTGATGCGAGGACATGGAAACGATCAGCTCGGGACTGATCTAGGGTCGCTAGACCCATCACGAACTCTGCAGCGTGCGGTAGGCGGAAAGGTCGAAGAAAGAAGCTGAGCTTTCGGTCAAATCGAACGCCGCTTCCCGCCGCTTCAGGATCGCTCACAAGACCCTCACTCGTCAGCTTGAACACGACACTGAGGACGGCGGAGGGCTGCGATGGAGCCATCCCAGTGATCGTGATGTTCTGGCGCAGCTCTACGCTCGGTCGCGTTCCTTCGCCAATGTTCTGGTGCATAACTTGCCAGCCGCTTGGCTCGGCCTGCCCTTTACGCCGTGCTGGCTCGGGCGTGGGCTTGGCTTCGGGTGGCGGCTCGACTTTGCCAGCGCTCCGGTCTCGGAGGCGATCTAGAAAAACCTCCTCAGCCGTCAGATGCCCAGATATCCACTTTTTCCAGCCTGTATCAGCAGCGCTCTCGGCTGAGAAGGCGCGGACGCGGCACAGCGACATAGACTTCACAAACTGATTGGCGTCCCGAGCGTTGGCGCCCTCGACAAGAGCTAGCGGCTGCCCATCGCGCCAGAACGCCCAAAAGTTTTGGCTGCTTTCCTGCCCGGCAAGGTCGCGAAACCAATTTCGCGCATACCTCTCTTCGCGGAAGACCTTGACGTACCCGACTTTCCTACCTTCGCGTATCAGATACCACATGGGGTCCTGAGCCGGCCCGGCCTTCACGCCCATGCTGCCGAGGGTCTGAGCGACCCGTTGATGCGCATGGTCGGGGTCTTTAGGTCCGAGACGTGCTTCGCTAGCATAGCGCTCTTCGAACAAGCTGATGACCACGAAGTGCAAGAGCATCCACCTCTCCCAAGTGTCCAATTTCGTACAACCGGCTGATGAAAGTAGCTGAGCTGAGCCGTCGAGCAAGACGATGATAGCAAGAAATTGACGGCGCGTTGCGAATTCAATGACGCCATTGCGCCGCCGTAATTACCGGCTGTGATGATCTGGTGGTATCTCGCCGTCTTCAACGCGATGGTTGTCGCATTGAATATTGGTGATCTAGCTGGACGGCGGCTAAGACGTTAGGCAGATGCGACAAGCTTTGGTCGCGGCCGATCGATGACGATTGTTCGCAAGCGGTCGGCCCATACTTTCAGGGCGTCGCGTTTTTCATCGTGATATTCATGCCGGTTGTAAATTGCCGCAACGCCGCTGACTTTGCCTGATTTGTGGTTCAGGATTGATTCCGTCACTTCCTGCTTTATTCCAAGCTTGGCGAGTTCGGTTGCGCATGTTCGTCGCAAATCGTGCAAATGCCAGTCCGGTAAAGTCGGATCACAATGCTTATCGAGCGCGATCTTTCCGTTTGAAAAGCCGCTGAATGGTTTGGTCGCAAATGTCGTAAAAAGGTAGTCCGACATCTTGTCATTTGAGATTGCAATTCGCGGTAGCGCCTTGATGATCGCAGTTGCCATTTTGGGAAGCGGCACAATATGAGCCCGTCCATTTTTGGTGCGCGATCCCTCGAACGTGATCGTGTCGAGTTCTTCGGACAATTCGGACCATTTGAGATTTGCGATTTCGTCCCGCCGTTGCCCGGTCAACAAAAGCAATTTCACGATAGGTCCGAACGGATACCCGCATGATGTTGCAGCATTCCAAACAGCCTTGATTTCATCGTGGGAGAGAACGCGGTCGCGGCTTTGTGGTTTTGGTGGAGCGTCCGCGAGTTCGATCACATTGCGCCCGATAACACGTTTGACGGATTTCCATCGGAAGAATGTTGACAACACCGCAAATGCGTTTCGTCGTGCGCCGGGTGCCAGTTTGTCGATTAGCTTTTTAATGTCGCGGTCATCAAGATCGCGAATATCGGCAACGTGTTTCCAGTTGGGCTTGATATCCGTTTCAATGATCCGTTGATATTCATCCGCTGTGGATGCCTTGACCGGGCGTCCCTTGAACCCGGCGGATCGTGCAGTTTTCACGAATTCATCAAGCCAATAGTCGAGGCTCAGTTTGTCGGTTTTCGATTGGCGCGGATCATGATTGCGGCCGACATCAGCTTTCACGCGTTTGGCCAAATCCCGCGCTTGAGTGATGTTCAGGACTTGCTTTGTGGATGGTCGGTCGATCCGTTGGCTTGAGCCTTCTTCGTCATAGCGGCCTAGGGTGATTTTGATGGCCTTGCCGTCCAGCTTCGTCCGGACGGCCCATGACATCGATCCGGAGGGGCGTGGCTGCACAATGAGGTAAAGGCCGTTGCCAACGTCGTCAGGGATTTCTTGACGGGTATTGGTCGCCTTCAAATTGCTGATGAACGCAGTGGCGCGTTTGTGCTGTGCAGGGAGCTTTGCGGGGAGCATCGGTTTGTCCGGGGTAACCGGCCGGGTAAATTCGGCAGGGGAGTTGCAGGTCCCGTAGGGTCCCACAAACCGATGCTCAATGGAACGACAAACACCGAAATTACTGGGAAATTCACCGCAATAATCACCTGCGTAGAACGTGGGGTATCCTAAGGTCTCACGTCCAAATCTGATTACAAAACCGCTGCACTACCGCTGTGCTACGCCGGCCTGGATCACGACGGTTCTGAGATCGAATCGATTCAGAATCATGAACGTGATCGACTATTCTCCAGAAGCGGGGTGTGGGCAGAGGACCGCGCCACACTTCTCCTCATCCCGCTCTTGAACATGATCCGATCAAGTTGAATCGAACCATGCTCCAAAATTGTTGTCTGGTCGCATTTCTTGCGGCGAACCGGTCATTCCATCCTTAGGGCTCAAGCCCGAGGACATGCTTCGCTCGAAAAACCCTACGACAAGACAATAAACCAAAACACGAGTGGACAACAGCGGGCGTAAGCTCCCGCACGACTGGCCCCTCTGCGTACACCAAGCCTGCTTATGGCGGCGTGCCGGTATCGTCAATGCTTGGGGTCCGTCAATATCGCTGGACTCCGCGTTAACGGTTCCGCAGCGGGATCGTTCGCATTTGAACCCCGAGCATCCCGGCACGTTAGGCTTACCGGAAGTTTCGGTGGCAGCCTTAACTCTTGCCGGCATCGGTTCGATTAGGATTTGCCCTGAACCGGGAATCCAGTGATGCGTATCGGACTAGTGCTGGCTGTTATGATCGGGACCTCGTTGACGGCTCTGGCCGGAAGCGGTCCGGAGATTGTGATTCCCGGACGGCCCGGCGTTCCCATTATCATCAATGGTGTCGATGCATCCTATGCCGTCGTCGAGGGCAACTGGGGGCTTGGCAGGAGGATGCAACCGCGGCCCACGGTGTATGGCGGACGCTACGTCGATGTCGAACCGTATGTCGGTCACTACTATCCGAGTCTTGGCCGCACCCCCGGTTACGGCCGCCTCGAAATCGAGCCGCCGTCCAATCGCAGGCTGCCGCGGCGCGCCGAAAGCTTTCATCAGTCGTGGTCGGCCCGTTCCGCTCCGACGCCCGCGCAATCCGACATCCCGCAGATGCCGCCTCCGGTGATCCTAGCGCCCCGGATCGGGCCATCGGGCTCGCCGCTCGACTTCCGTTGAGATCCACGGCCTAAATCGAACAAAAAACAGCAGGAGAGAGTTATGCGTCAGATGGTTTCCGGAATGGTCGCGGTTGCGGCCATGGTGGCCGCAAGCGTCGTGCCCGCGATGGCATGCGGAGGGTGGTACGCGGGCGGATGCGCTTCATGCCTCTCGTATGGCTCCTGCGCATGGGGTTATGGTCCCGGCTATTACGGCGCCGGCTACGGATTCGCAGGCTATGAGCACCTGCCGTCTCCGACGCAATACTATTACGTCAATCAGGGGCCGGCCTTCAGTGGTCCCGGCAACTTCGCGCCGGTGCCGACCTATCAGGAAAGCGCTGTCGCCGGATGGAATGCCTACAGCCGTCCCTATTATTATCCGTATGACGGCGGCCGTTACGCCCACGCCATGCACCACTACTATGATGGCGCGCCGGCGGCCGGACCGGTCGTATACAGCTATCGCTGGAATCGGAACCGGCATGACGGCCACCCGCATAGTCGCCGTCATCTGCGTTACGGCCACGCTTCACGCGATGGCCATCGCGCCGCTCTTCCGCGTGTGATCTACGGATCTGGTCATCATCATGATTACCGTCATGCTGTACAGTATCATCACGACTGAGCGGCGCGCCGTCAGTGCATGAGGCCGAGACGGCTGGCGCCGATATAAAGCGCCAGCACCGCGGCGTTCGAGACGTTCAGGCTCCTGATGTGGCCGGGCATGTCGAGGCGCGCGACCGCGCTGCATGTGTCCCGCGTCAATTGCCGCAGACCTTTGCCTTCGGCGCCCAGCACCAAAGCCAATGGCTGCCGCAACTGGATGGAGGCGAGATTCTCACTGCCGGCGCTGTCGAGGCCGACGGTCATGAAGCCGCGATCGTTCAGCCCTGCGAGCGCGCGCGCCAGATTTTGCACCAGCACCAGCGGCACGATCTCCAGCGCGCCTGAGGCAGACTTTGCCAGCACGCCGGTAGCCTCGGGACTGTGGCGCGCCGTGGTGACAATGGCCTTCACTGCAAAAGCCGCAGCCGATCGCATGATCGCGCCGACATTATGCGGATCCGTGATCTGGTCGAGCACCAGCACGATGCCTTCCTGCGTCAGCGTCTCGATATCAGGCGAGGGCAGGGGATCAGCTTCGACCAGTAGTCCCTGATGAACCGCGTCGGGGCCCAGGCGCTGGTCGATCGCGCTCGGGCGGACGATCTCAGGCGAGATCGGGGTGGTGATATTTTCATGCGTAAGCCGTCGCGCGGCGTTCTCCGTGACGAGCAGTTTTCGGATGCGGCGGCGAGGATTGGCCAGCGCGGCTGTCACCGTGTGCCAGCCATAAAGCACCGCCGGACCATCAGGGCCGGTCTCGCGGCTCTTTCGCGCCGAACCGTGCTTTGGCTGATGGTTCCGGCCTTTGGCATCCCTGGTGTGAATGTCGCTCCCCGGGCGTGAACCCCGCCGGAATCGCGGCTCTCGATCACGATCGCTCATGTAGGCGTGTCCCGGATGGTGCGGAATCTATCGAGAATCGTAAACTTGGAGATCTGAAATAGTGGAGAGGCAGGGGAGCCTGCGAAGCGAAGCTATGAGGCGCCTGATCTCCAGACGGCTATCATAACCCGATATCCGTCGCCATCCGTCACTCGCCTGTTTGAGGTTTATTTTTGTATTCAGTTAGTTATGCATAAGCTAGGGTTCGTCATGACATGGGCTGATTTTGAGAAAGGCGCTCGTGCGAGGACCGTTTCGCTTAGCCGGCGTATTGGCGGAGCGCTTCGAGCTTCAGAACATCGATGTGGCGGTGCGAGGAAATCTGAATCACTCCGATTCGCCGCAGCCACGTGAGCTCGCGCGAAACGGTTCCAATCGTCAAACCGAGAAAGTCGCCAATTTCCGCGCGCGTAAGCGGAAGATCGAAAGCCGTAGCGGCGTTGCCTCCTGAAAACGGATCGATCTGCCGAACCATCATCATGAGAAAGCTGGCCACCTTTTCGCGCGCCGTTTTTCGTCCGAGCGCCAACATCCACTCGCGACCCTGATCGACCTCACGCAGGGCCTGGTGCAGCAGTTTTGTTTCGAGGGCCGGATTTTTTTCGAGCATCTTCCGCAGCGCGTTTCTGGTTATGCTGCAGACCTCAACACCTGAACAGGCTTCGACGCGGACAGGACTCTCGTCTTGATGGAGACGTCCGACGAAATCGGGCGCGAATTGAAGTCCGACGATCTGCTGGCGACCATCGGCCATTGTCTTGGTCAGCTTCAGCACGCCGCGCATGACATTCGCATAGCAACTGATCGATCCCTGCTCCTGCAGGAGAACATCGCCGGCGGATACCTTCACGACACGCGTATGCCTGGCGAAATCCATTAGTTCATTGGCGTTGAGCGCGCCGCACATGCCCTTGTGCCGTACCTCGCAGCTCTGACAGAGCTTCGGCACATTGGAGTTATGGATGTCCTTCCGAGGCGTGTTCATGTCGCTCCAGCTTGAGGTTAACCGTCTGCTGGGAAACCGCTTTTTCGACGCACCGGCGGTTCCCTCGCGCGGAGCCTGCATCCCGCAAATCTTCCTGTCTTTGTGATCGCGCAAAGTCGGCCGGAATTGTTGCACGCCGCAATCTCTGGCGTCAGTTGGGTCGCTGCCACAATGTGAACACGATCGCTGACGCTGCAGCGTTATGCCGCAGCCGTATCGCAGCTATGCCGATTTTGCACTGCACCGGAGATCGAAGCCCTGTTATGTGTTTGTCAACTTCATAGCGGAGCGACTGCGAAACCTTCCGGCTCTCCCTGATGGCTATGACGCGCCGGTGTTCGGCCGCCTTCGGATCGATCGGTAACAGAGGTTTCTCACCGCTAAACAATGGCCGGAGGGCCCATGCTAGTCCTGAATGATAACCTGTTCCAGAATGACAACCTTGTCCCGCATGACAACAGTCTTCCCAAGGCGCGGAATAACAATCCGGCCGGCTGGGCTATCGCGTGCTCGGTCATCATGCTGATGGCCAGCCTCGTGTATGTCACCAACGGGCGCGGTCCCCATGACATGCCTCACGAACAACAAGCAGCGGTTCACGCTCAGCTTCATAGATGAGTTTGAGTTCAAACCGCGAAAGCTACGGATCCTTTACGAATCAGAGGCTGTCCGGCTTGGTATGAGCTTGAGTAGCGTTTTCGAGCGAGGTGGACACCTGTTCGCTTGAAGAAAGCGCGTTCAAACAACGATCCAGAGCTTCGCTCCTGATTCAATCAGAAGCGGAAATTCTCTGGCAAGAAGAGATGGACGAAGGTTTGCTTGAGCTTTTATTGAGCTTCGGCGACCTTATCGGCGGCGGTATCATTGCCGGGGATTCGGCACATTAGCGTGTTAGCCGACGCCGCAGGCGAACAAGCTCCGCCGCGCGGCGTAAAGTGTGATTCACCAAGCGCTCCCGCTATAGCCAACGCAAGCTGTTGCAAGAGCTAGAGTCTGTTTCAACTGCGTTGAACTCGATTCAACCCCGTTGAATCAGACTCGTCGCTTGTCTTTTTGTTTGAGCATGATCCTTTACGAAAACTGGTTTCCACTTTGCGCTGGCGCGGCCCTTCGGGTCGGGATCATGCTCTAGAAGCTAGCCGCCGCGACGATAAGCCCGGACCCTACGAGAGCCGCCACAAGTCCGAAGCTGCCCGCGAAAAGGAACAGCCTGCTGGTCGGGTCCTGAGGCATTCGGGCATCACTGTCTTCATCCATGCTGACCTCCTTATTTTCCAGGTTCACACGAACCGACCTGAAGATCGGTCCGTTTGAGGCCAATGTCCGGGAGTTGGGAGTGTTCCTGGATTGCGGATCACGGATATGTGGCTGAGCCGCATATTCCTACGGGCGTGGCGACGACGCTCTACCATCAGTTTTCAGTAGATTGGCGGTCATGCGCGATGACGACGATGTGACTGACGTATTGTTCTGGATCAAATAATACGTCTCCAAGTTATGTTTGAGTGAAAGTGACCTCACGAGGTCATCGCGGGATTCGTCGGCAGGAAAACCCGGCGATACATCCGGCGATACTTGGGCCCGCTTTGGGCCATGTTTTTCTCCTCTGGACTGGCCCGGCCGCCTAAAGTTCGTGGCCGGGCCTTTTTAGAGCGGCC
>NZ_BJNF01000092.1 GCF_006539545.1 Nitrobacter winogradskyi
GCTCTAGGCTACCGCTACGGCCGTTGCGACTGAGGCGTAGATCGATCCCTCCATCGTAGGTCACGCTCTGGCGTAGGCCTTCAATCGGGTAGTGGAGGAGCGCCATCATTTCTCTGGCGAATCGGGTTCTTCTGGTTTTTGTCCCAGGAGCTTGGTGATCTCGGTGATGCTGTCGGCGGCGTTGTCATCTTTACCGAGGAGGCCGATCAGTCTCTTGTCGCGCTCCTCATCCAGGATCGCATTCGTCGCCATGACAGCTTCTATGTCGCTGGCGAGCTTGCGGTAGGTCGCTGCGAGCATCTCGAATACTTCGCGCTTTTTATCGTTGAGCGTGCTCTTGCTGATTGTGATGCAATGTTCGGAATCGGCGAGAAGCTTATCCAGGTACAGCTTCAAGTCTTTCATGTGCTTCGCTTCGGTCCTTGTTAAAGGGGGCACGAAACCTAACCTGCTTCGTGATCACGCGGAAGTATCTCGTCTGTCGTGGATTGCCGCCGGCGAACCTATTCACCGGCGCGGCGTTGTGCATTGATGCAGAAATCATCGCGAAGATGGGCTCCCACCGAGGATGAGCGGTTGATCGCGCTAAGGGAACAGGGCGTAGGCACGGCGGCAATCGCCAAGAAACTCGGCCGGACAGAAAGCTCGGTCAGCAGTCGGCTGACGGTCCTGAGACGACGTGCGGCATCGTTTAAGAAGAATCGGTATCCGTCGGCGGCGTCAGACTGCTGTTGATCCATCTCATGGTTCTTGCGTCAACCAAGGAGTCGCATTCGATGCACCGCGGAATTCGCGGCCCGGCGCCGTTTGACGGCAAGGCCATGGTCAGCAGTTTCTTGCAGACAGGACAGTTCTTCCGTTGGACGGGCTGGCCCATGCCGCGATCCTTCCATTTGAGGAGGTTGGAGCGCAACTCGCGTTCTCATCGTCGATAGAAAGCCATGTGCCGCGCAATGCCGACGCAGTAACGCACATTCAAATTCCTGATGTCTGTCCAAAAGTGCACAGAGCGCATCGGTTCGCGCACCCGTGAAGCTTTCTCCGGGGTATCTGTTCTGAGAGCGCCAGATCGAGTTCTGGCCAATGTCATGCCGTGCGCGACGTCTCGAAATCTGATGCTCCTCAAGCGCTACTCCGGAGAGGCTGAGCACCGATTCGGATTCGCCGATTTATTCCACGGATGAACCCGGACGATAGCGGATGAATGCTCATGCTCCAGCCCATACCCAAAAGCGCAACGAACGCTCACTTCGATGGCGGGCTGATCTTTACTGTAAGTTATTGAAATAATTGGTGGGGGAGGCAGGACTCGAACCTGCGAAGCCATGAGGCGGCTGATTTACAGTCAGCTCCCTTTGCCACTCGGGACACTCCCCCGCAACGCCTTCGGATGTCGGATGCTGAAAGCGGCCAGATCGACCATGCATGGATGACATTAAAGGCACTTGCCCGAATGCCGGGCGCGCGGTTGCGCGCGTTTATGAGGGAAGCGCGCCGGCAAAGTCAACCGAGCGCACGCCGGAAGAGTGAACTTCCGCATATCCGATGGTGGAAATGACCACTATTCAAGGCTCACGGCTGGAGCGCGGCGCTTTTGTTCGCTGCCCGGACCGCCCGTCACTGCGCATATTCGAAGATCGCGAATATCACGGCCAGCACGACGAACAGGGCCACGCCGACGATCAGACCGATTTTACCTCCTCGGGTGCGGTCATGCACTTTATCCCCGCCGGTGCCCTCATGGCTGCCCTCGAATTCTCGTGAAGAACTGCGCCATTCCCAGAAATCGTTCATTGTTCGTCTCCGTCGTCTCGATCGCACCGTTTTTCAAGCGTGCTTCTGCCCGAAGCCAACTCAGGATTCCTGGACCGGAAGCGCGATCACTGAAGCTACCACGAACGACGACGGTGGATGGCTTATGCACCTCGCTCAGGGTTGGTATTTCCCAGTCAGTCCAAGAAGAAAGCTCGGGTCGCGTACAAGCTAATCATACTTAGGCACGGGGAGGGGAAACCGCTAGCGAGGTTGATGCGCAAGGGGGCGTCCTCAACTGATCGTCCCCGCGCCGGCGCGCGCTTCCATTTTGAAACAGACCGGGCGCCATGCGGCTGGGCAGGGTGATCAAACATCTTGTGAGCCACATCTTCTTCCCCGGCTCGCGTAAAGCTCCGGGTCGGCGCGCGGCTCCCTGGCCAGCATCCTTCTTGTTGATTTATCTGTATTTTTTTCGCGAGACCGGTGGAGGTTGCGGTGCTTGATCCAGGCAATCTGAAATTAACCGTTAGATCTAGTTCATTTGCCTGTTCGCGTCTAGCTGGACAGGACATACCCACAGGCCCTAGTTACCGCCACCATGACCAGCGGTTCCGTGCCGGACATTCCAGAGCAGGGCTTAGTTCCCGCGTTCCCTCACTCCAGCATTCCGGGAGATATGATGATCCGACTGCTTATTGCATCGGCGATGATTTGCATTGTCGCCACGCCGTCGTCGGCCAGGTCTTTTTCAAAGAAGTGGCATGTCGCTCAGGGCTGTGACGCCATGCGTCCCTGCTATGGCGACTGGAGCGCGCTGTACGGCTCGGCACAGCACGCTCATGGGCATGTTCGCCGTTATGCCGTCCGGCACCGGGTCCGCCACTCGCACAAGCGAATTCCCAGCGGGCTTGCGCGAGTCATGGCTGAAGGTGCGGGGAGAGCCGTCGGTGTGGTTCGTTCCGCCTCGGGCGCCACGGCGCGTGTCGCCAACCGCGCCACCGGTGCTTTTCAATGTCTGGTATCGGCTCTTGACCGGCAAGGCTATCCGATCCGTTTCATGGGCGGCTGGCGGGCGCACGGAAGTGTTCATGGCTCGCTGCATCCGGCGGGGCTGGCGCTTGATATCAACCAGTACGGACGAAACGTTACGCGGCCGCGCATGCCACTCAATGAAATCGCGCTGGCGAATTCCTGCGGGTTGATTGCGGGCGCGCAATGGTCAAACGCCGACAGCGGCCATTTCCAGCTCGGCGGCTGGAGCGGAAACGGACGGCATGAGGCCCGCCGCCGCTATCACCGCCGTGCGCGCTACGCCAACGCGCGATGGTGATGCCGGTTCACAAGCCGAACTGTTTGAAGCCCTTGCCTTTCATCCCTGGGTGTTCGTTCCGTGGCAGGATGGTTGAGGGGCTCGGCGCGACGTGATAGGTGAACGGTGGTCGCGGGTGTAGCTCAATGGTAGAGCAGCAGCCTTCCAAGCTGAATACGAGGGTTCGATTCCCTTCACCCGCTCCAGAAGGATTTCGATGCAAGGAAGACGAGGCCACCCTTTCCGGCGCCGGGTGATGCTCGTAACAACATGAAGGTGATCGCCGATTGCTCCGTTGACCCACATGGTGAGCCGGAGCAGCCAATCATCGCCTGATCCTCCCGGAACGCGGCATCAGACCAGCCGATGCGGGATATTTGGCGGGAGAGCATCACAATAGAATCAGCGAGCCGCGTCACCTACATAACCTTCAGGATGGTGAGGTCTACCTTCGTATATCGCCGCCTGCCGGGTCGCGGTCTGGAATTGCAGGCCAATCGATCCGGTGCTTTTCGTTTCTGGTTGAATCAGAAGCGAAGCTCGAAATTGTTGTTCTGACGCGGTTTCTTCACGCGAACCGGTATCCGCTTCGCTCGAAAACGCTATAAGTGATCGAAGAGGTTCTGAGATGACCAAACAAAGCACCAATCCTTGCGCTCGCCAGATCAGTTTTGCCGGCAAGGTTCGCACCTTCAATCTGAACGATCCCAAGGTGTCCGCCATGATCGCAGGCGGAGCGAAATTGAAGCAGGTCGCGAGGATGATCACGATTTCCCGCCTCGGCATTGGCAGAGCGCCGCTGGCCGGACCCTACGGCGACACCGCGGCGGCTTGCCACAAACGCTTTCTTGAAAAGATCTATTCGGCGACCGATGTGGAGAATGTCATCACCCTCGGGCTGATCGGCGGCGGGATGCCCGAAGATGAAGCCTTTGCGCTTGTTGATGAGCACGTCGTCGGTAAGCCGCTCGAGGCCAACGCGTTGATCGCATCGGAAACCATTGCTGCGTTGTTCGCTGGTAAAGAGGATGCGCAGGCATAGCGGAACGGTGAGTTGGAAATCCGGTTCTTGCTGGTGGTGCAGATTTCGGCAGAGCAGGAATGAGGCATCACCTGTATCCGCCGGGCGATTAAATCAGATCGATGTCCGCTAGAATGGTCGCGCCGGAGGATGAGATGAGCCGGCCCATGAAATGGTTTCAGCGCAAGACTTGCGGGCACGGCTGAACGGCTGAAGTAGACGCTCGCCGCGCTGATGATTTGAACCCGATCCATTCCAGAAAAAGACCCGCTGGATCGCGCCGGTTTTGTCGTTATTAACGCCGCTACGCGTAAGCAGACGCATCTTCGCGCGGATACCCTTACTGATTGTAGCAGGTATTGATCGCAGCCTGGCGACCGGCTTGGCGGTTCTGCGAGAGCATCTGATTGAATCAGAACCGATGCTCCAGGCTGTTGTTTTGACACGTTTTCTTCCCGCGATGGGTATAGGCTTCGCTTGAAAACGTAACAGGCCTGCCCAAGCGGCTGTGACATACGTTGCATCGCTCCGTCCGCGTCGCGGGAGCGCATCCCTCATTACTTTCGAAGTATTCAAGTTTTGTGGCTCTCGCAGCGCCTTGAAGGCGGAACCTGCCCGGTCTAGGTAGCTTGCCATGCGCTGTGAGACGCGTGTGGCTGCGTATGCGCGACATCGCATTATTCGCCGGCGTGATAGCAAAGAATGAACGCGCTTCATGCGGAACGGTGTCCGCGAGGCTGATGGTAGGTTTCTTTGATGCGTCCATCATCATGGTCGTTTCACAAACGTGTTTTGATCATGCTGACCAGCGCCCGTGCAAATCATCACTGTAGATTTCATATCGCGGGCGGCGCGTGATGGGAGCCCCCGTTGCGATGCCGGGTAGTTGGATGCTTCGCTTTGTTGCGCGGAGAATCCCGACCTGTATCGCACTCGCTGCGCATACTGCCGTCGTGTTCACGCTGGTTTACGATCCGGCGGTCAAGCTGGTCGTTGACGAACAGCCTGGTCCGACGTTTGTCGAGATCGTCACTGTTCCTCCCCATGGCTCCACCGCCGCCAAGCAGGATGAAGCTGCCGAACCGGCATCGACGGCGCCGGCCGAGTTACCCCTGCCGACGCTCGCGGAGGAATCTCCGCCGGAGATTTCCGATCGGGGAGAGGAGGCAGAAAAGCCGGTGACATTGCCGGTGCCGGACCCGAAGCGGGCAGCCGTTCCCAAGAGGAGCACACCTCGCGTTCGACTCGCCGCAAGATCCGCGCCGCCTCGCACCAGCGAGCAGCTTACCGACGCGGCCGGCACGCCAGACCAGCTAGAGGGTGGAGCGATAGGAACGACGGATCTCAGTCAGGTGCCTGTCGATGTTCTTTCCGCCTGGAAAGCGAGACTGCTCTCCCACCTGGAGCGCTACAAACGCTATCCGAGCGCGGCCCGTAAGAAGGGCACTGAAGGGACGGCCTATCTGAGTTTCGGTATGGATAGCGAGGGCCGGGTACTCGGATATCATCTGGCGCGATCTTCAGGTTCTTCCGAACTCGATGAGGAGGTTCTGGCCATGATCGTGCGCGCATCGCCGTTGCCTCCCGCGCCACCGGAAATGAGCGCGCAGGTGAAGCTCATTGTTCCCATCCGATTCAGGATGTGAACTCGCCTTGGCGATGGCGCGGTCTGGAAGCTTCCGGATTCGTGCTTATGTCCGATCGACACGAGCGGATGAGGTGAATCATGCGTTGGATATTCGTCATCGCCGCAGTTCTAGCGGTCAACGTTCTTTCTCCGGCATCAGGCAGCGCCGGGGTGAACGTGCGCTTCGTCAGCGCGGGCCGCTATACGGACGCCGGCTCGTTCGATACCTCGCGCGCGTCGGTCGAAGCGGCCTTGCGTTCTCATCTGGATCGTCTCGGCAGGCGATATCTCGCGCCGGGACAAACCCTCAACATCGACATCGTCGACGTGGATCTTGCCGGCTATCTCCAACCATGGCGTGCTGACGCCAGCAATTTGCGTGTCGTCACCGGCGCCACGCCGCCAAGAATAGAGCTGCGTTATGTATTGACGGAGAGAGGCCGGCGGACGCGGCGCGGCGAAGAAAGGCTCACCGACATCAACTTCGAGATGAATCCGTCGGCGCGCCTTTCGAGTGACCGGTTCGTCTACGAGAAGGCGCTGCTGGACGACTGGTTCCGGCGCACCTTCTCCAGGGATCGCCAAGGTTTCTGAGGCGCTGTGCGTCTCGGTTCGAGAGGTCCGGCTCACCGGGCTTTTACGATCATGGCGACGTGCGGCGGACGCGGCGGCCATGACAAAAAGGCAAGCCACCGATCAGTGTCCGCCGAAGTCTCGTCCGATTGTATTAGACGCTATCTAAACTGTCGGGCGTTGCGGCCGTTTTGCGGTTCTTCTATCAGGGCTTGGACGACCGCTTCTTTCGCGAGAGCTGAGGGTCGCCAGCACGTCCGGAATCACGCATCGAAGCATGGATACAGCGGCCACGACGCAAAGCGATGACGATCTGATGTCGGTTTATCTCCGGCACTGGAAGGCCCTGTGCGCGCATTTGAGGAAGCGCACCGGCTCGCAGGAACTGGCCGAGGATGCGCTTCAGGAAACCTGGCTGCGGCTGGCGGGGATGAAGGGTGATGCCGCCGCGATCCATGATCATCACGCTTTTATTCTGCGGGTTGCCGGCAACATCGCGATCGATCTCGTGCGCAGGGAGCGGCGTCATACGGCTCATTGCGTCAGCGACGAGACGCTGCTCGCGGCGGTGGCCGACAACATGCCCTCTCCGGAGGTCTGCGTCATCGACCGTGACCAGCTTCGCCTGCTGGCTCTGGCGCTGGCCAGATTGCCGGCGAAGCCGCGGGCGGCGCTGCTCCTGAGCCGCTGCGACGGCCTGTCCCATCGGGAGATCGGCGCCCGGCTGAAGGTCTCCGAGAGCATGGTCGCGAAATATCTCGGGCAGGCGCTGCGCCATTGCCGCGATCATTACCGCCATCAGCCCTGAAATTTGCGCCGGCCGGTCTATGATCGGCCCGCTCGTTTCGTCATAGAAAGAGGAGGCCGGCGCGTTGACGCGCCCTGCGCTGGAGTGGCTGGTTGCGATGACGCCGAAAGACAGGCAGCAGCATGAATCCGACATCGCGCTGAGCGACGCGGCGATCGACTGGCTCGTCAGGCTCAAGTCCGGGCAGGCGACGAACGACGATCATGCCGCCTTCGCGGCATGGCGCGGGCAGAGCTTGGAGCACGAACTGGCCGCGCGCGAGGCCGAAGCCGTCTGGCATGGCGTCGGCGTCGCGGGCGACCGCGCCCGGACCCTGGAGCGAAAGGAACGGCGCGCCAAGGTGACGCGACGGGCCGTGCTGGGCGGGGGAACGCTGGCTGTAGCCGGCTTCGTCGTGGCGGGATCCGGCGTTATTGGGCCGCGGGCGTTTGCCGACCACGTCACCGGGGTCGGAGAACAGCGCACCGTTGGTCTCGCGGACGGCTCGTCCGTATTCCTCAACGCCAGTTCGGCGTTTTCCGTCCAGTTCAGCGCCCACGAGCGCCGGCTGTCGCTGCTTGAAGGCCAGGCCACCTTCACGGTCGCGCACGATACGGCGCGGCCCTTTATCGTCGAGGCGGGAGACGGGCAGACCCGTGCTGTCGGGACGGTTTTCGACATCGATATCCGCGCCGGCGAGGTGGTGGTGACGGTCGTGGAGGGCGTGGTCGCGATCACGACCGATCAGTCTCCCGATCCGGTCGTCGCGCGGGTGGACCAGCGCGTCCGCTATCTCCCGCGCGGCAGGCCCTCGGGGCCGGAATCCGCCGATGCCTATATTGAAACGGCGTGGCGCCGCGGCAAGCTGATCTTCAATCGCCGCCCGCTGGCCGATGTGGTTGCCGACATCGAGCGCTACCGTCGCGGACGGATCGTCCTGATGGGAGACGGGCTGCGCTCGCTGGAGGTGACCGGCGTGTTCGATCTCAACGATCCGGAGGCGATCCTGCACACGATCGAGGATACGCTGCCGGTGCAGATGACGCGTCTGCCGTTCGTCACCATCGTTCGATAGTTCGATCCGATAGCGTCGTTCGCGCGGCTCTCTCCGCCGTCATGCCCGTGCTTGTCACGGGCATCCACGTCTTAAGGGCGGTTCAACGAGACAAAGACGTGGATGGCCGGGATAAACCCGGCCATGACGGATCGTCGGAATGTTTCCGTTCAAGTCTCTCGTCCGGTTTTTTCATCGAATCCGCTGCAAGGTTTCGCCGGCCGTTTCGTCCTTGTTTCCGAGGGACGGCGCAGACGCGGTATTGCCCGAGACCCTCACGTCAGGATTGGGGCAGGTGGGCATTACGTTATGAGTCGGACAGAGCAAGGCGAGCGTGGCACAGGCACGGTATCGGCACTCAGGAACGTTCTGTTGGGATCGGCGGCGGGCCTGGCGCTCCTGACGAATGCGGCAGTCCCTGGGTCCGCGAATGCGCAGACCATTCCGTCGCAGCAAGGCGCGTCGCAGGCGATCGCCTTCAATATCCCGGCGCAGGACCTTGGCGGGGCGCTCAACGCGTTCGCCGATCGTGCCGGACTGCGATTGCTGTTTCCCTCGAATCTCGTGGCGGGACGGCGCAGCGCCGGACTGGCGGGGACGCTGACGCGCAATCAGGCGCTCACCCGCCTGCTGGCCGGATCGGGCCTGACCTACCGCTTCACCAGCGCCAACACCGTCACCATCGCCGATCCCGCCCCCACGCCTGTCGGAGCCGCGCCGGCCGGCGCGATCGCGCTCGATACGATTGATGTGGAGGGTGCGTCGAGGAGTGACCCCGGCAGGACAGAGGGCACCGGCTCCTACACGCCGAGCGTGACCGCGACCGCTACGGGGCTTCAACTCAGCCCGCGCGAAACGCCGCAGTCGATCAGCGTCATCACCCGACAGCAGATGGACGATTTCAGTTTAAAGTCGATCAATGAGGTCATCGATCAAACGCCCGGCCTCAGCACCCAGAATGCCGGGAGTGGGATAACCAATTACTATGCCCGTGGCTTCGCCGTTCAGAGTCTTCAGTACGACGGATTGCCGACCAGTTTCGATAATTTTTATCCAGGCACGGATACGCTCAAGGACATGGCGATCTATGATCGGATGGAAGTTCTCAAGGGCGCGTCGGGCCTTATGACAGGCGTCGGCGACCCCGGCGCCACCATCAACCTCATCCGCAAGAAACCGACCCGCGCATTTCAGGGCTACACCACGCTGCGCGCCGGCTCCTGGGAGGATTATCGCGGTGAACTCGATCTCGGCGGTGCGCTGAACGAGAGCGGGACGGTGCGTGGCCGCTTCGTCACCACTCATCAGGACCGGAACTCGTATCTCGATCGTTTCCAGCAAAAAAGCTCGCTATTCTATGGAATCGTCGAGGCTGATCTGACGCCGGACACGCTGCTGACCGTCGGCGCGGATTATCAGCGCCACGTTCCGAGAGGCTCTACTTCCGGAATGATTCCGCTGTTCAACAGCCTCGGCGAGTTCAATACAGTGCCGCGTTCGTTCAACCCCGCCGCGCGTTGGAGTACCTGGGAGCAGCAAGCCTATAACGTCTTCACGATGCTGGAGCATCATTTCGACAATGAATGGCGGGTCAAGCTGCACCTCAACCGCCAGGTCAGCGGTTACGACGCTACCGTTGCCTCCGCCTCCGCCGGTAATCCGAATCCGCTGGATGGAACCGGCGCGAGGTTGTGGCGATATAACTTCATTGGCGAAACTCGCAACGACGCAGCTGATCTTTCTGCCACGGGACCGGTCTGGCTGTTCGATCGCAAGCACGAACTCGTTGTCGGTGGCCGCGTTTCAAGGCGAGATCGAACAAACCGGAATTTCGATGTGGATCCGATGGGACCGGGGGCCAGCAACATCGTTCCTGATTTTTACAACTGGACCGGTAACATTCCCCAACCGCGATTGATACCGTTCGATACCAACCCTGACAGAGAGATTTTCGATGAAAGCGGATTCTACGCGGCTACGCGATTGAATGTGCATGACAGGCTGAAGGTGATGCTGGGAGCGCGTATCGCCAACTATGAAGCGCGGCAACGTC
This sequence comes from Nitrobacter winogradskyi, assembly GCF_006539545.1. Taxonomy (GTDB): domain Bacteria; phylum Pseudomonadota; class Alphaproteobacteria; order Rhizobiales; family Xanthobacteraceae; genus Nitrobacter; species Nitrobacter winogradskyi_A. The sequence continues at coordinate 10,180 of NZ_BJNF01000092.1, forward strand.
TCTTTGGGGACAGCCAGCAATTCAAGAAAACTGGCCATGTGATACCGTACTATGGCGTCGTTTTCGACATCACGGATGTTCTTTCCGCCTATGCCAGCTATGCAGGCATCTTTCGGCCTCAGGCAGCGCAGAACGAACAGGGCGCCACGCTCCCGCCGCTTGAAGGCACGAATGCGGAAGTCGGACTCAAAGCGGCCTTTTTCGATGGTCGTCTCAACGCCAGCGCCGCGTACTTTCAGGTCAAGCAGAACAATTATGCGATCCCGACCGGTGGTTTAACCCCTATCGGAACACCGGCCTACCGTCCGGCGGACGGTGTTATGAGCGAAGGGTTCGAGATGGAAATTTCGGGCCAGCTCTCACCGCAGTGGCAACTCCAGGCCGGGTTTACGCACAGTGTGTCGCAGCTCGACAATGTGAGGGTCATGACGCTCACGCCGGCGAACCAGTTCACATTCTACAGCACTTACAAGCTCGATGGCGCGCTCGACGGTCTGACGCTGGGCGGCGGTGCGCGCTGGATGGATAAGACTTGGGAGAATGTGAGCAACCCGGTCCATGGCACGGTGCTGCATACCGCGCCGAGCTACTGGGTCGTGGATGCGATGGCGAGCTACAAGTTCAACGACAATCTGTTGGGTACGCTCAACATCAGGAACCTGTTGGATAACAAATATTATACCTTCTACAATTGGTACAATGGCTACGCATGGGGCGCGCCGCGCAGCGTGTTTCTCAGCATGACCTACAAGTTCTGAGGGTGCTCAACTCAAATCCACTTAGAAGCTCTCCAATCTATTGGGTTTGCGGATAAACTGACGGCGCGATAGACAACCTGTGCGCCAGCCCGGTGTTGGAAGGATGATACCGGGCGCTGGCGTCGTCAGCGTTCGGCATCACCGTCTCGGCATCACCGTCAATGACCAAAAGGCCTTCACTCTCAAGACCCTCGTTCTCGCGGTTGCTGAACGTCCTGATGACGGATCGTGCAGGCGTCGAGAATGCGGTTCGCGGCCGGACCGGAGAGGTCGCCTCAGCCGATATCGTGCAGGAGACCTGGCTGAAGCTGGCCAATCATCCGTCGGACAGCGCAATCGAGAATCCTTCCGCCTTCGTCCGCCGCGTGGCTAAAAACTCCGCGACCGACTATCTGCGGAAGGAACGGCGGCGCAGCGCGCTCAACACGGAAGTCCACGATCTCCTGTACGACACCGAGGATGAGCTTTCGCCCGAACGGATCGTCATCGGCCGTCAGGCGGCGGCCCTCGTGCGCGACGCCATCAATTCACTGCCGCCGCAGACCAGACGCGTCCTGCTGATGTCCCGCTTCGAGGGATTGACGCACCGCGAAATCGCGCTGGAACTCGGCATTTCCGAAGCCGCGGTCTATTATCACATCCGGCGTGCTTTCGAGCATCTGGCGGCCGTGCGGTCCCATCTTCCGGACTGATACAAAAAATGTTCCAGACGTGTTTGGGTCTATCGGCTTCTCGCGCGTCTTTAGGATAGAAGCGCTCCAGAGCTGTCTTCGCCGGTAAACCGATTCGCGAGACCATGGACGAGAGCAAAAATCCTGACGTCGTCAGCGAGAGCGCGGCCAGAGACGCGCGCGACTGGGTGGTGCGCCTGTCGTCGGGGCGGATGACCGAAGCGGAACTGGCGCGCTTCAAGACATGGCGGGCGGCTTCGGAAGAAAACGCTCGGGCGTTCGTTCGCGAGCGGGCGTTCTGGCAACAGCTTGGCGCGCTCGATCTCCACGCCGAGCGGGAGCGCCGGCCGCGACAGCCGGCCAGCCTTTCGCGGCGCGCCATGGTCTTTGGCGGCAGCGCCGCCGTCGCGGCGTCGGTCGCCGTCGTTGCCGTGCCGAGGGTCAGGCTGCTCTGGCAGGCCGACTACCGCACCGCCGCCGGCGAGCAGAGAGACGTTTCGCTCGCGGATGGAACGCGGGTGACGCTGAACACCGATTCCGCGCTCGCTGTCCGGTATCGTCAGGATCTTCGTTTTGTCGAACTCCTGCGGGGCGAGGCGATGTTCGACATCGGAACCGATGCCGATGCTCCGTTTCGCGTGTCCGCCTTCGGAGGAAACACCGATGCGGTGTCGGGCAGCCTCAGCGTGCGGGCGTTGGACGAGGAGGCGATTGTCACCGTCATGTCCGGAGAGGCGCGCGTGGCGGCTCCGGCATTGGAAGACGCGACGGCAATGCCGGTCATGGCCGCGATCACCATCAGGCCCGACCAGCAGACACGATACCGGAGAGGAGGATCGCCCTCACCGGCGACGGCGATCGATCCGGAGCAGGTCCTTGCCTGGCGGACAGGCCGGGTGATCTTCGAGGGCAGGCCATTCGCGGAAGCTGTTGCGGAGCTGGGGCGCTATGTGCCCGAGCCGATCGTGCTGGTTGATCGCAGCCACAGCCATGATCCGGTCAGCGCGGTTTTCTCGATCCGTCAGGCGCAGGCCGCGGTTGCGGCCCTTGCCGAAACTCAGGGTCTCACAGCGCGGCGGATTCCCGGCGTGATGATCGTCATCAGTTAGAACGCTTTCAATCAGAGAGAATATTTTCAGAAGGTCGTTTAGGTGAAACGACCGCTCGCGCGTCTCTTGGGTGAAGGGGACAGTCCGAACGACATCGATAGCCCTTCCTGGCGTCTCTTAAGGATGCCTGCTGCGCATGATAGAGACGTGGGGCTTTTAATGTCTGCAAGGGGAGCGCGACGCCATTGCGAGCGTCGCAAGGTACGTGCGGGATTCACAAGAATACTGTTGCTGACGACGGCGTTGAGTACCGCGTCGATTGTTGTCCTCTCTTTGGCTGATCCCGTTGCGGCGCAAGCCAACGCCCGCAGCTTCAACATCGCGCCCCAACCGCTGGCATCCGCGCTGCGGGAGTTCGCCAATCAATCCGGCATGCAACTGGCTTACCGGACGTCCGAGCTTCGCGGAATGAACTCGCCCGGCTTTCAGGGCTCGGCGTCGAGTACGCAGGCACTCGCTCGCCTTCTCGCCGGCACCGGCGTCTCTTACAACGTGAGTGGCGCGAACACCGTCACCATTCAGCGCGCGGCCGAGCCGGTCGCTGGCGCGGCGCCAGCCGGCGCGATCTCGCTAAGTACGATAGACGTGCAGGGAAGTCCGACGAGCGATCCCGCCGCTACCGAAGGATCCGGTTCTTATACCACTACGCAGATGAGTTCGTCGACCGGGTTGCCGCTATCGATCCGCGAAACGCCTCAATCGGTCACCGTAATCTCGCGCCAGCGGATGGACGATCAGAACATCCGCACCTTCAATGATGCGATGGAGAGTACGGCCGGCGTCACCTCCCAGCGTTGGGATAACGATCGCGTTGAATTCATGTCGCGCGGTTTCAAGCTGACCGAATTCCGATATGATGGCGTACCGGTGGATGCGGACGGTGCCGGGGACCATGGCCTGTCGACAGTCGATATGGCCATCTACGATCGGGTCGAAGTCACCAAGGGCGCGAGCGGCTTGTTACAGGGCGCCGGCAATCCGGGCGCGGCCGTCAATCTCGCTCGCAAGCGCCCAACGAAAGCGTTTCAAGGCTCGATTGCCGGCCTCGTCGGCTCGTGGAACAACTATCGCACCGATTTTGACCTTTCGGGCGCTCTCAATGACGCCGGCACGGTGCGCGGGCGTTTTGCCGGCGCCTTGCTCGATGGCAACTCCTATCTCGATCATTATCACAAGCGGCGCCATGTGCTTTACGGCGTGATCGAGGTGGATCTCACCGACGATACCATGCTGACGATCGGCAGTGATTACCAGAAGGACAAATCACGCGGTGCGCAATGGGGAGGGCTGCCGCTGTTCTTCTCCGACGGAACGCGGACGAACTGGGATGTCTCAACCAATCCGGGCGCGGTGTGGAGTCGCAACGACTTTTCCATGAACACCTATTTTGCCACTCTCGAACATAACTTCGACAATGGCTGGAAGGCGGTCGGATCGTTCAATCATCGCCGCAGCATATCTGACTTCATGCTGGGGTCGGCAAGCGCCGGCTATCCGGATCCGGTGACCGGCGCGGGTGTCTCCCAATTCATTTGGAAGGGGCCGTTCAATATGATCCAGAATACCGTCAACCTTAACGTCTCGGGTCCGGTCGAAGTCATGGGGCGGACGCATGAGCTGACGTTCGGCGTGTTGGCGACCCGCAGATCGGAAAGAGGACTCTATTATGACGATCCTTCTTTCCCGTTCCTGGGCGACCCTCCTACCTATGACCCTTCCGTTCCCAATTTCTTCACCTGGAGGGGCAACTCGCCCCAGCCTTCCTTCCCGCTTCTGGGCAGGGTCGAAAGCTCCTATTCGCGCACCGGCACCTTTGTCGCGACCCGTCTCAAGCCGATCGAGCACCTTTCGATCCTTCTGGGTGGGCGGCTTGACTGGTGGAGCTTTAACGACAAGGGGACGTACATTGATCCCTTGGGAGAATGGTTGTATCCGGCGCAGTACTCGGTCAACGCCCGGGTCACTCCCTATGCCGGCATCGTATACGACCTGACCGACGTTTATTCGCTTTACGGCAGCTATACGAATATTTTTGCGCCAGACGGCTTTCGCGACATCAATCGCAACTTTCTGCCTCCGACCGAAGGCGACAGTTACGAGGCCGGCGTCAAGGCGGCCTATTTTGGTGGCGCGCTCAATCTCACCGCCGCCGTGTTCATGATCCAGCAGAAGAATTTCCACCAATTTGCGGGTTTCGATCCAGTTACAAACAACAATTATTACCGCTCGATCGACGGCGTTACGTCGAAAGGATTCGAACTGGAACTGGCGGGTCAACTGGCTCCCGGTCTGCAGGTCTATGCCGGATACACCCACACCCATGCGCGAACGTCCGACGGAGCCCTGGTCTACTCGTTCATCCAGACCACGGCGCCGCAAAACCTCGTCAAACTATTCACGACCTACCGCCTGCCGGACCAATGGGACCGATGGACTATCGGCGGCGGCGTTCGTTGGCAGGATACGATCCACGGTTACGTCAATTCCAACCCCTTCGGCGTTCGGCAGGAGTTGGCGCAAGGCGGTGTGTTTCTTCTGGATTTGATGGCGCGCTTTCGTCTGACCGATCAGATCGATATCACGTTTAACGCGACAAACCTCCTAAATCAAAAATACTACTCTGTTTTCGGTAACTACGACACTGGCGTCTATGGCGAGCCGCAACGCTTTACGGTGTCCACCAAGTTCCAGTTCTAGGGATGACGCGTCCGTTACCCTGAAACGATAAAAAATTTGCAACTAGGGGTTCAAAAAACGGCTGCTCGATCGTCTTACTCATTAGAGGGTCACCATGCTTTCGACCCGCGGCGGAACAACCGCGCGCCTGGGGGAGATCAAGAGTGGACGGAACCGTATCGCGCAAGACCTCGGGAGCCCGGCTGTGGTTTGTTTTTCACGGCTGGCTGGCGCTTCCGATCTGGGCGTTTTTGTTCTTTGTTTGTCTGACGGGTTCGATCGCGACGGTCAGTCATGAGATCATGTGGCTGGCGAATCCGGAGGTGCGGGCGAACGCGCCGTCGTCGGATGCGCGGCTGCTCAGCTACGACGAGATCATGGCGGCGGTCGAGCGCGAGGAACCCGGCGCGCGGGTGCGCTTCATCTCGCGGCCGGTGAAGTCGATGTTCGCCCTGAACGTCGCGGTCACGCGTCCCGACGGCAACTCCGCGAGGCTGTTCGTCAATCCCTATACCGGCGCGGTGCAGGGCGAGCAGGGCGCCTTCGATTTCCGGCGGTTCGTGCGCGCGTTGCATGCTTGGCTTCTGATGCCGTTCGATGGCGGCTTCCCGATCGGGTGGTACGCGGTATCGGCGCTGGCGATCCCGCTGCTCGGCTCGCTGATCACCGGCATCGTCGTCTACAAGCGGTTCTGGCGGGTCTACCTGCGGCCGCGCCTGCGTGTGAGCAAGGGCAGGCGCATCTTCTGGGGCGACCTGCATCGCCTCGCGGGCGCATGGTCGATCCCGTTCATCGCGATCATGGCGGTGACAGGCGGCTGGTTCCTGATCCAGGCGATTCTCGGCGACAACCACATTTCGATCTCGACGGCGGGCGTGCCGCCGGTGGTGTCGCGTAGCGATGTTCCCGCCGTGGACAAGGGCGCGCCGGCGCCGCGGATCACGCTGGAGCAGGCGGCGGAGGCGGTGCGGCATCAACTGCCCGATCTCGAGCCGAGTTTCGTCCAGTTCCCGAGTAGCGCCTATGACCATATCAGCGTCGGCGGGCGGGGTTCATATCCGCTGATATTCGAGTCGGTTGACGTCAACCCCTATAACGGCAAGGTCGAACGGACGCGGCGTGTCTCCGACCGCTCCGCGCTCGAACTCGTCACCGGCTCGATGCGGCCGCTGCACACCGGCGACTTCGCCGGGATCTGGCTCAAGCTGGTCTATCTGGTGTTCGGTCTGGCGCTCACCACACTGGTGTTTTCCGGGATGATGGTGTGGACCAAGCGCACCGCGATCGAGACGGTGAAGGTCGTGCGCGAACGCAGGCAGGCGCGGCTGGGACTGGAGGCCGCGGAATGACGGTGCTTGCATCCCCATCGCGCGGCGCGTCGCTGTGGCAGCGCTGGCGTTTTCACCTGAGCGCGCTTGTGCTGATCGCGCCGATCGTCTTCGGGCCGGCGTGGTTTCACCAGAATGCGTTTTTTGACGGCAAGAAGGGCCTCGGCCAGCGCGAGATTGGCGAGATCGCGGTCGGGCCGTGGAGCGTGCGGCTCGCGGAGTTCAAGCTGAGCGAGCCGGATGCGGAAGGCCGCGCCGGGCATGCCAAGGAGTTCGCGCTGGCGTTGTGTCCGGCCTGCGTCGATCAGGTCAAGGCCGCTTACCTGCGCGTGGGCAAGCCGCGCAACCTCCGCACCGCGGGCGCGCTTTTCTCCGGCACGCCGTACCGGCAGACCGCCGAGATGCGCGTTCCGGAGCGAACCACCGCCGATGATGAACTGTGGCTGACGCTGGAGGGCTGGGACGGCACGCTGCATCAGGCGACGATCCCGATCCGCACCGCTTCGCCGGTGATGGCCGCCTGGCTCGAGAAGAGGGGGCGGTCATGATGGGGCTTCGAAGAGGCGGACTGATCATCGCCACCATCGGCGCGGTGTCGCTGTTTATCGGCGCGGCCTGGGCGCATCCGCCGTTTTGCATCTGCAAGATGGCCAATGCGACGACGGTAAGCTGCGAGGGCGGCTTCGCGGATGGCACCGGTGTTCCCGGCGTCAGGCTCGACGTGATCCGCTACGACGAATCCGTCGTGCTCCAGACGAAGTTCGGACCGGATTCGACCGTGAGTTTCAAGCGGCCGGATGGTGAGTTCTACATGCTGTTCGATGCCGGGCCCGGACAGTCGTTCGATGTCGATTACAAAGACATCCAGTGAGCGGATGCCGACCATGAACGCTCCGGTGCCTCCCGACGATGTCGACGGCCTGGCGCTGCCGCCGGCCTGGACCGCGCCGGCGCGTCGCGCGCGCGGCTCCCGGCGGCTTGTCCTGGGGTTGAGCGCCGCGGGACTGGCTGCGCTCGGCACTCTCGCCGTCATGGGATTCCGCGCGCCGTCACCGGACAGCCTCTATGAGACCGTCGCCGTCACGCGGCAGGACATCGAGAGCACGGTTGCCGCGACCGGCAAGATCCAGCCCTATGCGAGCGTCGATGTCGGCGCGCAGGTGACCGGCCAGTTGAAGCATCTGCGCGTCGCCGTCGGCGACAAGGTGACCGCGGGACGGGTCGTGGCGGAGATCGACGCCGAAGTGCAGTCGGCGAAAGTCGAGGGAATCGAGGCCGATCTGGCGCGGTTGACCGCCGAACTGGCGGAGCAGGAAGCCGGGCTTGTGTTCGCGGAACGCAATGTCGAGCGGCACCTGACGTTGTCACAGACCAGCGCGGTGTCGAAACTCGCTTTTGAAACGACGACGCGCGACCGCGACATCCTGATCGCGCGCATCGACGCTTCCAAGGCTCGCATCCGCCAGATGCAGGCCGACCTGCGCGCGCAGAAAACAGCGCTGAGGTTCGCCCGCATCACCGCGCCGATGGGAGGCACCGTGGTCTCGGTGGACGCGAAGGAGGGGCAGACCCTCAACGCGAACTACGACACGCCGCTGCTCCTGCAGATCGCCGATCTCGACACCATGACGGTATGGACCGATGTGTCCGAGGCCGATGTCGTCAAGCTGCGCGAGGGCATGCCGCTGTGGTTCACGACATTGGGCCGGCCGGATCGCAAGTGGCATGCGACGCTCCGGCAGATCCAGCCGGCGCCCCGGCGTCCCGACAACAAGAAAGCCGAGACCAAGACCACGCCGCAATCGGGCAATGTCGTGCTTTACACGGCGCTGTTCGACGTTCCCAACGCGGACGGCAGCTTGCGAGCGGGCATGACCGCGCAGGTGTTTTTTGTGACCGCCGCGGCGCAGAACGCCCTGGTCGTTCCGGTTGCATCGCTCAATGACAAGGGAGAGGTGCGCGTTCTCCGTGAAGACGGGACCATCGCTGTCCGCAAGGTCGAGATCGGCACCCGAACCCGCTTCGTGGTCGGAATCACGAGCGGGGTGACGGATGGCGAGCGCGTCATCACCGGCCTCAAGTCGGCCGGTCCGCCCGCGAAGCTGAGGGTGGAGTCATGACCCCTCCGCTCATCGAACTCGAGGGTATCCGCCGCTCCTATCGCAGCGGCGATGTCGTGACCCATGCGCTCCGCGGCGTCGGCTTGTCGATCCACGCGGGCGAGTTCGTGGCGATCATCGGCGCCTCCGGCTCCGGCAAGTCGACGCTAATGAACATCATCGGCCTGATGGATCGACCGAGCGACGGCGCGTATCGATTTGGCGGCCGGGATGTCGCCACATTGAATCGCGACGAGCTTGCCGCGTTGCGCCGTGGCTGCTTCGGATTCATCTTCCAGAACTATCACCTGATTCCAACGGTGAGCGCGCTCGGTAACGTCGAGATGCCGGCGATCCATGCCGGCGCGCCGCGCGCCTATCGTCATCGTCGCGCGACCGCGCTGCTGACGCGCCTTGGCCTGGCCAACCGCATCACCAATCGTCCCTCGCAACTGTCGGGCGGCCAGCAACAGCGTGTCTCCATCGCGCGCGCGCTGATGAACGGCGGCGCCGTGATCCTCGCCGATGAGCCGACCGGCGCGCTGGACAGCAAAAGCGGCACGGAGGTGCTGGGGATCCTGAAGAAGCTCGCCTGTGACGGGCACACGATCATCCTCATCACGCACGACTCGAAAGTAGCCGCCGCGGCCGAGCGCATCATCCGGATCGAGGACGGTCTGATCGTCTCCGACAGCGGCCCGGACCCCGAGAAGGTTTCATCGTCGATTGCCGTTGCTCCATGGCAGGCGAGCGATAGCGCGCCTCCGCTCTGGACCTGGCTGGAGGAAGCCGCGCGCTCGGCCTTTGCGGCGCTTGCGATCAATCCCGTTCGCACAGCGCTCACCCTGAGCGGCATCGTCATCGGCGTCGCCTCCGTCGTCGCCATGATGGCGATCGGTCGCGGCGCGCAGGCGTCGTACATCGAGCGGGCTTCGGCGATCGGCACCAACTGGATCGTGGTCGACCGCGCCGGCGAATCGACGGGGAACAGCCTGCCGCTGACTCCCGCGGACGCTCAGGCGATCAAGGATATGGACAACGTGTCGGGGTCGATGCCCGCGATGTGGGACATGGCCACGATGCGTCGCGGCAATATCGACCTGAATACCGACGTGATCGCTACCACGTCCGAGTTCCGGACGGTTCACAAGTGGGACATGGCGAAGGGCACATTCTTTACGAAGCAGGATGAGGTCAGCGGCGGCCCCGTGGTGCTGCTCGGCGCGACCCTCGCGTCCAAACTTTTCCCTGGGATCGCTGATCCTTCCGGCAGCAACATCCTCATCAACAATCTTCCCTTTCTTGTCACCGGCGTTCTTGAAAGCAAGGGTCTGTCCGAGAGAGGTACGGATCGGGACAAACGCGCGGTGATGCCGCTTCGCACCGCGGCGATGCGGCTGTTCGGCAAGGATGACCTGTCGGAGATCGTCGTTTCCATCGCCGACATGTCGCGTCTGCATGAGACCAAGGAAGCCATCAAGGCGCTGCTGATCCGGCGCCATGGCCGCGAAGACTTCTACATCTACGATTCAGCATCGGCGTTCCAGAAGGCCGAGGACGAACGCCGCTCCAGCAATTTGCTGCTCAGCGCCATCGCCGCGATCTCGATGCTGGTCGGCGGCATCGGCATCATGAACATCATGCTCATCACCGTCTCCGAGCGCACCCGGGAGATCGGAGTCCGCACCGCGATCGGGGCCAGGACCGCCGACATCCTGGGTCAGTTCCTGACCGAGGCCGTCGTATTGGCGGCGATCGGCGGCGTGGTCGGACTGCTGCTCGGCGCGGTGATCGGCGTGGGCGCGGCGCTCCTGTTCGGGATGACGGTGATCTTCTCCGTCACCATGGCTCTGGGCGCGCTGCTGGGAGCGGTGGTCATGGGCACGGTGTTCGGCTTCATGCCGGCGTATCGCGCCGCAAGGCTGAAGCCCATTGAGGCTCTCGCGAGGGGATAGCCATGGTCGAGAGAGCCATCAACGACGGACAACGAATCAACAGAGCGTCTCGTCCGGGAAGCGGACCGCATGCCGGCCGGTTCCGGACCTCCAGAGCACGTCAGCCGGTGGCGATGCTCGCAACGAAAGATCATACCCATGATGCATAACATCCGGACAATCGCGGCGGGCGAACTCCCCGCAAGGATCGCTCGCGGCCTGCTTGCCGCCGCGTTTATACTCGCCATCCTGCCTGGTGATGCCGACGCACGCGACCGGCGACAGCACCCGCAGCCTGACGTTACGGCGTCACAGCCGGCCGCCACGCCGCCGGCGTCTGATGCGGTCTCGTCACCGTCGCCGTCTTCTGCGGGATCGGCTGCGCCTTCCGGGAGCGCGCCGGCTGCGGCTGCCTCGTCGGTGCCGGCGAGTTCTGCTCCGTCGGCCACTGCTCCGTCTGCCTCTGCTCCGTCGGCCACTGACGGGTCGGCTGGGGCTGCGTCATCGCAGCCGTCAGTGTCGACGTCTCCTGAGGGGGCGTCTGATGCGTCGTCCGGGGTGGGGTCGCCTTCATCTGATGCGTCTGCCGGTGCATCGTCCGATGCGGCCGCGCCTCTGGATCAATCCACGCCTGCTGCTGCGCCACCCGCGCCGGAGGGCTCGTCCTCGACGCTTCC